>JBBQVH010000047.1:0-52607 GCA_038211695.1 Blastocatellia bacterium | reverse complement strand
GGGTAAAATATCAGGCCTCTGGCGTTGTTGGTTATCATGACAAGCCAGCCCCCAGGAACTTTCGTTCGATAGACATCTCCCAATTTCCACCATTCGCCTCCCGCACTGGACGAATTCAATTTGTGCCAGACGAGTTGTGGTTGTTCTGCTTTCTGTGCCGTGTTTGGGCTTTTCTTCATGTTCGTTATCCTTTCGCCTTATTCGGATACAAATTTGGTGCAAATCGTTTGTAACACCCGATGACTCGCTGCCGGTAATCGATAAGCTCACCACCTGTCAGCGCGAAACTCACTTTTACGCCTAATGAGCACCAACACCAAGCATTTTGCGGCAAAAATGAAGGAGCCTCTGAAAGATGCATCTTTACAAAGGCTCCTCGGCATCATCCGTCAAAATAGTGGGCTGGTCGCTATGAGGATTGACGATAACAACATTACACTTATTTTGTTGCCATCAATTCAACAGTTCAACCATTGTGTTGAATTTGTCGAGCGCGAACACTGATTTTATAGGCCTTTGCGCGATTTCTTAATGCTTCAAATTACACTGTAGTGTTGTACTGCCGAAATTTGAATGAAGCGTCACGCGGCCAATATTCAAGGGTTCGGAAGGGATTTCATCCTATCAATTTGTCGCGCTGAAATCTGACTGTAGTGTAGCACTCACAGGAAATTGCCTTTATTCTCTGCTCTTTTCCGCGTCTGACCACCGATGTTTTTCTATTTCTCCACCATACGCCCATATACCAGGTAGGAAGCTGAACGGAGCGATCTGCCAGTGGACTACAGTCAGTCTTTGAACTTCTCGTTCAGCCGGGTGTGTTTGTTAGTCACGTTATCTCACACTCTTGAGACAAACTATCTACTTCCCTTTTCCCTCACTGATGCAGAAAAGCTGGCTATGGCTGCGAAGGAAAAGCTCCCCTTCTACAACCACGGGCGAGGCGACGAATAAGTGATCAGCCAGCGTGTTGGTGGCGACGACTTCGAACTTCTCACCCATCTTGATGACATAAGTTGCGCCGCTTTCGCCCGCCAGATAGAGCTTGCCATCGGCGGCGACGGGCGAGGCTTTGAAGTTTTCCGCTTGGGGCAATCGCTGTTGCTGATAGAAAGGCTTGCCGGTTACCGCATCAAAGCAACTGAGCATGCCGTTGTCGGTCAGCGCATAAAACTTGTTATCGTACAAAACGGGTGAAGGCGTGTACGACATTCCGCGCGTTTGGCTCCAAACAATCGCATCGGAATTGGTCAGGTCGCCTTCTTTCCCCAGACGAATTGCCATCAGCTTCGGGTCGCGAAAGCCGCTCATCGCGTAGACCAAATCGCCTTGCCAGACGGGCGCGGGAATCACATTCAAACCCAGCCCGGCAGCTTCCCAAATCACTTTTCCGTTGTCGGGGTCGTAGGCGCGGACTTTGTTAGTTGCGCTGACGACGATTTGTTTGTGGCCCTTGTGTTCGATCATCAGAGGCATCGCCCAGGCGCTGATCTCATCGCGTTTCGTGCGCCAAAGTTCTTTGCCCGTGCGTTTGTCGAGCGCGACGATAAATGATCCGGCTTCGTGGTCGCAGTTGATAATCAAACGATCCCCGGCGAGCATCGGCGCGGCGCTTTCGCCAAATTGGTTGCGCATCTGCATCTTTACGCCCAGGTCTTTCTCCCAGATCAGCTTTCCGTCCAGGTCGTAGCAGTACACACCATACGAACCAAAGGAAATGTAAACGAACTTGCCATCCGTGACTGGAGGGTTAGAGGCAAAGCTGCCGTATTGACGATGAAAACCTTCGTGCGGCACGGCGGTTTTGGCAACACGTTCCCACAACGTCTTGCCCGTTTTGCGATCCAGACAGATCACCATCAGCTTCTGCTCTTCGCCGCTGCCGAACCCGCCTGCCGGATTCTGGCTGCGTCCCGCAGGCGTTTCCTTCTTTCCCGTCGGCACCGCTGTTGTCAGGAAGATTCGATTGCCCCAGACAATCGGCGTTGAAAAACCGCGCCCGGCAATCGGCATTTTCCATTTGATGTTTTTGGTCTCGCTCCATTCGGTGGGCGCGCTGCCGCGAGCCACGCCATTGAAGAACGGCCCGCGCCATTGCGGCCATTGGTCTTCAACGGCAATAGAAGAAGCGGCAAACTGCGTGCTAACGCTTGCGACAAATAACAACAGGCAAACAGCCATCAACCTTTTCATCTGGATCAATCCTCCTCCGGATTATCGGCCACCGAATTTCAGCGCGACGATTTGTTACGGCTTGCGCTTTTCGGACTTCAAAGCGGCATCCTGGCTGCGCATCCTGCCACGAGACTTGCGCGCCAATCAAATTTGCGCGTGAACGAATGTTGGCCAGACCATGACCGGTCTTGTTGGCAGACTGGCCATCGAAGCCTTCGCCGTCGTCGCAGATTTCGATCAACAGATCGCCCTGCTCTGCCCGTACTGAAAGCTTCACGTGTTTTGCTCGAGCGTGGCGGGCGACGTTGTTCAAGGCTTCCTGCACGATGCGGTAAAGCTGAATCTGTTCGATCTGCGAAAGCTGCAACCGCTCTTCCAATTCTGGCTCGCAATTGAATTCGTACGCGAACTTCTCTTCGGCTGCCAGATGTGCAACCGCATCGCTCAGTGCCCATTCCAGCGCGGGCAGAAAGCCTATGTTTTCCAACGCTGACGGGCTGAGGTCTTCACAGATGCGGCGAATCTCTTTTGAAACGGATTCGATCTCACGGCGAATGATGGCTGGCGATGGGAGCGACGGCGTGTGTGAATCATCGCTGCTGGCCGGATTGCCCGCCGGAAGCTGATCGGTCAGTACCAACAAGTGCCGCAGGTCGGCCAGCGTTTGATCGTGCAAGTCGCGCGCGATGCGGCTGCGCTCGGCTTCGGTTTCGTTGGCCAATCGCAAACGCGTTTCGTGCAGTTCGACGTTGGTTTCAGCAAGCGTCCGATTGGTCTTTGTCAACCGAAGCTGCTGCCGGAACGCCCACACTGCCGCGATCACGGCAACGCCCAACAATGACGCCAGCAACAACGTCGTCCAGGGAAACGGCGCGCTTTGCACGCGCAATCGAATCGTGAGCGGCTCCGAATAGACCAGGTCACGGCTGATCGCTCGCGCGACAACAGCATAACCGCCGGACTGCAAATCGGCGGCGGCGAACTGCGGGTCGTGCGTTTGGACTTTTTTCAGTTCCATGCCAAGTCGTGTTCGCAATGAGAATTCGTATTGAAACTGACTTGGAAATGTCTTACTGCCAATGCCCTCAACTTCCAGCAGAAAGCTGCGCTGCGTGTGTGGCAGCGCCAGTTCCGCCATCAGGTCTTCGGGCAAATAGATTTTTTCAGCCACCAGCCGCTTGATTGCCAGCCGTGGTTCAATCGCGCTCGGCTGATGATGAACGACGCCGCGATTCGTGCCAATCCAAACATCTGTTGTTGCGCGGGCGTTGTATGCGGCCAGGGCGAAGACCTGTTGCGAAGCCAGGCCTTGCTCCGTGTCAAAACGAATTGAGATATTTTCGTTCGGCAACAGCTTGATCAACCCGGCATTCTGCGTTGCGCACCAGATGATTTCGCGGTCTGAGGGATCATGCATTACCAATAAATCACGCACATCCACGTCCGCCAGGACTTCGCGAAATGCATCGCCATCACGAACGAATAGTCCTCGCGACGTGCCGACCCACAGCCGCTTTCTGAGAATGTTGATTGAACGCACGGCTTGTTCGGGCTTATTGCTGGCTTGTTGGCCCGGCAATTCAAATCGTTTTGTTTGCGACCCGTCATAACGCCACAGTTCGCCTTCAGAAGTGCCGAACCACAATGCCTGATCGCCTTCGGCGGCGAAACAGATCGCACGTTGCGCCGCAGCATCGGTGAGCATTGGCAGGCGCTTATCCCCATCAATCCGCTCAATCCCACGTTCGTAAAACGCCGCGTAGATGTGCTGGCGAAAGCTGGTAATGGCGCGGACGCTTTCGCGGGATTTGAGATTGGAGATTGGAGATTGGAGATTTTCAGATTTGCCCGCTGACTCTTCCGGCGGCGACTGTGCCGCAACAGCAGCGTCGTCCCCAATGGTACCAATGGTGATGGCCGTTTCCGGTGGCGAAGCAACGCGGGCAAAGTTTGCGGAAGCTCTTGCTTTGACAAACAACCCGTTGCTTGTCCCAGCCCAGACCGTGCCTGCTTCGTCTTCAAACAAATCGTAAATCGAACGGCTTTGCAATTCGCTGATTTCAGTCGTGGAAGTCAGGCCGCCACGATCAACCAACTTAAACAATCCGCGATTCGTGCCGCTCCACACATCGCCGTTCAGGGTTTGCAGCAGCGCACGGACAAAGTTGCTCTGCGAATTGCCGCTGATGGTCGTCGCGCGAAAACTTTCTCGGTCGTACCGGCACACGCCGCGATCGGTGCCGAACCAGATAATTCCTTCGTGGTCGCGAAAAATCGCGTTGATATGATTTGAACGCAGACCGCCCGCTGTATTCTCAAACGTCAAATGCTCAATCAGCTTCGTGCCATACTGTTCCGGCCCAAACTTTGTGCCGTGTTCTTCCTGCTTCAGCAGAAATGCGCCTTGCCGGTTTGTGCCAATCCAAAGCTCACCCGCTTCCCTTGAGCCGCCTGTAATTGCCGTCACTCCGCTGGTATCCAGCGGCTGACGAATCGGTGAATCCCAGTGATATAACCAGAGTCCTTTCGCTGGCCGATTACTCTGCTCACCGATCCATATTTCGTGATCTTCAAGAATCGCCGTCACAAAATATGGCCGAGGCGATTTAGCAATCGCCTCTCGCAGGTTGCCACCTTCCAGTTCCAACACTCCTCGTCCACTGGAGCCAATCAACCAACGATCCGACCCTTTCCCCGCTACGCTGGTAATCGCCGTCAGCGGCAAAGCTTCGTTCGGCTGGTTCGGAGATTTCAGAAGAGGATGGGAATTCGGGTTGAACCTGGAGGCAAGCAGATGAGTCGTGACGGCGGCTTCGCTGCGTGGCTGTTTTCCTTGATCCTCGCGGTAAATAACGATCTGGCCTTGATTCGAGACAAGGGCGACATCGTGCGCCCCTCCGGTGTCAATGGCAGTCACGACTTGTCCGCGCATCTCTTCCAGGACTTCCAGATGATCATCGCGCCATCTCGCCGCGCCGGCATCCGTGCCAATCCACAAACTGCCTCGATCATCCAGCTTCAGCGCCAGAATCCGCCGCGAAGGCAACGAAGCCTCGCCCGGCATCGGCTCGACATTCCGCCCGTCGTACCGCACTAATCCATTATCCGTGCCGAACCACATCACCCCCTGCGCATCTTCGGCGATGGCATTGACGCGATCCGATGGCAAGCCGTGAAAAAGCGTCACCGCGCCCCAACGGTGCAGATTGAGCGTGGCATCATCAGTTGCCGGTAAACCTGCAACTGGCGCGGCGGGCGGCTGTTGTTCTGTATTTGGCTGAGAAGTTTGGTCAGCCTGCGAAAAGACCACTGAAGCGATCAGCGCGGCAATCAGCAGCAAAAGGAAGAGTTGGGCGGGACGGAGTTTGAACACAGCAGCGTCATTTGGCTTTTACGATTTGTTGCTCAAAGAGCAGTTCAATTTCATCGCGAGTCATTTGCCCATCAGCAATCTTGAGAAATAACTCGATGATTTCAGCATTCGTCATCTTCAAGCAAAACCCGTTGAGCCTGATAAAAAGTTCGGCTGCTGCTGCCGCGATTCTCTTGTTGCCGTCAATGAACGAATGAGCCTGACTGAGGTGATAAGCATAGGTAGCGGCGCAAATGCCCAAGACTGCGTCTTCGTAGTGAGCGCGATTTTCAGCCGCCAGCAGCGCCGACTCCAACGCTCCTTCATCGCGCAGGCCATGCGTTCCGCCAAACTCTTCAATGTTTTGCTTGTGCAGAAGCAGGATTTCGTCTTGGGTCAAAAACAGCAAAGACATCCCTGAGCGTCCTTTGTTGAAAGGTTATTTAGGCCCCTGCGCCAATTGTAGGTAAGCTTCGCGACGGTTATCGAAGATTTCTCTTGTCAGCTCAGCAATCTTTCGCGCTCTTCCGGCTGCATCCAGTGGGCGCACGGTCAGCACGCCGTTGGCAAACTTGACCTCAACTTTATCGCCAGCGCTAACGCCGATCTGCTCCAAAATTTCCTGATTCAGCACCAACTCGGCTGAATCACCCAGAGTAATAATCTGTTCCATGGTTTTCTCCTTACTGGCGTGGCATTGTACCCAGCCGATAGTTGAAAGCAACTTGGACCTGATCTCACATCTTACCGCCCTGCTCTGTCGCAAACTTCTTCCGATCTTTCTCCAGCCACGCCTCCAATTCCGCGCTCGCCTTCCCCAACTCATCCTGGTTAATCAAGCCTCGCTGCAATGCTTCGAAGTAAGCGCGCGTGCGGACGTTGAAGGCCAGTTTGTCGTAGCCTTCATCGGGCGTGCCTCCTGCATCGGTAATCAGCAGCTTTTCGTAAAGCGTGGTCAGGCGGCTTTCGACGCCGCGCAAACTTAAATGGCATTTTCGCGCAATCGCCCAATTCGACAGGCCCAGCGCCAGGTAATACAGCGCTTCGGCTTCGAAGTCCGTCAGCAGCGGCTGTGTGAAAGCGTCCTTGAAGTTCGGGTCAATCATATCCGCGCCGTCTTCCAACACGGCGGCGACAAAACGCAGGAAGCGGCTTTCGGGATTGTTCTTGTCAATAAAGCCGTACGCGGGTGGCGGCTGAACGCCGCGAACTATTTTGCGGATTTCGTTGATGTAGATTTCGTGCGGGAACTGCGTCCAGAAGATGATGCGCGCTTCGGGAAAGCCCTTCCAGATGGCCTTTGCGGCTTTGACGCCGGACAGGCCGGGCATTTGAATATCCAACACGCAAAGCTGCGGACGTTCCGACAACGCCAGTTTGACGACCGCATCGCCGTCGGCAGCTTCCAGGATCGGCTTGCATTCGGCAAACTCACGTTCCAGCAGTTCGCGCAGGTAAGCGCGTTGGGCAACATTGTCTTCGGCAATCAGAATGGACATAGCGTGATCTTATTCCGTTTTTCGCAGGCATCCTAGCGCTTGCCAGTGGATTGACGTAGCGGTTATTCCACATCGCGAAGTGTGGAATCCCACAAGCGCAAAACCAATACCTCTAAGTTATTGCCACAAGATAGAGTTGCCCGTATAATGCAAGTCCTCAAGTGGTAGTAGCTGAAAAGACTTAGTTCCTCTTTCAGCGCAGTAACAGAAATTTCAAAATCGTAGTTGGGTTAGAAGGCAGACCTTCGAACCCAGGTGATCTTGCCGGCGCATCAATGGTTAACCCAAGGTTAAACGCGAGAGCATTCCCTGAGAATCAATCCCCGGCTCGCCGTTGGGGTGCGTGGCTCAATCACTTTATCCCTGTCACCAAGACAGAGGGGATTCTTATGTCAGCCAAAATTTTGGTCTCAATTCAGTTTCGGCAAAAAGCCAGCCTATTTATCGCGCTGGTTGCGCGTCTGCGCACGGCGGCTTGCGCTCTGCTGGCATTGTGTATTGTCGCGCAGGGCGTCTGCGCCGACACGGTCACGTATCAGCAATTGCGTCAGGATCAAAGCGGACGCGCGACGACGATTGCATCTGTCCCAAAAGTTGCGCGCCAAACGCAGGATCAGGGACAGAATCCAGCCGGACAACCACAGCAACCATCTACGGGACAGCCCACAGCGCAAGAAAGTTCTGATCACCCTGAATTCGTGCGCTTGCCGGATGGCAGGATTGTGCGCTACGGCCCCGGCATCGTTTGCGATGAAAACTGCGTGGAGCCAATTGCCCCTGCGGCGTTTCGCGGGCCTGGTCCAGCCTTGTGGTGGATCATACCGCCGATTATCGCGGGGGGAATTTTATGCGTGGTGTTGTGCCGCCCGGATCGCGATGTGAATCCGCAACCCACGCCGACCATTGTCATCCCAACAAGCCCGCAACCAACCATCACGGTATCGCCGACAGTTGCGCCGACAATCCTGCCGTCGCCTTCGCCCAGCACGCAACCGACGCCCAATGTGCCGGAGCCGGGAACGATTCTTCTGTTTGGCACAGGTTTAGGCGCGTTGCTGGCGCGTAGAAAGATGGCGTCGAAAAAACGGCAGGGATAATTCATCGCCACGTCATTCAAGTTTTTCGCCGAAGCCCGGACCTTATCGCAAGGTTCGGGCTTTTCCTGTTTCGAGTTGCAAATCTCGCGAACCTGCCCCGTTCTATGGCTGTCACAAGCAATTATTCAACCCTCAAGAAGGATCGGTCATGAAAAGAATCGCTGTTGTTGTTTTGCTGGGAATACTCTCGATTTCGGTGTTGGCGGCGATGTTCGATTGGGAGCGTGCCGTCTCGCTTTATAAACAGGGCCAGTTTCGCGAAGCCATCACTGAATTTCAAAAAGTGCTGGCGGAATATCCCGACCATTCCGACAGTTGGAAATTCATCGGCCTTTCTTACTACCAGTTGAAAGAATATCAATCCGCCGTCGAACCCCTGGACAAAGCACTTGCGCTCAAACGCAAAGAGAATCGAGTTGATCCGGATCTATACCGCGCGCTGGGACAGTCTTATCTGGCGCTGAACAAATACGACATTGCGCTGCCGCATCTGGAAGCGCTGGCCAAAATTCAGGCGAATGTGGCGGTCAATTTTCATCTGTTGGGCGTGGCCTACTCCAATCTAAACCGGCCCGAAGAAGCTGCTACAGCCTTCAGCAAAGCCTCAAAGCTTGATCCGAAAGACGGCGACAGTTGGTATTACATGGGCGTGCAGCAATTTCGCGGCGGCAAATATGACGAAGCCATTGTCAGTTTGCGGAATGGTTTGATCGCCGAGCCGAAAAATACCGAGATGCTGGGACTGCTGGCCGAATCCATGCTGCGCCAGGCGGCCAATCAGACAGACGAACGAAAAGCCAATGCTGCGTTTGAAGAAGTTGTGCGCGTGGCGACAACTCTGAAAACGCTGAAGGATGATGCGGCAGCCGAAGAACTACTTGGCCGCGCGTATCTGGCCTTGAAAAAATATTCGCAGGCGGAAGCCGCGCTGGCCAAAGCACTGGCCCAAACACTGGAAGCAACAAAACAACCTGCCGCTGCGCTCTACTTCAATCTGGGCTTTGCGCTGGCCCAAACCAAATCATGGCCGCGCGCGGTGGAGATGTTTACGAACGCTGACAGACTCAATCCCGGAGACGTCAATACGCTCTATTATCTTGGCTTCGTTTATGAAAATCTGCGGCGTTACCCGCAGGCACTTGATGCATACGCGCGCGGTTACGAAGCCAGCGGGCGCAGCAACGCCGATATCAAAGCCAGCATTGACCGCGTCACGCCTTTGGCCAAACAGTAACAAAAAAGCATGGAGTTCAGGCTTTAGCCTGCCGGTCTTCGCAAGACACGCTTTGAACGGGTCAGCAGGCTGAAGCCTGAACTCCATGCCCCCTTATTTCCCGATGATGGTGATCTTGTGTTGATTGGCGGCAGCCAGCGTTTCGTCGCGGTCGAAGATCAACGTCTTATCCGCTGTTACCGACAGCGCCGTGACATTGCAATCGCGCAGGGTGTCCATCGTGTTCAGCCCAATCACGGGCACATCAAACCGCATATCCTGATTTGGCTTGGCGACTTTGATGACGGTCAGCGGACGGCCTTTGACCAATTCCGATGCGCGGCGAATCGTCGCGTCCGTTCCTTCCATCGCTTCCAGCGCAACGACGGCCTGTTTTTTGACGACGATGGTTTGGCCCAGGTCCAGGCGCGCCAATTCCGTTGCCACGTGCAAGCCATATTCGATGTCGGCCAGTTCGTGCTTATTCGGCGCGCGTTTTGTGAGCGTCCCCGCCCGCGCCAGCAGCGGTTGCAGGAAGGTCGTCGAATCAATCAACGCAATCCCCTCTGACTCCAATTCATCGCAAACCGCGCCGATTAACGCGTCCGTGTTCCGGCGTTTCAGCCGAGCCAGCATCTTTGCCATTCGCAGGTCGGGCAATGCATTCAGTTTGAAAATCTGGACGTGTTTGACCTGCCCAGCCATGATCGCGTGCGTCACGCCTTCGCGCTGAAAGAATTTGATCAGCTTGTTCAGATGGCCGACGCTGATCCATTCAACGACGCGCGCCAGCTTTTCAATACAGGCATCCGTTTCTTCCTTGATGGCGGCGACCGCCATCTCCACGCCTTCCGCGCGTGCGCCTTCCAAGACCAAAAAGGGAAACCGTCCATTGCCTGCAATGAGTCCATATTTCATAGCTGTACCTGGGTACGCACCGCTGAGCCTGACTGGCGATTTCCAACCATGGTGGCAATCACCACGACCAGTTCGGCCAGTTCGACCGGCTTGGCGACGTGCATCTGAAAGCCTGCCGACATGGCCTGCAAGCGGTCTTCGGCGCGCGCCAGCGCCGTCAGCGCAATCGCGGGCAGCCGTTCGGCCAGCGGCACGCCGCGTTCGCGTTCCAGCGCGCGAATGCGGCCAATCACTTGGTAACCGTCTTCATCCGGCATGGCGATGTCGCAGACCAGCACGTCGAACGCCGCGCTGGCTATCATTGCGCGGGCTTCGGCGCCAGAGGCTGCCATGGTGACCGCCGCGCCCCAATCGTCGAGCGTGGCTGAAACCAGCCGCCGCGTGTCTTCCTGATCGTCCACCAACAGCACGCGCACACCGTCCAGGCGCGGCAAAGAGTCGAGCGGGATGATGTCCGGGCCAATGCGAATTTCGGCAAGGGCTGGCACCGGCGGCAGGTATGCCGCGATCTTTGTTGCGCGCAAGGGCAGCGTCACAGTGAAGGTCGCGCCCATCCCCACGCCCGCGCTGGCCACCGCAACCGTGCCGCCGTGCATTTCGGCCAGTTGTTTGACCAGCGCCAACCCCAATCCCAACCCGCCGAACCGGCGCGTGCGCGTGGCGTCCTGCTGGCTGAAGCGGTCGAAGACGGAGGACAGAAACTCCGGCTCGATGCCTTTGCCCGTATCGCTGACAACGATGCGGACGCGCGAACCGTCGCGTTCCAATCGCAGTTCGACTCGCCCGCCGTCGGGCGTGAATTTGATCGCGTTCTGCAACAGGTTCCAGGCGATCTGCCCCAGGCGCGCCGCGTCGCCAATGATCTCCTGCGGTTCGTCACCCAGTCGCGCGACCAGGTCAATCCGTTTGGCTTCGGCGGCGGGGCGCACGACGGTTAAGGCCTCTTCCAGCACCAGGCGCAGATCGGTCGGCTCGGCTTCGATCTTCAGTTTGCCGCTGATGATGCGTGCAGTGTCCAGCAAGTCTTCGATCAACTGTTGCTGCACCTTCGCGTTACGTTCAATGATCTCGCAGTTGCGCGTGACCACCGCTGCATCGTGAGCGCTCATGCGCGTGATCCGCGTGTAGCCGAGAATGGCGCTGAGCGGCGAGCGCAATTCGTGCGAAACGACAGCCAGAAAGTCGTCTTTGGCGCGGTTGTGCGCTTCGGCGGTTTCGCGCGCCCGTTGCTCCTCCCGCAGCAGCCGTTCGCGTTCGGCTTCGGCGCGTTTGAGTTCGGTGATGTCGCGCGAAACGGAAATGAGTTGGTTTGGTTTGCCGTCCACGCCTGGAATAGGCGAAACGATAATGTCCCACCATTTCGGCGTGCCTTTCGCTGTCGGTCTGTACGCCTCGAACTTGACGGTTTCGCCGCGCAGGGCTTTGGCGACGGCGTCTTTGACGAGCGGCTGCGATTCTTCCACCCAGAGATTCCACCAGAATTCGTTTTGGAACGACGCGAAATCGTCAATTTCCATCAGGCACAAACCGTTGACGTTTATATATTGCAAACGTCCTTCGCCGTCGAGAATCTTGATGCAATCTGGACTGCTCTCTAAAACGGTGCGGTTAAATTCTTCGCTCGCCTTTAATTCTTCTTCAGCCTGTTTGCGTTCGGTGATGTCCGCATGGACTCCCACCCATTCGCGGATCGTCCCGTCGGCATTTAAAACGGGAACCGCGCGGATCGAGCACACCCGCCATTCGCTGTCGTGCCGGCGGATACGGTGCTCGAATACGAAAGCGCGTTTCTCGGCCACCGCTTGAATCCACGCGTCAATCGTCGGCTGTGCGTCTTCAGGGTGAACCGTCTTCGACCAGCCGTAGCCTTGATATTCTTCGCGGGATTGACCGGTGAACTCTCCCCATCCGCGCTGCTCGCCTTCCATTAACCCGTCGGCATTGTTCGTCCACATCACACCACTCACGGCTGCGGTCGCGGCGTAGTAGCGTTCTTCGCTTTCGCGCAGTTCGTTTTCTTGCCGTTTGCGTTCGGTGATGTCGATATTGAAACCGAACCATTTGACCGTGTTGCCTTCGGCATCAAGCAGGCGGGTGGCGCGGGTATCGAATGGACGGTAAACACCGTCGTAGCGGCGAATGCGAAATTCGACGATCAAATCCGTCCCCGTTTCGACAGTCTTGTTCCAAGCCGCGAAGGTCGGTTCGCGGTCGTCCGGGTGAAGCTGTTCGAGCCAACGGAAACCTAACTGCTCCGCTTCGGGAATGCCCGTGTATTCAACCCATTGCTGACTGAGAAAATCACAAGTGCCGTCAGGCTCGCACGTCCAGACCAGTTGCGGCAGGCTGTTGCCTAATTGCCGGAAGCGTTCCGCGTTTTGGAGTATTTCCGCTTCCGCCGCTTTGCGTTCAGTGATGTCACGCGTCGAACCCGTCAGGCGTATGGCGCGCCGTTCCCCATTGATCTCGGCAAAGTCGGCGTATCCCTGCACCACGACCCAACCCTGGGTGCCATCCGGCCTGATGAAGCGATACTCAAGGTTTAGCTCGCCACTGCCTTGCGGGTCATACGCGGCGCGCACCGCCCGGCGCCACAGCGGCCAATCGTCCGGGTGAAATAAACTGGCAATCAATTCAGGCGTGATGGGAGTTTCAGGCACCAGCCCGTGAATCTCGTAGGTGCGCGGCGACCAGTAATATTGGTTTGTCCGCAGATCGGCGTCCCAGATGCCGAGGTTTGTTGCGCCGACGGCCAGTTCCAAACGCTCCTCGCTGCGGCGCAGGTCATCATCCACCTGCTTGCGTTCAGTGATGTCGCGGAAGACCAGCACCGCGCCGACAATCTGGCCGGCTTCGTCGCGGATCGGCGCGCCGCTGTCGTCAATGGGGAATTCGCGCCCGTCTTTCGCCAGCAGAATCGTGTGGTTGGCCAGGCCGACGATGACGCCTTCGCGGATGACCCTGATGAGTGGGTTTTCGACGACGGCGCGTGTCTGCTCGTTGACGATGCGGAAGACTTCCTCCAGCGAATGGCCCGCCGCTTCCGCCTGCGCCCAGCCGGTCAAGTCTTCGGCGACATTGTTCATCAGGCTGACGCGGCCCGCGGCATCGGTTGAGATGACGGCGTCGCCAATGCTTTTGAGCGTGATGCGCCAGCGCGCTTCGACCCGTTGCACCTCCGCCGCACGCTCGGCAACGCGATCCTCCAATTGTTCGTTGTGCTGTTGCAGCGCGGCTTCGGCCCGGCGGCGGCGGCGCAGTTCGGCCACCAGCGCCAGGATGGCGAGCGTCGTGATCAAAACAGCAAACAGACTGCCGGCGGCGATAAAGAGCTTGGCGCGAGCAGTAGCCCGATTCGCGTCGTCCGTACGCTGCCGCAACAATGTCTGTTCGGCAGCCTCCATCTCCGCAACCGCGCGGCGCAGATCATCCATGAGTTGCTTGCCCTGGCCGGTCAGGACACCGCGCCGCGCGCCTTCCACATCGCCCGCGCGCCGCAAATTGAGTACCTGCTCAAGCCTGGCGACTCTGGCTGCCACCAGCCGTTCGACGACCGCCAGCCGCTGCTGCTGCGCGGAGTTATCGGCCATCAACAGCCGCAGCCGTTGGATCGCGTTCCCCAGGTCAGCGACGCCGGAGTTGTACGGCTCCAGGTAATGTTCATCGCCGGTAATCAGATAGCCGCGCTGCCCCGTCTCGGCATCTGTGAGCATCGAGAGCATGGCGGCCAACGCGGTCCGTACCTCCTGCGTGTGCAGTACCCCACCAGCGGTCGCCGCCTGCCGATTCAACGTGTAATAAGAAGCCGCCCCAACCCCGATCAACAGCGCCAGCGCGCAGCCAAGCGCCGTCACCAGAAGGCGGGTGGCCATCGCCGATCCGGAGCGATCCAACACTGAAGTGTGATTATTGGCCATATCGTTTCAAACAAGTTTATCTTTGGGTGTGGTGTGCGCCGCTTTCCAACCCGCTGACCGAAGCGGCTGAAACCGACGCGACAAACAATCATTTTCTTGAATGCGATAGAAAGTCACAGGATAGTGGATGTGACTGCGACAACCTTATAAAGCATCTCGCCGGGCGGCGTAAATAGAGGGTGGCAAGTAGGTCTGGCAGATCGGGCAAAGCTCCAAAATTGGTTGCGAGCAGACATCATCAAACATTGCGGCAAATCACTAGCGAAAAAAGAAACTGTCCCCATTCAGTCTAAGCCGTCGCCCGACAACTCATCCGCGTTGGCCTCGCCTGCCGTATACTCCAGCCTTGCGCCGTGGAGTTTTGAACTCAAAAAAATACGGGTAATGGCAAAGATGGAACCTTGTCCCACATCAGGAAGTTTTTTTTTTACGCGCCCTTAGTCCACATACAGAAACTCGCTCAGATTGAAGATCGCGTGGCAGAAGTCGCGCAGCGCGGAGGCCGCAGGCCTTTCGTCCTTACGCGTGGTGTAGCCTTCCGACTGCCTCTTCAGAAATTCCAGCGCCCAACCTGTCTCTTTCTCGGTTGGCTGACGATTCAGCGCCAGCTTAAATGCGGAAGCAATCTGTTTGCGCGCGTCGCCGCCTGCTTCGGCAGTCACACGCTGGGCAAAATATCCCGCCTGCTCCAACACAAATTCATTATTCATCAACGCCAGCGCCTGCGGTGAAACGGTCGAAACCGCGCGCACGGGTTGGGACACGGTGGTCACGGGACAATCGAAGACTTCGATCAACGGCAGCAGCACCGAACGTTTGACGTAGATGTAAACGCTGCGACGCCACGTCTCTTCGTTATCTTTCGCATCCAGCGGCCAGCGCGGGCGCGAACCTGTATTGATGATGTCGGGGTCAATGCGCGGATAGATGCCTGGGCCGAACATCTTCGGGTTCAGTTTGCCGCTGATCGTCAGAATGCTGTCGCGCAGAAGCTCGCCTTCCAGCCGGTGCGGATTGGCGCGCCAGAGTAGGCGATTTTCAGGGTCCTCGGATTGCGGATTGCGGATTGCGGATTGCGGATTGATCGCCGAGCTTTGTCTGTAAGTAGCAGAAGTCACGATCAGGCGATGGATGTGTTTCAGGCTCCAGGCTCTCGATTGCGGATTGCGGATTGCGGATTGCGGATTGTCGTTTGATGCGTTCACCCCACCTCTCCGTCTCTCCATCCCTCCATCCCCGTGTCCTTCCATCAACTCAACGGCCAGCCAGTCCAGCAGTTCAGGATGGCTGGGGCGGTCGCCGGTTGCGCCAAAATCGCTGGGCGTGCGGACAATGCCTTTGCCGAAATGGTACTGCCAGATGCGGTTGACGATCACGCGCGCGGTCAAAGGATTTTCGGCGCTGGCGATCCAGTTTGCCGTCTGCAAGCGGCGGTTCGTGGATTGCAAATTCGCTTCACCACACAACACGGACGGCAAGCCCGGTTCAACCGGATCGCCTTTCATTGTGATGTCGCCGCGTTTGAGCAGGAAAGCTTGTTCGGGCTTATCAACGTCGGTCACGCCCATTACCGCAGGCAGCATTGGCGGGCGCGTTTTGTTGATCGCTTCCATCTCGGCCTGGACGGCTTTGCGACTATCGCGCTCTTCGGGCGTCAGCAGTTCGTCAATTTCTTCCGGCTGTAGATTGACGGCCTTGGCCAGACGTTCGGCGGTTTCTTTGCGGTACTGTTCGCGATTCTGATCGTTGACCACGCCGGCAGATTCGGAAAGCTTGACCTGAAATTCGACCTTTTCGGCCATCAACTGTTGGCGGACGCGTTTTTCAATCGCGGCGATTTTGGCTTTGACCGGCTTGACCTTTTCGTCAACCGCCTTGTTGGCGGCGGTATGCGCGGATTTCTCATCATCGGTCGCCAGCAGCTTCTCTGTCTTCTTGAACGGGAAGAAGGCCGCCTGCATCCGGTAATAGTCTTTCTGTGGGATAGGGTCGTATTTGTGATCGTGGCAGCGCGCACAGCCGACCGTCAGCCCCAGAAAGACCGTTGACGTCGTCGTCACCATATCATCCAGTTCGTCCGATCGCGTTTGTTCAGTGTCGGCGTTATCCACCGTCGGGCCGTTGCGGCAAAAGGCTGTTGGGATTAGCGCCTCAGCAGCATCAGTGCCTGCTGGGTGGGTAAGCTGATCACCGGCCAACTGTTCACGAATGAACTGGTCGTAGGGCATATCCGCGTTGAACGCTTTGATGACCCAATCGCGGTAGCGCCAGGCGTGCGGGCGATCCACGTCGAATTCGTAGCCGCCGCTGTCGGCATAGCGCGCCAAATCCAGCCAATGACGGCCCCAGCGTTCGCCGTAATGCGGCGAAGCCAACAGTTTTTCGACGACTTGCGTGTAGGCTTTTTCCGACGGGTCTTTCAAAAACGCATTCATCTCTTCTGGCGTTGGCGGCAGGCCAACCAAATCGAAATAAACGCGGCGCAACAATTCGCGCGGCGGTGCGGCAGGCGAAGGCTTCAATCCTTTCGCTTCCAGTCCGGCCAGTACGAATGCATCAATCTCGTTCTTGACCCACGCCTGGTTTTTGACTTTAAGCACGGCAGGCCGGACAGGTTTGACGAATGACCAGAACTGACGGTCTTTGTCCGTGATCGAATAGCCCGGCTGTCGCACCGGCGCGGCATCAGTCGAAACGGCCCCAATGGCAACAGCCTTCGGCTGAAGCTGCCGAATCCATTCGGCCACAGTGGCAATCTCGGCATCGCTCAATTTGCCGCCCATCGGCATCGCAGGCTCTTCGGTATGCTTGATCAGCTTGTACAGCAAACTCTTTTCCGGATTGCCCGGAACAACCGCTGCACCGCGCGCGCCACCTTTCAGCACGGATTCTTCGGTGCGCAAATCCAGGCCGGAACGCTGCACTTTTGCGCCGTGGCAGCCCGCGCAGTTCTGCTCAAAGATTGGCTGCACTTTTTCTTTGAACAGATCAGGCGCCGCCCGGGATTTGCGCAGCCCCAGATTGAGCGCGAAGCAAAGCACAACCGCCAGCAGCAAAACTTTCTTTGCCAGATTCACCTTTTGCATTTGGATCAAACCGTCCTGTAGGAATTTTTGAAAGCACCGAGACTGTATTCGCTGATCCAAGCGCCGTCAACAATTGGTCAAACCTTGTAATAAAATCCGGGCTGGCGATAATCTTGCCGCTGTCTGAAAACATCCTTTCCTTCCCTAAAATTAAACATTGAATTTCCCGGCCTGCGTGATGCGGGTCGTGAACGGTTGACAGGCAATGACTCACAAAAAGCTCTCGTTCGTCGTGACTATCGTCTTTGCGGTTTTGGCCGCGACCTTAAACAACTGGCAGCCCGGCACCGCCGCGCAGCAAAAAGTTGATTTCGTCCGCGACATCCAACCGATCTTCGCCGCGTCGTGCGCGGGTTGCCACGGCGCAAAGAAGCAGGCGGCAGGCCTGCGATTGGATTCCAAAAAGATTGCGCTGAGCAAAGTCATCCTTCCCGGCAAGGCGGCAGAGAGCCTGTTGTACCAGCGAGTCGCGGGCGTCACTGATCAAGCGCGTATGCCAATGGGCGGTAAGCCGCTTCCGCCCGAACAGATTGCGCTGATCAAAGCCTGGATTGACGCTGGCGCGGAATGGCCCGAAGCGTCGAGTATTGACGGCGAGGTCAAAAAGCACTGGGCATTCGTCGCACCGATTCGTCCAACACTTCCCCACGTCTCACAAGCCGCCTGGGTGAAAAATCCGATTGATGCTTTTGTGCTTGCCCGTCTGGAAAAAGAAGGACTGGCACCCGCGCCGGAAGCCGACAAAGTAACGCTGCTTCGCCGCTTGAGTTTGGATTTGATCGGCTTGCCGCCAACGCCGGAAGAAGTGGATGTCTTTCTGGCCGACAAATCGCCAAAGGCGTATGAAAAACAGGTCGAACGATTATTGGCTTCGCCGCATTACGGCGAACGTTGGGGCCGCCATTGGCTGGACGCGGCGCGTTATGCCGATTCGGACGGATATGAAAAAGACAAACAGCGCGCTGTGTACTTTTATCGCGATTGGGTGATCAACGCGCTGAATCAGGACAAGCCCTACGATCAATTCATTATCGAACAACTGGCTGGCGATTTGCTGCCGAACACGACTCAGGATCAGGTCGTCGCCACCGGGTTCCTGCGCAATTCGATGATCAACGAAGAAGGCGGCATCGAACCCGAACAGTTCCGCATGGAAGCGATGTTCGATCGGATGGACGCCATCGGCAAAGGCATGTTGGGCATTACCATTCAATGCGCCCAATGCCACAACCATAAATTCGATCCGCTGAAACAGGAAGAGTATTACCGCATGTTCGCCTTCGTGAATAATTCAAACGAAGCGAACGTCGCCGTCTACACGCCGGAAGAGCAGATGAAGCGCGCCGAAATCTTCCGCCGCACGCGCGAGATCGAGGCCGAACTGCAACACCGCGCATCCGATTGGCAGCAGCGGATGGCAACGTGGGAAGCCCAGGCCAAAGCGAATCAGCCTGAATGGATCATCGTCAAACCCGAAGTGGATGACATTTCAAACGGCGGACAAAAGTACCTGCCGATGAAAGATGGTTCGTCGCTGGCCGCTGGTTACGCGCCAACCAAACACCGAGTAAAAATGATCTGGAAGACTGAGGTGCAAAACATCGCGGCCTTCCGGCTGGAGTTGCTCAATGATCCGAACCTGCCACTGGGCGGCCCTGGCCGTTCCACCAAAGGTTTGGGCGCGCTGACCGAATTTGAAGTTGAAGCTGCCCCCGCAAGTGATCCGAAGAAAATCACCAAGATCAAGATCGCCAAAGCCACCGCCGACTTCAACCAGCCCGAACGCGAACTGGAAGCAATCTTTTACGACAAGACCAACCGCAAACGCGTAACTGGGCCGATTGAATTCGCCATTGATGGCAAGGAAGAAACCGCGTGGGGAATTGATGCAGGCCCCGGCCAGCGCAATGTCCCGCGCAAAGCCGTCTTCGCTGCGAAAACGCCAATCAATATCGAAGGCCCGGCAATCTTGACGTTTTACCTGAAACAGAATCACGGTGGATGGAACAGCGACGACAACCAGAATAACAACCTGGGCCGGATGCGGCTGTCAGTGACAACAGCCAAAGACGCCGTCGCTGACCCGTTGCCTGCCAACGTACGAGAGATTATTGCAATCCCTCGCGACAAACGCAGCGAAGCCCAAACCCAGACTGTTTTCGGTTACTGGCGCACAACCCTTTCCGATCTGAATGCCGACTGGAAAGCCGACAACGACCGCATCGCCGAAATTTGGAAGCAGCATCCCGAAGGCTCGTCACAGTTGGTTTATAACGAACGCGGCGAAATGCGCCCAACCTTCACGCTCAAACGCGGTGACTTTCTGAAGCCGGACAAACAGATCGAACCCGGCGTGCCTGCGTTCCTGAATCCTCTTCCTGCATCAACCAATGGCGCGCCCGCCAATCGCCTGACTTTCGCGAAGTGGATGACTGACCGTCAAGCGCCGACCACCGCACGATCCGCCGTCAATCGAATCTGGCAAAGCTATTTCGGCACCGGCATCGTCGCCACGTCAGAAGATTTTGGAAAACAGGCCGAAGCACCATCGCATCCTGAACTGCTGGATTGGCTGGCCGTTGAGTTGATGGAACCTTCCATTGCGGATTTCGGATTGCGGATTGCGGATTCAAAAAGTTCTTCCTCTGCTTCTCGCAGGCAATCTCCAGCCTGGAGCTTGAAACACATGCATCGCCTTATCGTGACTTCTGCAACTTACAGGCAAAGCTCGGCGCGCAATCCGCAATCCGCCATCCGCAATCCGCAATTCGAGGATCCGTACAACCGGCTGTTGGCGCGTGGCGCTCGCTTCCGCGTCGAAGGCGAAATCGTTCGCGACATCGCGCTGCAAGTCAGTGGCTTGCTGAACCCGAAAATGGGCGGGCCGGGCGTGTATCCGCCGTCGCCGGACTTTCTGTATCAACCGCCCGCCAGCTACGGCCCGAAACCGTGGTTTGAAGAGAAGGGCGAGAACCGTTATCGCCGCTCGGTCTACACGTTCCGCTACCGTTCGGTTCCCTTCCCCGTGCTGCAAACCTTCGACACGCCGAACGCAGATATTTCCTGCGTCCGCCGCGCCAAATCAAACACTCCGCTGCAAGCGCTGACGACGCTGAACGAAACCCTGTTTCTGGAAGCCGCGCGGGCATTGGCTGTCAAAGCCGTGAAAGAAGGCGGCGCGACCGATGCTGACAAAGCGACGTTCGCCTTCCGCCGCGTGCTGTCGCGCAAACCGACGGCTGCGGAGATGAGCGAGTTGCTGGCATTGAAGAATCGCCAACTGGAGCGCTTCGCTGGCGGTGAGTTGAATCCGTGGAACCTGGCAACGAACGATCCTGATAAAGCGTTCGCGTTGCCCAAGGGCGTACGGATGGATGAAGTGGCGGCGTGGACGGCGGTGTCGCGGGTGCTGCTGAATTTAGATGAAGCGATTACGAAGGAATGATTTTGCGATCTACTCAAGCCAGATGCGGCGAATGCCGTAACGATCAAACACGGTGTCAACGCTAACGATGTCTATGTGCTCGAAGGCGGTTTGAGCAATCAGCAACCGGTCGAATGGGTCTTTGTGATGAAACGGCAGCGACTCAACCAGGTCCAGATGGGGTAGCGTGATTGGAAGTAGATCAATGCAATCCTTCTGCATCTGGTTCGCGGCGAAATCGGCGGCTTTGGACATCAATGTCAGTTTGCCATTAGACGCCTTGATCGCCATTTCCCAAACACTGGCGATGCTCAAAAGAAGTTCTGTTTGTTCATCTTCCAGCAGCTCTTTTGTCTTCCGCGGCAGTTCCGGTGAGTTATACACAAACCAGATAAAGGTGTGGGTGTCGAGTAAGAGTTTCATTACATGTACTCCGCGAAATCTTCGAGCGGATCGTTGAAGTCGGGCGACATCCAGAAATTCCCTTTGGCGGTGCCGGCGCGACGGCGTTTGCGTTTCGCCCCGTTTGGCTCTGAATCCTGACCATTTACCCGAACCACTTTAGCTACGGTCTGATTCTGGGAAGTGATAACCAATTCTGCCCCTGGTTCAAGACGGTTGACCAGTTCCTGCATCTGCGGTGTCAGTTCGGAAAATTCAACAGTTTGCATATGCGCTCCTTTCGTTCGGGCGCGATTATACAGCGAAGGTGATAAGAATGAACTTTAGGTTGGGAATATTCGCGGCGATATCGTTGGCAATAATTGGAATCGCGGGCAACCCTTCAGTTGCGTTCTTTCAATTGCCCACAATGGCCAGCTATTTGCTGAAGCCGACGCGCGTTTTCGATGGCCAACAACCGCACGAAGGCTGGGTGATCTTGGTGCGCGGCGAGAAGATCGAAGCAGTCGGCCCAACAAGCGAGATCAAAGCGCCCGCCGAAGCCAAAGTCATTGAACTGCCCGGCACAACACTGATGCCAGGTTTGATCGAAGCGCATTCGCACGTCCTGCTGCATCCATACAGCGAAACGCTCTGGAACGACCAGGTCGCGCGTGAACACTTGAGTTTGCGTGTGGCGCGGGCGACGAATCATCTGCGCGATACTTTGCTGGCGGGCTTCACCACGATTCGCGATTTGGGAACCGAAGGCGCGGAATATGCCGATGTCGGGCTGAAGCAGGCCGTCCAGCAAGGCATCATTCCCGGCCCGCGCATGCAGGTGGCAACACGGGCAATTGTCGTCAGCGGCAGTTACGGCCCGAAAGGTTACGCCACCGAATGGAATGTGCCGCAAGGTGCGGAAGAAGCCGACGGCGTGGATTCGCTATCGCGCGTTGTGCGTTCGCAAATTGGCAAAGGCGCGGATTGGATCAAGGTCTACGCCGATTACCGATGGGGCAAAGGCGGTGCCGCGCCGACCTTCACACTGGATGAATTAAAGCTGGTCGTGGAGATCGCCAAAAGCGCGGGGATTCCCGTCGCGGCGCACTCAACTACTGCCGAGGGCATGCGCCGCGCCACGCTGGCCGGCGTTGAGACTATCGAACACGGCGACGACGGCACACCGGAAGTCTTCCGGTTGATGAAAGAGAAAGGCGTTGCGCTCTGCCCCACGCTGTCGGTTGGCAACCAAACGCGCAAGCCCGCAATGATGAAAGCCGCGCTGGAAGCGGGCGTGACCATCGCCGCAGGCAGCGACGTTGGCGTTTTCGCGCACGGCGACAACGCTCGCGAACTGGAAGCGATGGTCAAATGCGGGATGCAGCCGATTGATGCGTTACGCTCGGCGACTTCAATCAACGCGCGAGTGCTGCATCTGGAAAATCAGATTGGCCAGGTCAAAGCCGGATTGCTCGCCGACTTGATCGCCGTTGAAGGCGACCCAACGCGCGACGTTTCGGTGATTCGTAAAGTTGAATTCGTGATGAAGGGTGGCATCGTTTACAAACAACCAATGAGGAGGAATTGAAGATGAAGCAACGAACTCAGTTCGACGAAGGAATGCATCGCAGAAAGTTTTTGAAGAACTCGGCAATTGGCGTCGGCGCAATGATCGCTTCGCCGAGCCTGGCTTCGGCCAAGATTGTTGGAGCCAACGACCGCATTCGCGTTGGAGCCATCGGAACCGGCGGACGCATGCGGAGCTTACTGGCCCATTTTAAGAATCAATCAGACACTGAGCTTGTCGCGCTGTGCGATGTTTATCAACCGAACATCGAACGGACGGCAACTCAGCTTGGAATTTCCAGCGCCAAACAAATTCGAGATTATCGCGCTGTGCTGGACGACAAAAACATTGACGCCGTGGTTATCGCCACGCCCGACCACTGGCACGTCAAAATCGCCACTGATGCCGTCGCCGCAGGCAAAGACGTGTACGTTGAAAAACCAATCACGCATTCGCTGGAAGAAGGCGCGGGAATTATCAAAGCCGTCGAAGCGAGCAAACGCGTTGTTCAAGTCGGCATGCAACAACGAAGCTGGGAGCATTTCATCCAGGGCAAACATATTATTGACAAGGGCGAGCTTGGCCAGATCACTGCGGTGCGAATGTGGTGGTACCAGAACTATCCGGCCAGCGGGCATTCAAACAAGATCGCCTTCGACAAGCTCGACCAGAAAGCCTGGCTCGGCAGCGCTCCAGCGCAGGAATTGACGCCCGCCAAATTTTATTGGTGGCGCTGGTACTGGGATTTCGGCGGCGGAGCGTTGACTGATTTGATGTGCCATTGGATTGACGTGGTGCATTGGTATATGGGCGTCACGACGCCGCAGACGGTAACAACCATCGGCAACCGCTATGTGCTGGATTGGGATTGCCCTGACACGATCAACTGCGTGCTGGAATATCCAAAGAACTTCACGGCGACCTACCACGGCACGATGAGCAGCAGTATTGACGACGGTGGCCTGGAACTTCGCGGCACGAAGGCTACCATGAAGCTCGACCGCGAACGGCTGACTGTTTACCCAGAAACCGGTCAGGGATTCAGCCGCGCGGGCGACGCCAAACACAGCACCCTGATTGAATCCAAAGGCGACGGCACCGCCACCCACATTCGCAATTTCCTGGATTGCGTCAAAAACCGCAAGACGCCGAACGCCGACATCCGCGTCGCCGTCGAAGCCGCGCGCGCCGCCCATCTGGGCAATCTTGCATTGAAACAGGAACGTAAAATTCGCTGGAATGCGCAGCAGGCAAGAGTGGAAAGCTAAGGAGTCAAATACCATGAAACAACCTGAAACACCGCAAGCCACACCAAATGTCAGCCGCCGCTGGTTCATTGAACAATGCGGCGTTGGGATGGGCGCATTGGCGCTGAATCACCTGCTGGCAAGCAATGGTTATGCGCAAGGGCAGAATCCGCTGGCGCCGAAAAAGCCGCACTTCGCGCCGAAGGCCAAGAATGTCATCTATCTGTTTATGGCCGGCGGGCCGAGTCACATAGAACTCTTCGACAACAAACCGACGCTGGCGAAATTCGATGGCACATTGCCGCCGGCTGATTTGTTGAAAGGGTATCGCGCGGCGTTCATCAATCCGAACTCGACGCTGCTGGGGCCGAAGTTCAAATTTGCGAAGTACGGCCAGTCGGGGGCGGAAGTCTGTGAGTTGTTGCCTTACACCTCGCAAATCGTGGACGACATCGCCATCGTCAAAGGAATGACGACGGACGCCTTCAATCACGCGCCTGCGCAGTTGATGATGAATACGGGCGGAATGATCTTCGGGCGGCCCAGTTTCGGTTCCTGGACGGCTTACGGAATGGGCAGCGAAGCAGAAGACCTGCCCGCCTTCGTGGTTTTCAGCACCGGCGCGAAAGGCCCAAGCGGCGGCAATAGTTGCTGGGGCAGCGGCTTTCTGCCAACTGTTTATTCAGGCGTGCAGTTCCGCAACGTCGGCGATCCGGTGTTGTACCTATCGAACCCGCGCGGCGTGGATGACAAATTGCAGCGCGATTCGCTCGACACGATCAACAAACTCAATCGCATGCGGCTGGACACGGTGGGCGATCCGGAAATTGCGACGCGCATCAATTCGTTCGAGTTGGCTTACAAGATGCAGTCTTCCGCGCCGGAATTGATGGACATCTCGAAAGAACCCAAACACATTCTTGAGATGTACGGTGCTGAGCCTGGCAAACCTTCCTTCGCCAATACAGCATTGATGGCACGGCGGTTGGTCGAACGCGGCGTCCGCTTCGTCCAGATTTATCACGAAGCCTGGGATCAGCACGGCAGCCTAGTCAGCGGATTGACGGCCAACTGCAAAACCACCGATCAAGCCTGCGCCGCGCTGGTCAAGGATTTGAAACAGCGCGGGATGTTGAAAGACACGCTGGTCATCTGGGGCGGCGAATTCGGGCGCACGCCGATGGTGCAGGGCGGCAGCGATGGGCGCGACCATCACCCGAACGCCTTCACGATGTGGATGGCGGGGGGCGGATTGAAACCCGGCATCACGCTGGGCGAAAGCGATGATCTGGGCTTCAACGTCGTCAAAGATCGCGTCCACGTTCACGACCTGCATGCGACCTTGCTGCATCAACTCGGCTTCGATCACGAAAAATTGACGTATCGTTTCCAGGGGCGCGACTTCCGACTGACGGACGTGGCGGGCTTGGTTGTGGACAAACTACTGGCTTGAAACGCGAGGAGGTGCATTATGAACAAATCGACATCGGCAATCACTCGGCGAAATTTTTTGAAAACTTCGGCAGCCGCAGCCTTGACCGCTCGCAGCTATGCTTCAGTCCTGGGCGCGAACGACGCGGTTCGATTGGCGCTGATCGGTTGCAGCAGCCAGGGCGTACTTGACCTGCGCGAATGTCTGGCCGCACCGAACACCAAGGCCGTAGCCGTTTGCGATCTGGATCAAACCAAACTCAAAAAAGGTTTGAAGCGCGCCGACGAACTACAGCAAAAGCCGGACGCCGTTGCGGACTTTCGCCGCGTCGTCGAGCGCAAAGACGTTGACGCTATCATCATCGCTACACCGGATCACTGGCATGCGATACCTGCGTTGGCGGCAATGCGCGCTGGCAAAGACCTCTACTTGGAAAAACCCATCGGCCACACCATCCACGAAGGCCAGTTGTTGGTGAAGACCGCCGAACAAACCGGGCGCGTCGTTTCCGTAGGCTTGCAGCAACGAACAGGCGCGCTTTTTCTGGACGCGCTGAACGTCATTCAATCCGGCAAGTTGGGCAAAGTGTCTTCGGTGCATTGCTGGAATGCCTGGAACGACAAGTTGTTTTATGAAGGCGGTTATCGTCAGTTGAAAAACAAACCGAACAGCCCGGTTCCCGCCGGAGTTGATTACGATTTCTGGCTGGGGCCTGCGCCGAAACGCGATTTCAACGAAGACCGTTACAACGGCACGTATCTGTATTTTTGGGATTACAGCGGCGGGATGGCCATCACCTGGGGAGTTCATATGATTGATTCGGCGATGCACTTGATGGGAGTTAAAGCGCCGACTGCCGTCACCGCCGCCGGTGGCAAGTTCGTGCTCAACGATGTGCGCGACACACCGGACACGCTGGAAGAGATGTTCGAGTTTCCGAACTTCACGCTGACTTATTCCTGCCGCCACGCCAATTCATTTACCAGCGGCAGCCTCGCATCCGATCACGGCATACAGTTTTTTGGCACCGAAGGCACGATGCTGCTCAACCGTGACGGTTACAAAATTATCAGGCAGGACAAAAAAGAAACCGTCGTCGAAAGCGCGAAAGGTTTGGACGCCGGTTGGGGCACGCATCAACGCAACTTCATCGAATGCCTGCGTTCGCGCAAACAGCCGAACTGCACGATGCAGGAAGGCCATCGTTCGACAACGGCCTGCCAACTGGCGGCAATCTCTTATCGCACTGGGCGCAAGATTCGCTGGGATGCCGGCAAAGAACAGATCATCGGCGACGTTGAAGCCTCGCGGTTGATGACGAAAAAGTATCGCGCTCCGTGGTCGTTGAGTTAAGGAAGAAACATGAAAAAACTGATTGCCATCTCTTTATTGATTGCCGTCGTCGCCGTTTCGCTTTTGGTTCAAAGGTCAGTCTCGTCTCAAGAAGCAACCTGGAAAGCCAAGTCGAAACGTAGCGACGCAGTTCGCGCGCTGGTTGTCACTGGCGGCCACGATCACGATTCGGAGTTTTATTCGGTCTTCGATGACGACAGCATCCAAGCCGTCGTTGATCCGCATCCGGCGGTTTTCGGTGGAGACATCCGAAAACGCGCAGACGTTCTGGTGCTTTACGACATGATGAAAACGCTGGACGAAAAGCGGCGCAAGAATCTGCAAGCTTTCGTCGAAAACGGCAAAGGCGTCGTCGTGCTTCACCATGCCATCGGTGACAACGTTGATTGGCCCTGGTGGTACGAAGAAGTCGTTGGCGGGCGATATTTGTTCGAGCCGGTCAACGGCAAAGCTGGCAGCTACAAACACGACGTGGATTTGACGATCAAACCAGTGATGCAGCATCCGATATTGAAAGGCATCACGACATTCCATATCCACGATGAAACCTACAAAAACCTGTGGATTTCGCCGAAGGTCAAAGTGCTGCTGACAACTGACGAAGCTACCAGCGACGGCCCCGTCGCCTGGATCAGCCCTTATGAAAAATCACGCGTTGTTTATATTCAACTCGGCCATGACCGCAACGCGAATCTGAATCCGAATTGGCAGAAGTTAGTGAGGAATGCAATTCAATGGGCGGCGGGCAAACCACAGTAAAAATCTACATCAATTGATTTGTCACGGAGTTTTATGCGTAACGAATTGACGGCCATTATCGAAGAAGACGAGGGTTGGTTTATTGCTTATTGCCCGGAAGTCCCCGGCGCGAATGGTCAGGGCCAGACGATTGAAGAGTGCAGGGAGAATTTGGCTGAAGCCATCGCGCTGGTTTTTGAGGATCGCCGAGAGGATGCCTTGCGTGGCTTACCGGCGGATGTCATTCGAGAGGTGGTCGTCGTGCAATGAAACGAGAGTCCTTGCTCAGACACTTGCGAAGGCATGGATGCTATCTGAAAAGAGAAGGCGGGGCGCATTCTCTTTGGTGCAATCCGCAAACCGGAGCGATTGAGGCTGTGCCCCGCCACACTGAAATACCGAACCTACTTGCGAAAAAAAATATGCCGCGGATTATCAGTTCCTGAAATCGGCGGCTGAAACATTCAGACCTCGAAGCTTCAAGGCTGCAATCCAATCCGCCGCAGCAAATCGCTGAATCGCGCATCCGTTCGCAACCCATCAAACAGCGGTTCCAGCTTCAGCCAAGGCATCCAACCGCTGCGTTCCTGATAGGCTTTTTCCAGCCATGCAAACGCGCGATCTTTGTCGCCCAGGTTGGCGGTAATCAAAGCCAGGTAAAAAGGCGGGACGTACGTGGTCGCGGCAAGGGCTTCGATCCTGGCCAGGATTTGCGCGGCGGCTTCGCGCTGGCCGCTACGTGCAAAGGCGATGGCCAGCAGCAACGTGCTGATCGTGCGCGCTTCGGGCAGCTTGTCCATAATGGCGGTGGAAAATTCGATGGCCTCTTTGAATTTCCCCGTTACGATCCAGCTCATCGTGCGCCAATACAGGGCTTTGGCGAATGCGGGATCCATCTCCAATGTTTTTTCGGCGTTGGCGATGGCTTCTTCGTGGCGGCCCGCGCGGTAAAGCAATTCGCTGGCATTAGCGCTGATTGCCACCGACAGCGGGTCTAGCGCCTGGGCATGCCGCAGCTTTCGGAAGGCGTCATCGAACCGTTCCTGCGATGCGTATAAGTATCCGCACCATTGATGCGCGTCAGAATGATTTGGATTGAGCGCCATCGCGCGTTTGTATTCTGCTTCAGCGCGGTCGAACTGCCAGTCGTACCAGAACAGGAGCGAACCCAACGAAGCGTGCGCTTCGGCTAACTGGCCGTCCAGCGCCAAGGCTTTGCTGATGGCCATTCGCGCCTTCGGCACGAATTCGCGCGGCGGCAGCACGTAAACACTCAGCATCAAATAACAATCAGCCATTCCGGCATAAGCCAGCGCGTAATTGGCGTCCCGGCGGATCGCTTGAATAAAACACTCTGCGCCTTTCTTCATTCCATCCAGGCTGCGCTGGTTCCAGAAGAAGCGGCCTTTCAGATAAAACTCAAAAGCTTCGGCGTTATCGGTTTGGTGTTTGACCAGCGTTTGCTGCTCATCGCCCGTCAGCTTGGTGCGCAAACTGTCGGAGATTTGTTTGGCGATCTCAGTTTCCAGTTCAAAGACGTCACCCACCGGACGTTGATACTGCTCCGCCCACAGCAGCGTGCCGTCTTCGGCATCTACCAATTCGGCTTTAATCACGATCGTCTCGCCGCGTTGCAACAGGCGTCCGGCAAAGACGGCGCGCACTTTCAATTCACGCCCAACTTCCAGGGGATCGGCGTTTTTGTTTTTGTAGCGGAAGACAGTGCTGCGCGCCATCACGCGCAATCGCGGCACGCGTGACAGAGTGCGGATGATGCTTTCGGTAATGCCGTCGCTCAGGTATTCGATTGCGGGATCGCCTGCGGTGTTGGCCAGCGGCAAGACGGCCAGTGAATCAATCACGTCGCTGAAGGCGCGTGTCCCGCTTGAACTGTGCGAAGCGCCCGAATCGTGGCGGATCATCGTGGTTTCAAGCGGACGTTGCTTTCCGCTGCGACGAGAATCGCGGGAAGGGGCGTCTTCCTGTTTTGCCTGCGCTCCAACTTCCAACCGGTGGCGCAACCGTTTCAGGTCATTCAGCAGTTCGCGCGCCGTCTGGTATCGCTCGTCGCGTTCTTTGGCCAGCAGCTTGGTAGTGATCCATTCCAGCTCTTCCGGCGCGTCCGGCATGAAGCGGCGGATGGATTGTGGCGCGTTTTGCAGAATGGAACTGAGCACGCCGGTCTTGGTCTGTCCTTCGAACGGCAATCGTCCGCTGCACATTTCATAAACCATCACGCCAAAGCTGAACAGGTCGCTGCGTTCGTCAATCGGTTCGCCGCGCACCTGCTCCGGCGACAGATAGCCGGTTGTCCCCGGCATCCACCACAGCCCCGTTGTCCCGCGCGCGGCAGCAGGATCGTCTGTTTGTTTGCCCGTGGATTGTTTCAACGCGGCGGTCAGCAAGATGGCTTGGGCGGCGTCCAATGGCCGTGTCGTGTAGGGATCGCTTTCGCCGTCGCCAGCAATCCCGATCTCTTCGCCGGCGATTCCGATCTCTTCGCTTGATAAGGCCGCCGTCTCCGCGGCCTGAACGGGGATTGACCCTGTGGACGGCGTCGTTAAAGAGCCGCTCAAATCCACCATCATCGAATCCTGCTCGGTCAGCTTGGCCAGGCCGAAGTCCAGAATCTTGACGTACCCGTCGGGGCGAATCATGACGTTCTCCGGCTTCAGGTCTCGGTGGAGGATGCCTGCGGAGTGCGCCGCCGCCAATCCGGTGACAATCTGCGTCGCCATCTCCAACACTTCTTCCAGTCGCATCCGTGTTGAAGACAGATGTTCACGCAGCGTCGGCCCTTCGACCCATTCGTTGGCGATGAAGTACTGCGTGCCGCTGCCGGTTTGATCGTGGCCGACTTCGTACATCATCCTGACGTTCGGGTGATTCAGCGCAGAGATCGTTCGCGCTTCTTCCGCCAAACGCCGCATCTGTTCTGCATCGCGGGAAAACCGTTCGGGCAAAAACAGCAGCGCCACCTTGCGCCCAAGCTGCGTGTCTTCGGCCAGATAAACCTCGCCGAGCAGGCTGTTGCCGACGTTGTACAGAATGCGGTAATGCGAAATCGTTTGTTGCAGCATGCAGGCTCAATTCGTCAGGCTTATCGAATAAATCGGGGCGATGCGTTGATACCATTCCCGCACCCGTAGCGCAATTGTCCGCCTGGGTACGCACCGCCTCCGGCGTGCAGGCTTGCTCAAAGCGCCATTCGGATTCAACCAGATTTGCCATCCACGCCTGCACGCCGGAGGCGGTGCGTACCCAGGTTCTTCATAAGCAATCCTTATTCGCGGCATTAGGTTTTTGCATTTTACTTATCCGGTTTCGGCTGCTAATTTTCGCTGCACCAACGATAAGTAGCACACTCAAACAAATCGAAAATTATTGGAGGCGAGATGGCGGCTTCGGCAGAAAGTATGCGCGAGAGCTTGGCGGCAGGTCTGCTGCTGCGACTTTGGCAATCGTCCATTGGCAAAAAATATGTGATGGCGATCACCGGCCTGGGACTGTTCGTGTTTGTGATCGTCCATATGCTGGGCAACTTGCAAATCTATCTTGGCCCGGAGCACTTGAATGCCTATGCCCGCGCGCTTAAAGGCACGCCCGCACTGTTGTGGGGCGCACGCATCGGGCTGTTGCTGATTACGGTGCTGCACATCACTGCGGCGTTGCAATTGGCGGCAGCCAATCGTCGCGCGCGGCCCGTGGGGTATGTGAACAGCAAGCCGGTCGCTTCGACCTTCGCACAGCGCACCATCGTCATCAGCGGGCTGATTATCTTCGCGTTCATTCTATTTCACCTGGCGCACTTTACGCTGGGACTGGTTGATCCGCAGTATCTGACGTTTGAAGACCCGCTCGACCGGAACCGTCACGACGTTTACCGGATGATGGTGACGGGCTTCTCCAATCCATTCGTTTCGATCTTCTACGTTGTTTCGATGGGGTTCCTGCTGCTGCATCTAAGCCACGGCGTGTCGAGCCTGTTCCAATCGCTGGGCCTGCGCAGCAAGAAAACTTTCGTGTGGATGGACAAGCTTGCGAAAGGCGCAGCGCTGGCACTCTTTCTGGGCAATGCTTCGATTCCGTTGGCGATTCTGGCAGGATTGCTAAAATAAATGGCGAGGAGGAAAAACAGATGAAATTGAAAGTTTTGATTCACGACGCCGAAGAAGGAGGGTTTTGGGCAGAAGTGCCGACGTTGCCAGGATGTGTCTCCGAAGGAGAGACATTCCCTGAAACGCTCGACAACATTCGTGAAGCGGCTGAAGGCTGGCTGGCTGTGGCGGCTGATCGAATCCTGACTGCTTCACAATCCCTGCGGAACCCAATCACGCAATGAGCATCAAACTCGATTCTAAAATTCCATCCGGTCCGGTCGGCACAAAGTGGGCGAAGTACCGGCAGGATATGAAGCTGGTTAATCCGGCCAATAAACGCAAGTTCACGGTGCTGGTGGTTGGCTCCGGTTTGGCTGGGGCTTCGGCGGCGGCGACGCTGGGCGAACTGGGCTACAACGTCAAATGCTTCTGCTTTCAGGACAGCCCGCGCCGCGCGCATTCCATCGCCGCACAGGGCGGCATCAACGCGGCCAAGAATTACCGCAACGATGGCGACAGTGTTTATCGCTTGTTTTACGACACGATCAAAGGCGGCGATTTCCGCGCGCGCGAAGCCAATGTCCACCGGCTGGCCGAAGTCAGCGTCAGCATCATTGACCAGTGTGTGGCGCAGGGTGTGCCCTTCGCGCGCGAATACGGCGGCTTGTTGGACAATCGCAGCTTCGGCGGCGCGCAGGTGTCGCGAACGTTTTACGCGCGCGGGCAGACTGGCCAGCAATTGCTGATCGGCGCGTACCAGGCGCTGGAGCGACAGATTCACGCCGGAACCGTACAAATGCACACGCGCACGGAGATGCTGGATGTTGTGCTGGTGGACGGCCACGCCAAAGGCATCGTCACGCGCGATCTGGTCACGGGCAAAATCGAAACCCACGCGGGGAATGCTGTCGTCTTGGCAACTGGAGGCTACGGCAACGTCTTTTACCTTTCGACCAACGCCAAAGGCTGTAACGTGACGGCGACTTGGCGCGCGCACAAAAAAGGCGCGCTGTTCGCCAATCCCTGCTACACGCAAATTCATCCGACCTGCATTCCGGTCAGCGGAGATCATCAATCGAAGCTGACGTTGATGTCCGAATCTTTGCGCAACGACGGGCGTGTCTGGGTTCCGAAGAAAAGCCAGGACTGCGATAAACCGCCGGCGAGCATTACCGACAGTGACCGCGACTATTATCTGGAACGCAAATATCCCAGCTACGGCAATCTCGCCCCGCGTGACATCGCCTCGCGCGCGTCCAAGCAGGTTTGCGACGAAGGACGCGGCGTTGGTCCTGGCAAACGCGGCGTGTATCTGGATTTTTCCGCTTCGATCAATCGGCTGGGCGAAGAAAAGATTCAGGAACGCTACGGCAATTTGTTTGAGATGTACGAACGCATCACCGGCGAAAACGCCTACAAACAGCCGATGCGCATCTATCCGGCGATTCATTACACGATGGGCGGCCTGTGGGTGGATTACGAATTGATGAGCAATGTGCCAGGGCTGTTCGTAATCGGCGAGGCGAACTTTTCCGACCACGGCGCAAACCGGTTGGGCGCGTCGGCGTTGATGCAAGGATTGGCTGATGGCTACTTCGTGCTGCCGCAAACCATCGGCGGATACTTTGCCGGTGCAACAGGCGGCAGCCCTTCGGCGGATCATCCTGAATTCAAGAAGGCGTTGGAAGATGTACAGGCGCGCACCGACCGGCTGCTTTCGATCAAAGGCAAGCGCACCGTGACGGAATTCCATCGCGAACTGGGCAAGCTGATGTGGGACAACGTTGGGATGGCGCGCACCGAAGCCAGCTTAAAGCACACGCTGGAGCGCATCCCGGCGATTCGCAACGAATTTTGGGAAAACGTCAATGTGCTGGGCAGCGCCAGCGAATTGAACCCAGCGCTGGAATACGCCGGGCGCGTGGCGGACTTTTTAGAATTCGCCGAACTGCTGGCTTACGACGCGTTGCAACGCGAAGAATCCTGCGGTGGCCACTTCCGCGAAGAGTACCAAACGGAAGACGGCGAAGCGTTGCGGCAAGACGACAAGTTCTCCTATGTCGCGGCCTGGGAGTTCAAAGGCGTTGACCAGTTCCCGGTTGTGCATAAAGAACCGCTTGTCTACGAAGAAGTGCATATGTCGCAACGCAGTTACAAATAGAAGCAAGAGTTTTCAGTTAGCAGCCGAGGGCCTGTCCAGCGGCCTTTCCGGAGTTGTGACCCGGAAACACCTGGACTTGCTTGAGCCGTGGGCGGGCCGTCCGGCTGCTTTTCAATCAAATCAAAAGCATGGAGTTCAGCCTTCAGGCTGTAGTTTGGCCGCACAGCCTTCAGGCTGCCTTCGGTTACTTCAAAAGTACCTGCGCCGAACGCAGCACGCTGAAGCCTGAACTCCATGCCATTGTTCGCAGGAGCGTTGAAGAATGAATCTGACATTGCGTGTCTGGCGGCAGAAGAATCGGAACACCGCCGGGCAGTTTGTCACCTACCAGGCCAAAGACATCAGCGAAGAGATGTCTTTCCTGGAAATGCTGGACGTCGTCAACGAAGGATTGATCCATCGTGGCGAAGATCAGATCGCCTTCGATCACGATTGCCGCGAAGGCATCTGCGGCACGTGCAGCTTGGTCATCAACGGCACGCCGCACGGCCCGCTGCCCGCGACCACCACCTGCCAATTGCACATGCGCTTTTTCAAGGACGGCGACACGATCACCATCGAACCGTGGCGCGCTTCGGCCTTCCCTGTCATCAAAGACCTGGTGACGGATCGCAGCGCGTTTGATCGGATCATTCAGTCTGGCGGGTACGTGTCGGTTTCGACCGGCGGCGCGCCCGATGGCAACGCGCTGCCGATTCCAAAAGAAGACGCTGACATTGCGTTTGACGCGGCAGCCTGCATCGGCTGCGGCGCGTGCGTGGCAGCCTGCAAGAACGGTTCGGCGATGTTGTTTGTCGGCGCAAAGATTTCGCATCTCAGTCTGCTGCCGCAAGGCAAAGTCGAAGAGAACCGCCGCGTGTTGAATATGGTCGCGCAGATGGACGCCGAAGGCTTCGGCAACTGCACGAACATTGGTTCCTGCGAAGCCGCCTGCCCCAAAGAGATCACGCTCGATAACATCGCGCGGATGAATCGGCTGTATGCGAAGGCGCTGCTCAAGAGCAAGCTCGCCTGAAGGGGTTCAAGCATCGCCACATCGCCATTGACGCCGGTATGGAATTAGATCAGTTTGAGTTTTCGGATTGCTTTCAGCGGCAAATAAAGGTGTAACGCGTCGTCGAGCAATGGTCTGAACCCATATTTCAGATAAAAGTTCTTCGCCGATTCACTCAAGGCATAAACCTCCACGGCATAAATGCCAATCTCCCCGGCAACAGCCGTAATCCGCGTCAGCGCGTCCAGCAAAAGGTATTCCCCCAATCCCTGTCCCCGCGCACTAACGTCCACTGCCAGCCGTCCCAGATGCGCGACAGGAATCGGGTAGCGCGGCAATTTCTCCGGCACATTGTCGAACTTCAGCGAGCCGTTCGAGAGCGTGTAATACCCTTTGATTGTTGTGGTGTTAGCTGCGACCGCAACGAAGGTGCGCCCCAGTCCCTTTTCGTCATTCTGGTGGGCAAAGCGTTTGAGAAAGTCATTCAGGCTGGGTTCACTGCAATCGAAGGATTCGCGGTCGTGGGCAGTGCTGAGCGGTTCGATAACGTAGGGAAAACTCATTTCCTTGTCGGCTTCTATTTTTGATGGCGTTTGTAACGGCGCGCGGCCTGCTTCAGCGCCTCGTTCGGCTCGGCATCTTCGTCAAGCATCTTCAGGAAGAGGTACTGGTCGCGGTCAGAAAGCTGGCGCTGCGCCTGCTGGTCCAACGTTTCGTGGGCCGATTGCAGCAACGCAGTAATCGCAAAGTCCGTCACCGTCAATCCCGAAACCAGCGCCGCCCGCTCAATCACCTCTTTCGCTTCCTGCGGCAATCGAAAGTGAATGCGCGCCAGTTCTCCGGATTCTGTTTCAGTCAGCACAGACATAATCATTTCGCTCCTTTCGGCTGCATTCTAGCCAGCCGTGCAGCAATTTGCCACAATGCTTCCAATTGTTTCGCGGCTTTGAATTCCCATTGCCGAGCCTGCGGTAAATTTGTAATATCTGCCGCCGCCCCGCCGGTTAATTTGTAACGTTATCAACTCTTCCCTAAGCCTTGTAGGCCAGAACTAATAGATCATAGATATGAGCACTCCTCTTCATCCCAAAGCAAAAGAGCTTTTCAAAGCTGGTTTTTATTCTGGCTTGAATAGTTTCGAAGAACTGGAAAAACGGATAGCCGCTCTCGATGACAACAAGCTCAAAGGCGACAGCTTTGAGGTTTTCGCCGAGGCTTACTTAGCAACGGAGCGCAAGCACGATGCGACAAAAGTTTGGCCTTTGAACGCAGTGCCGCTTGATGTGCTTCAGAAACTCGGTTTGACTGATCAAGATTACGGTATTGACGGAGTATTTCAAACGCTCCTCGGTCACCACAACGCTTATCAAGTCAAATTCCGTAGCGGGAGATACCCGCTCACTTGGCACGAGTTATCTACCTTTATTGGCTTGGCTGACAGCCCACATATTCGTAGTCGTATCCTCATCACCAACTGCGACGAACTACCTTCAGTCCTGAACGAGCGGCAGGGATTCTTCTGTATTCGCGGCTCTGATCTAGACCGACTCGAGGCCGAAGATTTTCGCGCAATTGAAGCTTGGCTAGCCGAGTCCGTCTTCGATCTTCCAAAGAAAAAGCCGCTGCCGCACCAAACAGAAGCTCTCTCTGCTTTGGTACCTGCACTTCAAGAATGCGACCGTGTCTCCGCAATCATGGCTTGCGGAACTGGGAAAACTCTTGTTGCGCTTTGGGCAGCGGAACGGCTACAAGTCTCGAAAATTTTAGTCCTACTGCCGTCTCTAGCGTTGCTTCGCCAAACCCTTCACGAGTGGCTGCGCGAAACGAGATGGGCCGCTCTTGCCTACCTTTGCGTTTGTTCCGATCCAACAGTTAAGGAAGGTACGGACGCGCTCTCAACTCAGCAGTCTGATCTCGACTTCGAAGTTTCTACCGACGTGAACAATGTGCGGCTTTTTCTCGATACTCCGTATGCAGGCACAAAGGTTGTCTTTTCAACCTACCAATCGGCTCGAGTCGTTGGCCAAGCAATGAAGCCTGATGAATTTTTCGACCTGGGAGTATTCGACGAAGCCCACAAAACTGCCGGTCGCGAAGGGAGGAACTACGGGTTCGCACTTGATAATGCGAATCTGCCAATCCGAAAGCGGCTTTTCGTCACCGCAACGCCTCGCCATTACAACCCACACCAGCGTGATCAGGAAGGCGAAGCGCAAGTCGTTTTCTCGATGGACAACCCAGAGGTTTATGGCCTTCAGGCCTATAAACTCACGTTCGGCGAGGCTGCGCGCCGCAGCATTATCTGCAATTACAAAGTCATTATTTCCGTGATCACTTCCGAGATGGTGACAAACGAACTACTCAGCCGGGGAGAGGTCATCGTCAACGGAGACGCCGTCCTTGCCAGACAAGTTGCCAACCAGATTGCTCTCCGCGATGCCATCGAGAAGTACGGCGTCAGAAAAATATTTACCTTTCACAAGACAGTGAAGTCTGCCGCCTCCTTTGTTGATGATGGAAGTGAAGGAATTCGGACGCATTTGCCAGACTTCAAGAGTTATCACGTCAATGGCGATATGCCGACGGCTCGACGCGAGCGGGTGATGCATCAATTTCGAGAAGCCACATATGCAGTGATGTCTAATGCGCGCTGCCTGACGGAAGGTGTTGATGTGCCGGCAGTGGACATGGTCGCCTTTCTTTCGCCTAAGCGTAGCCGTGTTGACATCGTGCAGGCAACTGGGCGTGCGATGCGTCTTGCGCCCGGAAAATCTGTTGGTTATGTGCTCCTTCCTCTTTATGTCGAACTAACTACAGGCGAGAGCATTGAGGAAGCTATCAGGCGGGCAGACTTCAATGAGATATGGGACGTTCTACAATCTCTTCAAGAGCAAGATGATGTTTTAGCGGAATTGATACGCAACTTAGGAGAGCAGAAAGGACAAGAGAAGGGATTTGACGATCAGGGTTTTGCTGATCGTATAGACTTCGGGGGTTCACAACTCACTTTGGAAAATCTTCGATCTGCGGTCGCGACTCGTTGCCTGGAAAGCCTTTACTCTTCGTGGGACGTTTGGTTCGGAAAGCTCAAAGCCTTCAAAGAACGATTTGGGCATTGCAATGTGGAAGTCGGTTGGGAGGAAGACTCTGACCTCGGCAGGTGGGTAAGCGCACAGCGAAACTGGCAAAAGAAGGGGGCCTTAAGGGATGAACGTGTTAGACACTTGGAAGAACTGGGTTTTGTATGGGATTTTCAGAGGCTTAAGGCTCAAGAAACATGGATGAAGTGGTGTCGAGAATTGGAGAACTACAACATCGAATATGGCAACTCTCACGTGCCCCGAACCTACTCAAACACAAAGTTGGCAAGCTGGGTCTGGATTCAGCGGCAGCGACGACGAAGTATAAACAACGACGATAATCTAAGCGAAGAGCAAATTATCCTGCTCGACAAGCTTGGCTTTCGTTGGGATGCACACAACGATAAATGGATGGAGAGTTTCGAGAAGCTGAAGAAGTTCAAAGCTAAGCACGGCCATTGCGAAGTCGGGATTGAAGATGGCGAAGATGACAACCTCCTTGGTTGGGTTGAATTCCAGCGTTCGGCGCTATCGCAGGGGAAACTCAAAACGGAACGAAAAGACCTCCTTGACGCAATTGGATTTAACTGGAGCAGCGAAATCAATGACCATAAGTGGCGTGAGATGTATAAGCGACTAAAGCAGTATCACACTGAGCATGGCGACGCAGACGTACCCAATGGTTGGAAAGATGACCCTAAACTTGCACACTGGGTAAGCCAGCAACGTGAGCGTCTCAAGAAGGAGGTTCTGCTTGAGGAACAAAAACGATTGCTGGATGAACTTGGGTTTACGTGGAAGATGCGAGATCGTGGAAGTTGGGAGGACCGAGTTGAAGAATTGATAAAATTTAGGGAGAAGCACGGTCACTGCGAGGTGCCCTTCAATTACCCTGAGTTTCCGAAGCTGGGTCAATTCGTAAATACTATGCGGACTAGACGAAACAGCAGAAGCCTTTCCCCCGACCGTCAGGCAAAGCTAGATGAAATCGGTTTTGCGTGGGAAACCAGCCGCAAATCAGATATCCGAAAAGACGAGAGTGGAATTAACACGATATGGAAAACTAGATTCGACGAGTTGCTCCGTTACAAGCAGGTTTATGGAGATTGCAATGTTCCATCCACCTGGGAGGAAAACAAGAGCCTTGCCAATTGGGTTACTGTGCAGCGCCAGCAAAAGAAGAGAGAAGAGCTAAGCCCAGAATGCGAGCGATTGCTTCAAGAAATTGGATTTGCTTGGGAGTTGCGCGGAGCGACTCAGTCTTGGGAAAGTCGTTATGCAGAATTGCTGAAGTTCAAGGAAATTCATGGCGATTGTGATGTGCCGAGGGAGTGTTCAGATAGCCCTGCGCTCTATAGATGGGTTGATAAGCAACGGCAAAACATGAAGTGCAGCAAGCTCAGTTCTGACCAAGAGCGTTTGCTCAACGAAGCAGGTTTCATTTGGAAAAAGAGGGCTGGTCCGCGCACTTGATGGCATCTCCGGCTAGCGGTTGCGCCCCCAGCCTGCTCTAAAATCCAGGTTATAATGCCGTCGTCCAAGCAACCTAGGAGAAATCATGGAAACAGCTACCAGAGGATATGTTGAGTTAAGCGAAGGTGATTATTTGCAACTACCCACGGGTTAAGTCCTTTGTTCTCAGCGCCGATTTTGGCGATTTAGCGATTTTGCTTGGTTGAATAGCAGTTGAGCTAGTCCATAACAACAATATTTTGTTGTTATTTCGGCTCTCAGCACAATTAGTTGAAAGCGCTCGCGCAAAATCCCGTGAGTAGTTACGATTATTTCGTCGCCGGAAGCCGAGTCTTATTATCAGCAGTCATTTCCGACGCTGAAACTGGCCCAGGTTTATGGGGCAATCGCCTTCTATCTCGATCATCAGTCCGAAATCCAATCTTACCTGCAACAGCGCAGCGCCGATTACGAAGCCCGGCGTCAGGAGAACATCAGCCGGAATCCGGACTTCCATCGCCAGCTTCAAGAATAAGGTCGCCGCAGCCAAAATATCCCGGCGTCCGGACTACGAACAACCTTTGGCCACTAATGCCGGGATCAGGATCCACAGCAATCCTTTGATCAGGTAGAAGAGAAATCCGGCCAGGCCGAGCCGCTTCAGCCAGCGCGGAAATGGGTGCTGGTTGGTCGCTTCGGTCGAGGCTGGCTCTGTTTTCTGAACCTGTTCGTCCATTCGCTCACCCCAACTCCAGTTTGCCTTTCGGTGTTTGTAGTGTGGCTTTGATTGTGGACGTGGAAGCTTTGCTGATGTTCGCGTTGATTCCCAGCGATTTCATCACTGACGCGATGCTCTCCGGTTCGGGATGCTCAAATGCCAACGAGAGAAGTTGGCAGCCTGCGGGCGAATCTTGCGACGGATGAAGCGAGTCTTTGTCCCATTGGATGAAGAACGGAATGACGTTGAAATAGACGATATCTTTGTCCGCTTCACGGGCGGCGCTCAGCGAACGCCACTTGAGCAGCTTGCCGTCAGGCCGCGCGCGCGAACCATCAAACGGCCCAGCGACGGTCAGCTTGGCGGCTTTGGCATTCTGCGCCAGCACATCTATTTCGTTGGTGGCCGACGCCCAAAGCACAAAACGCGGTGTGGTCAGTTTCAATAAATCAGCGGCACGTTCATGCCCAACCTGCTGCGGATCAGGCGCAAGGATTTCCAGATATTGCCGACTGCCACCACTGCTAAAAGACACCAACGCGTTTTGTGTCCAGCGATTCGGATGTCTGCCGCCAACCATGGCGCGCACACCGGTCTTCTGCTCGAACCATTCGATGCCGCGTTGCAGATCATTCACGACCAGCACCAAATGATCCACGGCATCTTTTGCTTCTCTCAGTTTCATCGTCTCACCTGATGATCTGCCTGCCAGCAACGAAGCAAAGACGGCGGCGTTGCCGATTTGCAGAAACTGCCTGCGTGAAGTGTCGCGGTTCAATCTGCTCTCTCCTCTTTTGATGTGATGAATTATCGCCGAGACAATAATTGATCCGCCCGGAAGTTTCTAGTTGCAGTTTCCACTTGCCCACGACGAAGACCGATGGCACAGTTGCGCGCGGCTTTTGCCAACTTAATCTTCACTTCAAAAAGGACAATTCATGACCCAAGAGAAAGTCACCGTCATCGCTTACATCGAAGTCAAACCGGGAACGGAAGAAACATTCCTGCAAGCTGCTTCGGCAGTGGTCGCGGCAACGCGCGCCGAAGCTGCCTGCATCAACTACGACCTTCACCGGTCGGATGAGAAACCCAGTCTGTTTGTGTTTTACGAGAACTGGACAAGCATGGCGGGGTTGCAGCAGCACGCGCAGTCATCCCACATTCAAACCTTTCGCAATACCATCGCCGACCTGCTGGCAAAACCGACGGACATCAAAACCTACAAGATGACGACCGAACCAGCCAGCTAAACAAGAGTGGCGCAATTCAATAAGGGGTAGTGGCTCAGTGAAGAGAGAGAGCACGATGCAACCACGTGTCAGTAGCCCGCGCGTGAGCAAGCGCTGGCGTGGCGTACGGCGGCCCTCCCTCACGGTCGGGCTACTGACACATCTCTCCCACATGAACCACTACCCAATAAGGCTCTATCGCTGAATCGAGGAGTTGGAACACAAGACGCACAAAATCTACGCAAAAGGCACAGATGTTTTTTGATCTGCTTGAAACTGTCTTCGCTTTTGCGCTTTTTGTGTCTTCACTTTTGCGCCTTTTGTGTTCCTTCCGGTGTGCTCTCGCTAGCTCCTCGAAACAGCGATTGAGCCTTCAATAATTGCGCCACCTGTTTTTTTCATATCAGTAAGTGATCTGCTTTTCCTACGTCCTTTTGGGTCGCACTCTCCACGATTTGGTATGTCTGAAAGTTGTGTGCATGACCCAAACCTACCTCTATAAATCGCGTAGAAGTTTTCTTTTCATCTGTTTAGATTGTTCCAAGAGCTATGGCCCGCCACGTGCAATTGGTGCCCGGCGAAAGGAGACCTGAATCAGTTGCACTTACGCAGTCTGATAGACTCAGGTGAATACTGAAAAATGAACATTCAAGGAATTAAGAAGTATGGATTGGCTTTCGCCCTCGCGGTAGGGTTCGTCGTTGTTCCCGGTCTATCAAGCCTGTCTGCTGTGCAAGCACAGGACGATTGGCGCTATCGCCAAGATCGCAGAGATGACCGCAGAGATGACCGCAGAGATGACCGCAGAGATGATCGCTGGGATCGTGAGCGGGAACGCGATCGCCGGGATCGCAGAGATGATCGCAACGGTTCGTATGGATATAACAACCGGGACGAGCAAAAGGGGTATCACGACGGATTGGATCGGGGACAGGAAGATGCGCGGAATCGCCGGTCATTCGATCCGAATAATTCCAGCCACTTTAGAAAAGGGAATTCCTTCTATCGTGAAGGATTCCGCCGAGGATATGCACAGGGATATCGCCAGAATAATTATTCTCGCCGGTGGTAATCAGCAACCCCTGATCAGTAATCCATTTTGACTGAACTTGAGGCCGTTTGTTCGATAGCAGGCGGCCTCATTCCTTCCCTCTTCGCTCGCCAGCGCACCCCAAACCGCTGTCAAAGTCAGCCGCCAAAACCGTGCCGTCTTTCACTTGATGCTGATGCGCACTGTATTGGCGACTTTGCCGTTCACGATCATGACCAGATCAACTTCGCCGCGCCCAATCAAGCTGCGCGGAATGCGCACGTTGGATTGATCCAGGCCGACAAAATCGCCTTGTAGTCCGGCGTAAAGCACTTCAGCGCCAGTACCGCCGATAGTTACCACAACCGAAGAAAGTCCGCTGTTAAAACGGAAGCCCGTCCCGAACAACAGCACAAAGACCTGTTCGCCCACCGGCCCCAGATCAATCGGAATGGGCACGAATTTGTTCTGCCCGGCATCGAAGGTCGCAATCGGTTCGAAGATTTGCGCGCCGTCCGCTTTGACGCGCAGGATGGTTGCGGCGGGCGCTCCCACGCCAGTGGCGCTGGCCGTGAACAAACCCGGCGCGACGGTGGCGATTTGCTGCACGCCAACAGAAGCTTTGCCGTCGCCACTGGTAATCGTCACCGTCGCCGCGCCGTTGGCTGTGCCCGGAGGCATTTGATAATTGACTTGTGATGGCGCAACGAAAAACAGGGGCGCTAATCGCGTGGTTCCCACACTATCTTTCACGGACACCGTTGTTTCTGCCAGGGTCGTTGGCAAGGGAACGCTGGTGGCGATCTGCACCGATGTCGCCAGATTCACGCCGAAGGCCGCGACGATGGATTCGCTGGCCAATTCAGCGCCCAAAAAACTCGCCGCCGAAACGCCAGCCAGCGATCCGTTAACAGTGAATTGCAATGCGTTCGACGTGCCGCCGCCGGGCGCGGGGGTAACAACCGTAATGCTGGCCGTGCCTGCGGCGGTGATGTCGCTGGCTGGAATTTGCGCGGTCAATTGCGTGGCATTGGTGAAGCTGGTCGTGCGTGCGCCGCCATTCCATCGCACCGTCGCACCATTGACGAAGTTTGTTCCATTGACCGTCATCGTAAACGCCGCGCCGCCTGCTGTCGCCGACGCCGGACTGAGGCTCGCAATGGTTGGCGCGGGATTGTTGATCGTGAAAGTCGCTGACGACGATGTTCCTCCGCCCGGCGCGGGGTTGTTGACCGTCACATTGGCCGTGCCCGCCGTCGCGATGTCGCTGGCCGGGATTGCCGCCGTCAATTGCGTTGCGCTGACGAAGCTGGTCGTCCGCGCGCTGCCGTTCCATTGCACCGTTGAACCATTGATGAAGTTTGTCCCGTTGACCGTCAAGGTAAAGCCCGCGCCGCCCGCCTGCGCGCTGGATGGCGACATACTGGCGATTGCCGGAACGGGATTTTGCACCTGACCGATGGTAAAGCTGGCGGCGCTGGACGATCCTCCGCCGGGCGCGGGATTCATCACAACAACATTTGCCGTCCCTGCCGTAGCGATGTCTGACGCTGGAATCTGCGCCGTTAACTGCGTCGCGCTGACAAACGTTGTTGCTCGCGCCGCGCCGTTCCACCACACGCTGGACGTGCTGACAAAACCATTGCCGTTAATCGTCAACGTGAATGCCGCGCCTCCCGCTGTGGCTGCGTTCGGACTTAAAGAGGTAATGGCGGGCGCGGGATTGTTGATCGTGAAGGTCAGACCGTTTGACGTTCCGCCGCCCGGCGGGGCGTTAACGACAGTCACTGTCGCCGTGCCTGCGACAGCCAGGTCAGTCGGGGGGATGATCGCCGTCAGTTGCGTACCGCTGACAAAAGTCGTCGTGCGCGCGCTGCCGTTCCATTGCACGGTTGAGCCGTTGACGAAATTCGATCCGTTGACCGTCAACGGAAAACCGCCGCTGCCCGCTGTCGCCGATGTGTTACTTAAGCTAGTGATTGCGGGCACGGGATTATTGAGTGTGAAGGTCAGGCCATTCGACATCCCTCCCCCTGGCGCTGCGTTGACGACGGTCACAGTGGCCGTGCCTGCGACAGCCAGGTCAGTCGGGGGGATGATCGCCGTCAGTTGCGTGCCGCTGACAAAAGTCGTCGTGCGCGCGCTGCCGTTCCATTGCACGGTTGAGCCGTTGACGAAATTCGATCCGTTGACCGTCAACGGAAAACCGCCGCTGCCCGCCGGGCCAGATGACGGAAGCAGAGATGTCAGCGCGGGCACCGGATTCGGCTGCTGGATGGTGATGGTTCCGGGCGTGAAAGTCGCCGTCACCGGATTGGCATTGGGATCGGAGATTTCGCGGACTACTGGCTGATCCCCGAAGCTGATGGAAGTTGCGCCCGCCGCCGCGTTGGCCACAACTGCAAACGTGACGACGATAATCTGACGCGTTCCAGCGGCAAAACTCTGTCCAGCAGCCAGCGCCACCGTCACGCCAGCGCGCCCGCTGGCCACTTGCGAGTTGAAGTTGAACGTCGCGCCCGCCCCACCCGTTCCCAATGCCCCTACCGGATTGCTGAAGATCGCCGGATTGAAATTCAGGCTGAAGCCGAGGGCGTTCTCGTTGCCAAGCGCAACCAATTCAATGGCGACGTTGACGTTCTGCCCTGCCACGGCGGTATTGCCCACCACCCGCACTTCGCGTGATTGCGCTGCCCCCGCAGGCGATGAATAGAAGGCAAGAACGACCATCAACAGCGCTGATACTGACAGTGCGTGAATAAAACGAATTTTGCTCGACTTCATTTGAATACCTCTTGTTACGTAATGACTTGAAATGCCGGCTCGCCAACGGAAGTTACGCCGACATTCGGCCGGCATTTGAAACTATGAATATTGGGAAAGAAATGCTGAAGGTTTTCGGGGGATCGGTTTACCGCAGATACTGACGTTCAATAGCCATAATTTTTGCGACGCGCTTGCCGTGCCGCGCTTCGCCTTCGGGGGTTGCCAGCCAGGCTTGAACAATTTCGCGAATCTGTTCGGTGGAAAGCATGCGTCCGCCCAGCGTAAGCACATTGGCGTAATTATGTTCGCGGCTGTTGCGGGCCGTCGCCGCGTCATAACACATCGCCGCGCGCACGCCCGGCACTTTGTTGGCTGTCATACACGAACCAATGCCCGCGCCATCCACAACGATTCCCAGATCGCACGCGCCATCGGCCACGGTACGCGCCACGGCATGCGCGAAGTCAGGATAATCCACCGCTTCTTCTGAAAACGCGCCGAAGTCCCGATACTTGAAGCCGAGTTCGTCCAGCAGCCCTTTCAATTTCTCTTTCGCTTCAAAGCCGCCGTGATCGGAACCGATGGCAATCACGCGATGTGCGCCGGTCCCCTTTCCTGAAAAGGATCGCCGTGTGCGATGGCGAAGTTCGATGCCGCGTTCACGAATCAAATCCTGCGCCGCCGGCGTAATGATTGCGCCTTCACGAATCATCAGCTTGGCGTTGACAGGCAAATCGTGAAGATCGGATTCGGTGATGACACTTTTAGCCGATTCGTCAACCACAGCATCAGCAGCAGCATCAGCATCAGGCGAACCAGGCGCGCTGGCAGTTGCCTGCGCGGGCGCGCCGCCAATCTGTTGCTGCAACGCTTCGCGAACTAATTGGCGAACGGCTTCCCGCGACTTGTTCTGCTCTTCGTTGTTCATGGTTTCACTCGTCTTAGGCTGGCTCCTCATCCGGCTGGCAATCCAACCAACATTGATGCCCCGCCAGCAACAATGCCAGCCAGGCGCTGGCAAATAGCCAGCCGCCCACGATGTCCGTTGCCCAATGTGCGCCAACGTGAACGCGCGCCACATTGCTCAGCAGCAGGAACAGCAGCGAAAAGACTGTCACGGACGTGGCCAGCGCCGATGGGCCTGCCAATCGCGCCAGATAGAGCAGCACACCGGCCACCGCCATCGCCTGCATCGCCGTGCCGCTGGGAAAGCCGGTTCCTTTCGCCGCCTGATAAATGGTGACCAAACCAGCCACCGGGCGCGGACGGGCGAATAACGGCTTGAGCAAAGACTCGCTCCAAAACATCACAGGCAAACACGCCAGCGCCACCAGCGCCGCCCAATCCCACTTTCGCAAACCCAGCACGACGGCCAGCACCGCGAACGGCAAGTATCGCAGCGTCTCGCCCAAAACCTTCCACAACGTGCTGACGCCGCCATTGAACGGCAATAAGCTTTGAACCAACCGGCTGAATTCCAAGTCGCCCGGCAGCGGCCCCGCGCCTTTCGCCTGCAAGCCGAGCAAAACAGCGCACAACAGAAACAGCGCGGCGGCGATCAGAAACGTGCGATAACTTTTCAAGATATGCCCTCGTGATTTGATGATCGGCGGCTACTCCGGCAGTTTTCCGAATTGCGCCTGGTACTTTGCCAACACAGCCTCCAATTCGACGGCGCGTTGTTCGCTGACTTGCTTTTCACTTAGTGCGGCTTTGGCTTCGCGCTGTGCGGCTTCGGCTTCGCGCTGTGCGGCTTCGGCTTCGCGCTGCGCAGCTTTGGCTTCGCGCTGCGCAGCTTTGGCTTCCTGCAAAGCAGCGCGCGCCATCTCCTCGCCGGTGGGCAACAATTCGCCATCGAGCGTTTCCCACCGCAGCCAGATTCCACCCGTGTTTTGGAATCGGCCTTCGCGTTGCGCCAGCGCCAGCCCAAGCCGCTTGCTGATTAACCGGCCATGCTCGTCAGGCTCAATTGGCTCGTATTGCCAATCGCGCAATTCAAATCCCGCCCATTCCTGGCTATGCGGGTCATACCAGAAGTATTCCGGCAGGTGCAGCCTGTCCTGGTAAACCTGTTTCTTCGCATTCTTGTCGAATTCCCGCGTCGAATCCGAAAGCAGTTCGATGATCACATCCGGGGTTTTTCCTTCTTGCCAGACAACGTAACTTTTCCGCTGGCGATGCGGCACGCCAAGCACGGCAAAGAAGTCCGGCCCGCGAAAGTCCGCGCCTTTGGTCTGTTGGGCGCTGAAATAGAGAAACATATTGCCGCCCGCACACCAATCTTCCCGCTCCGCCCAATGCAGTTCTAAAACTTCCAGCAGCAAAAACATCTGCTTCTGATGTCGGTCGCTTTCCATAGGCACCCCATCCTCGCTAGGTAGATCATCTTCTGTCAGCAGCATGAACATCGCGTCCGGGTCCGGCTCAAAGGCGGGGGGCAGCGGAAGGAGTTCAGCTTTAGCGACGGCTGCAATATTGGGTTCGGCCATAGTTCTTACCTCCGGGTTTGAAAATCACTTCAATCGTTCAGAAACGACTTGATGCCGCGAACGGCTTGGGCGATGCGCTGTTCGTTCTCGACCAGCGCGAAGCGCACGTACCCTTCTCCGCGTTCGCCGAAACCGATGCCGGGCGAAACGGCAACGCCGGCGCGCTGAATCAACTGTTTGGCGAATTCCAGCGAACCATCTTTGGCAAAGTATTCTGGGATTTTCGCCCACACAAACATCGTTCCCTTTGGCGATGGCACGTTCCAGTTCGCCGTCTTCAAGCCCTTGATCAGAGCATCGCGGCGTTTGCGATAGACCTCGACGATCTCCGGCACGATGGCGTCGCAATCACGCAGCGCGATGACTCCGGCGATTTGCACCGGCTGAAAGATGCCGTAATCCAGATAGCTTTTCAGCCGCGTCAAAGCTCCAATCGCTTGTTTGTTCCCCACGCAAAAGCCCATCCGCCAGCCCGGCATCGAATAGCTTTTCGACATCGAAAACATCTCGACCGCGACATCTTTCGCGCCGGGAACCTGCAAGATGCTCGGCGCTTTGTAACCATCAAACGTCTGATCGGCGTAGGCCAAATCGTGAACGATCAAATAGCCGCGTTTGCGGGCCAGCGCAACCGCTTCTTCAAAGAAATCCAGTTCAACGCAGACCGTCGTCGGATTGTGCGGGAACGACAACACCAGCAATTTGGGCTGGTCTAAACGTGAGAATTCCAGCCGGCGCAAGCTCTCCATCATCTCTTCCGGCCCGTTGTTGATCGGCAGTTTGATCAGTTGGCATCCCGCAATCGTCGCGGCAAAAGAATGAATCGGGTAGCTGGGGTCGGGCACAATCACTTTGTCACCGGGTTCGACCAGCGCCAGCACCAGATGCGAAAAGCCTTCCTTTGCGCCAATGGTGACGATGGCTTCGGTTTCCGGGTCAATTTCGACGCCATACCGGCGCGCGTACCATTTGCTGATTTCCAGGCGCAGGTTGGGAATGCCTTTCGATGCCGAATACCGGTGGTTGCGCGGATTGCGCGCGGCTTCGACCAGCTTATTGACAATCGGGTCGGGCGTGGCCAGGTCCGGATTGCCCATCCCCAAGTCAATAATATCTTCGCCAGTGTGGCGGGCTTCCATCTTCAACTGGTTGATGACGGCAAAAACATAAGGAGGAAGTTTTTCGATCAGTGGAAATCTGTAGTCCATGCTTTTTTACTTTGAAGTTTGGGATTTTAGGTGAAATTGACACTCCAGGATTCGGCCAATATAGTGCCGCTTCTCCACGATCACCAATCAAACAATTTTACTCAGCCCAAGCGCCGGCGCGGGCTGTCTTACGCGCCCTTCTTTACTGTTGAGGCGACTCGCAAGGAGCTTGGCAATGCCCGCTGCTGATAATGCTGCCAATAACCTGGAACGCCAGAACCCTGTGTCGGAGTTTACTCATCCTGACCTGACGGTTCTGATTCCGACCCATAAATTACAGGAACGCATTCGCCAGTTGGGCGAACAGATTGCCCGCGATTACGCCGGACGCCGTCCGGAATTGATCTGCGTGCTGAAAGGCGCAATGGTCTTTCTGAGCGATCTGATGCGCGCGATTGATCTGAACCTGTCCATTGATTACATCGCCGTTTCAAGCTACGGCAAAGGCGTCAAATCCTCGGGCGAAGTCAAAATCATCAAAGACCTGGATGAACCGCTGCAAGGGCGCGACATCATTTTGGTCGAAGATATTCTGGATACGGGATTGACGCTCAGCTATTTGGTGAACAGCTTCCGCGCGCGAGGCGCTACGTCCATCAAGATTGCAACCTTACTCAACAAACCGGAACGGCGCAAGGTTGACGTTCAGGCCGATTACATTGGCTTCGACATCCCGGATGAGTTCGTTGTCGGCTATGGTTTGGATTACGCCGAACGGTACCGCAATCTGCCGTATATCGGCGTGGTAAAAGCGTGACGGAGAGATGGAGAGGTGGAGAGATTGAGAGAGGCTAGTGGAAGACTTCAGAAGTTTCGCCTCCCTGTTCTTATTTTCCTTTCCCAGATTTTCCTGTCCGATGCTTACTGCTCGGACAGGAAAATCTGGGAAAGGAAAATAAGCCTGGAAATGGGGAAAGACTTCCGAAACTGTCTACTCGTGGAAGACGGCAGACGTTCTCCATCCGGTCACCCGCTCCTATTTTTCTCTCTCTCATTTTTCTGTCTGATCACTGGCAACCGAAGGAAAACCATAATGACTCGCTTCTCCCTTCGCTCATTATCGAGCTTATTGTTACTGACCTCGTTCGCCGCAGTTGCCTTCGCGCAACAGCAGCAAATGCCTCAGGCACAAGATGCCGACTTCGCCAAATCCGTCAAGGAATGGACGACGAAGCCGGAGTTCATCAGCCCGTTGGTGGATCATCTGCCGAAAGTTGCGGGCGTGCCGTCGCCGAAAGACGTGCTTGGCTATCATATCGGCCAGCCGAAAAAACTGACCTACACGGCGGACAGCTATCGTTACTATCGCGCGCTGGAAAAGGCATCGCCGCGCGTCAAGGTCATCAACATCGGACAAACTGATGAAGGGCGCGAATGTCTGGTCGTCTTCATCGCCAGCGAAGAGACGATCAAGAATCTGGAAACCTATCGCGACTATCTCGGCCAGTTAGCCGATCCGCGAAAGCTGACCGAACCGCAAGCGCAGGAGATCATCGCCAAAGCAAAGCCGATCTACCATTTCAGCGGCGGACTGCACAGCGCCGAAACCGGCCCGCCAGAAATGCTGATGGAGTTAGCCTATCGTCTAACGGTCGAAGATTCGCCCATCATCAATGCCATCCGCGACAACGTCATCGTTTCGATCACGCCCGCTGCCGATCCGGACGGGCGCGATCGTTATGTTGACTGGTACTACCGCTACAAGATTGAAGAGAAGACCGAAGAGGATTCAATGGGCGGGCCGCCTTACTGGGGCAAATACATCTTTCACGACAACAATCGCGACATCAATTATTCGCAGGTAACGATGCGCAACCTGCTGAACTGGTACCTGCAATGGCATCCACCGATCATGCACGACCTGCACGAATCGGTGCCGTTTATGTACACCTTCAGCGGGCAAGCCCCGCAGCAGCCGACGCTTGATCCAATCCTGTACGGCGAACTGCCGTGGTTTGCAAACTTCGAAATGTCTCAGATGATCAAGTATGGAATGCCCGGCGTCTGGACGCACGGCTTTGTAGATATGTGGTCGCCAGGTTATCTGGCGTTTATGTCCTCGAATCACAACGGAATGATCCGAATGTATGAGACGTTCGGTAACGGCGGCGCAAACACCATGAAGCGCAAAGTCGCGCCTCCGGAAGGCGCTGGCCAGACTTCGCGCGAATGGTACCGCCCGCTGCCGCCCTACAAAGAAGTCGAATGGTCAATGCGCAACAACACGAACTATATGGAAACGGGGGTGCTCAGCGCATTACAACTCACTTCGCAGTTTCCCAAAGTCATCGTCGAAAACTTCTACCAGAAGTCGCGCAATTCGATTGAAGCAGGTAAGAACGAAGCCCCATATGGATACGTCATCCCGCCGCAGGCGGATATGACACGCGTCGAGTTATTGGCCAATTTGCTTCTGACGCAAGGCATTGAAATCGGGCGCGCAACGACGGAAATCAAATTGCAAGAAGGCTCGTTTCCGGAAGGTTCGCTCGTCATCAAACGCGATCAGCCATACGGGCGGCTGGCGAAAATCCTGCTCGAGAAACAAAACTTTCCTGATCCGAGCTTGCGCACCTACGATGACACTGGTTGGACGATGGGACTGATGTTACAGACCGAGGTCAAGGAGATCAGTGACAAAGCCATCCTTAATGCACAGGTCGAAAACATCAAGGCGCCGTTCAAGGCAAATACAAAGGGAATGGTGCTGAGCAAGGCTTTGGCTAAGTACTATGTCATTCCCAATCATGGCTCAAACTCGATGATTGCCATTCGGTATCGGTTGAAAGATTTGGTCGTAAAGGCCAACGAGAAAAGCTTCAAGCACACTTCCGAAGGTGAACTGCCTGCTGGGTCATTCCTGATTCCGCAGGTTCAAGATGGAAAGCGCGTGCTTGATCGCGTCGAAGCGGCGCTGGCGGGCATTGCTATTGATCCGGATGTTGCAGACTTTCCAGCAGATTTCCCAATGCACGACGTTGATCTGCCACGACTGGCGATGTTCACCACCTGGGGCAGCACGCAGGAAGTCGGATGGGTGCGCCACGCGCTGGATCAGTTCGAAATCAAATACGACCTGATTTACAAAGAGCGCATTAAGCAGGGCAAGCTGCGCGACGCTTACGATATGATTCTTATGCCCAATCAAGGCGGCAGCGGCAAACGCATCGTCTTCGACATTGAACCGAAATCGAAACCGATCCCGTACACCAAGACCAGCGAGTTCAAAACGATGGGTGCGTATGGCTCCTCCGAAGACATTACCGGTGGCATGGGCTTGGCAGGCGTGGCGGAGATTGAAAAGTTCGTCAACGATGGCGGCTTATTGGTGACGCTGGGCACGGCCAGCTTCTTCCCTGCTGAATTCGGCCTGACGCGGCGCATTGATGTGGGCCGCACTTCGCCGCAGTTTTACGCGCCGGGGCCGATTGTTGAAGCCGAAATCCTGAAGTCCGAACATCCGATCTTTTATGGCTACACCGGCAAAACGATTCCTGTGCGCTACGCCAACGGGCCGCTGCTGAACGTGCCGGAGCGCGATAAAGAGCAAGTGCTGATGCGTTTCCCCGGCACTGAAAAATCGGTGTTGAGCGGATTAGCGCGCGGCATCGCAGAAACGCGCAACCGTCCGGCCATCGTGGATGTGCCGACAGGCAAAGGCCGCGTGATCCTGTTTGCCACCAATCCCTGTTACCGCTGGCAGAATCACGGTGAATTCGGAATGCTCTTCAACACAATCCTGCATTTCAACGACCTCAAAAAATAACCTGCCCTCCCATAATCAGGTGAAGATCAGGTAATACGGGCTACTGACACAACGAGCTTTCTCCACCTAACTTATAGCGGTTTGCACTTGTGTGCGACCGCTGGCAGATGTGGCACAAGATGGCATCTTGTGCCTGGCGGTCGGGAACAAGATACCATCTTGTTCCACAGTCGCTGGCCAAGTCGCCTATTGGGCGCACGCATTTGCAAGCC
>JBBQVH010000046.1:0-52804 GCA_038211695.1 Blastocatellia bacterium | reverse complement strand
CAGCCAAAAGAGATCGAATACTACCAGACACAAGAGGGCACTGTGCCCTTTCGGGAATGGCTTGCTGCTTTGAAAGATCGTGAAGCGCAGATGCGGATTGATGCGCGGTTAGCGCGTTTGCGCGGCGGTAATCCGGGTGATGTCAAAACCGTGGGCGGCGGTGTGTCGGAGTTGCGGATTGATTATGGGCCGGGCTATCGTGTTTACCTTGCCATGGCAGGCGTAACTTTGGTCGTACTGCTTTGCGGCGGCGACAAACGCACGCAAGCCGCCGATATTAAGCTGGCGAAAAAATACTGGGCCGATTATCAGAATTGCGCCCATGAGCGCGAGAAGCAATGAAGATGAAAGCGAAAGCGGCTGTGAGTTACAAGGAAGATTTGTTGGCGCGGTTGCGTGACCCTGAATACGCCGCAGGCTACCCGAATGCGGTATTGGAAGAGAACGACGAGGCTGCTTTTCAATTGGCATTGCGGGATGTAGCGGAAGCCAAACACCTGCCCTTGCCTGCGTCACAACTGCAATGGGCGGATGTCACGGGGCTGCTGAACGCGCTCGGCATCCGGTTGCGGCTGGATTTGAAGCGTGCGGCGTAAGCTTGACAACCACGCCGAAGGAAACCCTGTTCACCATCAAAGGAGTCAGCCTTATGCCGCCTATCATTCGCCTTTCCCTTTTCGCCCTTTGTTTATGCCTTGCGCCATTCGCCCAAGCGCAATCCGCCGACACTACGCCGCGCGCCTTGCTCGCCAACGTAGCCAACATCAACATTGACCCGGCACCGTACCTCGTCAGCGAAAAATATGATGGCGTGCGCGCGCTGTGGGATGGCAAGGTGCTGCGTTCGCGCGCGGGCAATGCGTTCGCCGCGCCTGCTTGGTTCATCGCCAAGCTGCCGTCGCGCCCGCTCGATGGCGAGTTGTGGATGGCGCGTGGGCAGTTTGAAAAGCTGTCGGGCGCGGTGCGCAAAACGACGCCGCTGGAAGACGAATGGCGGCAGATCAAATATATGATTTTTGAATTGCCCGAAGCACCTTCTGAAGCGGGGGGGACGTTTGCCGAACGCTACGAACAGATCAAACGCATCGTCGCGCACGTGAACTTCCCGCAACTCGTCGCCGTGGAGCAATTTCGCGTGCCTGACAACGCCGCGCTCAAACGCAAGCTCGCGGAAGTCGTCCGCGCGGGCGGCGAAGGCTTGATGCTTCACCGCGCCGATGCGCCTTACGTCACGGGGCGCAACGATGCGCTGCTGAAATTGAAACCGTTGGATGACGCCGAGGCGACGGTGATTGGCTACGTGCCGGGCAAAGGCAAGTACACGGGGATAATGGGCGCACTGCGGGTTGAAACGGCGGACGGCAAGCGCTTCCAAATCGGCACGGGTTTTAAGGATGCGGTGCGCGCCAATCCGCCGGCGATTGGTGCGGTTGTCACGTATACCTATCGTGGGCTGACGAAGAATGGCTTGCCGCGTTTTGCGAGCTACCTCAGAATTCGTGAGAAGTTCTGAAGCGTTATCGCCGTGGGCGAGGCGATGATGCGGATTGCGGCTGTGGCGTTGTGACCAAGCCCAGGCTTTGCGCTTTCAACAGCAAATTGCCGGCAATCGGCGCAGAGGTTTTTGCGCCGTACCCGCCTTCTTCGACGACGACGGCCCAGGCGATCTGCGGGTTTTCGACGGGAGCGAAGCCAATAAACCAGGAATCAACGCGCGGCTTTTCGCGCATCTTGGTTCTGGTTTTGCCGGCGCGGTCAATGTAGGTTTTGGCTTGGCCGGTTTGAGGATCAACTTCGGGGACGGTGCGTTGTGCGGTGCCGGTCTTGCCTCCGGCGTTGATCTTGTTGCGGATCAATCCGCCGAATACGCCTGCGGCGGTGCCGCGTTGGACGACCGATGCCATCAGGCCGCGCATCTTGGCGGCGGTTTGCGGCGACATGGCTTGACTGAAGGCGGCGGGCTGGCGGCCCATCTCCAGCGCGGGTTTCATGACATTGCCGCTGTTGTTGGCCACGGCGGCGGCGACCATTGCCATTTGGATCGGCGTCAATTGCACGTAACCCTGTCCGATGGATTCCAGTCCTAGGTCGTATTTCGTCACGCCCTTGCCGGTGACAAATGTTGAATAGCGCGGGGCCAGCACGCCGGACAGAATTGGATTGTCGGTATTGAAAAACTTCGGCTCATTGCCTGCGCGCAACGATGCCACGCCGGATTCGAAGACTTTCAGGCCGAAGCGCGCTGCTGCTTCGCCCATTCGCTGGCGTTCAACGGCAACGCCAAGCTGCGCGAAGTATTGATTGCAGGAATGCGTGTAGGCTTCCAGCAAGCCGATGGTGCCATGCGATTCGCCTTCGTCGTCACGAATAGGGCGTCCGGAACCGGGCGGCGTCCAACCTTCGCCGCGACAAGTGAAGGTCAGATTGTCCATTCGCGCTTCGATGGCGGCGGATGCGGTGACGGTCTTGAAGGTCGAACCGGGCAGGTAATATTCATTCATTGCGCGGTTGACCAGCGGTTTGCGCCCGGCATCAAGTTGCAGCCTGGCCCAAGCCTCGTTGTCGTTAATGCCGTCAGGGTCGAAGCCGGGCGTGCTGGCCATCGCCAGAATCTCGCCGGTCTGCGGGTTGAGCAGGACAATCGCGCCGCGTTTGTTTTGCAGTTGGTCGGCGGCGGCTTTTTGCAGGTCGGCGTCAATCGTCAAGACCAAGTCCTGGCCGACGGGTGGGCGCGTGTCTTCGCTGCTGAACTGCGTGATCTTCTGCCACAGGCTTTTCTCTTCTTTGGGCGGCGGCGGCGCAGCGACAGCGCGTTCCAAACCGTCTTCGCCGCGAACCAGCGTGGCAAAACCGATGATGTGCGACACCGCTGCGCCCAGCGGGTAATCGCGTTTGATCTCGCCGTTCAGGTAACGGTATTTAGCCAGCGCGCGTTTGGGGTCGTGATGGCGGTCGTAAATCCAGCCGCGCAGCGTGCTCTCGACTTCGCGACGGTTGCGTTGATCGCGGCGCGTTTTCAATCCGGCAAAGTCCTGGTTCTGACCTACCGGCCCCGTCGCAAACAATCCCCAATACACATGAAAACCCAATGCCGCCAGCACTGTCAGCGCAAAAGCCCAACGCACCCAGCGCAATCGGCCACTGGTTAATCGCGGGCCGAAATCATCGGGTAAGTTTGGGTCTATTTGTGATGTCGCGCGCGCTCGATAGCGCCACGCTGAAAGAAACAGCGAAAGGATCAAGCCTAATAAGCCAATGAGCAGGATGAGCGTTGCGATGAAGGGAAAGTTCATAAGATAAAGTCCGGCAAGCTGCCAGCTTGTCATTGGCTTTGAACGTGCCTGATTCAGATTAAGCGACAAGCTGGCAGCTTGTCGGACTTTGGTTACTCTTCGTTCATCTTCAGTTCAAGTTTCAACTCAACATCGCCGAATTGCAGGCGGTCGCCGTCGCGGACGATTTTGCGGTCGCCGGATTCAAGCTGCACGGTGTTGATCGAAGTTCCATTGGCGCTGTTACGATCGGCCAGTTCAACTGTTCCGTCCGGGCGCATCACAAATGCGGCGTGAAAATTGGAGACTGACAGATCATCAATCAAAATCGCATTGGCGACGTTGCGCCCAATTCCAACAGGGTCGGAATTATTTTTAACCGTGGCGCGCGCCTGCCATTTGTCCGCCGCGTCGCGCAGGCGGATGTGACAGCTTTTCTCCTGGATGTTCACGGGTTGCTGGTTGAACTGCGGTGAATCCAGCACGGCGGCTTTGGCTTCACCAAATTCGGCGGTGATTGCCAGCCCTCGCGTGAAGGCGTCGTAAGCAATTTTGACCTGCACCGGAGCAAGCGTTTGATAGCGCCGATTGTAGATGTATTCGTAGATGTTCTGAGTCAGTTCCCGTTCCAGAAATTCGCGGCGCGACGCGCCCATTTGCGTGTAGCTTTCGTAATCGTAGCGAAGCTCGATCAGATTCGGCGCGACGATGCGCTTGTCTTCTTTACGCAGCTTTTCATCCACCATCTGTTCCAGGTTGGGAATCAGCGCCGCCAGATCGGTGCGTGGCACTGCTGTGCGGCGCAACGCAAAATCAATCACGCCGCCGATGCGTTCAAAGAAGCGGCGGATAAAAAACTCCACGCGATTGGTGACTTCAGTAAGCTTTGGTTCGCTGTTCATAGCTTTTCGTTTACGAATTTTGCGCAGTCGCCGCTTTCCAGCAGAGCTACGACTTGGCGTTGTTTGAAGTTCTGAGTGCGGCAATTATCAATTTCAGTTCGTCGCTCATTTTTCACATTGGACTTCGCATGTCTCATTTTTTTCAGCGGCTCTCCCTCCAAAAATGAAGAGTGGAAAAAGCACAAGGCAAAATGCCGGCCCGCAATATTTCAACCTGAGAATTGCCGTTCTGACTGGGATCTATTCTGAAACCTGAGCGCCGGTTTGGCTTAATTCGCGGAACAGCCAGGCCTTTGCTTTCAACCATTCGCGCTTGACCGTGATCTCCGACACGCCCAGCACTTCAGCGGTCTCTTCGGAACTCAATCCGCCGAAGTAACGCAATTCAACGATTCGGCTTTTGCGTTGGTCAATCACTGCCAGCCTGTCCAGAGCTTCGTTCAGCGCCAGGACTTCAATTGGGCATTCGTCCACCAGTGCCGTGCCTTCGTTCAACGTTACCTGCTGCGAACCGCCGCCGCGTTTGGCGTATTGTTTTGATCGGGCGTGATCCACCAGCAGATGGCGCATGACCTGAGAAGCAATGGCGAAAAAGTGCGCGCGGTTTTGCCAGTCAATGCCTTGTTGATTGACCAGCCGCAGGTAGGCTTCGTTGACCAGCGCGTTGGTTTGCAGAGTATGGCTGTCGCGTTCGTGGCTCATGTATCGTTTGGCCAGGCCGCGCATTTCGTCGTAAACCAGCGGCATCAGCTGATTGAGCGCATCAACATTCCCATTGCGCCAATCCGCCAGTAACTGCGTGACGTTCAAGTTTGTGGTCGTCATAGGTGTCCATTCTCTGGTTATCTTGTTGTTTGGGTAACGAGGTTTTTTTCGACCGCGGCGAATTATAGCGTGAAGTGAAAGCTTGCTGTTAATTCAACCTCGATATCAAAAAGAAAACCTGCGGGCGGATTTCATTTCATTCGTGCAAAAACTGAAGCGGCGCAACCAATGAGAAATTCCCTCGGTTGCGCCGCTTCAGTTTTTACTGCGATGTTTAGTGAAGCTATTTTCGGCTCATGACGTACACGCCGCCGGAATACGATCCTGCATAAATCCTGTTGGAATCGAATGGATCGCTGATCATCGTCAACAGTCGCAGGCTGGGCAGCGGGCCGACTTCCATCTTGTCCCAGTTCTGGCCGCGATCTTTGGAATGAAAGATTGCCATTCGCAATTCGTCCAGCAGGTACAGTTCATCAGGGTTGGCGGCGCTGACCACCAGGCCGCCAATATTGGTGGATTGCGGCATGCCGCCGCCGCGATGTTCCCACGTTTTGCCGCCGTCCAGTGAACGGAAGAAGCCAGCGGAGGTGCCCGCATAAATCGTCTGTGACGTGCGTGGGTCGAAGACGATGCTGCGAACGCGCTTGGCGTCTTCGTCAATTTGCGTCAACTGAAAACTCTGGCCGTTGTCGCGCGAGAGGTACAGGCCCTCATTGGTCGCGATGTAAATCACGCCGGGCGCATGCGGGCTGGTGGCGATGGCATTGATGACGGGTTGCAGGGCTGATGGTTCGCCTTCGACTGTGGGATGAAGTTTGAACGGCTTCCAGCCCTTCTTTTCATCGTCGGTGAAGAACAACCCATCCCATGTCGAAGCAATCAGCCAGTTCAGGCTGGGCGACTCCGGTGATGCCGCCGGTTCGCCTTCGGCGGGTTTTTCAATCATCCCCTCAAGTTTATCGGGGCGAGCCGTGAACGGCAGAATCGCGCGAACTTGGTTCTGTAAATCAACGCGATCGCTGACGGGTGGCTTCGGCGGCTCAATCTTTTTCTTCTGCGCGATTTTGCCGCGCGCAGTCTTGCTGGCGGATTGCCCCTGTTTCTTATTCGTCCCGGCTTTTGGGCGCTGCGCTGTCTTTGCCGAAGTTTGTTTGGGCCGAGTTTGCACGACTGGCTTGATCAACTTTGTCGTGTCTTGATTTTGCGCAGGAGCAACACGCGGGCGTGTGCCATTAGGTTTTATTTGTTTGATCGGGGCCGTCGGGACCGATTGCTCAGTTGTGACTTTCGGTTTCGCAGGCTGCTCGGTAGTTGCCTTGGGGTTGACGGATGTACCGCTTGAAGTTTTGCCGCTCGAATTTCTGTTTACTGCGCCGGGCTTGCCGGACTTTTCCAGCTCGACTTCGACAGGCTCTTCACGTTTCACCTGCATCCAGTTGCGGCCTTGATCGTCAGAACGAAAGACGCCGTGATTGGTGCCAGCATAGATTGTCTCAGGGTGCACCGGCGATTGTGTCATTGAATAAACATCGCGCACGCCCATTCCGCTGCTGGATTGCTGCCACGTGATGCCGCTGTCTTCGCTGACGAACAGCCCGCCGTTCAGCCCGTCGAAGAGCACTCCGGCGTAAACGCGGCCCGGCACTTTGCTGTCGGCCAGCACCGTCGGGACGTAGCGGTTAACGAATCCGGCGTTGCTTGCTTCATACGTTTCGCCGCCGTCCGTGCTGATCAGCACGCCATTGTCTTCCGTGCCCAGAAAGACCCTGTCGGGCTGCGATGGATGAACGGCGATGGCGTTGATGACCAGTTGCGACGAAGTTACCTGCCGCCAGGTATCCGGTTTGCCGTCTTCCGTCGAAACCCACAAACCTTCCGTCGTCCCGGCGAAAATCATCTCCGGTTTGGTTGGATGGCGATAGATGATGTGCGTGCGGCGGCTGCTGTACGGAATGCCCTGAAACTTTGTCCAGCCAATTCCGGCGTCGCGCGAACGGTAGATGCCGCTGCACGCGCTCATCAGCACCGTGTTCGGATTGTCAGGGTCCACGTGAATGCTGAAGATGTCGGAATCGTCAATCATTCCGATTTCTTTATAGCCCGTTGGCTTCCAACTTTTGCCGCCGTCGTTGGTCTTCCACGGTAAATGGTGAGTGCCGACGTAGATGGAATTTGCATCGCGCGGGTCAATGGCGATTGAATGAAAGCCACGGAATTCGGGGTCGCCAATGCGCGAGATGATCTCCCACGTTTTGCCACGATCTTTTGAAAGATAGATGCCGTTGCTGGCCGCAATCGCCATCACATTTGGGTCACTGGCCGATTGCGACAGACTGCGCATTGCACGTCCACGCATCGCGGGAATCTCGCGCCAGTTTTCACCGGTGTCTTCGCTGATGAACAAGCCGCCACTGTCTGTGTCTTCGCCAAGCTCGGTTTGCGGCTTGACGCCGGCGTAGATGACATTGGGTTTTTCACGGTCAAAATGGATGATCTTGATGAAGAACCCGGCGGCATTGATGCCAGGTCGCAGACGCCTCCAGATTGTCCCGCCATCGGTCGAACGAAAAATCTGGCCGTCGCTGTTGCCGATCAGAATGCGGTCGGCATTATTCGGGTCAATCGTCAGTACTGTCACATCGCCGCCGAATGGCCCGGTCATCTGCCACATGCGGTCATATCCGCCGGGGATGACAGGCGAACTGATGTTACTGATCCCGTCAGGTTTGGTCGTTCGATTGATGACAGCAGGGGAAACGCCAGCCGCACTGATCGTGGAAGCAGGATGATTGCGGGAGAAGTCTTGCGCAAACGCTGGCAGACAAGGGGAAAAGGTGAAGAACAGACTTAGCAGAAATGACAGGCAGTGTCTCAGTTTTTTGATCTCCATTCACGAAACTCCGTTACCAGAAATCCGGCTTGGCGGTCTTTGCTCTTTCTCAGATGATCCGCTTCGCCGGTGGGGGCGTTCATAAGTTGAACAGCAAGGATTCTAATTCAATTCATTCAACTTTGGCAGTGACCAATTTCAAGCAGGAGAAGAGAAAGCGAAGCACAAATCAAGATGGTTGGAAAATCGCCACTTGATGGCCGACAATGCCTTCGTTGCCACCAGAGGGATTAATCAAATGAAAAGAAGCATCGTTTTTCTGGCCGTCGTTTCAGGGCTGGCCATCGCCACAATGAATTTTCTTCCGGCCAGTTTGGCTCAGCGGCCTCAGGGGCAAATGCAAAGGCAGTTGCCCGACCGGCCTCAATTGGGCACTGAACCGTTAACGCTTCCTGCCTTGACCACCTTGCTGCGCCAGGCAGTCGGGCGAAATATGAGCGAAGCCGATTTGGCCGTGCACGTTGAACGCGTCGGCATCGGCTTTGACCTGACACCGGAAATCATCGCCCGCTTGCGAGCCAACGGCGCGCACCCGCACCTGCTGAACACCATCAAACGCCAAGCGGAAAAATTATCAGCTTCGGCTGGAAAGCTGACCACGACCGCCGAGGCTTCGCCCGATACGTTTATGGTGGAAACCCGCAAAAACGTGCGCGATTATCTGGAAGAATTGCCGGACTTCATCTGCCAGCAGGAGGTACAACGGTATTACGACATCGAAGGCTCTGGCGCGTGGGAGAAGGCAGATACCTTGACTTACGAAGTGACCTACAACCGCAAGCGTGAGTCGTATAAGCCGATCAATGCCGTTGGGCGTCCCGTCACAAAATCACTGGAACAGAGCGGAGGCGCTTATTCCACTGGCGATTTCGCATCGGCGCTGGCAACGCTTTTGGACCCTGAATCGAAGGCCACATTCAAACCGGCAGGAAAAGAGAAACTTGGCAACCGTCCGACTGTCATCTACGATTTTCGAGTGCCCAAGGAGACGTCAAAACAGACTGTGGAAGCCCAGGGAGCGTTGCCGCTGATCGTTGGATATAGCGGAAGTATCTGGGTGGATACGGAGAAGAAACTGGTGTTAAGGATTGAGCAGGCGGTTGATGATTTGCCGAAGAGCTATCCATTGACCAATGCAGAGCGAACAGTTGATTACGATATGATTAAAGTGCGTGGCATTGATGTAGATTTCCTGCTGCCGATCCGCGCTGAAATCCTGATTGGCGACCGCCGTCAGAAACAGGAGTCCCGCAATGTGCTGCTGTTCAAGTTCTACCGGAAGTTCGAGACCGACATCAAAATTCTTGATGATTCGCAATTGACGCCGCCAACCAAACCACCTTTCTAAGAGGGCGTTCTGGGAATTTATGAATATTGTCGTTGATACAACCATCATCATCGCGGTCATTGCCGACGAACCGGAGAAGCCTGTTCTGAAGCAGGAGCAAGCGGCTCGCTCTGCATTGGAGTGGAGGGAATCAACCTGAATGTCTCGACGGAAGAGATTGTTGAAATCCTTCGAGAAGGCCGTGAACATTCTGTCAGAGGCTAACAACGCCACACGGTGACCCGCCAGCAGGCGTTGCAGGTTTGGAATTTTACCAGTCAGCTAGGGATGAAACCGTTGCTCAACGAATCGAAACGACTTTGATGCTTCGCGTGCGATGAATTGCTTTAACAGGTTTTTCGACCGTCACCAGTTCATCAACTCCGAGTAGGATGGCAGCGGCAATGTGCAAAGCATCCAAGCTACCTAAGCCAGCGATGGCCGCCTCGCGCTCAGCCAGTGTAATAACAGCATCGTAATCAGCAGGCCAGTGGCTAACAGAGTTGAAGAAAGTTTCGTACAAGTTCAGTTCAAACGAATTCCCAATCCAGATTGCTTTTGGCAAGACTTCAAGCCGCACAAACTTACTGGAGGCGAATTCCCGGTGCGAATCGCTGAGAACGTCTAATGCGCGTTGCTTCAACTCCGCGTTCTCACTTCGCGCGGCAGTAATCAAAATGCCGGAATCCACAAATGTCAGAAGTTTTGCCATCTTGTTGCCTGGTTTTTACCAGCCTGCTATTTTCATCGCGCGCCACAGCCACAAATGTCAGAAGTTTTGCCATCTTATTGCCTGGGCAGTTTGTCGTAGGCTGCGGCAATGCCGCCGAGTTTGCGTCCCAGGTATTCCTCAATCTCTTCGATGGAAAGTTTCGGAAGCCCTGACTTGTCAATCTCCTTGGCCAGGGCAATTATCTTTGCGCCCAATTCCGTTTGCGGTTCAGGCCGGACCATCTCTTCCTGATCTGAATCTTCCACCGGCGTTTCAGCGATAATCTGTGTTTCAGGTTTCATTGTTTTTACTCCTTTCGTGGAGAATCCTACCATACGCCCTATGCCTTCACGCCAGCACCTGCCGTCCATCCACCATCCACCATGACCGATTGCCCGGTAATGTAATCTGACGCGTCCGACGCCAGCAGCGCGGTCACGCCTGCCAATTCATTTGCCATGCCCGGGCGGCCCATTGGGATGACACTGACGGCGCTGTCATACAATTCAGGAACCGAAAAGATTGAATCGGTCATCTTCGTCCAAAATCTGCCGGGCGCGATGGCGTTGACGCAGATATTGTGTTTGGCCAAATCTATGGCCAAGGCGCGCGTCATCTGGCGCATGCCGCCTTTGCTGATGGCGTATAGCGCAATGTTCGGGACGACGATTTCAAAGGCAATCGAACCGACGTTGATAATCTTGCCCCGGCAGGCGCGTTCCATCTTTTGATCGCGCATGATGCGGGCGGCTTCCTGCGCGGCGAAGAATGCGCCTTTCAGGTTGACGGACATGATCTTGTCCCAGTCTTCGATGGTGAACGTATCCCACGGCTTGCGGAAGTTGATGCCGGCGGCGTTAACCAGAATATCCAGCCGCCCAAGTTGTTCGGCGGCTTTGCGGACGGTTGCTTGCACGGCGTCAGCGTCACCAACATCCGTGGGCAGGATGATTGCCTTGCGGCCAATCGAGCGGATCATCTCGGCGGCGCTTTCAAGCTCGCTTTCCGTGCGAGAAGCCAGCGCGATGTTTGCGCCGCAGTGCGCCAGGGCCTGCGCCATTCCCAACCCAAGCCCGCGTCCGCCGCCAGTGACCAGCGCAGTGCGGCCATCCAGACGGAAGCTGGGCATTTGAAATTCGCTATCCAAAGGCATTCTTCTTTCAGTCGTCATACTTTATTCAAGTCCTGTTGTTTCATATTCGGATGAACAGCTTTCGTTTGTACATCCAGTAAAGCATCAGCCAGAAAACGAGAATCACGGCCCAGCCGCTGACCAGCCAGGAATAACCTTCGCCGAAAATGTTGTAGATGTTCTGGCCGAAATGAATTCGGAACGAAGCCAGAATGAAGCGGTCAATCAAATGCGACAGCACGTATATCGCAATCGAATTCATCCCAATAACGACCAGTGGAAACGCCCAGCGTTTGTAACCAAGCACGTCAATCACTGTGTAAAACCCGGCCAGCAACAGAAAGCACCAGCCTCCGCTGAAGATCGTCCACGCCGGTGTCCAAATGCGTTTAACCGACGGACAAATTCCGGAGTAATGCAAAATCAATCCCAGCGCCAGACACCCGACGCCCGCAATCACGAACCGCTTGATCTTTTCTTTATCGGAAAGTTCGGACTTCAGCCAGCGACCGGCGATCAGTCCCAGAATCATGGTGCCCAGCGTTGGGATAAAGCTGAGCGTTGCATAACCGCCGCCGTTATTCGTGAAGGGCTTTTCGCGCCGGAACAGGTTCAGAAACCAGGTGTCGAATGCCCACGCCAGATTGCTGTTCTTGTTGAAGTGCGCCGCAATGCCCGAAGCGCGATAAGGCCAATCAACAGCCACGCCGACCACAGTGTAATCGAACCCTGGCGGCGGCAGCGGATATAAAACAAACGCCAGCCAGTAACCCACCAGTATCAGCGCCAGCGAAATCCAAATCACTTTCATCGAACGAAAGCCGAGCGCAAACAGGAACAGATAGCCCATCCCAATCTGCGACAGTGTGTCTTCAAACGTCCAGTTGGTTTGCAGTTTGTTTACCGACCGCAAAAAGACGCCGAGCAAGATCAGCACCAGCGCCCGCCACGCTGCGTGGCCGAACATCTTGGCTGTTGATTCGCCTTTGGCCGCACGGCTAGCGATGGAGTAGGGAAGCGCGACGCCGACCAGAAATGAAAACGATGGTTGGATCAGATCGTGCAGCGAACAGCCGTACCATTCGACGTGGGTTTGATGTTTCGCCAGAAACTGCCAGAACCAGTTTGGATGCGCCGCTGCCACGCGGCTCAGATGCAAGACCTCCGCGACCATCAGAAACATCACAAAGCCGCGGTAGGCATCCACTGATGTCAATCTGGCCACCCGATTCACGGGCTGGCTGACAGCTTGGGCAACTGGCTGGCTAGCGGATTGGGTAACCGGAACCTCAGCGATCGTCGTTGCCATGGTTCAATCCCTCTCGATCTGAAGTTATTTGCTGTTGCCGAATAACTTGGCGATTGGTTTGCCTGCTTGTGGGTTGTTTTCGCTGTAATCGAAATTCAACAGGCGGCAGAGCGTCGCGGCGACTTGGTTCTGATAGATCGTCTCGGTGTTTTTCCATTCCCCACGGAGCGCAATATCCGGGCTGATAAACGCCATCCAGATGTTCTGTGCTTCGGGGACTTTTTCGCCGTGGTCTGTCCAGTCTTTGGTCGTCTTTCCGCGCCCGTGATCCACGGTGATAATGATGGAGGTTTTGCCTTTGTAGCGCGGCGAGCTTTGCAGGGTTTCCCACAATTGTTTGAACTGCCCGTCGTTGTATTGAAGCGAATCCAGCACGTGCCCGTATTGGCCTTCGTGCGCCCAATCGTCAGTTTCGCCCAAAGCGATGTGCATGACGCGCGGTTGATACTTTTTCAAATGCTCCATCGCAAACCGCACGGTGAAGTAATCGAAGCGCACGCTGTCCCATGGGCTGAGCTTTTCGTTCTGCAATTTGCTCAGAACTTTGATTTCAGGATCAGTGCTGTCATACGGCTCGTGACCGGCATTGATCGTGACGGTGCCTTCTTCGTGTTCGCCGATCCAGTTGAAGACATCCCACGATCCGAACAGCGCGACTTGGTTTTTGTTGAGCTTCAGCTTGCGCTTCAGAAATTCCAGCACCGTCGTGTTCGGATTGCGATTCTTGTCATTGCTGTTGATCACGTCGTCGTGCGCCTGGCCGGTCAGGATTTCGGAATAGCCTGGATATGAAAACCACATTTTGTTGGTCGTCATGACGCTGCTGTTCAAAGCGCGATTGCCTGCAATCGAACCCTGCTGCTTCATCAAGGTGCCCCAGAAAAAAGGCATCAGCTTTTCGCGGCGCGCTTCGGGAGTGTCAGCCCAATACTTTTTGTACAGCGCGTTGTCTTCGACTTTGCCGCGTTTGGTCTTGTCTTTCAGAATGTCGAGGTCGGCCCCGCCGAAAATCTCCTGCGTTCGTGCGCCGTCCAGCGTGATCAGGATGACGTTTTCAGTTTTGGTTTGGGCGGATGTCACACCAGGCAGGGATAGAAGAGCCAGCAAAGCGAAGAGGGAGTATTTTGGTTTCATCTTTGGTGTTGGGAATAAGAGGAGTTGTACATGTCGCGTGGCGACGCCCTAAAACAATAAAAATGTGGTGTGGACTTTAGTCCGCGCTTGCCTTGCGTGGACTAAAGTCCACACCACATTTTCTGAAGAGTGAAATCAGTAGTGAGAGCATGTAGAACTGCTCTCACTACTAAGCTAATACATTTTAGAACAACAGCTTCAGCGCGAACTGAATCTGTCGTGCTGGGAAAGTGCTGGTGATGCGTCCGTAGCTGCCGCCAGCGACCGGGACACCGCCGACAATGCTTCTGTTCGAAGCGTTGGTATCCGGCACCGTGAAGTTGGAACGGTTGAACAGGTTGAAGGCTTCCATGCGGAACTCCAATCTGGTGCGCTCGTGCCAGACGGGGAAGGCTTTGTGCAGCCCCAAGTCCGCCTGCCAGAAGTTCGGGCCACGCACCGTGTTGCGCCCAGCGGTTCCGAATGGACGGCTGCCGGGCGGTAGGGCAACGCCGTTGATGTTCAAGTAATTGCTCGGATCGCGTTGGCCTTCCGCCGTGTAGAGGTCACCCAGAATTTGATCCGGGCGGTAAGTCAGAGACGAACCGACCTGGAAGCTGGACGAAGGGCTGTAAGTAAGGTTGGCCGGCAGGCCGCTGGTCACTGAATTGATCAGCGTCGCGCGCCATCCGCCGATGACGTAATCAAGCGCCGTCGGAATGCCGGAACCAAACATACGGCCTTTGCCAAACGGTAGGTCGTACACAACGCTGGTCGTGTTGTTATACGGCTGATCGTAGTTCGATAAGCCTTTATCGTTGGCCAGATTCCTGATGTTGATGCGCGAATTGTCGCCGGAAGTGGCTTCCAGATGGCCCGCCACGTTGTCCAACGCCTTTGAGAAGGTGAAAGAGTTGAGCAGGTACAGCCCATCGGCGAAGCGACGTTCCAGTTTCACCTGAAGCGCATTGTAGGTCGTGAATCCGGCGTTGTAGGAAGCCTGGACAAACGAGTAGTTGGCGAATGGACGACGCGCTTGCAGCGACGGCAACGCCCGGCGGGCGGGGTCGGTCGTTGGCAACGCGGCCAGGCGAATCTCTTCGTCGGTGACGGGCCGTCCCTGGTTGTAGTCGCCCAGCACGACCAGTTTGTTGCTGCGGTTGCCGACGTAACCGACATCCAGCAGCAGCTTCCACGGCAGTTCGTGCTGCACTGTGAAATGCCAGCTTTGCACATACGCCGTGCGCGTGTCCTTCGGCGTGAAGTTGACGCGCGCGGTCAGCGGGTTGAAGCGCTCTGGCGCGACGAACCCATTGGGGTAGCCTTGCTGCGTCGTGCGAAAACAGCCCAGGAAGTTATTGCCCGTGCAGAGAGGATTGGCAATCTGGTTGACGACGCTGTTGCTGATGATGTTCGGCCCGTTGTACGAGAGCAGATTCTCGCCGCCCAACCGGTTGAAGTGGATATAGCTGACGCCGTAGCCGCCACGCAGCACTGTCTTGCTCATCGCTTGATAGGCAAAGCCCAGACGTGGCGCGAAATTGTTGCGGTCAGGGTTGACCAGCGCGCGGTCGTAGATTGAGCCGTTTTTGGCCTGGATCAATGTGGCCGTCGTTGGGTCGAAGTTGGCCAGCCGGTTTTGGTCTTCCCACTGCGGCGTGGCGAATTCGTAGCGCACGCCCAGGTTGAGCGTCAGCTTCGGTGAGACTTTGAAATCGTCCTGCACGTAGGCGAAGTGCATTCTCTGGTGCAGCGTGACGATGAGCGCATTGTTCAAATCGTATTGGCTGCGCGCGCCAAAAAGGAAGTCTGCGAAGTTGTAGAGGTTATTCGCGGCAATCGTCTTGGTGGGATCTCTGGGATCCACCGTCGGACGGCTGAAATTACCGCCATAGCTGTCATTGCCGTACTTCGGATTGAAGTCGTCAATGTCCGTGTTGATTGCCTGGTATTCATAGCCCGTTTTGAAGCTATGTTTGCCAAGTACAAATGTGTAATTCAATCGCGGGTCAACGACGAAGGGATTTTGAAATTGCGGGTTGCTGTTCTGTCGACCATACGCTGTATAGCCGCTGATGTTTTGCGTGTATAGGCCACCGGCAAACCGTGGGTCGGTTGGCAATCCCGTGATGCCGAACACGTCGTTGACGGTTGGATCGCCCACGCCGGTTGGCGTTTTGCCCGCCTTGGTGCGCGAGATGCCCAGACGAAATTCGAGCAGCGAATTGGCCGTCAGGGTGTGCGTCACGCCTGCTGCCAGTTGTTGATTGAGCACACGAACGAACGCGTTCGCCGGGCTGTAGATGGGCGCGCCGATGACGGGCGCTTCGTAGTTGTTGAGCTTGCGATTGCTGATGCGCACAAATGCCGTCGTCTTCTGACTGAAGTTCTGGTCAATTTTCACATCGAACTTGTCGTTGTAAAACTTGCTGCGCGGCAGATTTTCGTAGTTATTGGAGACGTAGTTGGTGGCGGTCGGACTGGTCACGGGAAGCGGCAATGCGGCCAGCACGGCTTTGGCAAATGGCGAAATCAGATTCGTCGGAATGTTGCCGTCCGCATAGACCTCTCCGGTGAATGGGTTGCGAACCGGCACGCCCAGTTGGCCGTTGCGCTGCGCCGCAGTCGGCACTGTGGCCAGTTGCAGTGTGCGTGTGATGCGGCGGAAGCCTTCGTAATCCGCGAAGAAAAACGTTCTGTCTTTAACGATCGGGCCGCCGAGTGTTGCGCCGAACTGATTCTGAATTAGCACGGGTTTCACCCCAGTGGTTCTGCCAGGCGGAATGGAGGGTTTGAAAAAGCCCACCGCGTTGAGTGAGGTGTTGCGGACGAAGTCATAGGCCGAGCCGTGAAAGCCGTTCGTTCCGCTACGCAAGCTGGCATTGATCACCGCGCCGCCTGCGCGGCCAAATTCGGCGCTGAAGTTGTTGGTCTGCACCTGGAATTCCTGCACTGCGTCCGGCGAAGCCTGCACGACCTGATTGGAATAACCCTGGTTGCTGGTGCCGTAAGAGTTGTTGTCCACGCCATCCAGCACGAAGTTGTTGAGCGATGAACGCAGGCCATTGACGTTAAAAGAAGCATCGCGTCCGCCTGAATCCTGATTGTTCAAAACAGATCTGCGAACGCCGGGCGAAAGCAGCGCCAGGTCAGCGTAAGCACGGCCATTCAGCGGCAGATTGACGATCTGTTCGCGCGTGATGATCTGGCCGCGAACGCTGGTTTCCGTTTCCAGCAACTGCGCCGCATCCGCCGAAATGTTGACGGTTTCTGTCAGCGCACCGGCCTTCAAGGCCAAATCAACACGCTGGCGCGCATTAACCGTGACTTGAATGTTTTCAGCCAAGCCTCTGGAAAAGCCTTGTGCTTCGGCGGTCACTTGATAGGAGCCAATCTTGACGTTGAAGAACTGATAGTTCCCGCTTTCGTCCGATTGCGCCGTGGCAGTAACGCCCGTGGCCGTGTTTTTCAAGGTTATGGTTGCGCCAGGAAGCGCTGAGCCATTGGCGTCAGTCACAGTGCCGAGCACCGTCGCCGTATCGAACTGCGCATAAGCGGCAGGGGCAAACAGGAAAACTGTTAATAGCGAAAGCACCAGACTGAATTTAGAAAGGCCGGTGCGGAAGATAGAACTTTTCATAATCCCTCCATAGATTCCGGGTTGTTGTGAATGTGATTGTTGAGCAACGAAAATAACAACCCCAGCAAGCATCGCGCATCAACAGGGCATCAATAGCGCGCAAAGTCTCTGTTAATTTTTTGATTGATAGATTTGAAGCTACCGATTGAATCGGAAGTTTGACGGGCACAGGACGGCATTGATGTTATCGCCCTGCGCCGCCAGCATCTGATTGAATGCAGTCACGCCCTGCTCCAGCGGAAACGCCTTGACCCAGCTTAAGCCGTCAATCTTGCCCTGAGCCAACAGGTCAACCGATAGCTGCAATTCCGCCATTGTCGCGGCGTAGCTGCCCTGAACGCAGCGTTCAGCGTGTGTAATGTCGAAGGTATCCATCGTCACCGTGTTTTCATGTGTGCCGATCCAGACGGTTGCGCCGCCTGGTCTGGTGGCGGGCAGCGATTGCTGTTTGGTCACGGACGAACCGGCCGCATCCACGACCACGTCCGCGCCTTCGCCGTTTGTCCAATCCAGCACGGCTTGTTGAAAGGTATCCTGTTGCGAGTTGATAACGTATTTTGCGCCCAGCTTGGTTGCCGCTTCCCGCCGTTCGGGAATCGGTTCGCTAACCATGACTTCCGTGCCCAGCAACACTTGAAGCGCCTGCAACGTCATCAGGCCAATCGGGCCTGCGCCAATAATGACGACCTTTCGTGGATTCAGCCGTTTCACCAAACCGGCAACGTGAACGCCATTGGCCAGCACTTCGGTCAAGCTGGCGGCTTCGGTGGGTAGATGATCCGGCCAGCCAACGACGCAACTTTCGGGTGCCGTGACCAGTTCGGCAAATGCGCCAAGCCGCTGCATCCCGAAAATCTGCCGACGGGCGCACAGATTCACCTCGCCCCGTTTGCATCGCGCGCATTCGCCGCAACCAATCAGAGAATGCGAAACCACACGCTGACCAACCTTGAAGTTGGAAACGCCGCGACCGGTATCTACGATTTCACCGCAGAATTCGTGGCCCAACACCAGCGGTGGCACGCGGCGCGGGCTGCGATTGCGAAAGGCTTCCAATTCGCTACCGCAAATGCCGCAAGCCGAAACTTGCAGCAATAATTCGCTTTCGCCGGGTTGCGGGTCAGGCGCTTCCGCGATTTCCAGCCGGTCATAGGCGGAGTAAAGCAGTGTCTTCATTGCGGAATCCTTAAAAGTTGTGTCGGTGATTTAACTTCGATTTTACATGGCGGCTGGCGAAAAGCGAATGGCCGCCATCAATTCGCCAACAGAATTCTCAAATCGCGGACATTGTTCCCGGTCGGCCCCGTCAGAATCGCATCACCAATCCCATTGAAAAAATTGAAAGAGTCGCTATGGATCAAATGCGATTCGGCAGAGATGCCTTTGTCATTGGCGCGTTGGAGCGTTTGCGCATCCGCGATTGCCCCGGCGGCGGGGCTGTGGCCGTCAATGCCGTCGGTGCCCGCGCTGAGCACGACAATGTTTTCCAGTTCCCGCTGAGAAAGCTGAATCGCCGCGCGCAAAACAAACTCTTGATTACGCCCGCCCTGCCCATCACCGCGCACGGGGCAAACGACTTCGCCGCCGGAAAGCAGGCAGACAGGCTGGCCACGATGCCTGTGTTGTAGCGCCGCGATGCGTTCGATGTGAACCAGCATGATTGTTTCAACATCGCCCTCAACCAGTTCTTCGGCAATTTCAACGGTCAAGCCAAAGTCGCGCTCAGCAATCTGTTTGGCTTCCTGCATCGCACGGCGATTGTCGAGCAACAGGTGATGCGAACTGCGTTGGTGGTACGGAACCGGGAGCGGTAGCGACCGGATACTTTCCCTGCCTTGTATTCCAGAAAACCCGGTCGCTACCGCTCCCGGTTCCGTACCGAATTGTTTGACCAGATCGTAGCGCGCAAGGATGCGGTCAGAATCCTCTTGAGTGGAACTGTCCGGCAGTGTCGGTCCGGAAGCGACCGTCGTCAGGTCGTCGCTGTTAACATCCGAAATATAAAGCGAAATCTGGCGCGAATGCGGAGCCGCCGCCGCAAGCTTTCCGCCTTTGACCGCCGACAAATGCCGCCGCACGATGTTCATTTCATTGATGACCGCACCGCAATTGACCAGCGCCCGATTAATCGTTTGCAGGTCGTCGAGCGTCAGATTCGGATCAACAGGCTGTTCAAACATCGCCGAACCGCCGCCTGAAATCAGAAACAGCACCAGCGTGTCTTCGGCGTCGTACGCGCGAAGCAAGGCCAGCGCCTTTGCCGCCGATTCCATGCTTGCGGCGTTTGGTAAGGGATGGCCGCCGATCATTACTGGCAATCGTCGCGGCGCTTCGCCGATGATGGCGTTGGTGACCACCAAACCATCCGTAATTCGGTCGCCTAAAATTTTCTCAACGGCATGCGCCATCGGCACACTGGCTTTTCCGATGGCAATGACAACCACGCGGGAAAACTTTTTCAGATCGCACACCTCCTCTCCGATGACCAATTGAGTGCCCGTCAGGCGCAAGCGTTCGCTGACGACTGCTTCCACATCAATTGCCGCCAGCGTCCGCCGGAAGATTTCCAGCGCGGTTGTTCGCAAATCAAGCATGACGTTTTATTTCCTTTTGGTTCTGCAGATGAGCAATGCCCGCAAGCATGCGAGCGCACCAACACAATTATTTTTGCCGCACTCTTTTGGTTAGAAAGATATCCGGCTTACCCGCGCCGTTGGCGTCTGGCAGTAGGCCGCAAATACAGAAGCCCAGCTTCTGATAAAACTCGTACGGATGGCCGCGCAAGTTTTTGATGTTAGCTAAATGCTCAAGGGGATTTGGATAAAGATCAATCCCGCCCAGCGAAGTCCGGCAGTCTTCATCATCGCTGCCAAGCCATAACGTCATGCCGCCGCGCCTGGCGACTTGGTTCTCTAAATCTTCGACCAGTTCGCGCCCGATGCCGCGGCCTTGCGCGTGCGGCGCGACGGCCAACGGATGCAGTTCCCAAACGTGGCCGTCATAAATGGGCTGGCCGCCAATCCAGCCAAGCACTGCGCCATTGCCATCAATTGCAATCCGGCTGATACGGCCTTCAATGAAGGATTCGCGAACTTCTTCGGTTGCCGCTTCCATCGTCGGCCAGGCAGGAGGCTGTTCCTTGAATGCGTCATAGAGCACTCTGGCGGTTTTTTTGATGAGTGGTTCGTTGTCCAGCGGAAGAGTAATGATATTCATGGTGAAAGCATGTTGATTGAGAGCCGCGTTCAAGCTGTGCTAGTTTACGTCTCTTCTCGCAAAGTTCAACTTTTCAACTTTTCAACTATGCCTTCTGAATACATCTTTGCCGTCGGTTCTGAAAATCCCGTCAAAATTAATTGCGTAGCCAATGCCGTCAAGGCTTTCTGGTCTGATGCGCTTGCCATTGGTGTCAGCACGGATTCCGGCGTCAGCGCCCAGCCGGCTTCCGATCATGAAATGCTGACAGGCGCGATGAATCGAGCGCGGCAAGCGCTGGCGAAAATTCCCGATGCGCAGTTCGGCGTGGGACTGGAAGGCGGGACGCTGGATACCGAAGATGGAATGTGGGCGTATGCTTGGATTGTGATCGTGGATCGCACGGGGCTTATCGGCAAAGGCCAATCGGGGCGGTTTCTGCTGCCAGAGCCAGTCGCGCAAATGGTTCGTGATGGAATCGAATTGGGTGAGGCGGATGACCGGTTCTTTGGACGGTCGAATTCAAAACAGCAGGATGGTGCGATTGGGATTTTATCGGATGGCGTGATAAATCGGCTGGACCTTTATCAACCGGCAGTCGTCTTTGCGCTGCTGCCATTTGTTCATCCGGAGTTTTATGAAATGCAGGGCCAAACAGGACGAGCAGGCAAAACAGAATAGACAGAACTGGCAATACCGGCAGGATGGGATGCACAAATGTCCTGCTGAATCTTGCCGGCTCTGTCTATATCGCGGCTTACGTGACCGAAGCCACGGTTGCCATTCCCAGAAGAGAGTTCACTGAGTCCATCAGGCTTCGGCTGTCGAAAAATGATTTATCCATATACCGGTCTATCTCGGTATTTTTCTTTTCAGTCAAACTAAATTCACTCAGGTTTGCGCTCAACACAATGATGGGGATGCCGCTCAGCTTTCCCCGTTCGTGGCGAATTAAACGTGCTAATTCAATTCCATCCAGAATTGGCATCTGCAGGTCGGTGATGACCAAATCGGGTTGATGGGCCAATGCCTGAAGAAAACCTTCATCGCCGTCGCGCGCAGCGACAACAGCGAATCCTTGCAAACGTAATAGTTCTGTCAGGGTGAATCGCAGATTCTGGTCATCTTCCACGACCAGTATCTTGTGCCTACGGGTTGACATATATTTTGCCCTCCGCTTTTTTCTAAACTCTTGGCTTATCGGGACCGCTCCAAGGTTAATCACGCTTGGCAATGCGTATGCCAGCAGAACTAATTCCTCTCGCCATGCTGATAGGATTTGACTTAGGTTTAATCTGTCTGAATTCGATTCGCGGGGAAAAGTCGCGTAGGTGTGTAGCTAATCAGTGCAAGCTATTTTTAAGAGTGTCTGGTCTTGAAGCAGAAAGGTTGGGGGGCTGATTGGGCGAGCGAGCGAAGCAGTTGTGGCTGTTCGCTCGCTCGTGAAGGCATTTATGCTTCGTACTTTTTGAAGATCAACGCAGCATTGGTTCCGCCAAACCCAAAGCTATTTGACAGGGCATAGGTGACCTTTGCCGGTCGCGCTTGATTGGGCACGTAATCCAGGTCGCAATCGGGATCCGGCGTTTCGTAATTGATCGTTGGCGGCAACATCTGATTGTAAACCGCCAGTGTGGTAATGCCTGCTTCCAGACCGCCTGCGCCGCCCAGCAGATGGCCGGTCATGGATTTGGTTGAACTGGCGGCAAGCTTGTAGGCGTGTTCTCCGAAGGCAGCCTTCAGCGCGTTCGTTTCATTGACATCACCGGCTGGGGTCGAAGTGCCGTGTACGTTGATGTAATCCACCTGATTGGGCGCGATCCCCGCGTCCTTGATCGTTTTCAGCATGACGCGGCGCGGGCCATCCATATCCGGCATGGTGATGTGGAACGCATCGCTGGTCATCGCATAGCCGACGATTTCGGCGTAAATTCTGGCGCCGCGCGCTTTCGCATGCTCCAGTTCTTCCAGGATCAAAATGCCTGCGCCTTCGCCAATGACAAACCCATCGCGGTCTTTGTCGAATGGGCGCGAAGCGCGTTGCGGATCATCGTTGCGCGTTGAAAGCGCGCGCAGTGCAGTGAAGCCTCCGACAGACATCGGCGTGATTGCGCCTTCCGTGCCGCCGCAGATCATCGCCACTGCATCGCCATGTTGAATGATTCTGAAGCTGTCGCCGATGGCGTGCGCGCCGGAACTGCAAGCCGTTGCGGGTGCCGAAATTGGCCCCTTTGCGCCGCTGTATATCGAAACATACCCGGCGGCTAGATTGACGATAGACGCTGGAATAAAGAACGGGGAGATTCGACCCGGGCCGCCTTCCAGCATTTTCTTGTGTTCTCGTTCAAAGACGCTGAAACCGCCAATGCCGCTGCCAATGTATGTCCCGACATCTTCGGCATTCTCATCCGTGATCTTCAAGCCGGAATCTTCCAGCGCCTCCTTTGACGCGGCGATGGCGAAGTAGATGAAATAGTCCATCTTCTTCAGTTCTTTCTTTTCGACAAAATTGGCCGGGTCGAAGCCTTTCGTTTCAGCGGCGAATTTGACGTTGTGCTGGCTGGTATCAAAGCGCCCGATGTAATCCACTCCGCTGCGGCCCGCAATCAATCCTGCCCAGGTATCTTCGGTCGTGTTGCCCAGCGGACTGACCAGCCCAATGCCGGTCACGACCACGCGCTTTTTTTGAATTTCGTTGCTCACGACTTCCTTCCTCTTGAGAGAGTTATCCAGTACCGGGAGCGGTAGCGACCGGGTGCCTACTGAATAAGCGGTTTACGCACCAGAACCGGTCGCTACCACTCCCGGTACTGTAAAAGAGAAGCAGCCACAAAAAGGCATGGATAATACAAAAGCAACCTGAACGACGATCCGCTTTTGTTTGTCTTTGCCTTTTTGTGGCTCATTGCCATTTTGGCGCCGGTCAAAACCCGCGCTTACTTCTTGTGCTCTTCGATGTAGGTGATGGCGTCGCCGACGCTCTGAATCTTCTCGGCCTCTTCGTCAGGGATTTCGATGCCGAACTCTTCCTCAAAGCGCATGACCAGTTCGACCGTGTCGAGCGAATCTGCGCCGAGGTCATCAATAAAGCGGGCGTTTCGGGTAACTTCCGTTTCCTCCACACCGAGTTCATCCACAATGATCTGTTTAACCTTGTCCTCAATTGAATCTGCCATGAGTTCCTCCGAATAAGATTTGGGTTTAGTGGTTGATGGGAAGTGGTTGGCGATGGGCTGCCGACAGCAATCCGGATCACCTGCTGACCACCAACCACCGACCACGACTACATATACATTCCGCCATTAACATTGATTACTTGACCGGTAACATAGCCTGCCTCATCCGAGGCTAAAAACGCAACCGCATAAGCGACATCAAAATCCGTCCCCGGGCGCTTCAGCGGGATTTGTTCGAGCATCGCATTGCGCGCCGCTTCATTCAGCGCCGCCGTCATCGGCGTCTCGATATATCCGGGCGCAATCGCATTGACCGTGATGTTGCGCGAAGCGTATTCACGCGCCACGGCTTTCGTCATACCGATCAGGCCGGACTTCGCCGAAATGTAGTTGACTTGCCCGGCGTTGCCCATCTGGGCGACGACAGAAGTCAGATTGATGATGCGGCCTTTGCGCGCTTTGGTCATCATCGGCAGCACGGCTTGTGTCACCAGAAAGACGCCGGTCAAATTGGTGTTGATCACTTCGTCCCAATCGTTGCGCTTCATTCGCAGCATCAGCCCATCGCGGGTGATGGCGGCGTTGTTGACCAGCGTCGTGACGGGGCCGAGTTCGGCAGCGACTTTTTCGACGGCAGCCTTGATTTCGTCCGCACTGGCCATATCACCACGAACAGCAACGGCGCGGCGGCCTTTGGCCTTGATCTCTTCGGCGACGGCTTCGCACTTTTCCAATGTGCGCGCCATGACGGCCACATCCGCGCCAAGTTCGGCCAATGTCAACGCAACGGCACGCCCGATACCTTGTGACCCACCTGTGACCAACGCAATTTGTCCTGAAAGATTGAACATCATTTGATTGCGGATTGCGGATTGCGGATTGCGGATTATCGCAATGGCCTTCGCAATCAGAGTGGTAATGCCTCAAGCGTTGCTTGCAAGCTTGCTTGGTCTTCCACGTTGAGCAGTTTTACTTCCTTGCCCGCGTCTTTGGCAATGGCTTTAACTAAGCCGGTCAAAACTTTGCCGGGGCCGACTTCGACGAAGGTCTCCACGCCTTCTGTCAACAGGCGCATCACGCTGTCAGTCCAGCGGACGGGCGCAGAGATTTGGCGAATCAGTGCTTCGCGCGCATATTCGCCGGAAGCCTCGATTGCAGCATCCACGTTGTTGACAACCTCATAGATTGGATCGTTGAACATTGTCGCGGTCAACGGCTCAGTCATTTTTTCCTGCACGGGCAGCATCAGCGCGGAATGGAAAGGCGCGCTCACTTTGAGCATGATCGCGCGTTTTGCGCCGCGCAGTTTACATTCTTCGACAGCCAGTTCGACAGCTTCTTGATGGCCGGCAATGACGATTTGCGTGGGGGTATTGAAGTTGGCCGGGGCACAGACCTTATTGTGCCCAACCGCCTGGGATGCCGCCTCACAGGCTTCAGCGACTTTCTCTTCATCAATCCCCAGGATCGCAGCCATTGCGCCAACGCCAACTGGCACCGCTTTCTGCATCAATTCACCACGTCGGCGAACCAGTTTGATTGCATCGCCCAGCCCCAACGTTTCCGCCGCGACCAATGCCGAATATTCGCCCAGGCTGTGACCGGCGACGAAGTCAGGCCGGACGCCTTTTTCGGACAACACACGGTAAGCCGCCACGGATGCCGCCAGGATCGCCGGTTGAGTGTTGGCCGTCAGTTGCAATTCTTCCTCCGGCCCATTGAAGCAAAGCTCACTCAGGCTGAAGCCCAAGGCTTCGTCGGCTTCGTCAAATGCCGCTTTGGCCACCGGAAAATTAGCTGCCAGGTCGCGCCCCATTCCAGCGTGCTGTGACCCCTGGCCGGGAAAGATGAATGCAACTTTGCTCCCCAATCTGCTCATATGTTATTTCAATGTCATTTCGCTGATCTCGGCTTCAATCCGTTCGCCCAAGTCTGCTTTGTAGAATTCTTTGGCAACGCGAATGGCATTGCGAATCGCCTTGGGCGTTGAACTGCCGTGACAGATGACGGACATTTGCTTGCAGCCTAGCAGCGGCGCGCCACCGAACTCCGAATAATCCAGCCGTTTTTTGACGCTGCGAAAGGCCTGCCGCGAAAGGATCGCGCCAGTCTGTGTGATCAGGGTCTGCCCCAATTCGGTTTTGAGCAGTCCCATAATCGCTTCCACCAATCCTTCGCTGGTTTTCAGGATGACATTGCCAGTGAAGCCATCGCTGACGATCACATCCACATCGCCGGTGAAGATGTCGCGCCCTTCGACATTGCCAATGAAATTGATCGGCGCTTCCTTCATCAGGTGCAGCGTCTCTTTGGTCAGATCGTTGCCCTTGATATCTTCTTCGCCAATGCTCATCAAGCCAACTCGCGGGGTGTGTACGCCCAAAATCGAACGCGAGTAGATCGAACCCATGATCGCGAATTGTTGCAGTTGTTCCGGCTTGCAGTTTGTGTTCGCGCCGACGTCCAGCAGCACCGTGCCGTTGCCTTTAAGGGTGGGGAAGATGCCTGCCAGCGCGGGGCGATCCACCGAAGGCAGCGTCCCCATCACCAGCACGGAAGTCGCCATCACCGCGCCGGTGTTGCCCGCGCTGACCAGTCCATGTGCCTTGCCTTCGCGCACCAGACGGGCGGCGACGCGGATTGAAGAATCACGTTTGCGCCGGACGGATTGCGCGACCGGGTCTTCCATTGTGATGACCTCGGTGGCATTGACGATTTCGATGTGCAGGCGTTGTTTGCGCGGGTTCGGAATGCCCTGGCGTTCCAATTCGGCGCGAATCTGCTCCTCGCGCCCGACAAGTAAAATGCGGACGCGCAGATCGCGCGCAGCCTGAATAGCGCCTTCAACTTCTACTGCAGGGGCGTTGTCGCCGCCCATAGCGTCAACGGCGATGGTGGTGAGCATCGAGGCCAAGCAGGATTCTCAAAAAAAAGGGAAGTGAGCGTTGGCTTGCTGGTACAGTACCGCGCGCGTAAGCAAGCGGTTGGTTTCGCCGGAAAGCCGCTTGCTTACGCGCGCGTTACTGTTTTTTAGACTTGTTCTTTGACCCGAATCACCGACCGCCCGTCATAAAAACCACAGCGGGAACAGACACGGTGAGACAGCTTTTTGTTAGCGCAGTTCGAACAAGTGGCCAGTTGGATGCGATCCAACGAGTCATGCGTGCGCCGTTTGCGGCTGCGGGACTTTGAGTGACGTCTTTTAGGATTCGGCATAACAGTTCTCCAAAATTACAAAAATGAAAATGTCTGGTTAGTTCTCTCGTTCAGAACTCTTTTTCAGGTCGGCCAGTGCCTGCCAGCGCGGATCAACCGGTTTTTGGCATTGGCATTCTTCCAGGTTCAAATCCGCGCCGCATTCGGAACATAACCCGCGGCAATCTTCGCGGCATAACACACGGTTCGGCAGATTCAATTCCAACTGTTCCAGCACCAGATCGTCCAGGTTGATCTGGTCGTTCTCGTAAACAGCCAGATCAAGATCACGATCGTGCAGTTCGGTTTCGCCTGACTTGCCCGCCGCCGGGTCATACGGCAAATAGATCAAATCGAAGGATGCTTCAATCGGAATCACCACATTGTTCAAACAACGGTCGCAGGTGGCAATCAGCTTCGAACTGAATCGGCCCTGAACCCGCATATCCATTCCGACACGATCAACGCGCCCGGTAACTTGCGGCAACGTCTCCAACTCGAATTCGTGTTCGCTCAGGTCAAGTTCATCGGCGGCATACTGGTGATTAAACGAAAGCCCGTCAGGCGGCATTCGCAAGAGCGAGATATTCATAATTCCCTCGAAGCGAAGCGCGTAATTATAGATTTGGTCAGATGTTTGTCAACCGGGGTTCAAAGGCTCCGATTGCTTTAAGCCTCACGGCTGTTCGTGTACACTCCGCGCTTCTTTTTCGCTGGCTAAATCAACGGAGACAAGTCATGAGCAATCGAGTTCGCGCGGTGGTTGCGGGCGCAACCGGATATTCCGGGCGCGACCTGATCAAATATTTACTGAATCATCCTCAGATGGAACTGGTCGGGGCGTTCGCTTCGCGTTCGGGCGAAGCTCTCCCGCTCAGCACAATTCACCCGCAATTGACCGGCCTGACGAATCTGGTCTGCCAGCCGTTTGATGAATCGGCGATTGCCAAGCTGGATGCCCAGGTCATTTTTCTGGGCACGCCGAATGAGTTTTCGCACGAGGTCACACCGGCATTACTTGAATCCGGCGCGGTGGTGGTTGATCTGAGCGGAGCATTCCGGCTGCGCGACGCATCGCTTTACCCAAAGTTTTACGGCTTTGAGCACACACGCCCCGACTTGTTGGAGCAGGCGGTATACGGGCTGACCGAATTCGTTCGCGAAGAGTTGCGCGGCGCAACGTTGATCGCCAATCCGGGCTGTTATCCGACGACGATCATCGTTCCGATGAAGCCGTTGCTGGATGCTGGATTGATTGACGCAAGCCAGCCAATCATCTGCGATTCAAAGTCGGGCGTCACCGGAGCAGGGAAGACGCCAACCGCCGCCACGCACTTCGTTGAAGTCAGCGAGAGCTTCAAGTCATACAACGTCTTCGGGCACCGCCACACGCCGGAGATTGCGCAGGGGCTGGGATTGGCCAATTCGCCGAACGCTGTCATCTTCACGCCGCATCTGTTGCCGATCAATCGCGGCATCCTTTCAACCATCTACGCCAAGCTGAAAGACGGCGTGACACGCGCGGATATTTTGAAGGTCTGGCAAGAGACCTTCGCTGCTTCGCCATTCGTGCGCGTCTTTGCCGAATCGCAGCTTCCCGAAATCAAGTTTGTCGCCAATACGCCGTACTGCGACATTGGCTGCGCGGTGGATGTTGCTTCAGGCCAGTTAATCGTTGTTTCTGCCGAAGACAATTTGTTGAAAGGCGCGGCCAGTCAGGCACTGCAAAATGCCAATCTTGCTTTTGGCTTTGATGAAGGAGCGGGGCTGAGATGAGTAGAACAGTCGTCAAACTTGGCGGAAGTGTTCTGATTGACGCCGTATTGCGCGGGCAGTTGGTGGCGCAGATCGCCGAACTCAATCGCGCGGGCCACGAACTGATCCTGGTTCACGGAGGCGGCAAACAGATCGCGGCCTTGCTGACAAAGCTCGGCGTCGAATCGAGCTTTCACGATGGGTTGCGCGTGACGGATGCCGCCGCTCGAAATGTTGTGCAGATGGTTTTGGCCGGACAGATCGGCAAGGATTTGGCGGCGGAACTGGCAGGCGCTGGCGTCAATGCCGCCAGCATTGCGGGCGGCGATGGCCTGAGCTTTCTGGCCGAAAAAATGAACGCCGAAGACGGAACCGATCTGGGGTTTGTCGGGCGCATCACACGGACCAATTCAACGTTGATAGACGCCATGCTCGCCGTTGGCGTCACGCCGGTAGTGGCTTGTCTGGCGCTGGGCGCGGACGATTACCAGTATTACAACGTCAACGGCGATCAGATGGCGGCTTCGGTTGCGGCGGGATGCGAAGCGCAAACGCTGGTCTTTGCCACGGACGTTGGCAGCGTGCACGATGCCGAAGGTAAGCCGATTGCCGAACTCAATCGCGCTGCAATCCATAATTTGCTTGATAGCGGCGTCGCTTCCGGCGGCATGCGCCCTAAGCTGCGCGCTTGTTCAGAAGCGCTGGATGCCGGCGTCAATCGCATCTTGATTGTTGGCGCGGCGGACGAAAGCGTTCTGCGCCGCGTTTTGCAGTTCGGGGAATCGCGCGGCACAGCCATTAACGCGGGATAAGCGGCAAATAAACGAACGAAGCTGCGGTTTATTGATTGTTATTTCAGGGCGGCGGAAGGCATAACAGAATGAGTGAATATCTTTTTGTTTACGGCACATTGCAACCGGCATCGGCTCCGCCGGAAGTGAAGGAAATCGTCGGGCGCTGGCGGAGCGTCGGTTCTGCGACGGCGTTGGGACAGCTTTACGATCTGGGCGAGTATCCGGGCGCTGTGCTCGACGCGAATACTTCAACGCGCATCATTGGGGAAGTCTTTGAACTGCCGAAAGGCCCGGCGGTGTTGGCGACGCTGGATGAATATGAAGGCTTCGACGCGGACGCCCCGCAGCAGAGCCTGTTCCAGCGCGTCAAGACCGAAGTCACACTGGCCGAAGGCGGCAAGAAGAAAGTTTGGATTTACGTTTATAACCGCGACGTGTCAGATCAGAAACCACGCAAAACCGGATTGAGCCGATGGACGACTCCGAAAAAGACGGCCAAGAAAGCAGCAGGGAAAACTTCAAAGGTGGAGAAAGAATTGAAAGAGCAGGAAACAACTTCAGAAACAAATTCAGTGACTTTGGAACAGATTCAAGAACTCGAATCGCAGTATGTCATGCAGACTTATGCGCGCAATCCCGTGCTGCTGGCGCATGGCAAAGGTTCGACGGTGTATGACGCTGATGGCAAGGCGTATCTGGATTTTATTTCGGGCATCGGCGTCAACGTGCTGGGATACGATCATCCGCGCGTGCGGCGCGTGTTGCGCGAACAGGGCGACCTGCTGCACACGTCGAATCTTTACTACCATCAGTATCAGGGCCAATTGGCCGAACGGCTGGCGAAAGCCGCTGGCATGGCGCGTGTCTTTTTCGGCAACACGGGCACCGAAGTGACCGAAGGCGCGCTGAAGCTGGCGCGAGCTTATCAACGCCGCCAAGGCCGCGAAAATCAGACAGACTTTGTTTCGCTGACCAATTCCTTTCACGGGCGGACGATGGGCGCGCTTTCAATCACTGAACAGGAAAAATACCGCGCGCCGTTTGAGCCATTGATCCCCGGCGTTCGCTTCATTGATCCGAACAATTGCCACGACAATTTTGCCGAAGCGCGCGAAGCGATCAATGAACGCACTGCCGCCGTCATCATCGAAACCATTCAGGGCGAAGGTGGCGTGCTGCCGATCAATGACGACTTTCTGAAAGTCGCTCGCCAGCGTTGCGATGAAACCGGCGCGCTGTTGATTCTGGATGAAGTGCAATGCGGGTTGGGGCGGACGGGGCACGTCTTCGCATTTGAAAGCACTTCGATCAAGCCGGATGTGCTGACCGTGGCGAAGCCCTTAGGTCTGGGCGTACCGCTGGGAGCAATCATCGTGGCGGAAAAATTCGTGGATGGATTGCGGCCGGGCGATCACGGTTCGACCTTTGGCGGCGGGCCGCTGGCATGCCGGTTGAGTTTGGAATTTTTGCAGATGCTTCAGGACGAAAATCTGATGCAACGCGTGACTGAAGTCGGCACCTTCTTCCGCAAGAAGCTGCGCCGTTTGCAACGCGACGTGCCGGGCGCGATCAAAGACGTTCGTGGAATGGGATTGATGGTCGGCGCGGAACTGAACTTTCCCGGCAAAGCCGTTGTGGCAAAAATGATGGAGCGCGGCTTTTTGATGAACTGCACACACGATACCGTGTTGCGCTTTCTGCCGCCGTACATCATCAAAAAAGCTGAGATCACGGCGATGGTCACGACATTACAGGAAGTGTTGGCTGAAGAAACAAAGCAGGCGTAAATCAGTACCGCGAGCTGCGAGCGAGCGTGGCTTTCAGTCGTGAGCCACGCTCGCTACCGCTCGCGGTACTGATTCGGGAAGGGTGTCTTTGATGTGCCCCTGATAGACGGCTTCAATCGCTTGGCTATAAACCTGACTGCTCTCTTCCATGCCGGTCGTGCAGACATTCAGATCCCGCAGCAATCCGTCATGTATATCGTAAACCCAGCCGTGTACGGAAAGTTGCTGCCCACGCTTCCATGCGCTTTGGACGACAGTCGTGTTGCAGACGTTATTGACTTGTTTGACGACGTTCAGCTCGCACAGCCTTTCCCAGCGATGCGACTCTTCCGCGACGCGCTGTAACTGGGTTTCGTGTTCGATGTAAACATCGCGGACATGACGCAGCCAGTTGTCTATCAGCCCCAGCTCCAAATTGCGCAAGGCTGCCTGGACGCCTGTGCAGCCGTAATGGCCGCAGACGATGATGTGTTTGACCTTCAGCACTTCGACGGCGAATTCAATCACGGACAGACAGTTGAAATCAGTGTGAACGACAACGTTGGCCACGTTGCGATGGACGAACAATTCGCCTGGCATCAGGCCGGTGATTTCATTGGGAGGCAAGCGACTGTCGGAACAGCCAATCCATAAATATTCCGGCGATTGTTGCTGTGCCAGCCGCTCGAAAAAATCCGACTGCTGTGCCTTCATCTGCTGCGACCAGGCTCGATTCTTTTCAAACAGGTGCTTTAAGGTTCTCATTGTTCCCTTGGCCATTGGCCTGAATCAGCTTGCCAGACTGCGTAGTGACGATTTCAAGGCCGCTTCAAATTTGGCATCCGGCGTTTGTTTCAGGACGGCATTCAGCGCTCTTTCGGCCTGGGCCTTCTGATAACCCAGATTGACCAGGGCAGAAATTACGTCTTCGCGCATTGCCTCGCCAGTTTGGGCGGCGGCGCTTGTACTGGTGAAGTCTTCCAGTCCTGGCGGCAGGATCGCGGCGACTTTGTCCTTCAATTCAACCAGCATCCGTTCCGCGGTCTTTTTGCCGACGCCGGGAATTGCCACGAGTCTGGCCAGATTGCTGGCGCGGATCGCCTGCACCAGTTCTTCCGTGCTTAAGCCGGAGAGCACCGTGATAGCCAGCTTCGGCCCAATGCCGGAAACGCTGACCAACAGCAGAAAGAGTTTCTTTTCGCGTTCGGTGCGGAAGCCAAACAACTGTAACGCGTCTTCGCGCACGTGTGTGTGAACGCGCAAACTGACCACCGCACCATCTTCGCCCAGATCGTAGAATGTCGAAAGCGGCACGGTCAGTTCGTATCCCACACCGCCCACGTCGACAATGACAGAGGTCGGTTGTTTCTGAATCAGCTTGCCGGTGATGTGTGCAATCAAGTCTTTTCCCCGCTCGGTTTAAAATGCGTTTGAATTAACGTGGCGGAGTTTACGAAGAGCGCGCGGAGTCTGTCAATTTCGCGCTATCCACTTGAAAACCCGTGCGTTGACAGCCGTTGTAAGCGTGGGCTATCGTGACTGCCGGAACGAATTAACGCATATCCGACCACACCTGACGCCATGAAAACGGAGAAGATTTCAGAACTTACAACCAACCGTTTATCAGTTTACCTGCGATGTTTGAACGAACTGTTGGCAACCGGTGTTGAAACTGTTTCTTCGCAAGCGCTGGCCGACCAGTTTAGTTTGAACTCGGCGCAGATTCGCAAAGACCTGGCTTACTTTGGTGAGTTCGGCGTGCGCGGCGTGGGTTATTACGTCGAAGAACTGCGCCAGCATCTAAGGAAAATTCTGGGGCTGATGGCGAAACGCAAAGTCATCATTGTCGGCCTGGGCAATTTGGGGATGGCGCTGGCAAACTATCAGGGCTTCAATCAGAACAGTTTTGAGGTCGTCGGCCTGTTCGATGACGACCCCTCCAAGATCGGCGCCAAGACGCGCATCGGCGTCGAGATTCAAAGCACGCAGCAACTCGCCGAAGTCATCAAACGCGAAAACGTGGAGATTGCCATTATCGCCGTGCCCGCCACCGCCGCCGAACGCATGTTGGATGAAGTGACCGACGCCGGCGTGCGCGCTGTGCTCAACTTTGCGCCCGTCCATCTGAACCCGAAACCGGGCGTGAAGGTCAAAACCGTTGACCTGACCATCTCGCTGGAAAGCCTGTCGTACTTTTTGGCCAACCCCAGCGCGGAAGCCGTCAGCGTAGATACCCGTGAATTTTTGCGTCAGGAAGTCACTGCCCAAGGTGCGAACGGGGCGGGGGGAAAGTTATGAGTGGCTGTAGATTCATTCATAACCAAACTGGAAGGAGTATTGTCTTTCTGGTTATGTTGCTCAATTTGACCGTTCAGTCTGCTGCCCAATCGGCCACACAATCTAAAACCGAACAGCAAGTAACAAAGAAAGATGAGATTTACGATTGTAATACATTAGGTATGTTTGTAGAGGTTGAAGTCAGAGATCGAAGAGGAAAGAACATTCCAGCTTTGAACTGGAAAAACTTCTCTCTATTTGAAGATAGAGTTCAGCAAGGAATAGAGGCTTTTAGACAAATAGATGAATCAGTGAAGAGTAAGTACGTGTTGTTATATTACCCGACCAATATAATGTTTGATGGAAAGCAGCGAAAAGTTCTCGTGTTGGCAAGGGCGAATAAAGGCCAGGCGCTTCGAGTTAGTTCTCATCTTAAGCTTAATCCGTTCAATGAGTGTGATTTCAAAGTTAGCACCGATATTCAAGGTAATTATTCTGTGGAACTGCCGCTGAGCAAGAAATGAAAAGTCTGACATTAGACGAACAAAAAGTTAAAGTGCAGATCGTCCAGATTGCCACGCGGTGTTACGACCGGGGCTTGCTGGTTGCGGGCGATGGCAATATCAGTGTGCGCGTTGGCGAAAATCGCTGCATCGTTACGCCGTCCGCTGTCAGCAAAGGCTGGATGACGCCGGAGATGATGGTCACGGTTGATCTGGATGGCAATCCACTGGAACCCTCTGACTATAAAGTTTCGTCCGAATGGCCGATGCATCGCGTCATCTATCAAGCGCGTCCGGACATTCACTCGGTTGTTCACGCGCATCCGCCGCACGCGACAGCATTCGCGGTGGCTGGTATCCCGTTGAGCAAGGCGATTCTGTCTGAAGTCGTGCTGACGCTTGGCTGTGTGCCGCTCGCCAGCTATGGCACGCCTTCAACGCGCGAGTTGACTGATGCGATTGAGCCGTACCTGCAATTTCACGACGCGCTGATGATGGCCAACCATGGCGCGGTTGCCTATGCTGGAACGCTGGAACAGGCTTTTAACAAGCTGGAAACGTTGGAGCATACCTGCAAGATCAGCTTTATCGCGCGCACGCTCGGCAATGAGAACACTATCCCTGACCGCGCCATCCCCAAACTGTTTGAGATTCGCGAACGCAACGGCGTGATGCCGTTCGAGGCGCGCGCTGGCCAAGTCTGCAGTATCGGAGATGGAGAGATGGGGAGACGGGGAGATGGGGAGATTACGCTGACGCGTGCGGAGTTGGTTGAACTGTTGACACAATCGGCGCAGTTGTTGAATGGATCAAGAAAGTAAACAAGGAGTCAAAACAAACATGGAAGCACTTGGAATGATTGAGACAAAAGGCTTGGTGGCGATGATCGAAGCGTCGGACGCGATGGTCAAAGCGGCCAACGTGACGCTGATTGGCTATGAAAAGATCGGCGGCGGATTTGTCACCGCCATCGTTCGCGGCGATGTCGCTGCCGTCAAAGCCGCAACAGACGCGGGTGCCGCTGCCGCCCGCCGCATCGGCGAATTGGTCAGCGTTCACGTTATCCCGCGCCCGCATTCGTCCGTGGACGAAGCCATGCCGGTCACGGCGGAAGCCAGAGGGATCAAGTAGAACCATTGCGGATTGCAGATTGAGGAATGCGGATTGGCTGAATTGAAGCCGCCGCGAATCCGCAACCTGCATTCAGCAAATTGGCCGCAATCTGCAATCATATGATTATTGGACGCGTCATTGGCAACATCGTGGCAACGCGCAAAGACCCGCGTTTGGAAGGGGGCAAGCTTCTGTTGGTTCGCCCTATCACCCTGACCGGCGAAGACGAAAGCAGTTATCTGGTGGCGATTGATACTGTCGGCGCGGGCTATCGCGAAAAGGTGCTGGTCGTCGCGGGCAGTAGCGCCCGTCTGGCCGAAGGCATGAAAGACCGGCCCGTGGATGCCGCCATCGTCGGCATTATTGATACGGTCGAAATAACTGATTGATCCCACCGTAAACCTTCTTTCCCAATTTCAGGGCCGCGACATTCGTTTTACAGACAATGGCTACCATCCGCATTGCACTCGCGCAGATCAATCCGACGGTCGGCGATTTCGTCGGCAACACTGCCAAGATCATCGCCAATATCGAACAGGCTCGCCAAGCTGGCGCGGACATTGTTGCCGTGCCGGAGCTTGCACTGACAGGCTATCCGCCGGAAGACCTGCTGCTCAAGCCGCAGTTCATTTCTGCTAACCGGAAAGCGCTGGATGAAGTGATCGCGGCTTCAACAGGCATCTTGACGGTCGTTGGATTTGTGGATCGCACCACGGACATTCATAACGCAGCAGCCATCATCTGTGACGGAGAATTGAAAGGCGTTTACCACAAAACCTACCTGCCGAATTACGGCGTTTTTGATGAGTATCGTTACTTTGATGCGGGCCAATCCGCGCCGATCTTCGCGTACGGCGATGTGCTGATCGGCGTGAATATCTGCGAAGACATCTGGTATCCGGGCGGCCCGACGCAGGTGCAGGCATTGGCCGGCGCGCAGGTGATCATCAACATCTCGGCCTCGCCTTACTACGCGGGCAAGGGCAAAGACCGCGAGCGCATGCTGGCCACGCGGGCTGAAGATAATGCCGTTGCGCTGGCTTATGTGAACCTGGTTGGCGGGCAAGATGAATTGGTCTTTGACGGGCAAAGTCTGGTGATTGACGAACGCGGTCAGATACTGGCGCGCGGCAAGTTGTTTGAAGAGGATTTGATCGTCGCCGATCTGAACGCCGAGCGCGTTTTCAAAGAACGTCTGCACGATCCGCGCCGCCGCCAGGATCGCATCGAGATTGAAAATGGCGTCAGCAGCGTTCAGCAGATTCCGCTGCGCGCGCAAGCCTTTGAGACAGAGAAACCCAAGCTGGAGACGCCATCGGCTGAAGCGCTGTCGCTGTCGGCTGAAGTCTATCGTGCGCTGGTGATGGGCACGCGCGATTACATCTGCAAGAACGGCTTTAAGAGCGTTGTGATTGGATTGTCCGGCGGCGTGGATTCGGCGCTAGTGGCTTGTGTGGCCGTGGATGCGCTGGGAGCGGAAAACGTCACCTGTGTCTTTATGCCGACGCGCTTTTCCGCCAGTGAAAGTGCGCGCGATGCCAAAGCCCTGGCCGAAAATCTGGGCGTGGCCTACCACATCATCCCTATTGAAGAAACATTCAATCAATATTTGACGATGCTTGGGCCGATCTTTGACGGCACGCCGATGGGCGTCGCCGAAGAGAATATTCAGGCCCGCATTCGCGGCAATATCCTGATGGCGGTCTCAAATAAATTCGGTGCGATGGTGCTAACCACTGGCAACAAGAGCGAAGTCAGTGTCGGTTACTGCACGCTGTATGGCGATATGTGCGGTGGTTATGCGGTCATCAAAGACGTGCCGAAGATGCTGGTCTACGAATTGTGTAATTACCTAAATCGCAGAGACGGCAAAGAAGTGATTCCCGAATACATCATCACCCGTCCACCTTCCGCCGAACTGCGTGAAGACCAGCAGGACACGGATTCGCTGCCGCCTTACGAAGTGCTGGATGAGATTCTGGATTTGTATGTCGAAGAAGACTGGAGCATCGAAGCCATCATCGCGGAAAAAGCCAGCGTTCCGGGTTTCGACGAAGCGACCGTCCGCCGCATCGCCCGGCTGGTTGACCTGAACGAATACAAACGCCGCCAAGCCGCGCCCGGCATCAAGATCACTCCCCGCGCCTTTGGCCGCGACCGCCGCATGCCGATCACGAATAAGTTTCGAGGATGACTTGATTGCGGATTGCGGAATGCGGATTTGAATAAATTCGCTTACACTGCTGCCGCCGCAAGGTAGTCAAAGCGAGTTGACGATCAATCAATCCGCAATCCACAACCAGCATTTGGGCATTCTGGCCGCAATCTCATGAACCTCCCCAACCTGCTCACACTCCTGCGTATTTTTATTGTGCCGCTGTTGGTGGTCGTGTTGTTGACCAGATTTTCGGAAGATTACGTGGGCCTGCCACAGCACATTGCAGGGGTGACGTTGTTTTTATTTGCGGCGATCACTGATGCAGCGGATGGTTGGGTGGCGCGCAAACGAAAACAAGTTTCCAAACTTGGCACCTTGCTCGATCCGATTGCCGACAAACTGCTCATCTCTGCTGCCTTGATTTCGCTGGTTGAAAACAGGTTGGCGCCAGCGTGGGCTGTCGTGATTATCGTCGGGCGCGAATTTGCCGTTTCCGGCCTGCGTTCACTTGCTGCCACGGAAGGCTGGACAATCCCCGCGTCGAAGGCAGGGAAGTTCAAGATGTTCTCGCAAGTCGTGACCATCGCATTTCTGATTACCTCGTCCGTGAATGGCGGCCCGCCCGTTGAAACCAAAGCCTTCCCAATTTTCACATTCTGGACCGTGCCGGAGATGAGTCAGGCGCTCAATCACTTCTTTGGCCCGATTGATATGAACTGGCTGGACTGGCGTGTGCTGTTTTATGGCGTTGGGCGCGGGTTGTTGTGGCTGGTGGTGATCTCGTCCTGCTGGTCCATGTACGGATACTTTCATCAGTTTTACATCACCGCGCGTGACCGATCAGAAAAAGACCGTGCGCGCCAGGCGGCAATTATCAAAGCCGTCAAGTCATCGTCAAATCATTAACACGGGTCATTAACACGGGTCATTACCGCAAGCGACATTTATGCTCTTCGAATACAAAGGCAAACGGCCACGCATTGGCCAGAACGTGTTCATCGCGCCGACGGCGACCATCATCGGCGATGTTGAATTGGGCGACGGCGTCAGCATCTGGTATGGCGTGGTGCTGCGCGGCGACGAAGGACGGATCGTCATCGGGCGCGGCTCCAATGTGCAGGACAACTCTGTCATTCACACGACGCCGGATATACCCACGATCATCAAAGAAGACGTGACCATCGGCCACGGCGCGCTGCTGGAAGGCTGCACAATTGAAAACGGCGCAGTCGTCGGAATGGGATCAATCGTTTTGCATCAAGCCATCGTCGGCGAATACGCCATGACCGCCGCAGGCAGCGTCGTTACGCCGGGCACGATCATCCCACCGCGAATGCTGGCGGCTGGTTCCCCCGCCGTCGTCAAAAAAGAACTGTCTGGCGGCGCGTTGCGTTCGGTCGAACACAGCGCGCATGCGTACCACCACTTGACAGAAACTTACCTGGCTCAACGCCTTGATGATCCCGCGACGGCGTTGGACAATTCCTGACAAAAGGTAGGCAAATATGGAACAAGCGATTGAAGCTGTTTTTGAAAATGGCATGTTTAAGGTGATTGATCCTTCAACCGTACATGTTGCCGAAGGGCAAAAAGTCAGATTAGTGCTTGAGGAGCCGCCTGGATATACGAAAGAAGAAATTGCGCGGCGCGGCAAGGACATATACGAGCGCAACATTCAATCTCTGATCGAAGCGAATAACAAAGGCCGGATTGTGGCAATTGATGTCATCACCGGAGAGTTTGAATTGGCCGATAGCGCTTTGACCAGTGCCAGCCAATTACGCGCGCGCCTGCCGGAAGCAGAGGTCTTTGTCTTGCGGGTAGGTTATCCGGCATTGCATAAAACTCGGCTACGCTCCGTGTCGAACTCAAAATGATCACCGGCCAAGTCAACTCCGAACGAGAAGCGATGATTTCATTGTCGGTCTACGGGCCGACAGGGGGAATCTGTGAAACTGAAGCGCCGATTGATACTGGCTTCTCCAGCCATCTTACACTTCCATTGACGGTTATTACCGCGCTTGAGTTGAAGAGGATTGCCACAGGGTATTTGACACTGGCTGATGATCGCAAAGTCATTTCCGATATTTACGCGGCAACCGTTCTTTGGGATGGCCAGATGCGTGAGATTGAAGTTGATGCCCTTGAAACAGAGACGCTAATCGGGATGGCGCTTTTGGAAGGCTACGATTTGAATGTACGCGTAGCCATTGGCGGTTTTGTCACCATTGAATCGTTCTCTCACGCTCAGCCGAAGCCTGTATAAGGTATAGACAAACGGTCTGAAAATGACTCTTTCTCCAGGCGCACAACTCGCCCGTTACAAGATTCTGGCCTCACTCGGCGTGGGCGGAATGGGCGAGGTTTACCTGGCCGAAGACGGGCGTTTGGGCCGTAAGCTCGCGCTGAAAATTCTTCCCGCCGAATTCACACGAAACCCTGACCGCCTGGCCCGCTTTGAACAGGAAGCCCGCGCGGCATCGGCGCTCAATCATCCCAATATCATCACCGTTTATGAAATCGGCGAAGAGGCGGGGGTTCATTTCATCGCCTTTGAGTTCATTCCGGGGCGTACGCTGCGTTTTTCATTGAAGTCCGGCGGGATGGATTTGCGCGAAGCGTTGGAGATTTCGATTCAGATCATCAGCGCTTTGCAGGCCGCGCACGAAGCAGGCATCACGCACCGTGACATCAAACCTGAAAACGTGATGATCCGCCCGGACGGGTACGTGAAGGTGCTAGATTTCGGCCTGGCCAAGTTGACCGAGAAAACAGATGGCAAAATAGACATCGAGGCAGAGACAAGAATTCACGCGCAAACCGAACCCGGCACGGTCATGGGGACGGTGACGTATATGTCGCCTGAACAAACGCGCGGCGTAGCCGTTGACGGGCGCAGCGATATCTTTAGTGTCGCCGTGCTGCTGTACGAAATGATCACCGGACGGTTGCCGTTCAACGGCAAGACCACCAGCGACGTAATCGCCGCAATCTTGCTCAGCGAACCTCCGCCCCCATCGCATAGCGTTTCCAACATTCCAGCGGAACTCGATTGGAGCTTGAGCAAAGCCCTGCGAAAAGATAGTGAGGAGCGCTACCAGACAATCAAGAGTTTCCTGAGCGATCTGAAGCACATCAAAAGCCGGTTGGAATTCGAGACAGAGCTTGCGCGCCTGAATCGGAGTGAGATGCTTCGGGCTGAAACGGGTGGCAGTGGCGGTTTATTTAGCGAAGTCGTCACGCGCGGTTTTTCGAACGAATCCAACACCCTCATTCTGCCAACGGGTTATTCGTCTTTTCCGCAACGTTTGTCCGGTTCACTCAGCGAAATTGATTCGCTGGCGATCCTGCCGCTGGCCAACGCATGCAGCGATCCGGGGATGGAATACCTGTCCGAAGGCATTACCGAAAGCATCATCAACAGTCTGTCGCAACTGCCTAAACTTCGTGTCATTCCGCGCAGCACGGTCTTCATGCGTTACAAAGGGCAGGAGGTTGATCCGCAACAGGCCGGGCGCGAATTGAACGTGCGCGCCGTGCTGACAGGTCGCGTGCTGCAACTCGGCGATTCGCTGATCGTCAAAACTGAATTGATTGATGTTGTGCAGCAATCGCAATTGTGGGGAGAACAGTACCGCCGCCGTCTGACAGACATCTTCGCCCTGCAGGAAGAAATTGCCGAAGAGATCAGCCGCAAACTGCGATTGCGATTGACCGGCGAAGAGCGCGAACGAATGGTCAAACGCTACACCGACAACACGGCGGCTTATCACCTGTATCTGAAAGGCCGGCATTACGCCGGCAAACGCACGCCGGAATGGATCAGAAAAGGCATGGAGCACTTCCAGCAGGCGATTGACCTCGATCCGAATTACGCGCTTGCCTACGCTGGCCTGGCGGATGCGTATGCGTTTTTTGCTTCTTCCACGGGCGGCCAGCGACCGCACGAAACCTACCCAAAAGCCAAAGCTGCCGCCCAGAAAGCGCTGGAACTCGACGAAACACTGGGCGAGGCGCATTGTTCGTTGGGCTTTTCCTGCTTGCTGTATGACTGGGATTTGGCCGAATCAGAACGCCAATTCAAACGCGCCATCGAACTCACCCCAAACTACGCCAATGCGCACGACGGATACGCCTTCTACCTGAAAGCCACCGGCCAGCACGACGCAGCCATCCGCGAATGCCAGCGCGCACAGGAACTCGATCCGCTGTCGCTGTTCACCATGCTCAGCCTAAGCTGGGCCTATTACTTTGCGCGCAGATACGACGATGCGCTGGCGCAGGTGGGCCGCGTGATGGAGATGGACCCGAACTTCGGCTTTGCCCACTGGCATCTGGGGATGATTTATCTGCAAAAGGAAAGGCATGACGACGCCATCGCCTCGCTGCGCAAGGCCGTCAATCTGACCGGCGGCATTCCTACGTTCCTTTCGCACCTGGGCCACGCCTGCGGCAAAGCCGGCAAACAACGCGAAGCCCGCCAGATGCTGGCGCAGTTGGAGAGTTTGTCGAAGCGCCAATACGTTTCTTCGTACTTCATTGCCATGATTCATCTGGGTCTGGGCGATCTGGATCGGATGTTTGAATGTTTGGAGAAGGCGCACGAAGAACGATCGGGTTCTTTGGCTTTCTTGCAGGTGGAGCCGATTTTGGATGGATTGCGCGAGCATGCAAAGTTTGTAAGTTTGGCAGAGCGAGTGCGGGGCTGAAGACAAAATTGCGGCGTGTAGTTAGGGAGTAATGATGACATCCAAGGTGACTTTAGAAGAACTGCTGACCAGCAAGCTCGAGACAATTCAAGTCTCGACTTTTCTTGAGCCATTGACGGCACCTCAGACCGCAATGTTCAAGGAGATTGTGACAAATCTGGGAGTGCAAGCCGACAATACCCCCGATCGCAAGGTAAGCCTCGTCTTTCGAGGTGATAAGTTGAAGAACCTCGCCAATAAACTCTCGACCAAGGGGGCTTGTCTGCTCGATGATAAAATTCCGGCTCTGCTATTTTACTTTGGTGACAAGGCTCGGCAATACTACAAAGACGACGATGCTGCGGCGAAGGATCTCCGATGGCTAACGAAAATCGAAGACGCAAGCGAAAAGACCTGCTCCGCCATCTTCGAGAACATTCAGAAGGTTCTAGCTCAGCCAGATTTTCGGGAACCTAGCCGGTCGGACAAAGACTTCACCGCCTACTTCTCAGCAAACAACCTATCGACGTTCACGTCACAGCTTGTAAATGACCACACTGCGCGGGACTACTATCTATACTTTCTGCACACGGCCCAGATAAACCTCGGAGACAACTCCTTTCTCGTTTCTACATCGCTTTCGTACGACGTAGCATTGGAATTCAGTGGTGGTCTTCCCCACGGATGCGTTATTTATTACGTAGTTCCAGAACCGCTTGAGAAGTTCGCCGTATCCCATCTGAGAATGCAGAAGTATGAACCCACGCTTATTGGGCGCGGCCTGCCAACGTACAAGGGTAAAACTCCTTATCCTCAGGAGTGTGAAGTCGCAATACGCGGTGCGCTCTTCTCCTGCTTCATCCTGGGGTTGAGGATTCTTAGCGGCAATAGATTCATTGTGAACCCGCACCTATTTAGCAATGCGAATGCTGTCGATTCGATCCTCGAAGGCCTCAAGATCGACCAGTCGGATTTCGAGGACCGCCTGAACGATACAGGTTATGCCAGAGGCGTCGGCACACGTCTTGATGGAAATTTTCATACGATCGTGCGGACTTCACGGACACCCTAATCCAAGCGCTAGATTTCGCGCTTGGATTAGGGTGTCACAATCTACTTTCGCGGCTTTGAACGAGATTGAAAAACTCGTGCGCGACGCTGGTTTGAGTCAGACTGCTGTCAGATTTCTGAACTCCAAACCCCAATCCGAAATTGCTATGAACTACTCAGAAATTGTCGAGGCCGAAGGCCATCTGGTGGATTCGCAGATTCTGGCGAAAGTCATGGATCGCGTGATCGAATGCGGCGCGGTGTATGAAGTCATCGAATTCAGACTGGGCCGCACGAATGATGAATTCTCGAAGCTCCACCTGCGCGTAATTGCGTCCAGCGAAGAGGTCTTGGCCAGGACGCTGGAAGAGTTGGTCGAACTTGGTTGTTACCAGGCCAAGATCACCGATGCGACAGTGAAGCCAGCGCCCATGAACTGCGTCGTGCCGGAAGATTTCTATTCGACGACCAATCACCGGACGTTTGTGCGCAGCGGCGGCGCGTGGTTGGAAGTCAGCAAGCAGCGGATGGATGGCGTAATCGTTTTGATCGAAGACCCGGATGCTCCGCCAATCGCTTCAGAAACTGGCTCTTTCCTGCCAGCAAAGAAAGCCATTTGTCGTAAGTTGCGCGATGTGAAAAAAGACGATTGGATCGTTTGTAGTGCGCAAGGAGTTCGCATTCAACCGGAGTTCAAAGAGCGCGACCGGCTGGGGTTTGCGTTTATGGCGAATGACATTTCGTCCGAACGTCGAACGGAAACCGCTGTCAAAAAGATCGCTGAGATGATGCGCCAGGTGAAGGCCGAAAACGGGCGAATCATCTTTGTTGCCGGGCCGGTGGTGATTCACACAGGCGGATCGGCTGCGTTTTGCGAAATCATCCGGCGCGGTTTCGTGGATGCCTTGCTGGCCGGAAATGCCATTGCGGTTCACGACATCGAGCACCAGCTTTTCGGCACCTCGCTGGGCGTGGATATGGAGCGCGGCATTCCCATCGAAGAAGGCCACAAGAATCACATGCGCGCGATCAACACCATTAACCGCCACGGTTCGATCAAGGGCGCAGTTGAAGCAGGTGTGTTGCGGCAAGGCGTGATGTACGAATGCGTCAAAAACAATGTGCCCTTCGTCCTGGCCGGTTCGATTCGCGATGACGGGCCGCTGCCCGACACTGAAATGGATTTGATCAAGGCGCAGGAAGAGTACGCGCGGCAGATCGAAGGCTCAAAAATGGTCATCTGTTTGTCTTCGATGCTGCATTCGATTGGGGCGGGGAACATGACGCCTTCGTGGGTGCGAATGGTCTGCGTGGACATCAATCCGGCGGTGGTGACAAAGTTATCGGATCGCGGATCGCAGCAGACGGTGGGTGTGGTGACGGATGTCGGCACCTTCCTGAATCTGCTGGCGCAACAGCTTTGTACGTGATTAACTTCAAGATGATTGCTCCTACCTTTCGATAGGAGGATAATCCGGGCGATGCCACAAGATGAAACCATACAAAACTCCCTCCAAGACCAAGTTGCCAGACTGGTTTTAACCGCACTCAATCAGCGGCGGCTGAGTGGTCTTTCCGAAATGCTCAGGTTGATCGCCGAAGCGACCCACGCTTACGGATGTATCCTATGGCAAGTCGTACCCGGCGCAAACTTGCAGGCCGATCCGCCGAGCGGACGTTTGTTTGTGCTTGACCAATGGATGCCGGGCACTCATCCGTTGCTGATGCACAATCTGCCGGTCAGTGAATCCATTGTTGGAGAAGCCGCTCGCACCGGACGGACAGTAAACGTGGAGGATGTTCCGAATGATCACCGGGTTTACAAAACCAATTCCTGGGTAAGCAACGCCGGAATTCGAGCAATGTGTGCCACCCCAATCAGGTTACGCGGCGAGGGTGACAACACTCTTGTTGGCGTGCTTAGTCTTTACCGCGACTTTCCCCCGCCGTTTGACGAAAGCGATATTTCCCAATTCGAACAGTTCGCCCGATTTGTCCCGGAACTTTACTACGCGATTCGAGACCGCGTCAGCCAGGATTTGATTCGGCGGGTGAGTAACTACTTGCATAAAGCCGATTTGCGCGCCGCGACAGTGTTACTTTCCAAAGAAGAAATAAAAGGCATCTTTCGGCAGGTCTGCGAAGTCGTCGCTGATACCTTTCAATGCCTCGAAGCATCTGTTTTCCTGGATGATCAGGCGGAAGGTAAAGGCGTTTACCAACTGGCGGCGACCACCTGGCCTGACTTTATCCCTCTTTGGAAGTTGTCCTATCAACCGAGCAAAGAGGACGGGCTTACCGGATGGGTGCTTGAGCATGGTCAATCGGTCAGGATTTTTGACTTGCTTCATTTTGAAGGCGACATTGCATCAATCAGGAGCGAGTATCCGAATCTTATCTGGACCGACGGGTTGAATATAGAAAAGAGTTTGGAGGAGGCGGTTCGTGCCAAACTTGGCCTGAACGCCGCCGAAATTGCGTTACAGCCGCTTAGTTTTATGGCCGCGCCGATCAAGGTTGGCAGCAAGGTGCTGGGAGTAATCCGTTGTTGTACTGCGAAACAAGGGCCGTATTACTTCGCCGGGGATGAACTCGGGCTGCTGGAGATGGTCGCCGCGCAACTTAGCCGTTTCTGGAATAATTGGCTGACACAGCGCAGGCTGGAAGAGGAAACGCAAGCCTGGTCAATCGCCATGGACCGCGTTACCAATCTAAACAATCAGGTATTGAGAGAACTTAAACAACGAGTACCTAATGAGAAAAAGATTTTCTCCCAGTTATTGAAGATTATTCCGCTTGTTATTCCTGATACTGCGTGTACGGGAATCAGGTTATATGACCCCCAAACCAATGCCCTCCGTTACGAGGTAGTGGACGGCGACTTCTGGACTACGCTTGGCCGCAAGGAACGCGAAAAACAACTTGAGCGCCGTTTTCCCATCGGAGACCCGCCGGCTTCAGCCGGCGCGCACGCTTTCCAGCAAAAAGAGGTTTACATAGTGCAGGATGTTGATGCTGACCCGTACTGTGCCAAGGATGAACTTACTGGCACCAAGCGGGCGATTATTGCTCCGATTCAGGTCGGCAACGAAGTCTTCGGCGTGTTCGACATCTGCCGAACCAGCAGTAGCCCTCCCTTTCCGAATTATGCCAGGAATATTGCCGCGCTACTTAGCCAGAGGTTGGGGCTATACCATTATTTGGCCAGGACGATCGGCGAGCTAGGCAAAGCTCAGGCCGCACTGGAAGATCAGGTGGCAAAACAAACTCAAACTTACGAAGACCTGTCTCACCAACTCAAAACGCCGATCACTCAGGCATACAATCGGGCAAATTTTTTGCTGACTGGCTACCACGGCGCGCGCGAGGTTCAAGATAACTTACAGACCATTCGAAGCCTTTGCCGCAAAGCCAAACGGGTAACAACCAGCATGAAGCTGTTTGCCGCCCTGGCGCGCGGGGAGGCAATCCCGGTTGTAACCACGCGGTTAGATTACGGTGACCTTATCAAGTTGCTTAACGAAGCCGTGCCGGATAACCAGTTAATGGTTGATCCGTACCGCCGGATTACTTTCAATATCGACGCTAAAAGCTTTGAGGTACTTTATAAAAAGGCTGTCTTTGTGGACAGAGACCTGTTTGAGCAAACGATTAACAACCTTTTGGACAATGCTGGAAAATATAGCTACCCGAATTCCGAGGTAAAAATTCATGGCGGACTAACCAGATCGGACGAGTTTTTCATTTCCGTGGCGAACGAAGGATTGCCCATCCGTCCCTTACAGGTCAAAGAAGCTGTCGAAAGAGGCTGGCGCGGCGACCAGGCGCAGTGGTCAACCGGCGAAGGTTCCGGGATCGGACTTTGGATTGTTGACAACATTATGCAGGCGCTCAAGGGAAGACTCGAAATCATCCCAACAACCAACAACGATGTTACTCAGGTAAGATTGCTGTTTCGGTAAATGAATAAAAAGGAGGTTAGCGTTATGGATATTCTTTGTGTTGAAGATGACCACATTATTGCCAAACCGATCATTGATGAATTGAGCGCCGCGTTCCCCGAAGCCGAAATCAAGTGGATCGGAACTGAGTCGGAGTTTTATAACAGCTTCGAGCAGATTGCCGAGAATCTTCCCGTGATCGTGACAATGGATGTTATGAAGCTATGGGCCATTCCCAGCGCCAACATGCCGTTTCCGCCTGCCGAAGTGAAGCGTGGCGGCATTCACCGGGCAGGTATCCGTTGCGCCATCAGGCTGAACAATGACGAAAGGACGAGAAATATACCGATCGTTTTGTATACCGTGCTGGACGAGAAGGATTTGGAAGAGAGCCTAATGAAGCTTAACAATTGTTATTACGTGTCCAAAGAGAAACCCCTCTCTCATTTGGTCGAAAAGGTTCGGGAACTGGTTGGCAACAAACTGGCTAAATTGTAGCTTTCACCGTGATGCCGTGGTTACGTTGTAGGTCATTGCGGCTTACGTTACGGTCAATGCGGAAATTCCGCCGTCGTCTGACTCTGAGCGCACGGACTTGATTTAGATCAGGGGGATGGCTTTGTTCCAACTCTATTCTCAGGAGTGCTGTTTCTACCAACCCTTCGATGAAGTTTTGGCTCCTGCCTGTTTGTTTTGCAATCTCGTCCACCGGAGTTTGCTCGATTTTTTCGACCACATTGCGGATCGGAGTCAGGCGTTGTCCCTTGTTAAGTTGAACCTCCAGCATACGCAGCCAAATTTTTACCAAGTAACCTTTTGGCAGTAATTCTTCCGCCCAATCAGGCCAACGGTTCCGGCACGATTGTTCGGCCATTTTGTAACCCCACTCATCTGGTGGAATGAGATAAATCCCACGCCCCATTTCCAGCCAGCGGCGAAAATCTTCTTCACGCTTCGTAATCGTCTTTTCCTCAAGATAACGAGCGATCCTACCTAATGCGTACCCGATTGCGTTGTAGTTTGGCCGGTTGCCGGTCGCTTCTGAATCGCGCATCCAGAGGATGGCTTCGAGGCCGGTGAAGCGATTGCCGGGCAGCAGATGGTGCTGTTTTCCGCTCAACATCAATTTCCAAATATCTATTAACGTCTCATTGTGCTGGTTGAAAATCAGCGCGTTGGTCAACGCGAAGCGCAGTTCCGGTTTCAGTTCGGGCTTTGGCTCCTGGCTGGCCGATTCCAACCGGTCGAGCAATCGCAGCAGCGGCGGGCCAAGCTCCCGGCGCCGGTGTAGGCTGACACAGAGTAGTAGCAAGTTGCGCAGAAACTCCTCGTCGCTGTCGTCGGCCACGCTGGCCTCCGGGCTTTCATCAAGTAGGCGGGCGACACGGAGGGCGAACTTGACCTTGGCATCGGACACTTCGTCGGCTAGCGCCAGTCCCTGCAACAACCACTCCTGCGGCTCGAATCCATAACGCGAAGAAGGCAGACCGTCTCCGCGCAGCCATTCGATCAGTGGCTTTGTTTCCCACTCGCTCTGGCTCAGCCATTCAACGATTTGATCTTTGACTCGCAACTCAGGGAGGTTTTCCATATCTTTGTTACCAATCAAAATCTAACTCTCCTCAACGTCCGGCACCGGTAACTTAGACTCGGGGAGGCTTAAGAGGCTGTGATTCTAGCATGCCTCCAGCATCCAGGTCTTGATTTTATTCTCACCATAACGCTGACAGAGCAATTCGTGATGGTTTCGGCGCTGTTGATCGAGAGAAACCGAGGCAGCGGCCGTGGTACGATCGAGTAATCGCCCAGTCTTTATCCAGTGCTCAGTCGTATGACTAATTTCTTTATGAATAAATTCGGGCAGCAGGTTCACCGGGTTCATTTGCAGATTCATGGGGTGCCCTCCCTTGCCCGGAGGTTCGCTGGCAGGAGATGGAAAATGGTACTTGTAACGGTCTGATTCCAGGAATGTCGGGCGCGCCACCGTGCCGGCGTCGTCAACCGAGTAAGCCAGCACCATCAGCCACCGCCCCGCGATTTTGTGCGTGCCCAGAGCTTCCGCCCAATGATTGACTCCGCCATTTCGGACGTGCAGTTCGAACAGATCCCAGCCCGTCGCCCACACCGGTTGGTAAGGACTTTGCTTGCGATGCTGGTGAAGTACGTCCAAGAGCGCAATAACTAACTCTTCTTTAATTACGTCCGAAGCATTCAATAACACTTTATCCAGCCAGTCAGAGAATCTCGGTTCGGAACCGAACACCGTTCCTCTTCTTCCCCAAATCTTTCGACATTCCGGACGGAATTTCCTTCGCGGGTTCGTCATCATTTCGAAGATTGCCCAATCTACAGGTTTCCATAAACCATTTAGCTCCAGCACGCGGGCCAGCATTACTCCACCATCCAAGCCCGGTTGAGGGCATTGCGGGCCGGTGATAAGGTTCTGCCGGTTGTAACGGAGGTAGACGAAGGAAGGAAGATATCGAGTGCGAACCCGACGATTAAAATAATTCTTGAGTGCTTTATCCAAGTCGCTAGGATGTTGAGCGACGAATTGTAGGAACGCCTTTTCCTGCTCCTCGCTCACTCGGTCGTCGTGCATCAGATTTCGAGCTATGGCCCGCTGCTCCATGAGGCTGCCGGGGTCGGCCCATTTTCTCAATTCCGCCACGCAGGAATGTGCATCATCACGATCCCGTCCGAAGACTGGAAACATATCTGTTAGTACCTTTCGATTGGATTGCTTGAGAGTTGCGCCGAGACTGCTGGTCAACGCGCGGGATTGTAGATTACAAACTGGACATGGGCAACAAAAATTCAGGCTACTTGTCGTGAAGAAGCAACAAAAATGGTAACTTCCTTTCTCACACCTTGCTGCGTAACGATTATTATCTGAGAGGACGAGATCATGACGAATCGAATCAAATGTTGGGGCATGCTCGCTTTTTTGTTCTGTTTACTGTTGCCGGCACCGGCGCAAACTCCTGCCGTGCCGAACGCCAGCCGAGTGCGCGAGCGCTACACGAAGTATGAATTCATGATTCCGATGCGCGATGGCGCGCGATTGTTCACGTTGGTCTATGCGCCAAAAGACACATCGCAGAAATATCCGTTTCTGCTGACGCGCACGCCCTACAGCGTCGCGCCCTACGGCATAGACAGTTACCGCGCGTCGTTGGGGCCGTCAGAACATTTTGAAAAAGAAGGATTCATCTTTGTTTATCAGGATGCGCGGGGCCGCTATCTGTCCGAAGGCGAATTTCAGCAGGTGCGCCCGCACGTGCCGAACAAACGCAGCCCCAAAGACATTGACGAAAGCTCGGACGCCTATGACACCATCGAGTGGCTGCTGAAAAACGTCCCGAACAATAATGGCCGCGTGGGGATGGTTGGGATTTCGCAGCCGGGCTTTCACGTGGCGGCCAGCATGATTGATTCGCATCCGGCCCTGAAAGCCGCTTCGCCGCAAGCGCCGACGGCGGACTATTACATCAACGACGACGTTTACCACAACGGCGCGTTTATGCTGGCGGCGAACTTCGGCTTCTATTCCAGCTTTCGTCCTCGCAAGGGCGCGCCCGGCACTGCTGCGAATACTGCCACGCGCAAGCCAGCTATTCCGCCGACCCACTCACCATTGACCACATTATTCCTTTCAGTCTTGGCGGCCCGGCAATCGCCGAAAACCTGGCGTTCAGTTGTCACGGCTGCAATCAATGCAAAGCCGCGCGCATCTTGGCGCTCGATCCGGTGTCAGGAGAAACTGCCCCGCTGTTCAACCCACGCACCCAACGTTGGGAAGAACATTTCGCCTGGAACGACGATTTCAGTTTGATGATTGGTTTGACGGCGACGGGCGGCGCAACGATTGCGGCTTTGCAACTCAATCGCCCAGGCTTGGCCAATTTGCGCCGCTTGCTGTTGCAGGCAAGCCAACACCCACCACAGCCGTAGCCTCATGCTCAGGCCAATGGTGAGCGCGACTGGCGCAATGATTTCACCCTGATGCTTGCCCTCCTGACTGATTGGATGCTTGATTGGACGCCGACTGGTCGAGCGAGCGAGCATTACGACTATTTCGACTATTGCGATTATTGCGATTAAGTGAGGTTCGCTGCATACTGCTTCTTGATGGAAGGCCGCCCTCCATCGGATGATTTTCACTACATTCATTTCAGGGAGTAAAAGCGATGAGCCGCACTGCTGCTGATTCGGAAACCAAAACATTGACTGGCGAGGAAGCCAAACTCGCCGGAGAAATCTCGCACACCTTGTCCCGCGCGCTGAAGGGACGCCGATCAATTTCGCTCAGGCTCTCCGGCTCGAAGAATGAGCTGCGGCTTCCCCCAACCGCCGCACCGCTGCTCATCGAAATTCTTGATCAGATGAGCAAAGGCAAGACCGTGAAGGTACTGGCGGCGGATACTGAGATTTCCACGCAACGCGCCGCCAATTTGCTTCACGTCTCCCGCCCGTTCCTGATTGATCTGCTCGAAAAGAAGCAGATTCCCTTCCGTCGCGTCGGCTCGCATCGCCGAGTCAGGCTGGCGGATGTGCTGGCTTACAAACAGCGGATTGATGAACAGCGTATGGCCGCGCTTGATGAACTGACGCGGATGAGCCAGGAGCTTGGGCTGGGATACGACTGAGCATGAAAGACCTCATCGCCGTCTACGATGCCTGTGTGTTGTAAGTGGTCAAAGATTCATTGCCGGATGTGCATCACTCGCCGTATGCTGCGCACGAAAGGAGAATGTCAGGATGGCACGCAATTCAGCGATCAAGCAGAAGCGCTACGCGCTCGACGAAACCAAGCTCAGAAGCTACTCGGCGCCAAGACCGAAACCATCGAACTCGCGCTCGATGAAGTAATCTCCGAACGCGAGCGCCAGCGGCGCGCCTGAGCAGCCACCGAACGCTTTCTCAAGAGCGGTGCCGTCATCAAGAATGTCTTCGGCAGACTCGGCGAGGCACAGGAATAGTCTTTGTCCGGCATTCTGTTTGACACTTCGGTCTACATCTCAGCTTTGCGGCGGGGCGATGCTTCCATTCTCGGTCTGGGGTCTGCTTCATGCACCGGCTATCGCAACCGCTTCGCGCCGTTCAATCGCCAACCAAACTGCGCGCTCGTCAAGGCCGCACAGTATTTGATGCGAATGCTACTGCACACAGGCGCGTTATTTAGCCGATTCAGTTACAGTTGATCACATTGAACGCGCCCGCCAAGCAAAAGAGATAAAAGAATGAGTTCAATAGAGTTATTTTTGCCAGAGATTGAGGAAGCTTATCTTGAGCTGCACACGTGGTTATCCTCGCTATCAGACCCACCGAATTACCGGCGAAAGACTATTCAAGGCAAAATCGAAAAGCTCTTACCGGAGCCTTCTATGCTTAGCGCCGCAGCACAGTATTATGTTCTTTTCCCAGCGCATTTCTTCAAAGTCACTCACACCTTAAACAAAGTAATTGGCTCAGACACACTGGCAAGCTGGCTTCGCTCTACACCTCGTATTTGTCTTGTGGACGTGGGATGCGGAGCTGGAGCAGCCTCGGCAGCATTCGTTAATTGTCTTCTGAAGTTACGGAAAGATGGTGTTCTAACACAGCCAATAGAAATTTGCTGCTTTGGCATAGACGTGAATCCATCGGCTGTTGGCCTATACAACAAGATGATAAGTCTGGTTAAGTCGAAGATCGGATCACAAGGGTTTACCCTCGACTATAAGCTCATTCCTCTTGGTGATTCAGAGGCTCGAATTCAACTCAAAGATATGCTTGATGAAAAGAGGCAGATTTGGGGGCAGCCATTCCTTTCTCAAGTCTTCATCATGCAAATCAACGTCGTCTCACCATTTAGCAAGAGATATGCAGATGTGCGTAAGGGATACGAAGAACTTGGACATCTAGGCATAGACCCAAGTTTGTTTGGCTCTTATCACCAAGCTTTTGGACGGCAGGAGGCCACTACTTACAAACAGCTTTTGGAAGTATGATGCTCCCCGAAAACTGGACAGACAATTAAGGTGTAAACTGGCTGCCAAAGGAGCACTCATGAAAAAGCAGCAACGCAAAACATACACCACGGAATTCAAAGTCAAAGTCGTGTTGGAAGCCTTCAAAGGACAGCG
>JBBQVH010000045.1:0-53145 GCA_038211695.1 Blastocatellia bacterium | reverse complement strand
CGAAATGATAAAACGAAAAGCACACATCGGGGTGATCCTCCTGAGCAAAGTTTTTAGCAGAACCTGCATAAGAGATTTTCGCCCTGATGTGAAGCCTTCACTCACTCATTTCAGAAATCCTTTTTCTTAATGTCTATAGTTCAGCTATTTTCTGCCCTGTAAAAAGCCGAGGTGAACATATGAAGCGTTTGTTCCTTCTTTTTGTAACAGTGTTGCTTTCTGCACCATCTGTTTTTGCTCAAGATATATCGCTCTTCGTTGCTGGCACTACGGTAAGGCTTGGAATGTCAAAAAAGGAAGTGCTTGATGCACTCCCAGAACACTATGAAATACAGCAAGCGAAGGGAGAGGCGGGAGCTAAAGGCGTGCACTTTATCCATGAAAGAAGTTCTGGAAGTGCGGATAATCTTATAATCGGCACTCTTCTTTTTAGAAATAACAAGCTAGTTTCTGCGTCAAAAAACTGGCTTGATACTGATGGCCGAGGTAGTGTATTTGAGCTTGTAGATACACTTTACGGCGTCTTAGAGCTAATGGAACGACGAGGGGAGACAACGCCAACGATTTCTATTGAAACCGGTAGAAATCCGGGTCTTGTATTTCAGCAAATCTGGTTACGATACGGAAAAAGGACTATCGCCATACTTATAGTTTCTGGGGCAAAGCTTCCCAATAAACAAGTAACAATTTCCGAAGAACTCAGCGATGTTCCCAATGCTCGTTAATTAGACCGATGGTTGATTCGTTCGGGTTGATCAGTAAGACCATTGCGTCCGTCCTATACGTGACGGCGGCGGCGACCTGGTCGGCAAGGTGTTCAGGGATGGCGCAGCCTTGCTTCTCCGCCAACAGGCAGAAATACATCAGCCGTATTAGCGAGTCGGCCTGCGGGCCAATCATCTGCCCGCCATTCTCCCAACGTGAAAGCGTGGCGGTGTCCACATGCAGAAAAGCCGCCCATTCTTTTGCCTTCAGCCCCAAATGCTGGCGCAGGAATCTGGCTTCCTTTCCCGCCATCGGCACGCTTTGCAAAGCGAGGGCTTGGCCGATGGTTGTCTGTAGATCAATGATGCGCGGGATTGCGGAGAGGCCTCGCCGCACGAAATGGAAAGACGAGGGAAGCGCTGTTGGCCGCACATGTGTCTCAGCGCGCCCAATTAGAAAAGCACTTGGCGGAGCGAGATGCGCCAAGTGCTTTTGAAGAAGTGATGGGCTTGGCTGGACTCGAACCAGCGGCCTACTGCTTAGGAGGCAGTCGCTCTATCCACCTGAGCTACAAGCCCGTATTTCAGTTTACGATTGGTATCTTAGCAGCGAGTGCACATCGTAGCCAGCCAGCCGGTCGCGGCCTTTCAGAAAATCCAGTTCGACCACAAACGACAATCCGACGACGTTGCCGCCCAGCTTTTTAACCAGTTTGGTGACGGCTTCCGCCGTGCCGCCCGTGGCCAGCAGGTCATCCGCGATCAGGACGTTGTCGCCTTGGCTGATGGCGTCGCGGTGAATTTCCAGCGTGTCTTTGCCGTATTCCAAATCGTAGCTCCAGCTTTCAACCTCCGCCGGAAGCTTCTTCGGTTTGCGCACCGGAACAAACCCGGCACCCAGGTGATAAGCCAGCGCCGGGCCGAAGATGAACCCGCGCGCTTCGACGCCGAGTACGGTATCTATTTTCTGGCCTTTGAAATTTGCGGTCAGTCCATCAATCACGCCGCGAAAGCCCGCCGGGTCTTTCAGCAGGGTGGTGATGTCGTAAAACAGAATGCCAGGTTTGGGGAAGTCTGGGATTTCGCGGATCAGCTTCTTCAATTCTTGCTCTGTCATAATTGTGAGAGGTTCTCCTTGCTTACATCTAGGTTGGGATTGTTTCGCTTCGGTCATCGCTTAATGATCCAGGCGGAAGTCGCGGTAACGCCCTGTCACGGGGAGATCGGTTTCTTCGATGTCTGTCACTTCAGCCATCATGGGACCGGTGGCCAGATCGTTTTTGAATTGATCCATGGCTTCGCGGTCGCCTTCGGCCATGACTTCGACGCGTCCATCGGGCAGATTACGCACAGTGCCCAGCACCTGATGCCGCGCCGCGGCACGCATTGCGAAGAAACGATAGCCGATGCCTTGCACCGCGCCAGAGATAATGAAACGCCTTGCCACCATCAGAAATAAATTGAGGTTGAAATTGATCGTCGAAAATTCAAAGGCAAAAGGCAGCTTGGGTAAGCCCTGTTTGTTGTCTTGTGCTTTCCAGAACCCCGCGGCCCAAAACGAGGGCGAATCCTAGGAGTGGGCATTTACTTTGTCAACCATCCTTTTTTAGTGTGAGGCGCTGAATCGTCAGGCAGATGTTCAATGATTTTCGATCCGCTCAACCTCGCTTCAGAAGGCGCGGGCTTGCGACGGATCAGCCAAGTCTGGTAGATAGCTCTTACGATCTCGAATGAGCAATCACGGTAACCTGCGCAAAAAACATCGCGAAACAACATTGTCATTGTGGAGTCATTGGATGCTTCGGCAGAATCTATTTATTGGCGTGTCTTTTTCAGTGCGAATCTTTCTGGTTCTGCTGGTGGCAGTTCTGGCCATTGCTTGCGAGGCCCAAAAAGCCATGGAAGTGGCGGACGCAACAGCCCATCCAGTTGGAACCGCTGTAGAAATTGAAACGCCGCTCGGTTTGCCGCCGCCACTCATTCAAGGTGAGAACCGGCCGACGGCGGATTCGATTGCGCTTGGCCGCAGGCTGTTTTTTGATGCGCGGCTTTCCAGCGATAACACACTCTCCTGTGCCAGTTGCCACAGCCCGGCGCTGCACTTTGCCGAAGGGCGTTCAGTGGCAAAAGGTGTCAATGGCCAATTCGGAACCCGCAACACGCCGACCGTGTTGAATGCGGTTTATAACAGAGTGCAGTTCTGGGATGGGCGCGCGGCCAGTTTGGAACAACAGGTGGGCGGGCCGATGGCCAATCCAAAAGAGATGAATCAATCGCACGAAATTGCGATCTCCAAACTCAGCGCGGATCCTTCCTATCGGGCTGAGTTCGTCAAAGTATTCGGGCCTGGAGCGATTACGATGGGCAAGATCGAAAAGGCCATTGCCGGGTTCGAACAGACTTTGCTCAGCGGCAATTCGCCCTTCGACCGGTATCGGTATGGCGGCGAGCGGGCAGCGATCAGCGCCGCAGCGATCAGAGGGCTGGCGGTCTTCGCGGACAAAGCCCGTGGGAATTGCACGGCTTGCCACATCATCGGGCAGAAGTTTGCGTTGTTGACGGATGGCGGATTTCACAACCTGGGCGCTGGGATGAATGCGAATGGGGAACTGACAGACTTGGGCCGCTACGAACAAACGCGCGCGGAAGCCGACCGGGGCGCATTCCGCACGCCCAGCCTGCGCAACGTCGCACAGACAGCGCCTTACATGCACGACGGCAGCTTGAAGACATTGAAAGATGTCGTGGATTTTTATGTGGGCGGCGCGAATTCAAATCCGCAATTGGACAAAGAAATCAAACCCCTGCAGCTTTCCGCGCAGGATCGAAATGATCTGGTTGCGTTCCTGGAATCGCTGACCGGCGAAATTCCGAAGACCGCTGTTCCCGGTAAGGACTGACAAATGGCATCTGCAATTCATCGCACTGTGTGTTTGCTCTGCTGCCTTGGCCTCGCGGCTTTGATCGTGGGCTGTTCGGGCAAGAAGCCCGCGAATCAAACAGAAGCCTGGTTCAAGGTAGACCCGAAAACTGCGGGCACGGTGAGCGGCAACGTGCGCTTTACCGGAAAGACTCCCGCGCATACAACCGTCAATATGGATAACGAACCGCAATGCGCAAAGCTGCACCAAAGCCCTGTCTTCGATGATGCCGTTGCGGTCAACGACGGCGCGTTGGCCAACGTTTTCATCTACATCAAGCAAGGGCTGGAGGGCAAAAAGTTTGAGCCGCCCGCCAATACCGAAATGCCCGCGGTTATGGATCAAAAGGGCTGCTGGTTTGGCCCTCGCGTGTTGGGCGTACAAGTCGGTCAGATGTTCAAGGTGACGAACTCTGATCCCCTGACGCACAACATCCACCCGCTGGCCCAGATCAATCGTGAATGGAACCAAAGCCAGTCGCAGGGCACGGAACCGCTGGCGCGCCGTTTCGCGCAACCCGAAGTCATGATCCGCGTCAAATGCAATATTCATTCGTGGATGCATGCGTGGATTGGCGTGGTGCCGCATCCTTACTTTGCTGTGACCGGAGCGGATGGTTCTTTCCAATTTCGCGATGTGCCGCCGGGCAGCTATACCGTTGAGGCTTGGCAGGAGCAGTTGGGCACGCAATCGCAACAAGTTTTTCTTTCGCCTGCTGGAAAGAGCGACATCGTTTTCGAATTCAAAGGGGAGTGATAAATAGTGATGACCAAGTCTGCCTGTCTGGTGTTCTGCTGTTGTCTAGCGCTGTTTGCGGCGGGTTGTTCGAAAGGTTCAACGACCAATGGCCCAGCCATTACGCAATCTTCAGTACAACCCAAATCATTGCCGGAATGGAAATCCGGTTATCGCGTGTTTGTCACGAACGAATCTTCGGGTGACCTGAGCGTCATTGACGGTTCGACCTGGGAAGTGATTGCGACCATCCCGCTGGGCAAACGCCCGCGCGGAATTCATGCCAGCCCGGATGGGAAGACGATTTACGTTGCCTTGAGCGGATCGCCTTCCGCGCCGCCGGGCGTGGACGAAAGCACCCTGCCGCCGCCTGACAAAAGCGCGGACGGGATCGGCGTCTTCGATGTTGAACAGAACAAATTGCTGCGAGTGATTCAGGGTGGTTCAGACCCGGAGAATTTCGACATCAGCCGCGATGGCGGCACGATTTATATTTCCAACGAAGATGCCGCTGGGGTCAGCTTTATCGAAACTGGTAGTGGCAAACTGGTTCAAACTGTCGCGACTGGGGGCGAACCCGAAGGCGTGACGCTGGCGCCAAATGGCAAGCTGGTTTATTCCACCTCAGAAGCGGATAGCGCAGTTGCCGTGATTGATGTTGCCACGCGCAAGCTGGTGAAGAACATCAAGGTGGGCCGCCGCCCGCGCAACGTTGTGTTCCTGCCTGATGGCACGCGCGCCTACGTCAATGCGGAAAATGATGGCAGCATCTTGTTGCTGGATACTGTAAAAAACGAAAAGAAGCAGGTCATACAAATTGGCACGCCAGGTGAAATCAAGCCGATGGGATTGGCGCTGTCGCCGGATGCCAAACAGCTTTACGTCAGCACTGGTCGCGGGCGCAAAGTTTTCGTCGTGGATACGGCGACCAATCAACCCACCGCTTCGTTCGAAGTGGGACAGCGACCCTGGGGAATCGCGGTTTCGCCGGATGGCAAAACGCTCTTCACGGCGAACGGGCCTTCGAATGATGTTTCGGTTGTGGATTTGGCAACGCAGACGGTGACCAGAAAGATCAAGACGACGGGAAGTCCATGGGGTGTTTTGATTATCAACCGGTAATGCCATTGTGATTGGAGCGCCCGCGGCCCGCGTGCGGATTTCAGAAGAAAAAAAGTGATTTGCAGATCATCTTATGATCTTGTCTTCTGAAGACTGTCGTCGTAATATCCGCGCGCCATCCAAAGTTATACACCGGAAAATAAACTGACATATGAACGGCAAGGCGTTAAAGCTGATTCAGCCTGTCTCGAAACGGGATCAAGTCGTCTCTTCGTTTAAGGAGGCGATCTTGAGTGGGATTATTCAGCCCGGCGAGGCAGTCGTCGAAAGCAAGATCGCGCAGCAACTAGGCGCGGGCATTCCGCTTGTGCGTGAAGCGCTGATTGAACTGGAACATCAGGGCTACGTGCGGAAAGTTCCCTACAAAGGCACGACTGTGACCAAGCTGGAACGGCACCATGTGGCGCAAATCTTTCGTCTGCGCGTTGAGTTGGAAACCCTGGCGATTGAGTGGGCCAGGGAAAGCGTCACCCCGGAAGACATTGCACACTTGCACGTCATCACCGGGAAAATGAAGCGGGCGGCACAGGCGCTTGACCTGGATCAGTTCTATGAAAACGATCTGGCCTTTCATCGGAAGCTTTGGGAAATGTCGGGCAACGAGTATCTGGTGGATTGTCTGGAGCGCATCGTTGTGCCGCTCTTTGCCTTCTTTGTGATGAAGAACCGGCGCGAGCGCCAGTCATACCTTGCCAGCGCCGACAAACATGAACAGATTGTCGAAGCGCTGCCCAGGCTGAGCCGGGCAAAGTTGCGCGTGTTAATGCAGAATTCGCTGGCAGGCTGGCAGACCGAGGTGCTGGACGAATTGCTGCCGCGCGATTCCGACTAAATCAAATTGGTCGGGGCGATTCACCAATCGCCCCGCAATCGAACCTACCGGGCGAACAAGCGATTCTGCCCTGAAGCTGGTACTTGCATTTCAAGAAGCACGACTGAAACGAACTACCTCACGCTGGTATTTGCCTGCGTGTTAACAAAGGGAGTCCTTAAAAGTGGAACATCGAAAAATTTATCGAGGCGGATTGTTATTCCTGTTGTTGTTTGGATGTCTGGCGGGTTGGAGCCCAATCCGGCTGGCCCCGCAGGCCCAGAGCAGCAAGCCTGCGGATTGGTTGACCGACGGCGGCGATATTGAGCGCACGGGCTGGCAGCGGGACGAAAAAATCCTTTCCACGGCCACTGCCAAAAACATGAAGCTGTTATGGAAGACAAAGCTCGAAAACCAGCCTCGGCAGATGCACAACTTCCTGCCGGTGCTGATCGCGGGCCGCGTTGATACCAGCAAAGGGCCGAAGCAGATTGTTCTGGCGACCGGCGTCACGGACAACATTTATGCGCTGGATGCCGACAACGGCGAGATTCTCTGGCACCATCATTTCGCGACGGATTGGGTGCCACCGGGTAATGGCGGCAGAGGTGCAGGCGTGCTGTGCCCAGGCGGCATCACGGCTACCCCGGTCATTGGGCCGACGGACACGCCGGGCAAATACACTGTTTACGCTGCCGCCTGGGACGGCACACTGCGCCGCTTGAATCTGGCCGACGGCAAAGAGGTCGCGCCACCCGCCAGGTTCATGCCGCCCAACGGCAAACCATATGCGTTGAGCCTGCGCCAGAACGTCATCTACACGCACACCGCGCAAGGCTGCGGTGGCAATCCGAATATGGTTTACACCTACGATCTGGCCACTGATAAGGTCGGTTCGTGGGGGCCTCCCGGCGGGGGCATGTGGGGACGCACCGGCCCGGCAATCAGTTCGACCGGCGTGATGTACACGGGGACGGGCGATGGCCCGTGGAATCCTGAAAATGGAATCTTCGGCAACGGCATCATCGGGGTGAAGCAGAACCCGCAAACCAAAGCCGTTGAACTGGTGGATTATTACGGCCCGACCAATGCCGAATGGCTGTGGAAACGTGACCTGGATATGCAGGTCACACCGGCAATCTTCAAATTCAAAGGCAAGGAATTGATGATTGATGCGGGCAAGGAATGCGTGATGTACCTGATGGACACCGAATCCATTGGCGGAGACGACCATCGCACGCCGCTTTATCGCACGCCGCTGTACTGCAACGAAGAAGTCAACTTCGCTTCGGCGGGCGTCTGGGGATCACTGGGGACTTGGGAAGACGCAAAAGGCACGCGCTGGGCGCTGTCTCCGTTCTGGGGGCCGAAGCATTCCAAGTTTAAAGCGCCAATTGAAAACGGCCCGGTCAAATACGGCTCGGTCGTGGCATTCAAAGTTGAAGAGAAAGCGGGCAAGTTCACGCTAACCCCGGCCTGGGTTTCGCGCGATATGAATCACGCTGAACCGCCTATCATCGCCAATGGTGTTGTCTTCGCGTACGGCAACGGCGAAGACACTGACCAGGCGGCGTACGACATTGGCTTGGCATATAACAGCGCGCAGAATCGTATCAACCATTCGACGCACGCGGTGCTGTATGCGCTGGACGCGCAGACCGGCAAAGAGCTGTGGTCAAGCGGCGATCAGATCGCTTCGTGGAGCCATTGGGGCGGGCTTTCGGTCGCCAACGGAAAGGTCTACATCAACACTTTCGACGGCTACCAGTACTGCTTCGGGATCAAGGCTGGTTCTGAACAATCGGCATCAAACTTGAAGGGAGGGCAGTAAAAATGAAAAGACTCGCGACTACGTTCCTCTTCTGTTTCTTTTGTGTCGTTGCCTGGAATGGCACTGCAATGGCCCAACGAGGCGGCGCGGACTGGATGACCGACAACGGCGACGCGCAGCGTTCATCCTGGGTCAGGTCGGATGCGAAAATTTCAAAAGACGCGATGCAGAAACCGGGCTTTCAATTTCTGTGGAAGCTGAAGGTCAAGAACGCGCCCAAACAACTGAATTCGTTGACGCCGCCCGCAACGCTGGAACGCCTGATCGGCTATCGCGGCTTCCGTATGATGGGTTTTTTTGCTGGTAGTTCGGACAACCTTTTCACGCTGGACACCGATCTGGGGCGGATGGAATGGGAAAGGCATTTGAGTTCAACGGCTCCGGCACAGGCCGGAACATTGACCTGCCCGGGCGGAATGACGACCAGTGTTGTGCGCCCGACGATTGCCTTCATCCCGCCTTCTCCGACGGGCGGCGGCGGCGGTGGACGCAGCACGCCGGCAAAAAGCGGCGTCGGTGAACCCGGCCAGGGAGCGGTCACCTTGGCGATGGTTCGACCGAATCCTCCCGGTCCGGCTGGCCCGCCATCTCCACCTCCAAGCGCGGCACCACCACAACCACCTCGTCCGAATCCGGCAAACCCGCCGGGCGGTCAGTTTGGCGCGGGGCCATTTCTGGTATACGCGCTGGCCAGCGACGGAATGCTTCATGCACTGCATCTGTCGAATGGACAGGAATACGAACAGCCGGTGAAGTTCCTGCCGCCGAATGCCAACGCCAGCGGACTGATTGTCGTTGATCAGATGGCATACGTTGTCACGACGGGAAGCTGCGGCGGCGCGGCAAATGGCGTTTGGGCGCTTGATCTGGCGACCAAGCAAGTCGCTTCGTGGAAAGGCAATGTTACTGGGACAGCGGGTCCAGCTTTTGGCGGAGATGGTACGGTTTACGTTGCGACCGGCAGCGGCGGCGATGCGCCGAATTCGTTGATTGCGTTGGATGCAAAAACGCTGGCCGTCAAAGGTTCGTTTTCAGCAGGCAAACAGGAGTTTTCTTCCACGCCGGTTTTATTTGAGTACAAAGGCAAAACACTGATCGCAGCATCCACTAAAGATGGAAGCGTGCATTTGCTGGACACCAAAGACCTGGGCCGTGGCCCGTTGTCTTCTGCGTCGGCAGCCAAGACGGCGGATTTTGCGCCGGGTGCGCTGGCCAGTTGGCAGGATACAAGCGGCACGCGCTGGATTCTGTCGCCAACCAACAACGCGGTCGTCGCGTTGAAAGTTGTTGAACAGAACGGCGCACCTGCATTGCAATCGGGTTGGGCTTCGCGCGATCTGGTTTCGCCGCTGACGCCCACGATCATCAACGGTGTCATCTTTGCCGTCTCCAGCGGCGAATCTCGCGCGGGCACAACTGCGGCAATCCGAGCGGCGCGTTCTGTTCCTGCCGTTGTTTATGCGCTTGACGCCGCGACGGGTAAAGAACTGTGGTCGAGCGGAACGACAATCACTTCATTCGCGCATGGCAGCGCCATTTCGGGCGGGATGGGCCAAATTTATCTGACCACACACGATGGAACGATCTACGCGTTCGGTTTCCCGATGGAGCATTGACCCGATGGAGCATTGACCCGATGGAGCATTGAGATGCCAGGCGCATCCTTGGGGACAAGCGTTCTTTGACCCGCTTATCTCCGAGGGCGCTGCCCGCGAGATCGTAGCTGGGTAAGCCATGACAAGCGTGAAGTTAAGGAGGGCGTCAGCAATGAAAACGACCAAGTATAGCTATTGGCAAGATGAGGATATGTGGTTGGGGTATCTGGAAGAATACCCCGATCATTGGACTCAGGGCGAAACGATGGAAGAACTGGAAGAAAACCTGAAAGACATTTACCAGGAACTGACCAGCGGGAACATTCCCTTTGTCCGAAGGGTCGCCGAACTGGAAGTGGCATGAAACGACGAGATTTGATACGCGAGCTGGAAAAGATGGGATGCACGCTCATCCGCCACGGCGCGAAGCACGACTGGTATCAAAATCCAAGAACAAGAGTCTCTCAGCCTGTGCCGCGCCACAATGAGATCAAGGAGCATTTGGCAAGGCACATTATCAGGATGTTGAGTGATGAAGCCTAATATGAGTATATCGGTGCTAATGAGATCATCTCGAATCTGGCGCGGCATGATACCCACGGTTGCGTTCGCGTTGTTTATGGTCGGCAATTGGCCGTTGTTATCCGCCAGCCAAGGCCCCCCATTGCCAGACGGCCCGGGTAAAGCAGAGACCCAGAAACTTTGCTCGCAATGTCATGAACTGGCGCAGTCGGTTTCGTTGAATCAGGATCATGCCGGCTGGCAGAAAACCGTCAGTAAGATGGCGAATTTCGGCATGGAGGCGACTGAAAAAGAAATCAGCGCTGTGATCGAATACCTGGCCAAAAATTATCCTGCTGATGATGTTCCAAAGATCAATGTGAACAAAGCAGCGGCGGTTGAACTGGAAAGCGGCCTGTCGCTGAAGCGTTCGCAAGCCAACTCGATCATTCAATACCGCGAGAAAAACGGCAGCTTCAAAACCATCGAGGATTTGAAAAAAGTCCCCGGCGTGGATGCCGACAAGATCGAAGCGAAGAAGGATCGCCTGATATTCCAATGAAATCACGAATACTCAAAATCCTGATGGGCCTGATTATTCTGGCAGGCGTTGTCGCCGCACGTTCGCCGCAGGATTGCGCCTCCGCAGTGATGGCGCTGGAACAGCGGCTGGAAGTCCAACGGCATTTCCTGGCCGACTGGGCCGGGTTGATTCGCTACGGCAGCGAAAACACGGAACTCCCAAAGCCCAAGCCCGCTGAAGACCGCGTCATCTTTTTGGGCGATGAGATCACGGAACGCTGGGGGCAGGGCAATACGAAGTTCTTTCCCGGCAAGCCGTATTTGAATCGCGGCATCGGCGGGCAAACCACGCCGCAAATGCTGGTTCGCTTCCGTCAGGATGTGATCAAACTAAATCCCAAAGTCGTTGTGATTCTGGCAAGCGCAAATGACATCGCCAGTTTCGTCGAACCCATCACGCAGGGCATGACGGCGGAAAATATTATGTCCATCGTTGAACTGGCCAGGGCGAATAACATTCGCGTTGTGCTGGCTTCGCTGACGCCGATCAATGATTACTACGCCAAACAGTCGCTGGCACGGCCCTTCGGCAAAATCATCGGCGTCAACAACTGGCTGAAAGATTATGCCGCCCAAAGCGGCTCAGTCTATCTTGATTACTATTCCGCAATGGCCGAAGGCCGGAATTTGAAGAAAGAGTTGACCACTGATGGGCTGCTGCCGAATGACGCGGGTTATGCCGTGATGGCCCCGCTGGCCGAAGCGGCAATTGCGCAAGCATTGAGCACGAAGTAACGCCCCTGGGTACGCACGCGTCCTCGCGTGCGCGCTCTGGAAGTCAGCGTTTCATCATATAAGTCTTCTCATCACCCCGCACGCGAGGACGCGTGCGTACCCAGGAGCAAGTCAATGAGCACTGAACCCAAGAACCAATATCCCAAAATACATAATGCCACGTGGCCTGGCCTGGTCGGCAAAGGTGGGCCGGATGCAGAACCTGTTATCGAATTTGAAAAGATGCTGGAGATGACCGCCGCCGCTGAAGTGGATGGCCAACGTTTCGACGGCGTGGATATTTTCCTGTCACTGCCGCACACCGATATTGATTCGACTGACGACCAGTTGAAGGAACTCGCGGATCAAGTCGCTTCGCGCGGGTTGGTCATTGGCTCGCTGGTCGCGCCCGTCTGGGGGCCGACTGGCGGCGGTTCGGCAATGGGTTCCGAGGAAGAGCGCAACGCGTTTTTGACTCAGGTACGCAAATCCTGCGAAGTCGCGCAGAAGCTCAACAAGCTCGGCATTCGCAAATACGGCGTCGTGCGGATTGATTCTTCGGCCAGCCCGGCGGATTGGGCCGAAGACCCGACGGGTAACACCAAAAAGATCGCTGGCACTTTCCGCGAAGCCTGCAACATCGCCGAAAGCTACGGCGAACGCCTGGCCGCCGAAGGCGAAATCTGCTGGGGCGGGATGCATAGCTGGCGGCATTTGAATGATTTGCTTGAACAAGTGGATCGTCCGCAAACCCTCGGTATTCAGGCCGACATGGCGCATACGCTGCTCTTCACGCTCGGCTACAACTCGCCCGGCGATAATTTGCTGCCGGAGGGGTACGACTGGAAAGACAAGGAAGTGCTGTATGAAGCCTTGGGCAAGATGACCAGCGTGCTGCGTCCGTGGGTCAAAGACTTTCACGTCGCGCAAAACGACGCCACCGTCAAAGGCTCCGGCTCGCACGACAAAACCGGACGCCACTGCCTGCCCAACGATCCGAACGGCAAACTGGACATCGTGCGCGCCGCTGGCCTGTGGCTGCGCGATGAGAGCGGCGCAGTGACTCACAGCACGCAACATATCAACTGGGACGGCTGCATGTTCTCCAACGAAACGATGACCGACCCGGAGACGTGGAATAACATCCTGGCGACGATGATTGCGGTGCGCGATGCGCACGGTTGGAATTAGGAAGACACCACCGAACAATTGCATGACGATGAACCTGATCGTCACGGGCCAGCTCAAACCATGAATTACAAAGATTACATTACGATTGAGCCAAACAAGCGCGGCGGCAAACCTTGTGTGCGCGGTCTGCGAATCACGGTTTACGAGGTGCTCGAGTACCTCGCTTCCGAGATGACGGAAGAGGAAATACTGGATGACTTCCCCGACCTGACGAAGGAAGATTTGAAAGCCTGCATTGCGTTTGCCGCCGACCGTGAACGCCGGCTGATGACAGTTCCACTCGCGGCATGAAGTTAATCTTTGACGAAAGCCTGCCGCTGAATAGCGCATTGCTTCTTCGCCGCGTGAGCGGCGGCTGACTTTAGACGTGGGTGAAGCCCACGGTTGGTAAATGAGCGAATTCCGCGTCGCGTCAGCGACGCCTGAATGATGGTGAGGTAAACATGGCCAACACCTACACCGCATTGTTCTATCACATTGTTTTCAGCACAAAGAACCGCGCGCCGTTCATTCGCCCGGATATTGAAGAGCGCGTTTGGGAATACGTCGGTGGCATCGCACGCCATTACAAAATGACGGCTTTGCAAGTTGGCGGCATCGAAGATCATTTGCACGTGGTGGTCATGGCTCCTGCGACATTGTCGCCATCGGAAATTGCCAAGTGGATCAAAAGCGATTCTTCGAAATGGATTCACGAAGAGTTTTCCGATTTGCAGGATTTCGGTTGGCAGGATGGTTACGGCGCATTCACCGTCAGCAAAGCAAATGTGCCGAGCGTCGTGAAATACATTCAAAACCAACGCGCGCATCATCAGACACAGACCTTTCAGGAAGAGTACCTGGATTTTTTGAAAAAGGCCGGTGTGGATTACGACGAACGATATTTGTGGGGCTGATTCAGGCGTCGCTGACGCGACGCGGGTGGTTTCTTATCAATCGGCCCGTGGGCTTCACCCACGGCTAAATTCAGCCGCCGCTAGCGCGGCGAAGAGATGGAATCGCGCGATGTAGAGCTTTGGATGCGCGACGAGAGTTGCACACTGGCCAAGTGTATCAACACATCAACTGGGAAAACGTGGAATAACATCCGGCAACGATGATTGTGGTGCGTAACGCGCACGGTTCGAACTAGCCGCTTATCGACCTAACAAGATCGGTTGACTTGAGTAAGCTCAATGATGAAGAGAGACTGGAATTAAATGTATGAAGAAATATATCTGGCAGCTAAGTGTACTTACGCTTTTGGCAGGAATAACTTCCTGTACGCCTTCGACACCAATCTCCAAGGAGAATGCTGAACAGTCGGCCCCAGCGCCAAAACCAACGAAAACAATCACGCCAGAGATACAGTCCCGTATAATTCGAGGGAAGCAATTATTTGAGAAGCTGAAACTTAAAATTCCCAGCGATAAAAATCCATCGGGATGGGGACAACTATCTAAAAACCCCACTCTTGCGCTTTACGTGACGAATAAGATTTGGAAGGAACTCTCAAAAAGCCACCAAACTGATCTAACGTGGTTTGTGGAAAATGAAATCACAGCCGCCAAAACTCAACCTGAAAGGTATATTGACATCCCGCAGACGGCACCGCTTTATCCAAGATTTGTCGAAATAACGCGCAATCTTTGCGAGAGTTGTTGGTCAATCATCCTCGGTGACCCAGTTCGTAAAGATGGCAAACTTACAATGACCATTGATAAAACAATTGTCCAAGGAGACATTCCTTGGGAAAATGATGATTCGTTCAACCATTGTTGTCGAGGAGTGAAGGCCTCACAGTTTCGGCAATAGATTGTCTTATCTCATGATTTGGTTATGAGGTCGCCGAAAGCAATTTATGAGCAAAAAACACCTGAACATTGGATTAATCGGCTATGGCTTTATGGGGCGCACGCACTCAAACGCATTCCTGCAAGCCGGACGGTTTTTTGATCTGCCGTTTCAGCCCGTGCTGAAGGCCGTCTGTGCGCGCAATGCTGACCGCGTGAAGTCGTTCGCGGAGAACTGGGGCTATGAATCCATTGAAACCGATTGGCGCAAGCTGGTCGAGCGTGATGACATTGACTTGATTGACATCGCCAGCCCCAACGACACGCACGCTGAAATCGCCATTGCTGCTGCCAAAGCCGGCAAGATGGTGATGTGCGAAAAGCCGCTGGGGCGCAATGCCGCCGAAGCCATCGCCATGGTCGAAGCCGTCGAAGCCGCCAAAGTCCCGAACACGGTCTGGTACAACTACCGCCGCGTACCGGCAGTGACAATGCTCAAGAACCTGATTGACGAAGGGCGCTTCGGGCGGATTTTTCATTACCGCGCCAAGTTCCTTCAGGATTGGACGATCTCGCAGGATTTGCCGCAGGGCGGGGAAGGCTTGTGGCGGTTGGATGCCTCAGTCGCGGGCAGCGGCGTGACGGGCGATCTGCTGGCGCACAATATTGACACCGCAATGTGGTTGAACGGGCCGATTGCGGAAGTCTCGGCGATGACGGAAACATTTATCAAGGAACGTAAACATAATTTGACGGGCGAGATTCAGCCCGTCGGGATTGACGATGCCAGCGCGTTCCTGTGCCGCTTTGAAAACGGCTCGCTGGCGACGTTTGAAGCGACGCGGTATGCGCGCGGGCACAAGGCGCTCTACACGCTGGAAATCAATGGCGAGAATGCGTCGGCCTTCTGGGACTTGCACGACCTGCATCGCATTCAATACTTCGATCATCGTGACGAAAGCCAATTGCGTGGCTGGCGCAGCATTCACATCACGGACGGCGATCATCCGTACATGAATCGCTGGTGGGTGCCGGGGCTGCAAATCGGCTACGAACACACCTTCATTCACCAGTTCGCTGATTTCGTGCAGGCGATTGGCGAAGGCAAGGAATGCGCGCCGACTTTCCGTGATGGTTTGGCAACGGATTATGTGACCGACGCGGTGTTGAAGTCCGCGAAGACACGACAGTGGGAAACCGTATCTCAATGAAAGAGGACTTTATGAAAAAGCTCGTTGCAATCTCTGCCGCGTTGTTTGTGGCTGCACTTTTGATCTTTCAACAAACTTCGACCAATGCACAGCAAGGCCAGCAGGCTCCGGCAGGGCCGCCGCGTCCAGCGGGTGCGAATCGAGGGCCAGGCATTGATGCGCTGGCGATGGACGATCACGCGGGATTTGAATCCATCTTCGACGGCAAAACCCTGAAAGGCTGGGATGGCGATCCGCAGTTCTGGCGGGTTGAAGGTGAAACGATCATCGGCGAAAGCACGGCGGAAAAGCCCGTCAAGCTGAATACCTTTTTGATCTGGCGCGGCGGCCAGCCGAAGGATTTCGAGTTGAAGCTGGAATACAAAATGAACTCGACCAACAGCGGCGTGCAGTACCGCAGCGTCGAACTGCCCGATGTCGGCAAGTGGGTGCTGAAGGGCTATCAGGCGGACATTGATTTTGCGAACCAGTATACCGGGCAGCTTTATGAAGAGCGCGGGCGCGGCTTTCTGGCCATGCGCGGTCAGATGACGCAATTGCAACCAGGAAAGAAACGCATTATTGCCAACCTGCGCAGCGGCGATGACCTGAAGGCGCTGATCAAGGCGAATGACTGGAATCAGGTTCACATCATCGCGCACGGCAATGTGCTGACGCATATCTTCAACGGACACCTGATGGCGCAGGCGGTTGATGACGACGCGACGGGACGCGCGATGGGCGGCTTGCTAGGCTTCCAAATGCACGTCGGGCCGCCGATGAAGCTGGAACTGCGGAACATCTGGCTGAAAAACTTTTTAGTCAGTAAAGACAGAAATTCGCTGGCTCGTATCGCAAAGAAGCGAAAGAAGTGAAAAAGCGCTGTTGTCCAACAGACCGCTCACAGAAAAGACAATAAACAAAGTTACCAAGCTAGGTTTGCCGGAATGAGAAATCGCAAGCCGCGATTGAGGCCGCAGGTTTATGGCTGATCACGGTTTTTCTCACCAGTGGATGGCTCCTCAGACGAGTTATGTCGCTGACCACTTATCGTAAAATTTGCAAAGGAGAGTTACAGGATGAACAAGCAACCTACAATGTTGAAGCTGCGTGGTCGTCGCGTCGTGACTGCCACATTACTCGCGCTGTCTATCTGGCTGTGTTCCGTGGCGGTTCTGGGGCAGGGCTTGACGGGGCAATTGTCAGGAACGGTGACAGATTCCAACGGGGCCGTCGTGGCCAACGCGACGCTCAAACTCACAAACAGTAAGACGGGGCAGACACGCTTGACGACTTCGAGTTCGGACGGGCGTTTTGTGTTCCCTGAACTTTTGCCGGGAAGTTTCACATTGACGGTGGAAGCTTCGGGTTTCAAAAAGTATGAGCAGCCGGATGTGACCGTCTCGGCGGCTGAGCGCGTGACGCTGCCTGCAATCTCCATGCAAATCGGCGCGGTGGGCGAAACGGTGACTGTTATTGGTGAACAGTCAGCGGTGCAGACCGAAAGCGCCGAGCGAGCCGGTGTTATCAATACGCGTCAGTTTCAGGAGCTTCCACTCAAAGGTCGCGACTGGATGAGTTCAACTCGTCTGCTGCCTGGCGTAGTTGATGGCAATGCCACTGGCCGCGATGCGCCGGGCTGGTCAACGGCGGGCGGCATTTCGATCAACGGCACCCGCACGACGGCGGTCTATTTGAATCTGGACGGCGTCAACCTTTCCGACACCGGACAAAATGGAACGAATTATCTGGCGCCGAATATTGACGCCATTGCCGAAGTGAGAGTGCTGACCAATAACTTTCAGGCCGAGTACGGGCATAGTTCCGGCGGCAACATCACCACCGTGACCAAAAGCGGCACGCGCGATTTCCACGGCGGCGGGTATTACTTCCTGCGCAACGAATGGCTCAACGCCAACGAATGGGCGAATAATCGCAATTCCACTGGGGTTGCCATCGTGCGTCCGAAGTATCGCTTCAACAATCCCGGCTACTTCGTTGGCGGGCCTGTGCTGTTGCCGAAGACGAACTTCAATCGTGACCGCAGCAAGCTGGTGTTTTTCTTCTCGCAGGAATTTCTGCCGCGCAAGATTGGTTCGACCATCCAAACGGTCGTGCCGACGGCGCTGGAACGCGCAGGCGATTTTAGTCAGGCACCGCTGAATGGCGCGAACTTCGCTGAATTGGTCAATCCGGTGACGCGCCTGCCCTTCACCACCAAAAACGTGATCCCGGCGAATCTGATTGATCCGCGCGGACAGGCGATTCTGAAGCTTTTGCCAGAGCCGAACATCCCGGCGACGACGGTTTGTTCAGCGGGCAAATGCAATCGGCAGGATGACATCCTGGACACCCGCCCCCGCCGCGACACAATTTTGCGTGTGGATTACAACGCCACCGCCAAAGACCAAACTTATGTCCGATTGATTCAGGATTTCGAGGCGCGCAAGGGCGGCACCTTCCTGGGCTCAACTTCGACGCTGCCGCAATTCAAAACCGTCTACACCGTCCGCAGCGTGGGCGCGGTCGGCACCTGGATTCACACCTTCGGGGGCAATCGTCTGAATGAAGTGACCGTTGGAATCAACCGCGCTTCGCAAAGTGTTGATCCATTTGAAAACGCGCTTGATCTGAACAACCGAACCAAGACTGGCCTAACCAATCTGCCGGAATTTTATCCGTCGGCAAACCCACGTGGATTAATTCCGAATATTACGTTCGGTGTGACCAGCGCGACGAATCTGGCCATCGAAGGCCGCTATCCATTCTTTGGCACCAACAGTGTCTGGGATGTCAGCGATAACTTTTCAAACAACATGGGCAATCACCACATGAAGTTTGGGATCTTCTGGGAACACACGGCACGCAATGCCGCCCGCTCCACGAACTTCAACGGGACATTCACGTTTTCGCCGGACACCAACAATCCTCTCAACAATGGCTACGGGTATGCCAACGCCATTTTGGGATCCGTCACCAGTTACACGGAAGCCACCGGACACCCGGATGGACACGCGCGTTACAACCAATTCGAATGGTATGCGCAGGACACCTGGAAATTGCACCCGCGTGTAACTCTTGATGCGGGCGTGCGTTTCGTGATTGTTCAAGGCAGCTACAGCGCGGGCGACAAATTGGCGGCGTTTGATCCGAGCGTGTATGACGCATCAAAACAACCAAAATTGGTGGCACCTTATCTCTGCACCGCTGCTGATGTGGCAGTGGCTGCGACTCAAGGCGTTTGCGGCACGGCGGCTGGCCGTCGCATCGCGCGCGATCCGGGGACAGGTGCACTGTTGCCCGCAGTGAAAATCGGCACCTTCTCTTCGGTTGGCACGCCCTATCAGGGCATGACCGTTTATAACGAAAAATTGCTGAAGGTTCCGCCCATTCAAATTGGCCCGCGCATCGGTCTGGCCTGGGACGTTTTTGGCAATGGCAAAACAGCAGTGCGAACCGGCGCTGGCATGTACTATGACCGCTTCGCCGATGACCACGTGTTGCAATCCAGAGAACTGCCGCCGCTGGTGGTTTCCCCCGTTGCGAATTACACGACGATCACCAATCTGGCCGCGACGCCGCTGAGCTTAAGCCCGGTCGGTGTGCAGTTTCTCAACCGCAATTTCCGTCCGCCCGCAGTTTACAATTACAGTTTGGGCGTCCAACAAAACGTAGGTTTTGGAACAGTCGTGGACATCGCTTATGTCGGCAACGTGCAACGCCACTTGCTGATCGCCCGCAATCTGAACGCCATCCCATATGGCGCAAACTTCCTGGCCGCCAATCGTGATGTGACAAACGGCACGGCTCCATTGCCGGGCAACTTCCTGCGACCGCTGCAAGGATATGGCGACATCATCTACAAAGATTTCGGCGGCAACGGCAACTACAATGGCTTGCAGGTGCAGGTCAGCAAGCGATTCTCAAAGAACCTGACCTTCAACGTCAGCTACACCTGGTCAAAGGCGCTGGATTATGTTGACGGCGAAGGCGGCGTGGTCAATCCGTACATTGATCCGCGCGTGCGCAATTACGGCCCCGCCGGATTCGACCGTCGTCAAATCCTGATCTTCAACTACACTTACAACCTGCCGAATTTCAGCAAGAATTTGGGCAATAACGCAGTATCTCGCATTGCTCTGGACGGCTGGGAATTTTCAGGCGTCTCGACCTTCCAAACAGGCTCGCCATTGGGAATTGGTTGTAATCCTCCGGGCGGCACTGATCTGGTTGGCGGTGGCGGTTCCGGAATTGACTCACGCTGCGTTCAGGTGGGCGATCCATACGACCTGAGCGGTTTAACGAACGCAAACCTATACCGCTTCAATCCCAACGCCTTCAAGGTTCCTTTCGCCAGCGGGGCCGGAATCACGAACTGCGGGGCGTTTTGCGTCAATGGCGTCGGGTCTGTTTCCAAAGCGCCGATCTACAATCCGGGGCTGAACAACTGGGACGTTGCGTTGTTCAAGACGTTCCAGTTGGGATCGGAAGTGCGTCGGCTGCAATTCCGTGTGGAAGGTTTCAACATCTTCAATCACACGCAATACACCGGCGTCGGGAATAGCGGTTCGTTCAGCACGGCCAACGTCAATGGTACGGCGAACTTCGGTCAGTTCTCAGCGGCGGCACCGTCACGACGCTTCCAGATCGGGCTGAAACTTTACTTCTAGTCACAGCACATCCAAGCTGAGGCCTTAACCAATAAGGGATACTTCGTACAACCGGGGTATCCCTTATTTCTTTTGAGTGGTGACGAACAGACAGGCTAATCGTTATACTGTGATTGGGTGGCCGCGCCATGCGGCCATGCAAGTTTTTACCCAAATCAAAATCAAACCGAGGTCAAATGAGTAATCAGGAGTCATACAAGTTCGTCAAATATCTTTGGCGGGACGAAGAGGCTGAGAAACTGGCGGGCGTGGATCGTCTGGTCTACCGTTCCAATCGGCTGGGCGACGATCTGACGCTGACCAATACAGGCGGCGGCAATACATCTTCAAAGCTGCCGGAAACTGACCCGTTGACGGGCGAACAAGTCGAAGTGTTATGGATCAAAGGTTCCGGCGGCGATCTACGCACGGCCAAACGCGATGGCTTTGCTTCGCTTTATCTGGACAAGATTCGCGCGATGAAGCCACTTTATCTAAACGATCCCAATCGCGGGGCCAAAAGCGAGATCGAAGACGCGATGCATCCGATGTACAGTCATTGCGTGTTCAATCTGAATCCGCGCGCCTGTTCGATTGATACGCCGCTGCACACGCTGGTGCCGTATCAGCACGTTGATCATTTACATCCGAACGCCGTCATCGCCATCGCCGCATCAGTCAATCAAGAGCGGTTGACGAAAGAGATTTATGGCGATGATGTGATTTATGTCCCGTGGCAACGGCCCGGTTTCGACATCGGCTTGAAGATCGAGCAACTGATCAAAGATCACCCGCAGGCCAAAGGCGTTGTGCTTGGCCATCACGGCATGTCTTCGTGGAGCAACAACGACAAGACCTGTTACGAAACGGCGCTGGAAATTATTGACCGCGCCGCGCAATACATCGAAGCGCACGACAAAGGCGCGCAGACTTTCGGCGGGCCGAAATATCAGCTATTGGCTGAAGAGGCGCGCACAACCCTGACCGCTCAATTGATCCCGTGGCTGCGCGGGCAGGTTTCCGTTCACACACGATTTGTCGGCACGGTACAGGCGGACGAAAAGATGCTGCGCTTCGTCAACAGCGTGGACGGGCCGCGTCTGGCTGCGCTCGGCACATCCTGCCCGGATCATTTCTTGCGCACGAAGATCAAGCCGTTGTTTGTGGAGTGGAATCCGGCGACGGGCGATTTGGAAGCCCTGAAAGCTGCCATCTCAGCAGGCCTGGTGCAATACCGGCTGGATTACGCGGAATACTACAATCGCTGCAAGCATCTGGATTCCCCCGCGATGCGCGACCCGAATCCAACCGTTGTGCTGATTCCGGGGCTGGGGATGATTGCCTGGGGCAAGAACAAAAGTGAGTCGCGTGTGACGGCGGAGTTTTACAACTGCGCGATTGAAGTCATGCGTGGCGCCGAAGCCATTGACCAATACGAAGCGATGGATCAGCAGGAAGCTTTCGACATCGAATACTGGCTGCTGGAAGAAGCCAAGCTGAAAAGGATGCCACCCGAAAAAGAGCTTGATCGCCAGATCATCGTCGTGATCGGCGCAGGCGCAGGCATTGGCAAAGCGACCGCTCACCGGCTGGTCAAAGAAGGCGCGCACATCGTTTGCGTAGACCTGGATGAAGCTTCAGCCAAAGAGACAGCACAGGAGATCATCGCCAAATACGGCGCAGGCATTGGCGTAGGTGGCACGGGCATCAGCGATTGCGGCCCGGCGATTGGTTTGTCATGCGACATCACCAACCGCGCCAGCGTGCAGCAGATGTTCACGAATGTGATGCTTGCTTATGGCGGCATTGATGCCGTGGTCGTGACCGCAGGCATCTTCGTGCCGCCCGACAAAGCTGGTTATATCGAAGACCGGCTGTGGGAAAAGACTTTCGCCATTAATGTGACAGGCGCGTACATCGTGACCGACGAAGCGAACAAAATCTTCAAACAACAAGGCCTGTCCGGCAACGTCGTTCTGACGACCAGCGCCAACGCCGTCGTCGCCAAGAAGGGAAGTCTGGCCTATGACACCAGCAAGGCTGCGGCCAATCATCTGGTGCGCGAACTGGCGGTGGAACTGGCTCCGCTGGTCCGCGTCAATGCCATCGCGCCTGCGACTGTCGTCAAAGGCAGCACAATGTTCCCGCGCGACCGCGTGATCGCATCACTGACCAAATACGCGATTGCCTTCAGCGAAGGTGAAGAGACCGAAGCCTTGCGCGAAAAGCTGGCTGGCTTTTACGCCAAACGTTCATTGACGCAATCGCCGATTGAACCGGAAGATCAGGCCGAAGCTGTCTTCCTACTGGTGTCGAAGCGATTGTCTAAAACCACCGGCCATGTGATTCCGGTGGACGGCGGCTTGCAAGACGGTTTCCTGCGGTAAAGCAAAAACATCCACGAAGTACACGAAGAAACACGAAAGAAAATATTTTGTCTTTGTCCTTCTTCGCGATGCTTCGTGTACTTTGTGGATAGAAAAGAGAAGAAACTATGGCAACACATTTTGAGATCAACGACGGCTTCATCGCCGAACAGAACAGCAAGGCGCAGGCGTGGCTGGAAGAAGATTACGAATATCTGGGCAAGCAATTGCAGCGGCGCGGCGTGGATATTGAAGACCTGACCGCGCGCGCACAATCGTTTCAGGTCGCGGTGCCCTCGTGGGGCGTGGGCACGGGCGGGACGCGTTTCGCTCGATTCCCTGGCGTGGGCGAACCGCGCGGCATCTACGAAAAGCTGGAAGATTGCGCGGCGATCTTTCAACTGGTGCGCGCAACTTCCGCCGTGTCATTGCACATTCCGTGGGACAAACCGCAGGACGCTGCTGAGCTACGTGCGTTTGCCAACGCGCGCGGGCTGCACTTCGATGCCATGAACTCCAACACGTTTCAGGATCAGGCCGGGCAGTCACTTTCCTATAAGTTCGGCAGCCTGACGCATCCGGATCGTGCCGTCCGCGAACTGGCAATTGCGCACAACATTGATTGCATCGAGATCGGCAAGACGCTCGGTTCCAAAGCCCACACCGTCTGGGTCGGGGATGGCGGCAACTTTCCGGGGCAGCAGCATTTCAGAAAAACATTGGAACGCTATCTGGAAAGCATGCGCGAAATCTACGCCGCGCTGCCGGACGATTGGCGCGTGTTTATCGAACACAAGCTTTATGAACCAGCTTTCTATTCGACGGTGATCAACGATTGGGGCGTCAACTATTACTGCGCGACGCAACTTGGGCCGAAAGCGCAGTGCCTGGTTGACCTGGGCCATCACGCGCCCAACGTCAACATCGAAATGATCGTTGCCCGCCTGATTCAGTTCGGCAAGCTGGCAGGCTTCCATTTCAATGACAGCAAGTATGGCGACGACGATCTGGACGCAGGCTCAATCAAACCCTTCCAGCTCTTCTTGATCTTCAATGAATTGGTGGATGCGGAACTGGAAGGCATATCGGATTTTCATCCGGCGTATATGCTCGACCAGTCGCACAACGTCACCGACCCGATTGAATCCTTGATGCTGAGCGCGGTCGAATTGCAACGCGCTTACGTGCAAGCCCATTTGGTGGATCGCGCGGCGCTCAGCCAGGCGCAACAGGAATGCGACGCCATCCGCACGCTGGCTACATTGAAGCAGGCTTTTACCGCAGATGTCGCTCCGATCATTGCCAAAGCGCGTCAGCGCGCAGGAGGCGCCATTGATCCATTGGCCGTCTATCGCGCCAGTGGCTACCGGCAACGCAAAGCCGAAGAGCGGCCAGCAGCATTGGGGTTGTCGGCAGGAATCGTGTGAGTGGGTACTGTTAGCGCCTTCACTCAGTCTCTGATCAATGTTCATCGTAGGACACAAAAAAGTGAGAAGTGAAAGCGATAGTTTGTGGCTTGTGTCAGCGCCGTCTGGCATCCGCTCCGTTGTTCTATAACATCGCAGCCCAGACTGTCGCTATTTGATGTTGACCAGCACAGAGTTCGCGGCCTTTCCATCCGCCGTTACGGCGATTTCGGCATCGCCCTTGCCAACCAAGCTGCTGGGTAAGCGCAGATTCACTTGATCCAGGCCGACGAAACTGCCCTGCGCCCCGGCATAGCTGACCTCTGCGTCCACGCCGCCGACTTTGGCCGTCACGGCACTAAGCGCGCTACGGAATCGCAACCCAGTCCCGAACAGAAGTAAGTAAACCTGATCGGAGGGCACGCTTAGATCAATCGGCACAGCGACGATTTTGTTCTGGGCGTCGAGGCGGACTACCGATTCATAAACTTGCGCGCCGTTGCTCTTAATTCGCAGGGCGACGGCTGCCGCGAATCCTTTGCCGGTGGCATCTGCCGAAAAGATGCCGGGCACTGCGGGCCGGATTTCGACCGTATTGGTCGCGAAACGCCCGCCAGATTTGGCGACGGTCAAAATGGCTATGCCTGGTGCCGTGCCTGGCGGAATCTGAAAGTTGATCTGCGTCGGGGAAACAAAGAACAACGCTGCGGGACGCTCTATCCCTTCACTGTCTCTGACCTTGACGCTCGCGCCGGCGAGTGTCGTCGGCAGCGGTAAGGTGGTTGCGACCTGGGTCTCGGTTACGATGTTTGCGCCGAAGATTGCACCGATGGATTCCGCGGCTAGGGATTCGCCCAGGTAACTGGCGGCGGAAACCGCTGTCGCGTCGTCAACCAACGAACATTGCGTCAGGTTAGGAGCCACGATGATCGCACCGCCAGCAGTAGTTATTCTTACGCCGACCAGATCGTTCGTGCCATCTTTATTAACATCGCCCGCAACTACACGTCCAGTCTCGCCTAGATAAAGCCGAACGGGTGTCAGCAAGCTCCCATTTGCGGCGACAGTAAAAACAAGGATCGCACCAGACTGATCGTTGGCGATCAATTCCGGTTTGCCGTCCCCATTTAGATCGGCCATAAAGAAGCGGTTCGTCCCGCGCACTGGATAACGCACCGGATCAGCAAATCCAGCGGACGAACTGAGTGCGACAGCGATGCCACCGCTCGAAATATCGCACTGACTACTGGCGATTAAATCCGCGCGGCCGTCTCCGTTGAGGTCGGCTGAAAACAGCGTCTCCACGGCATCCGGGAACCGCACACGTTTGCTTTCGGCGAATCCGCCCCGGCCGTTGCCTGACAGAATGGCCACGTCGGATGACTGCTGACAGAGAAATGTAGTGTTGGTTGCCAGGACAGCCAAATCCAGGTTGCCATCTCCGTCATAATCGCCAGTGGCAAAGACTATCGGGAAAAGCCCCGCCGCAATGCCTGTCGTCAGCGGCGTGAATGTCGCATTGTCCCCACCCGCCAGCAGCGCCAGATCAAGACCGCTTCCGCGAACAATCAAATCAGGTTTACCATCGTTAGTGAAATCTCCGATGCCGAGCAGGCTTGAGTTCCCCGTTGTCGTTGTTGACTGCGATGCAGTGAACTTGCCTGTGCCGTCGTTGATCATCACCGTGATGCTGCTTCCAACTTCATTGACGATAAGAATGTCTGACTTTCCATCGCGCGTGAAATCGCGCACGGCAAGAAAGATCGGACTCATTGCGGGGTAGATGGTCGGATTGCCGAAGCCACCTGCACCATTGCCCAGATACACGACAACACCACCAGAACCGGGATCAAGACGATAGGTCACGACCAAATCCATCACGCCATCGCCATTCAAATCTCCAGAGGCTACGCTGCTGGGACGGTACTCAATAAACTGTGGCCGTATTGCCGCCAGACCAGTGTCCCGATTTCCCTGAAGAACGATCAGTCCATTGATCAGCAAATCCTTCAAACCGTCACCGTTAAAATCCACCACTTTCGCCTGACGAACAACAGCGGCAGACGTGCCGGTGACAAATTGGATTGGGTCCGCAAATGTTTCGCCAATCATTCCCCGCAGCAGCGTCAGATCAATGCCAGCGGTTGTCGCAATGTCCAGATGACCATCGCCATCAAAATCTCCCAAATACAGATCGCCCGCGCCGGTATCACGCAAATACATCTTTGCTTCGGCAAACCCGCCAGCTGCGTCGCCCGCCACGATTGACACGCCCTTGTCGCTAGACACCACAACATCCAATTTGCCATCATCGGTAATGTCCGCAATGCCGAGAGCTGTGGGACGTACGATGCCTTGCACGGCACTATCAACAAAGCTGACGAACGTGGCCGCGCCAAATTTGCCCGTCCCATCACCCGGTAAGAAGGCAAAACGGTATGAGGCATACTCCAAAAAGATCAAATCGAGTTTACCGTCACCGTTGAAATCGCCCGCGCCGATCTGCACCGCCCAAGCAAAGGTGCTCGCTACGGAAAACGGCATCTCCGATCGAAAGGCATTCGCGCCCGTCGCTCCCGTGCCCAGCAGAATCGTCAATTGCGGCCCATAATCGCTGGCGGTGACGATGTCCAAAAAGCCATCGCGGTTGAAATCAGCAATCAGCAACTTCTCGCCTTGTGGAGATGCTGTGTAAGCAATGGGGGCATCGAATCCGCCAGTGCCGTTGCCCAGCAAGACATAGACCTTCCGCCCCGCACCATCCAGGAACGCGACATCCAGCTTGCCATCGTTGTTAAAATCGGCGGCATCCATCGTGGGCCGAGAGAGAAATGGAATTCCCAACGGGAAAGAGACCGGCGAGTCGAGCGCTCCCGCACCATTGCCGGGCGCGAAGGTCAGCAGGTACTGGCTGCTGTACGAGAGCGCCACGACATCAGCCCGGCCATCTCGATTGAAATCTCCCGCAACGAAACGATCCATGCCGCTCAATGGAAGCAACGATGTAGGCAGCGCGAACCTGGGCGGTCCACAACTGACCACGTCTGGGTTTGTTGCGACAGCCTGGCCTTTGGGAACGGCGTTGGTGCAGAGGATGCCCAGCAAAATGGCCGCAAAAAATGACGAACCGCGAGTATAGAACTTCATATTCCTTTTTTGAGAATTGCGCCGAGGCAAAAGAAAAAGGCTTCCAGTTGGAAGCCTTTTCTTTTGTGTTTGAAAGTCGGGGCGAAAGGATTTGAACCTTCGACCTCTCGGTCCCGAACCGAGCGAAAAGCATTTCCTCAATATTCCCTGCTGACAAAAGCCAAGAAAACCGACAATAATTGATTCCCTGTTCATCCCTGCACATCTCTGATTTTCAGGCGAAAGTGTCGTTGAAAGTGTCGTTCTCATAAGGGGCTTGCCTATGAAATCTCGTGAAGGATACGTCTATTTTGATGAACGCTCAAAGAAGTGGGTCGCCCGTTTTTCGCCATTTGTAGACGCGACAACCCGCAAGAACTATACGCGAACTGATTCAGCAGTTCGCGACGAAAGGCCCTGCCGCACTTGATCCTGAGAACATGTCTTTCGAGCAACTTGCAGACCGATACCGTGAAGCCAAAATGATAGAGGCGGAATTTGTCGGGGGGAGAAAAGTTGCTGGAATGCGCGCGCAATCATCATCCCAGAGCTACTGGCGCGCATTGCGTGATTACTTCGGCAGCAAACGGATCAGCGCTATCAAATATGACGACCTGGAAACATTCAAACTCCATCTGGTGCGCAAACCGACGCAACACGGAAAGCAGCGCAGTATCACAGATACTAATCGGCATTTGCAGTTTCTTCGTGCCATGCTCAATTACGCAGTCGCCAACGGATGGCTGGAAAAGAACCCATTTCAACTCGCAGGGGGGCAGGTTCAAAGTTGATTGAGAAAAGCGCAGAATCACAGGGCGAAAGGTTACCGACCTTTGGTGAAGTGTTCCGGTCGCCTGCGCCTTAGTTGATCCCAAAATCAAAGGGCATCAAAGTATTCTCTTCCGCAAGATGCTCGGCGGCTTCCAGCCACCGGCCTGGTGCCGACAAGTGGTCGTGATCGCCGACGCGGGCTTTGCCAGCAAAGAGAACTTGCGCACGATTCAAACGCTCGGTTGGGATTACGTCTTCGCCTTGCCGCGCACCTGGAAACTCGCCGACGGCACACATCTGAAAGATTTGGCGAATCATCTGCCTAGAAAACGGTATCGCAGAGTTGCTTGTTACAAACCCGACCGGCGGCGAAGGAACGATTGGGTCTTTGTGCGTCGCGCTCATTTAAATACGCTTGGCGATGTCACGATCTTGCTTTCCAAAAGACGGCGCAACGAGAGCCCGAAAAAGATCAGACTGATTGTGACCAATCTCAACGATCAAAGCGCAGGCCAGATTCTCAGTCTGTACTCTCGGCGTTGGGCCGTGGAAGTAACTTTCAAAGAACCCAAATCCGGCCTCCATCTTGGACAGATGCAGGTGACCAAAGAAAAGGAGCGAGTCGAGCGCGCAATCTGTTTGCCGATCCTGGCGTACTTGCTGCTGCTACGTTTGTACGGCAAAGAGCTTGATCCCGATCGGGGCTTCACGATCTTCCGACTCAAGCAGCGTTTTTGCGAAGAGGCATGGCAAGAGCGGCTTGATCGTTCTGACGCCAGTTGGCGCAAAAACTCAATCAATATAGAGCGGCAGCGTGATTGCCACGCTATCACCCGTCACTTTTCAGTTATCAGCGACTGATCTGGTATACAGGTTGCAAGGATTGCATGGGTTACACGAAGACAAAGAAGAAGTGCGTGGACAAAAATAAACACTTTTTATCAGTTTGATCGAACTAGGCATTGGGCGCGTCCTAATCTCAAGCCTGGTTTTAAGGAGGAGATAAATGAAACAACATCGTTTTTTCGCGGTTCGGCAGTTTGCCGCCGCGTTGCTTATCAGTACAGTGGTCTTTGCACAGGGGACTCGTATTACCCCGCCAAAAAATAATTACAGTCCGGCTGATGACGTGAAGCTGGGCCGTGAGGCGGCAGCGCAGGTCCGGCAGCAGATGCCTTTACTGCCGCAAAACAGCGCCGTCACTAACTATGTCGAAAGCGTGGGCCGCCGGTTGATTAACGCGGTTCCGCGCGAGTATGCGCGTCCGGAGTTCAATTACAGCTTTGATGTCGTTGATGCGCGCGAGATTAACGCCTTCGCCTTGCCGGGGGGCCCAATGTTTGTTAATCGCGGGATGATTGAACAGGCGCATACCGAGGGTGAGATGGCTGGGGTGATGGCGCACGAGCTGAGCCACGTACTGTTACGCCACGGCACGGCGCAGGCGACCAAGCAGCAGAGCGGTAAGATTCAACTCGGCGCCATTGGGGGCGCGATCCTGGGCGCGGTCATCGGCGGTAATGCCGGTGCAGCGATTGGTCAGGCAGCGCAAGTGGGCGCGGCTGCGTATCTGCTCAAATACAGCCGTGAGTATGAAACTCAGGCCGATGTGCTCGGCGCGCAATTGATGGCCCGCGCTGGCTACGACCCGCGCGATTTGGCCAATATGTTCCAGACCATCGAGCGTGAAAGCGGCGGGCGCGGCGGCAATCCCGAATGGTTGAGCAGCCACCCCAATCCCGGCAACCGCTATGAGCGCATCAATCAAGAAGCACAATTACTCGGCGTGCGTGGGCGCGGCGACTCGAACAACGCCGAGTTCAGTCGAATTCAAGGCGATTTGCGCCGGATGTCGCCCGCGCCAACGTCGGAAGAGATCGCGCGGCGCAGTCAACAGCAACAGCGGTATCCGCAAGAGGATAGCCGTCGTTACCCAGACAGCGCACAGGTCAATGGGCAGGTCAATTATCCCTCGGGCAGTTTCCGCAATTACACGGGCGGCAATCTGTTTCAACTCTCCGTGCCGTCCGATTGGCGCGACTTCGGTAACCAAAACTCCGTGACCTTTGCGCCTGAAGGCGCTTATGGTACGGCGCGCGGCCAAGCGGTCTTCACACATGGGGCCATTGTCGGTGTAGTTGATGCGGGCAGCCGTGACTTACAGCAGGCGACGGATCGTTACGTTAACAGCCTGTTGCAAGGCAACCCATACTTGAGTCCGCAGGGCGGCAACTATCAGCGCGCGACGATCGGCGGACGCCAGGGCCTGGCGATTACGCTCGGCGGCGTCTCGAACGCGACCGGCCGCGATGAAGTCGCCCAGGTCTACACGACAATTCTGCGCAACGGTGCGCTCTTCTATGTTGTCAACGTTGCGCCGCGCAATCAATATCGTGGTTTCCAGCGCGCGTTTCAGACGATGTTGAATTCAGTCCAGCTCAACGATTGATCGGCAATCAGTCGGTGAAAAGAACAAAGGCGGCGACTTTCGTGCCCAAGTCGCCGCCTTTCGTTTGTGACTTGGGTTACGCATACCTCCAGTGTCCTCTTGAACAATCATTCTTTGCTTTGCAATCTAAATCAGACCAAGCAACATTGAAGCACGAGTACCGCAACCGCGCGGGCGATTATTTAGCTCTGCGGAAAATTGACTTGAACTTGAAGTGGAGGTGGGCAAGGGCGCTGGAATGGGCGCGAGCACCGCCGATAGCCGTCCAGATGCCGTGGCGCGGCGTATAGACACCGGCCATTAGGCTGGCGCGCGTCGGTGAACAGTCCGGCGCGGCTGTGTAGGCGCTGGTGAACGTCAGTCCTTGCGTGGCGAGCCGATCAATGTTGGCGTCTCGTAATACTTGCTGCCGTAGCCGCTCAAATCCGTCCAGCCCAGATCGTCGGCGAGGATAAAAACGATGTTCGGCGGGCGCGCCTTTGATTGAGATGTTGCCCGATTTGTTGAACGAGTTTGAGCCGCAGACGGCGAGCGCCCGATGAGCGTGACGATGAGCGTGACGATGAGCGCCAATGTGATGAGGCAACAAAGAACTGAACGAAGGAAAGACCGCTTGCTGGTGGTCTTCATGGAATCCTCATTTTCAATTGATGCACGGCTACTTTGAGATTTGTAGATTTGTAAAGTGCGCGATTGTGCCCGGGCCGGCCCACAACGCAATCGCGCCTTTGCTCTGTCTCTGTTTCAGATCATTAACCAGCAGCGTGGGTTGTTGTGCGCCGTTGGCGTACAGGCGCGCGCTATCGCCCTTCACCTCGATCTTCGCTTTCGTCCACTCACCGGGCACTAGATCAACATAGCTCTCGTATTTTTCGGGAAACTCTTTGCGCAGCCGCTGCCAGGGAAAACCAGGAACCGAGATGTACTGCACCGAGTGGTTGCGCCGCACTTGATCATCGGCGCGCCCATTCGTCGGTCGCAGGTAGAAGCATTCAAAGCGTGAGCCTTCGCCTGCGGCCCGGAACGCCAAGCCGACAAAGCCCCGCGCGCCTTCCACGGCCTTGGGAGCGACGTCGCCGGTCAGGTCAACTTCGATTATTCCGTCCTGAAAATCGGTCTTTGTCAAAATGGCGAGCCTGCCTTCGTCACCCGTAGCCGCCGAAGCCGTGTCGGTTACGCGAAGCGCCTGGCGACCCTTGAACGTGACGGCTTCCGCTTTCACGTTGACCAGCTTCAACGCATCAGTCGAGTTTAGGGAGATCTGTGTCGTTTGCATTAACGGCAGTCCCGTAATCGTGCTGACGAAGAGGACTAAAATCACAATCTTCAGATGGGGTTTCCTTTGTCGAGAAACGAATGCGGAAGGCCAGCGTAAAAAAATCAGACTGGCGTCCTCGGTTCTGAATCTTATGTGTTATCTTTCTGCTTACCGACCGGTAAGTGAGTATAGGAACGACTATAGCTTTTAAGAAAATGTTTTGTTCTGAGTACCGGCTTTAGCCGGAAGCCTTCCGCCGCCAAGTCAGCCGCCTGAAGGCGGGACTCAGAACTTCTTTTTCTTGATGTCTATAGGAATCGTGTCAAGAAAGCAAAAACTCAATCCATCAACGTGAAGGAGCAGCGATTATGATGAAGCCGGAAGAGGCAATCAATGTGCAGGATCTGTTCTCGATCAAAGGCAAAGTTGCCGTCGTCACCGGCGGTTCGCGCGGCATCGGGCTGATGATCGCGCGCGGTTACGTGGAAGCGGGCGCGAAGGTCTACATCTCGGCGCGGAAGAAGGAAGCCTGCGACGAGACGGCAAAACAACTTTCCGGGATTGGCGAGTGCATTTCGGTTCCCGCCGACCTTTCGACGGTTGAGGGCTGCCAACATCTGGCCGATGAAGTGAAGGCGCGCGAACAGGCATTGCACATTCTGGTCAACAACGCAGGCGCTTCATGGGGCGCGCCGCTGGTTGAATATCCCGAAGCAGGCTGGGACAAGGTGATGGATACGAACGTCAAGGGCATCTTCTTTTTGACGCAGCAGCTCATCCCGCTGCTTGAAAAGGCCGCGCAGCCGGGCGATCCCGCGCGCGTCATCAATATCGGTTCGATTGACGGCCTCAAGGTTCCGCGCGTCGAGAACTATGCTTACGCTCCGAGCAAGGCCGCCGTTCATCATCTGACCAGAGTGCTGGCGGTCAAACTGGGCGAGCGCAACATCACGGTCAACGCGGTCGCGCCAGGCCCGTTTGAAAGCAAGATGATGGAATGGACGCTCGAACAGTTCCGCGCCGAGATCGAAGCCAACTGCCCGCTCAAACGCATCGGCGCGCCGGGCGATATGGCGGGCGTGGCGATCTATCTGGCGTCGCGCGCCGGAGCATACGTCAACGGCGCAGTCATTCCGGTGGATGGCGGCATCTGCATCAAATAGCCGATGTTCAATAGAAACAGTGAGGAGACGAAAATGATCAACCGATTTCTGTTCGTTGCCCTTTGCGCTGGTTGTCTGGGCGCGGGGTTGTTGCTGTATCACGCCACGGCGAAGAGTTCCGCCGCCGGCCAACAACCCAACAAAAACGCGCCTACTGTCGCAACGGCGCGCAAGCCGAACATCATTCTCATCGTCGCCGATGATCTGGGTTATGCTGATCTAGGTGTGCAGGGCTGTCAAGACATTCCCACGCCGAACGTTGATTCGATTGCGCGCGGCGGCGTGCGCTTCACCAATGGCTATGTTTCGTGTCCCGTGTGCAGCCCGACGCGCGCGGGCTTGATGACCGGGCGCTATCAGCAGCGCTTCGGCCACGAGTTCAATCCCGGCCCGGCGGCGCAGGCCAGCCAGAATTTCGGCCTGCCGCTGACGGAAACGACGATTGCCGAACGGCTCAAAGCGCTTGGTTACGTGACGGGGATGTTCGGCAAATGGCATCTCGGCTACAGGCCGGAACTGCTTCCAACCAAGCGCGGCTTCGATGAGTTCTTCGGCTTTCCCGGCGGTGCGCATTCGTATGTGAACGCCACTGAGCGTCCCGCCAATCCGATCCTGCGCGGCACCGAGCGGGTCACGGATATGACCTACACGACCGACGAATTCGCGCGCGAAGCCGTCTCGTTCATCGAGCACCACAGACGAGAACCCTTCTTTGTTTATCTGCCATTCAACGCCGTCCACGCGCCGCTCGAAGCGATTGAAAAGTATCGTGCGCGCTTCACCGCGATCGGCGATCCGAAGCGGCGCACCTACGCGGCGATGCTCTCGGCATTGGATGACGGCGTCGGCAGCGTGTTGAACAAGCTGCGCGAATTGAAGCTCGAAGAAAACACGCTGGTCTTTTTTATCAGCGACAACGGCGGGCCGACGCCGCAAACGACTTCCAGCAATTTGCCGTTGCGCGGGTACAAAGCGCAGGTGCTCGAAGGCGGCATTCGCATTCCGTTTATGATTCAGTGGAAGGGCCATCTGCCCGTAGGCAAGGTCTACGAATTACCGGTCATCGCGCTTGATCTGCATCCGACCGCTCTCGCCGCGGCAGGCAGCAAGCTTACGGCGGAGGCCAGACTGGATGGCGTCAACCTCTTGCCTTTTCTGATGGGCGAGAAGAAAGGCGCGCCGCACGAAAAACTCTTCTGGCGTTTCGGCGAAGCATTTGCCGTGCGCGTTGGCGACTGGAAGCTGGTCAAAGATCGCAGCGATGCGCTGGTGCGGCTCTACAACCTGGCGGAAGACATTGGCGAGAAAAACGATTTGTCAGCGCAGCGTGCGCAGAAGGTCAGGGAATTGCAAACCATCTGGGAGCAATGGAACGCGCTGTTGAGCAAGCCGCGCTGGGTGCGTGGAGGCGACGGCGATTAGCCATGCTGAATGCCGCGCGGCTCAATCGCGATCCCGCTCAACGGTACAAAGATCATCCGGGATTTTTGATCTTCAGTTAATCCCGAATTCAGTAACGATTTTTCAAGGAGGCATGAAATGTATTCGATGATTCACACCACTAAACGCACTGTTCTGCTGCTGAGCAACGCTTTGCTGATCACGCTCTGTGTGGTTTCAGTCTGCCACGCGCAAAAGGCGGGCGGCAGACGAGCCGCGCAAGGATCGGATTCGATGCGCGTGGAGCGCGACCTCTCATACCTCAAAGGCGCATCCGATCCGCTCAACACGCTCGACCTATATGCGCCGAAGACCGGCGACAATCACCCCGTCGTCATCCACATTCACGGCGGAGGCTTTTCCATTGGCGACAAGGTCAGCGGTGCCGGCGTCAAACCGCAGGCGTTCACCAGCGAAGGCTACGTTTTCATCAGCCTCAACTATCGGCTTTCGCCCGCCGTCAAATTTCCCGCCCACGTGCAGGATGTGGCCAAAGCCATCGCGTGGGTGCAGCGCAACGTCAGGCAATACGGCGGCGATCCCAACACGCTGTTCGTGATGGGACATTCGGCGGGCGCGCAACTGGCGGCGATGGTTGCAACCGACGAACGCTATCTGAAAGCCGAAGGGTTGAATCTGAAAAATTTGAGCGGCGCGGTGTTGCTCGACGGCGGCACGTATGACATTGCCACTGCGATGAAGACGACCGCGCAGAAGGTCGAAAATCTGACACCGGTGTTTGGCGACGATCCGAAAGTCTGGAAAGAAGCTTCGCCACTCTTCCACGTCGCGAAGGGCAAAGGCATTCCGCCGTTTTTGGTCATTCACATCGCCTCCCGTGAGGATTCAGGTGCGCAATCCAGAGTGCTAGCGAAAGCTCTCAACGATGCCGGAGTGAAAGCCGAGGTCAAACCCGCCCTCAACAAAACACACGCGACGCTGAACAAGGAATTGGGGCAGACCGGCGACGCGCCGACAGTTGATGTTTTCAATTTCCTGCGCGGTATCCTCGGTTCGCGCGCTTCAAAATCGGCGTCTCGCTAAAGGGAGTGACATGCAGTTCTCAATCAATGAAGCGAGTATCCCGCGCCTGCTGCTGATAATCCTGGCGCTGGTCATCACCAGTCTTTCCGCCGCCGCGCAAACCCGGAGCGTCACAGTCAGCGATGGCAGCGGCAGCGGCGCTTATCCACCAAACGCGACCGTTCATCTATGGGCTAATCCTGATCCGACTGGCAAAGTATTCGACCGCTGGACAGGGGACACGAGCAGTCTGGTTGATCCTTACGCGGCGCACACGACACTGGTTATGCCGCAGACGAACATCAGTCTCACTGCGACATACAAAAATGCTCCCGTCTGGAAGCCAACGCTGGAAGTCATCAACGGGACGAATGTCACTTACTATTTTCCGCAATCGCATGCCAGCGTACTCTTTCGCTTTCATGGAACCGGGGGCAGCGGCGCAAGTTTCTTCGACAAAGTCGAGGACAATCAATTTGCCCGTGATGCAGTCGCGGCGGGTTACGCCGTAGTCGCACTCGACAGCGCCGACCGCGTGAACAAGCAGTGGGATAATTCCAGCCCCCCATCAAGCAACCGGGACATTCAAAACGTTCAGGCGGCGATTGCTTCATTTGTCGGACGCGGGCTGATGAACGCGAACGATGCACTCTTCGCGCAGGGCATGTCCAATGGCGGCCCATTTGCGGCACACGTTTCGTACTACTTGAATTTCAAGGCGACGGCGGTCTTCTGCGCTTCGGCCATTGCCCAATTGATTGCCGTCTCGACCGTCCCGACGATCTGGAATATTGCGCGCAATGACGGCAATATCGGCGCTGCGGGCAATCAGCGGGCGCTTGATAACTTCAATAATTTTTTGGGGCGCAAACTCACCGCGCAGTTCAATGTCAATCAGCCATCGCCCGTCTATCCGCTGCGCTTTTGGCGCATTCCAGGTGTCTCCCAGACGGATTCGCAAAACATCTATCAGAGCTTGAAGAGCGGCGGCTTTCTGGATGCGAACAACTTCCTCTTGGTCAGCCCGGAGAACAACACCGCTGCTTTGCAAATCGCGATTCCGGTTCAGTATGCCGCCTACCGCTCAGACATTTTGGATCAGCTTGATGTTTGCTACACAGAGCACAAGTTTTACAGCGACAATAATCATCAAGTGCTTGCTTTCTTCAACGCCAGCAGACTGAACACGCCACCCACAACCACCGTGTCTGCTGCTAACTACACACCTGTACTGGCGACTGAGGCGATTGTTTCCGCCTTTGGAACATCCCTCGCCACCGGGACGCAAATCGCGGATGCGATACCATTACCGACTTCGCTGACGGAAACGCGCGTTGCTGTCACTGATAGCACTGGGACGACGCGGCTCGCACCACTGTTTTTCGTTTCGCCAACTCAGATCAATTATCAAATCCCGCCAGGGACGTTCGCCGGCAAGGTCGGCGTGACTGTGACCAATGGCAACGGCATCATCGTTCCTGGGGCAGCAATAGTGAACATTGTCGCGCCGGGACTCTTCAGCACTGATGCGAGTGGGAGTGGTCTGCCGGCAGCCAACGTACTTCGCGTCAAGGCCAACGGATCGCAGCAGTTTGAGCCGGTGGCGCGCTACGACGCGACACAGAATAAATTCGTCGCTGTGCCGATTGATCTGAGCAATGCCAGCGATCAAGTCTTTCTGATCCTATTTGGCACGGGTGTTCGCTACCGTAGCTCTCTTTCAAACGTTAGCGCGAAGATTGGCGGCACGGACGCCCCTGTTTCGTTTGCTGGAGCGCAGGGCGGTTTCGTCGGACTCGATCAAGTCAATGTATTGCTGCCCGGCAGCCTCGCTGGTCGTGGCGAGGTAGATGCAGCACTGACGGTAGATGGTATCTCCGCGAACTCGCTCAAGGTGAGCATTCGCTAGCCTTCATCGGCCTTCATCGGCCTTCATCGGCACCAGTTCTACCTGAAAGCTCTCAATCGTGGCGGCGGCGATTTCTTCTTCCAGTTGATGGAAGGCGAGATGCTTGCTGGGATATTGGGCGTGAATCAACGCGGCAAACCGGCGCACTTAATCAAGATTAGCTGCTGTCCGACTACGACTTGTCTGGGTGCGATTGAAAATGGGACTCAAGTGAGCAACGAGAGTTGACATCGCCGCCTGCTTGCTGTCCCGGCAGGGACAATGGAGATTAGCCGGTGATGAAGTCACCGGAGGCGAGCTCGAGATTCCGCGCTCTGGTAGGAGCGCCGGACGAGCGATCCCGTTCCAGCGTCCCTTCAGGACGCGCTGCTTTGATTGGCGCGTTCCCGGTGGTTGCTCCACCGGCTAATCTCTGGTGTCCCTCCGGGACAAGGCCGAGTCCCACTTTCAATCGCACCCGACCTGTCTGGCTATCTGGCTGCATTCTTGACAGAGGTTATACTGCGTGATAGCTTGCTGACCGGTCGGTAAGTCGTGGGGCGACACACGTCTAAATGCAGAATACAGAGAAGATGACGTATGAAAAAGAGCGTAACAGCAGTGCTGATGGCTTCCTTGTTTGTGTGCTTGGCTGTCATGGCCCCAGCGCAGGAGAAAGCTCAGGAGAAGAAGGTCAAGACCGGTCTGTGGCCGGAAGATTGGAAGTACACGCTGGCTGAAGGTGTGACGACGAAAGAGGTCAGCTACTACAGCGACGGCGTGCAGTGTTACGCGAAGATTTTCTTCCCGAAAGGATTTTCGCCCGGCGGCAAAACGCCCGGCATCGTGCTGGGCCAAGGGTGGGCGGGGACACATTTCTCGATTGAAAAATACGGCGCGCGCTAACGCCGTCGCCGCCGTCGAATTGCTGACTGGGCCGAAGAAGCTGATTGAAATATCCGGCGTAACGTATTTCGAGATGTACATCAACGAAGCCTTTGAAATCAGTTCCAATGCCGCCGCTGCCTGGTTCCGCGAGCATCTGGGGTTGGAAAAGAAAGGCGAGTAGAACGCAAATCATCGAGCAGAAGGAACGCAAAATGTCAAAAAGCCAATCAGCACTCCTCAAAGCATTATTCACCAGTAGCCCCGTGCCGCGACCTCGCAAGGCGCCGTCCAGAACCGCGCGCGCACAGAAAAAGGCTCAGGTGAAAACAGGCGAAGCGCCGGAACTGGATCGGTTGAATCAAATCTATTTCGTTGCCGCGCGGCTCTTTTGTGAGCGAGGGTTTGACGGGACTTCGATGAGCGACATCGCGGACGAGATCGGCATCACCAAAGCCGGTATCTATCATTTCATCCCCGGCGGCAAGAAAGACCTGCTCTTTGCGATTATTAGCTTCGGCCTGGATACGCTGGATCGCGCGGTCATCGAACCGGCCAAAGCCATTACGGACGCCGAACAGCGGCTGCGCGCCATCATCGCCAACCACGTCGAACTGGTGACCAGCGGCAGCACGCCCGAAGGAGTCAACCCGGTGACGGTGGTGGTTGATGAAGTCGCGGGTCTGTCGGCGGCGCACCAGCGCAAGATCGCCCAGCGCAAACGCGCCTACGTTGATCTGATCCGGACGACGCTCGAAGAATTGAAAACCGAAGGCAAGCTGCAAGAAGTGGATGTGACGGTCGTCGCCTTCAGCCTGATTGGCATGATCCTGTGGCTGGCGCGCTGGTTTCGTCCCGACGGCAAGCTGACGAAAGAGCAGGTGGCCGAAGAGATTTGCAAGATGGCGCTGGGCGGCATCCTGCGCCCGCAGGCGCGCCAGGCGCGCAAATGAAAGCTGATATATCAGGCCAGGCTTGGTGTTGCGGCCAGCGCCGCTTCGTCCGCGCGCACCTGTTCCACATCGGCCTGAAAGCGCCGGGCCGCGAAAAAGAGCGGAATGACCGCGAAGTAACCGACGCCCGCACAGATAGCCAGCCCGCGCCACAAACTGTGCGCATCGCCGATCTTGCCCGCGACCAGCGGCCCCAGCCCCGTGCCGATAATGTTGATGATGAGCAGCAGAAAAGCCACCACCGTCGCGCGAATCCTGACCGGCGCCAGGTCCTGCACCGTCGCGAAGATCGGCCCGTACCAGCTCAGCGAACTGAAGGTCGAAACCGACAAGCAGACGTAAAACAAGTAGTAGGGCGCGTCAATCGCCAGCGTGTACAAGCCGATGGCGAAGGGAATGATGAAGAAGGCTTTGAAGAAGAGAAACCACAACCGCCCGCCCGCCCAGCGGCGATAACACCAATCGCTGATGCCGCCCGCGCCTGACGTGCCCAGCAATCCTGCTACCACGACAATCAAGCCGTAGACAATGCCGGTGCGGCTGAATTCCATTCCACGTTCCCTGACCAGCCAGGTGAAGACCAGGCTGCCCGCGCTGGTCGAAAAGTTGAGCAGCACGGCGGCGCTGATCGTCAGCCACAAGGCCGGCGTGCGCCGTAAAGCCTGAAACAGGCTGCGATAAATCTCGCCGGTTGATTGTGCCTTCATCACCGTTGATGCGGGCGCGGCGGCGATCTCTTCCATCGCGCCGCGCGGCGGCGTTTTCATCAGCAGCACGAGCGGCGTCAGCACCACTCCGATTGCGCCCAAAGCATAGAAGCATCCGCGCCAGCCGTAGCGCGGCGCCATCCAGCCAACGACAATCAAGCTGAGGCCGGAACCCAGCGGCACGCCGGCGTAATAGATTCCCGAAGCCAGCGCGCGCCGCCGGGCCGGGAAAGCATCGGCGAGCAGCGAGAGCGCCGCCGGAGTCAGCGTTGCTTCGCCAATGCCGACCAGCATCCGCGCCATCGCCAGATGCAGAAAGCCGTGCGCCGCGCCCGAAGCCGCCGTCAGCGCGCTCCACACGCCCAAGCCCCCAGCAATCAACCGCTCCCGCCGCCAGCGGTCGGCCAGCGTCGCCATGACCAATCCCATCAGCGTGTAAAAAACCAGGAAGATGTAACCGTAGAGCCACGCGACATCCGCCAGCTTCAAGCCAAGCTCTTTGGTCAACAGCGGCGCCAGGTTGACGATCAACTGGCGGTCAACGAAGTTGAGAACGTTGAGGAAGGTGAGAAAAAACAGCAGCAGATATGCCGGACGCATCGCAGATGGTTTGTTCATTGGTTAAGCCCTGTTCGAGCGAATGATGGGCGAAAGCCTTGACAGCGTACTTACCGGTCAGTAAGTCTAGGTGCAGGCAATTTCACTGTCAATAGAATCTGTCGCCGAAACGCTTGCTACTTTCCTTGTTCGCAGACCACAATCGCAAAAGAATGCTGCGCGCTTCTTTTACAGCGAGCGGGGACGCTCGCGCTCCCAGATTCGTCAACCATGATTGTCATTCAACATCTTTCCTACGATCACCTCGAAGACTCGAAGTCCGAGCGGTGGTTTTGGTACATCCTCTTCACTGCTACGGTCGGCGTGCTGCTGCTGCTGAACTGGCTCGGCGTTTTCACCACCATCTTCGGCGTCAACACGGCGATCTTGCTGACGCTCATCGGCGGCTACAAAATCTTTTACAAGGCCATCTCGGCGCTGTTTGAAAAACGCATCACGGCTGACTTGGCGATCCTGATTGCGATTGGCGCGGCGCTGGCGATTGGCGAATACGTCGCCGCCGCCGAAGCCGTCTTCATCATGCTGGTCGGCGAAGGGCTGGAAGAATTCGCATCGCGCCGCACGCGCGTGGCCATCGAGAAGCTGGTTGACCTCGCGCCAAAAACCGCTCGCATCAAAAACGGCGATGAAGAGCGCGAAGTCGCAGTTGAAGAAGTTCAGGTCGGCGACATCGTCATCGTGCGACCAGGCGAGCGGATTCCGGTTGACGGGGCGATCATCAGCGGGCGCTCTTCAATCAACGAAGCGCCGATCACCGGCGAATCGCTGCCGGTTGACAAAGCGCCGGGCGACGCCGTTTTCGCCGGCAGCGTCAACACTGCCGGCGTTCTGGAAGTGAGCGCCACACGCGTCGGCGCGGACACGACGCTGGCGCGCATCATCGCGCTGATCGAGGATGCCGAACACAAGAAAGCTCCGGCGGTGCGGCTGGCGGATCGTTACGCGATGTTCTTTCTGCCGCTGCTGATGATTGCGGCGGCTGCGACTTACTACTTCACGGGCGAATTGGTGCGAACGGTGGCGGTGCTGCTGGTCGCCTGTCCGTGCGCGCTGATTCTGGCGACGCCGGCTGCGGTGGTTGCCGCGATTGGCAGGCTGGCGCGTGATGGAGTGTTGGTCAAAAGCGGCGCGGCGCTGGAAGCGATGGCTGCGGTTGACTGCTTCGTCTTTGACAAGACCGGCACGATCACCACTGGCCGCCCGGTGATTACGAACATCACGGCATTCAGTGGCAATGGCAACGGCCATTCCGACGACGAACTGCTGCAAATGGCCGCGCTGGCCGAGCAGCGGTCGGAGCACGCGATTGCGCAGTTGATTGTGGCGGAGACGCGCGCGCGCGGTTTGTCCATCGCCGCCGCCGAAGAGTTCACGATTGATCCGGGGCTAGGTGTCGAGGCGCGCTCGAACGGCCAGCGCGTGATTGTCGGCAATCGCCGAATGATGGCGGCGCGGCAGATTGAGATTACTGAAACGGCGGAAGCGGCTCTTTCATCGCTCGAACTCGAAGGCCAAAGTTCAGTCATCATTGCTCAAAACGGCGTTATCCAGGGCGTCATCAGCGTGCGGGATGATTTGCGCGCGGACAGCAAAGCAGCCGTCCATCAACTGCGCCACGCGGGAATCAAGCGCACGGTGATGCTGACCGGCGACCGCGAGCGCGTGGCGCGCGGCATCGGCCGTGGCGTGGGGATTGATGAAATTCACGCCGAGTTGTTGCCGCAACAGAAGGTCGAATTGATCGAGCAGTTGAAGCGCGGCGGGCTGCGCGTGGCGATGATCGGCGACGGCATCAATGATGCTCCGGCGCTGGCCTGTGCCGATGTCGGCATTGCGATGGGCGCGACCGGAACCGACATTGCGATTGAAGAAGCCGACATCGTCCTGATGAACGACCGGCTGGAACGGCTGCCGCTGTTGATCGAAGTCAGCCGCGCCACACTGGCCGTCATCAAACAGAACATTTGGCTCTTCGCCTTCGCCGTCAACATCGCTTCCATCGTCGCGGCAAGCTTGGGGATCATCGGGCCAGTGGGCGCGGCGGCGACGCATCAGGTTTCGGCGTTGTTGGTTGTGCTGAATGCGCTGCGGCTGCTTGGGTACGGTAGGTTCAAAGAAAGCACGCTGGCCAAACGCGGTCATAAACTTCAGCACGAGGCCGGGCATCAGCTTGGACATTTCACCGGCTGGCTAAGGCATCGCGTCACAGCATTCAATCTTCACGAAGCGCGGCACTGGCTCAGTCATCATTACCGACCGGTCGGCAAGTATGCCGCCGTCAGCGCGCTGCTGCTTTACGCGTTATCAGGCATCACGATGATCGGCCCGGATGAAGCGGCGGTGGTCAGGCGTTTCGGGCGCAGAGTTTTTCCCGCATTGGGGCCGGGACTCCATTACCGAATCCCCTGGCCGGTTGAGCAGGTCACGCGCATCCAGCCGAATCGGGTTCAGGTGGCGGAACTCGGCTTTCGCACCATCAGCGCGGAATCAACACAGACCGCCATCGCCGAACCCGCGGCCTACGAATGGAACCTTCAGCATCGCGGCGGGCGCTATGAACGCAACGCCGATGAAGCGTTGATGCTGACCGGCGATGAAAATCTGATCGAAGTAAATGCCGTGGTACAGTACGCCATCGGCTCGCCTGACGACTTTCTGTTCTCCACTACCGATCCGGGCAACGTCATTCGCGTGGCGGCTGAATCGGCGCTGCGGCTGCTGATTGGCCGGAGCAGCCTGGATTCGGTTTTGACCACGGGCAGAACCGAGATCGAGCGGCAGACGCGGGAATTGGTACAAGGCAGCCTGGATGAATATCGCAGCGGTTTGCGCGTCATCGCCGTGCAGCTCGAGGACGTGCATCCTTCGGTCGAAGTGGTTGACGCCTTTCGCAACGTCTCCAGCGCATTTGAAGAAAAGAGCACGCTCGTCAATCAGGCCGAAGCTTATCGCAACGAACAGCTTGAACTGGCGCGCGGGCAGGGCCTTCAGCGGCTGGCCGAAGCCGCCGGTTACACCACCGACCGCGCCAATCGCTCGGCGGGCGATGCCGAACGCTTCAAGCAGGCGCAAGGGGCATACAGATATGGCAGAAATGGCAAACTTTCGCCCAACGTGACCGAAACACGGCTCTACCTGGAAACCATCGAGCAGGTGCTGGCCGGGAAGAAGAAGCTGATCATTGATGCTTCAAAGTTCGGCAAACGACAGATGTTCTTTGTTGATCCGCAGGGCGGATTGCTCGATCCGGGCAAAACGACAACGCCGGAAAAGTAGGCAAGATTGAATGGCGTCAGCCTTTGGAGTGCGACGGCTCGGCGTCGCTTTGCTAGTCATCTTCAACAGCATGGACTTGTGGGGGGTAAGAACCTGATGGAGTGAAATGGCCAACGGGATGTCAGACATTGGGACGACTACCAAAGCGACGCCGAGCCGTCGCACTCCAAAGGCTTCGCCAACTCACCGATCTTCTTGACTTCAATTTGCACAGGCTTCAAATAATTATGCAAAACAGAACCCAAAAGTTTCTTTCCATCGCGGCGCTCGCGCTCATCGCATTGATCGTGCTGTGGCGGACGTTCTTCACCGTGGATGAAACGCAGTTCGCCATCGTCACGCAGTTCGGACGGCCAGTGCGCGCGATTGCGACGGCCGGGCTGAAAGCCAAATGGCCCTGGCAGAGCCTGCTCAACTTCGAGAAACGGCTGATGGTATACAACCCGCGTCCGTCGGAGTTTTTGACCAAAGACAAGAAGAACGTTGTGGTGGACAACTACGTCTGCTGGCGCATCGCTGATCCGAATCGGTTCTTGCAAACGGTCAACGATCTGACCGGCGCTGAGATGCGATTGCATGACACAGTCTGGGCCGCCGCCGCCGCCGCGTTGGGCAACACCGATCTGTCGGCGCTGGTTTCAACCAAGCCTGAAGAGGTGCGCGTGTCGGAGGTGATGAAGCAGGTCACCGAGGCCACCCGCGCGCGCGCGATGGAACAATACGGCATCGAGATTGTTGACGTGCGGATGAAGCGGCTGAACCTGCCGACGCAGAACCGCGAGAGCGTCTTTGCCCGCATGCGCGCCGAACGCGAACGCATCGCCCGGCAATACCGCGCCGAAGGCGAAGCCGAAGCTTTGAAGATTCGCGCCGAAGCCGACCAGGAGAAGTCGCGCATCCTGTCCGAATCGTACCGCGAAGCCGAACGCATTCGCGGCGACGGCGACGCGCAGTCAACCAAAATATACGCCGAAGCCTATTCGCGCGATCCGAAGTTCTACAAGCTAGTGCGCACGCTCGAAGCCTACAAGAAGGTGATTGATCCGAACACGACGGCCATCCTGTCATCCGATTCAGAGTTGCTGAAATTGTTGACGCAAGGGAGGGTCAAATGAGCGGCCATCACCATCACGATCATCACCACGACCACGATCATCATCACGATCATCAAGACAGCGATGGTTGGGGCGGAAGGCCGATTGTTGCTCAGTTGAAGAAACGATACCGGCTTGCGCTGCTCGCTTTGTACTTGCTCGGCGGCGTCTACTTCGTTGCGCCGGAACAGCAGGCGGTCGTCTCGCGCTTTGGCCGCGTGGCGGCAAAAGGTGTCGGGCCGGGCGTTCACTATCACCTGCCCTGGCCGATTGAAAGCATCGTCAAGTTGAAAGTGCTGGAAACCAAACGGCTGACCATCGGCGTGGAGATGCCAGATCAGGTGCTGGGGCGCACGGCGGCTGAAAACCCCGTGCAGTATCTGACCGCCGATCAAAACATCATCACCGTGCAGATGGCCGTGCAGTACGCGATCAGCGACCCGGCTGCCTATCTGTACGCGGCGCGGGATGTCACGCCGATGATTGCCAAAGCCGTCGAATCGGCCTTCGCGCAGACGATTGCCGCCGAGCCTGTTGACAGCATTCTGACGACGGGCAAGATCGCCGTGCAAAACGCAACGTTGCAACGCTCGCGCGAGATTCTGGACGCATACGCCAGCGGCGTTCATATCAGTTCGATCAACATCGAAAGCGTCACCCCGCCCGCCGAAGTCGCCGATGCCTTCCGCGAAGTGGCTGGCGCGCGCGCCGACCGCGACCGCATCATCAACGAAGCGCACGGCTACGCCAACGACGCGGTGGCCAAAGCGCAGGGCGAAGCCGACAAGTTGATGAGCGAAGCCGCAGGCTTTCGCCAGCAGCGCATCAACGAAGCTGAAGGAGACGCCGCGCGTTTCAACAAACTGCTGGCCGAATCGAGCAAGGCCAAAGAGATCACCGAGCGGCGGCTTTACTTGGAAGCGATGGAAGAGATTCTGCCGAGGATGAAGAAAGTGGTGATTGATTCATCGGGATCGAAGAGCCTGATGGATTTGGGCATCATCAAATCCAATCCGTGATTGCCGGCCAAGGAAGAAACGGATGCTTCGCGCTTCAATCACAACGGGCAGGGATGCCCGCGCTCCCAGGGGTGAAATGAAAAAGCGATTGCCAGTCATCGTCACGATTCTACTGATTGCCGCGGCCTTCATCTTGCTGACGCAGCGCGAACGATTGTCCGGGCTGAAATGGGGAACGCAAAAGCCAGTGGCCAGCCCCGAAGACGTCATCTGGCGCATGTCGGATGCCGCGCGCGAGGGCAACGTGCAGGCCTATCTGGACTGCTTCAGCGGTGCGTTGCGGCAGAATCTGAACAAAACCGCGACCGAGATGGGCCAAGCGCAGTTCAGCCAATATCTGAAAAAACTCAATGATGAAATGACCGGCATTGCTGTATCAGACCTTGAGCAGGCGAACGAACAGTCGGCCACGCTCAAGGTTGAATTCGTCTTTCGCGGCAAGAACGAAGCGCAGAAACATCACTTCAAACTGGCAGATGGGAAATGGACGATTGATGCAGTGGATGATGCCCAACGCCTGAAAGTGCTGATCCCTTACGGCGCGCCGGCGACCAATTAGCATAGAAAGGACTTTTCTCTGAGTATGACGGATGCAAACGAACGCCTCTATCTCGAAGACTTTCAACCCGGTCAGCGATTCATCAGCGGAACGCATGCGCTTGACGAAGCGCAGATCAAAACATTTGCAATGCAGTTCGATCCGCAACCCTTCCACCTCGATGAGGAAGCGGCGAAAGGCAGCCTGTTCGCTGGTCTGGCGGCAAGCGGGTGGCACACGGCGGCGATCACTATGCGCTTGCAGGTTGAAAGTGGTTTACCGATCAGCGGCGGAATTATCGGCGTGGGCGGTGAACTGAACTGGCCTCGACCCACCAGGCCCGGTGACATTTTGCATGTCGAGAGCGAGATTTTAGAGGTCACGCCTTCCCGCTCTCGACCTGAGCGCGGGATGATCACCGTGCGCAGCGAGACGCTCAATCAACGCGGCGAAGTCGTGCAAAACCTGACCGTCAAACTCGTCGTGCCGCGCCGTTCAGTTGCAGCCGTTGAAACACAATGAGGCGCTGAACTCGCCTGCGCAGAATCGGGTAAAATCGGGTATATTTGCGGGTATGGCGAATAATAAGACCGCGCCGCCCGGCATGGAGAGAAGCCTGCGGATAAGCTTGCCCGTCTCGCACGAAATGCTGCGGCTGATCGCGGAAATAGACGAATTCAAAGGCCGCTTTCTTTCTCCCTTGCCCAGCCATTGTTTGCTATTGAGTTGTCCGGTTAGAGTATTTAACTCAGTGTGAAATCGAAACATATCTTATCGCGAAAGTCTCTCAGCAATGACAAGCCCGCATTATAACTGGCAGCGATTTTGGATTCCGCGCGGTACTAGCATCAATGTGAGCAACGGCGGCTATTTGTCAGGAGAACGCCGCTATCTCAACCCCAATCTTAAAACACTCGCGGAATTGATGAACATTCGGTGCTTGGTCTTGTTGGGAGAACCGGGCCTGGGTAAATCGCGGACGATTAGTCGCGAATGTCAAAAACTCGCCGAACAAATTGAACAAACGGGCGAGCAGTTCTTCCATTTTAATTTGAACGCATATGGCGAGGCAGAATTGTTAGTAAAGCGGTTGTTTGAAAGTAGAGAGTTTAGCGAATGGGTGAATGGCGCACACCATCTGCATCTGTTCCTTGATGGCTTAGACGAATGTCTTTTGCGGATTGATACGGTTGCGGCGTTATTGATCGAGGAACTCAGAAAATGCCCGGTTGGCAGATTGATTCTGTGGATAGCTCGACAATGTCACATTCGCCAAGCTTGTAACTGGTTGAATCCTTTAAGCTTGGAGTGAAGCCGTGAAAAGCCAATGTGAGAATCGCTAGTCTGTCAGTGAATAAAGGCTGCCAGCCTGATTTCGAGTCTCAAGTCCTACAGACGGCCCGTTCAGCGAGTCTGTTTGGCAGGGGCAGCGGTCAATTGGCATTAAGCGAATTGCGAATCGAAATTAGCGAACTGACGTAACCCCTGAAGCAGGAATACGTTCCCCGCTTTTCTAATGTGACATTGTCGAGATAGCTTGTCGTTCCGCAGATTGGCCCCTTTCACTTGGAAATGGGTTGGAAGAGTTGTGGGGGAAAGAGACCGTCACCTTTTACGAGTTGTGTCCGCTGCGGGAAGAAGATGTGGCGTTAGCAGCACAGGCCGAAGATGTGAATGTAGACGATTTTCTTTCGGAGATAATTCGAAAAGAGGCCGTGCCATTCGCTGCTAAACCGGTCACTCTAGATTTTCTGCTCAGGCGCTATTGCAAAGATGGACAACTGCCGAACACCCAGGCGGCATTGTATGAAGGTGGATGTCGTCTGCTCGCTGATGAAAGCAATCAAAGTTACCTCGACTCCCGCGCCCCTCGGCAACTGACGGCGGATCAACGAATGCTAGTAGCAGGCCGCATCGCGGCAATCACGGTTTTCTCGAACAAGGCCGCTATCTGGCAAGCGGTTGATCGCGGTGAGGTTGGCGAAGAAGATGTGACAATTCGTGAGCTTTGCGGATACACAGAAAGTATCAACGATCAGTCATTTGCCGTTACGGAAACAGCGATTAAAGAGACGATTGGAACAGGGCTTTTCTCTTTGCGCGATAAAAACCGTTTGGGTTGGGCTCACCAAACTTATGCGGAATTTCTAGCGGCTTGGTATCTCAAGCACTATCAGTTTGCGCCAGCCGAAGCGATGCGATTGTTGACACTGACAGAAGATGCTTCTGGGAAGATTGTGCCGCAATTGCATGAAACTGCCGCACGGTTGGCAGGAATGATGCCGGAGGTTTTCCGGCAGATTATGAAAAACGATCCGGACGTTTTGCTCAGGAGCGATGTTGCTGCCGCTTCCTCCGCAGACCGGGAGGCTCTCGCTGCCGCCGTAATTGAAGTCTTTCGCGCTGAACAGGCGCGCGACGATTGGTTTAATCGAGACCATTACCGCAAGCTCAAACATCCCAAACTGGCTGAACAACTCCGCCCGATAATTGTCAGCAAGGACGAAAACTTTCTGGTGCGTCGCGTCGCGATAGATATTGCTGAAGATTGCCAACTGAGAGAGGTACAAAGCGAACTGGCAACAGTCGCGCTCGATCAATCTGATTTCCTGCCGACTCGTATTCAAGCCGCCTGCGCTATTTCCAAAATTGGCGACAGAGAAACAAGAGCCAGATTGAGGCCACTCGTTTTCGGTCAGGCTGGTAACGATCCAGACAACGAATTGCTCGGCTATGGTTTGAAGACACTTTGGCCTGAACTGCTGACGGCAGAAGAGGTCTTTGCATCACTGGTTGAGCCAAGAGAATCATTTCTCGGCGCATATTACGTCTTCCTGCACCAAGACTTCATGCTGCACTTGAAACCCGTAGACCTATCATTGGCATTGAACTGGGTGGCTGGTCAGCAACATGACTTTCAAGAAATGTCATCGCTCAGAAAGCTTGGCGATGAGCTTCTCATCAAAGCTTGGGGGTATCTCGATTCGCCTGAAATCCTTGCGAGCTTTGCTCACGCTGCTTTTGTTCGCTTGAAAACGCATCACGAAATGGTTGATGTTCATTGGAGAAATGACCAGACAAATCCGTTTGCTGCCGATGATGACAAGCGTCGCCGAGTGTTGAGAACGATGCTCTCACACATTGAAGATGCGGAAAGGGATTGGCTTTGGCTTGTTTACTCTCCTCTGTTGAGTGTTAAGAGGGATGACGCTCTTTGGTTGCTTGAAATCATCCGAACCGAGCAATCAGAAATAGTTCAAGAAGCAATCTCACGTCTGCTTGCGCGGTTCTTCAGTTATGGTGAGGTTGAACCAGAGTATTTGAGCGCAATCAGCGATGCGTGCCAGCGCAATGCGATTCTGGCTGCCAATTTTACTTTTTACGTCGAATTGGACTCTCCTCAAGCACAACAGATAAAGTCAAACTATGAAATATGGCAGGAACACGAGAAACGAACGGAGGCTCGTCAGACACCGCAACCATTGGCGGAAAGTCCATTGCTGCCGCTGCTTGAACAGTTTGAACAAGGCGATCTAGCAGCTTGGTGGCAATTGAATTTCAAGCTAGCCATACAAGGCGGGCATGAGCTTGAATCAGACTTGACCGCGTTACCCGGCTGGCAACGCATAGATGAAGAAACTTGCAAGAGGATTGTTGCCGCTGCCAAGACTTACATCGTCAAGGCTGATCCAGAGACAAGCAAATGGCTTGGCACAAATATTACATACAGACCGGCCTTCGCTGGCTATCGAGCACTACGGTTATTGCTGACATCTGATCCTGCTTTTGTTTCCGCCCTTAATGCTGACCTGTGGCGCAAGTGGACGCCAATAATCATTACTTATCCGCTATTCAGCGATGATACTGCTAAGGCTGGCCACTTACATCGGCTCCTAACCAAGCTGGCTTATCAGTATGCACCGGAAGCCGTGATTGACACGTTGCTTTTCCAGATTGAGAAACGCAACAAAGGCAATGATATTTGGCTGAGTTTCGATAGAGTGGAAGATTGCTGGGACAACCGATTGCTAGACGCGATCTTGCAGAAGGTAAAAGATGAGCGGGTCAGTTCCGATTTATTCAGACAGTTATTGCAGCAGCTTTTAGAGCGTGAGTACGCCGAAGCAGAGGCTTTCGCCAAGTCATTGCTCATACTTCCTCTAGCCGCAGATGGGCAAGCCAGAGAGCGAGCCTCCATCGCCGCCCAGGAGTTATTGCTTAACGCTCAAGATGCAGCGTGGGAAGTTTTATGGCCGATATTTCAACGAGATATTGAGTTCGGGCGGTATGTGATCGAGGCAATTGTGGACAGGCCAAGCGAGCCAAGAGTTGTCACCCGTCTAAGTGAACAGGCTGCTGCAGAGTTGTATATCTGGCTTTGTCAGCAATATCCACATTCCGAAGACCCCCTAGAGATTTCGGGCTTCACTTACACTGTTACGCCAAGGCATTCGCTATCTCACTGGCGCGATGCGATTCCAAATTACCTAGAGGCGCAAGGAACTGTGGCTGCTTGTGCAGCGTTGGAGCAAATCGTCCATGCGCTTCCGCACTTGGAATGGCTGAAATTTGTCTTGCTCGATGCCCAGAAGACTAAGCGTCGCAAAGAATGGTCACCGCTCAGCCCCGAAGAAATTCTCAAGATGGCTAGTAAGCGGCAGCAGCAACAGCAGATTCAAACTGCCGAAATTTACAACACTGAAAAGATTTTTCAGGCAATCTGGATTCTTGAATGTGAGGAGACATTTGAACAGGGAACAGCTTTTATGCTTTCTGGCATTGGCCTCGTCACTTGTCGGCATGTTCTCGGAAGCAAAACTTATGCATTTCGTCGTGATAAGCCTATAGAGAAGTATCCGATAAAAGTGCTTGCTGAAGATGAAGTATTAGACTTGGCTGTCCTCAAAATCGATGTATCTGCTTTAGCGGAGCTTGCTGCAAGATATTCTCCTGAGCTTGTACAGGGGGAAAATATCGTGGTTGCAGGTTTCCCAAATTACAACTGGGGAGATACAGGCATTCTCTTTCCTGGCGTGGTAGGCGGCTTTCGCACACATCACAGCATTCGCACTCCATTGATCAATGCTCCGATTGTACAGGGCAATAGCGGCGGCCCCGTGTTGGACTCGAAAGGCCAAGTGGTAGGAGTAGCAGTCAAAGGGGTTAAACACAAAGACGGAGCGAATTCAGCAGAACACGTCGTTATACCAATAGACGCTTTGCGTCACCTCAAGATCGATGGCGTCTCTGCTATAAACCTTCCTTGATCGCAGCGCCGGTTCGTACACTAGGTGGCAAAGCCGCTCAAAGTTAAACAATCAACTAGGCTACCCCCTATCTGATTCTTTTCAGCCAGCCGCGGCCAACGACTGCCGCACGCCATCACTGTAAGGCGTCTTCGCGATGCCGCCTAGAAGCTGATCAAGCGCGGAGTCTTCCACGATACCTGAATCTCCACACCTGATGCTAAGATGCAGCGGTCATCTCGCTGAACTTGGAGGTCAATCGCAATGGTAGGCGTATCAATCGAAAGTGTCTTGCAACAGTTGGCGCAATTGCCGCTTTCCGACCGGCAGTTGCTGAAACAATTGCTCGTGGATCGTAACGGGCAGCTGGGCTTGTTCGCGCCGGAGCCGGAGGTTTCGCTTGCGCAAGCGGCGGAAATTCTCAACGTTTCGGGCGGGTTCGTGGAGCGCCTGATTGCGCGGGGCGAACTCCAACAGACTGGCGCACCGTCCGCTATCAAATTGGCCGAGTTGCTTGCGTACAAAAAACGAGCCGATATGGAAGCGCAGGCAGTCCTCGATGAACTGACCGCGCAGGCGCAGGAGTTACAGATGGGGTACGAATGAGAGTATGGCGCGACTTACGGTTCTTTATGATTCCTGCGTGCTTTATCCAGCGCCGCTACGTGACATGCTGGTGCGGCTAGCCAGAACCGATCTTTTCCGCGCGCGCTGGACTGACGCCATCCACGACGAATGGCTCGGCAATCTGCTGCGGGCGCGCCCGGACCTTTCCGTCACGCAACTGGAACGCACCCGGCAACTGATGAATGCCGCAGTGCGCGATTGTCTGGTTACCGGCTACGAAGCGCGGATTGCGAATCTCATATTGCCCGATCCTGATGACCGGCACGTTTTGGCGGCGGCCATCGAAGCGCAAGCGCAAGTGATCGTCACCTTCAACCTGCGTGACTTTCCGGCCAGTCGCTTGGAACCGTTTGGAATCGCCGCTCAACATCCGGATGATTTTCTGCTACAAGTGATTGCGCTTAATCCGCTGACCGTTCGGGAAACCGTCGAAACTCATCAGCAAGCCTTGAAGAAGCCACCCAAACCGCCTGCCGCATATCTGGAAACGCTGCTCAAACAGGGATTGCCCAAAACGGTCGCCGCTCTCGAAAAACTCTGCTTCAAATCTGAACAAGGGTGATGCCGGGATCGGCAATTTCCTCTTCTTTTGTTTCGCCAGTCAGCCTGTTATGCCGCTCCTGTTGTTTGGTTTAACTAGCTTTCAGGATCGGCAATCGGATCGGCAAAAATGTTTACACAGATCAGTCAAATGGAGCCGCTTTGCTGAAGTAACTCTTCAATTGCGCTCTCCGCGTAGCCTAACTCACGCAGGATTTCGATTGAGTGCTGGCCGATGGCGGGCGCGAGTTGCGGTTTAGCTTTCTCAAAGCCGTCAACATTGAGAGGATTGTTGACAGTCGGCAGGCTGCCGAGTTGCGGATGATCCAGTTCGGCAAAAACACTGTTCGCCTGCATCTGCGGGTCCGCCATCACGCGATCCATCGTCGGAATCGGCCCCCAGACTACGCCCTGCTCGCGGAACAACACTTCCC
>JBBQVH010000044.1:0-54526 GCA_038211695.1 Blastocatellia bacterium | reverse complement strand
CTTGAGCGAGGCGGATGAAAGTGGCATCGGCAGTGCCGCTTTCATCCGCCTCGCATTTTTCTTTGTCTCGAGTAAGATCGGCCTATGATTCTTCATTCGCCGCCCTTCATCATTCACCGGTTCGCAACGCTCGGTTCGACGAACGATCATCTGAAGCAAATGAGCGATGCGCCGGAGTTCACCTGCGTTGTTGCCGATGAACAAACGGCGGGACGCGGGCGGCGCGATCGCGTGTGGCATTCGTCGCCCGGCGAAGGATTGTATTTATCGCTGTTGCTGATCCCACCAAAATTTGCGATGAAGATTCCATTGCTGAGCTTGATGTCGGCGGTGGCCGTGGCTGAAACATTGATTGGACGTGGCGTTGCGGGCGTGGATATCAAATGGCCGAACGACGTGCTGGTCAATGACCGCAAGCTGTGCGGCATTCTGATCGAAGCAATTAGCAACGCTGTTGGCAGCAAGGGAGCCAATGAGACGCGCGTGATCGTCGGCATTGGTGTCAATCTCAACCATCCGTCCGCGCTGGCTTTTCCTGAAGAGCTTCGTCAAACCGCCACTTCGCTGCGAATCGAAACCAGTATGGCAATTGAAGTGGATGTGTTTCGCGATCAACTATTGCTGCGACTAGCTCACTGGTATGAATGTTGGAAGCGTGGCGAAGATCATTTGATCCCGGATCGCTGGCAACAGCTTTCCAGTTATGCGCGCGGATGCCGGGTCGCTGTCTCGCTTGATCGCGAGCAATTCATCGGCACAACGGCAGGGATCAATGGCGACGGCGCTTTGCTGGTGCGGGCAGCAGATGGAAGTCTGCGGACGGTTCTGGCGGGTGAAATAACGCGGCTGCGGAAAGAGCCTTGATTGATCGCTCAAACATTTTCTTTTTAAAATTTCTTCTTCGTTACACTTCAACTCGTCTTCAAGATGGACTCTGTTTGCATCGCACGCTAAGATGCAAATGCCGAATCCCCAAGCGAAAAAGAGAGACAGCAGCATCAAATTTGCGCGTTCGCGCCGCGTGATGGATCGCCATCGGAGAATGAACTATTTCAACTATTTCACCGAAATCGAAGATGAATTCGTCAAACGCCGTGGCCGTCACCTGTTGGTGTCGCCGTTGGATTGGTCTTTGATGGAGATGTGGAAACAGCGCGGTATTCCGTTGCACGTTGTGTTGCGCGGGATCAATGATTCGTTCGATGGGTACGACGCGCGCGCCAGTCGCGGCCGCAAAGTCAATTCGCTGTTTTACTGTCAGCAGGAAGTGGAATCGGTCTTTCTGGAGTACTGTGAATCACGCGTCGGAAGCGATTCCGCAGCCAGCCAAGACAGCGACGCCGCGAATGACGTGGCGAATGAAAACGGCGATGCTTCGCCGGTCTTCACGCGGGTTGCGATCGCGGATCATTTGAGTGAGCGGCTGGACATCATCAACCGATTGGCTGCGCGCCATATTGACGTTGAAGCGTTGAAGGAAACCTTCGAACGTGTGGCGCTGCGATTGGAACAGATTATTGAGGATGTACAAACTGCGGGACTGTTGTCGCCGGAAGACCTGGAAACGGATTTGACGATGATCGAAGAAGTGATTCTGGACGGATTGAAAGAAGGCCTCGGCCCGGAACAATTGAAAGAGATCAGGCAGGAAGGACACCAAAAGCTGCGTTCTTATAAAAAGAGCATGGGACCTGAAGTCTATGAACAGACGATGAACAACTTTGTCGCGCGGCGGTTGCGTGAGCAGTTCGGCGTTCCCCGGCTGAGTTTGTTCTATCTGTAAGCGAGTACCGAATGATTATGGCAACACCTGCGGAAGTTCTCGACGGCACCCCCGGCACAACGATCAACATAGAAAATGGACATCACGCGGTGATGGTCGGCGAAGCCTTCGACATCACGATTGAGAAGCTGGTGTATGGCGGCGATGGATTGGCGCACATCGGTTCACAGGCTGTATTTGTGCCCCTGGCCGCAGCGGGCGACAAGCTCCGGGTGCGCATTACCACGGTGGAACGCAGCTACGCCCGTGCGGTGATTGAAGAATTGCTGGAGCCTTCGCCTGCCCGCCGCACGCCGCCGTGCGCGCACTTCGGCGTTTGCGGCGGGTGCCAGTTGCAGCATCTGAATTACTCCGCACAGCTTGAAACCAAAGTGGCTTTTGTCCGCGAATCGTTGCAGCGCCTGGGCGGCATTGAATGGAAAGACGAGATCGCCATCGCCGCGGCGGAGGAATTCCATTACCGTTCGCGCGCGGAATTGAAGGTGGCGCGCGACGAGCATGCAAAAACGCTGATCGGTTATTACCGCGCCGGCACACAGGAAGTTTGCTCAGTCGAAGAATGCCTGATCCTGATGCCGGCAGCGAACCGCGAATTGCAGCGGTTGCACGCGGAACCGTCCCTGATTCCCAATGACGCCACACGTGTCCATTTTACCGTTGGGGACGAAGAAGTGATTGTCACGCCGGCGACCGGCGAGAATGGTAAATCGGAAGCCGTGGATGGGTTGGGGACAGCGCACCAGATGATTGGCGGGATTCAGTATGGCTTCGGCGTGCGCTCCTTCTTTCAGGGCAATCGGCTGCTGGTTGAAGACCTGGTACGCACAGTGATTGGTGATGCGCGAGGCCAGCTGGCGGTTGATCTGTACGCGGGTGTTGGACTGTTCAGTCTGCAACTGGCCAGGACGTTTGATCAGGTCTATGCCGTCGAAGGCAATCGCACCGCCGCCAATCACGGCATTGATAATGCCCGCGCCAACAGCCTGGCCAATGTTCGTTACGAAGCCATCTCGGTCGAAGCCTGGCTGAAATACAAATCGTCCGAATTGCCGCGCCCTGATTTTGTGCTGCTTGATCCGCCGCGCGCGGGGCTTGGCGGGCAAGTGATCGAACGTCTGGCCGCAATGCGTTCGCCGCGAATCGCCTATGTTTCGTGCGACCCGGCCACGCTGGCGCGCGATCTGCGCTCGCTGATTGAATACGGATATCGGATTGATTCAATCACGGCGGTGGATATGTTCCCGCAGACGTTCCACGTCGAAACGGTCGTTCAATTGCGGATTGCGGAGTGAGGATTGCGGATTAGTCATCCGCGAAACCGCTCATAAAATCCGCAATCCACAATCCACAATTAAATATGCCTCGCCGCCTCAGCTTCACGCGGCTCAGCCTGTTCCAACAGCCGCTTATCTTCTGTGCGCTGGCCTTTATCGGCGGCTTGCTGATTGGTGCGCGCTTCTCATTTCCAATTCGCGGTTGGTTCGTTGTTGCCTCAATCTGGTGGCTGGCGGCATCGGTCTGCCTGCTCAAACGGCAAGCGGCAGCATTGTTTCTGTTGCTCGGCGGATGCGCGGTGGCCGGAGGGTTGCTGTGGGCGATCAATGACGCCAGCACCGGGCACACTCGCGTGCGAAAGCTTTTTGAACAAGGAGAACTGGGAGCTGGCGAACCGGTCGAAATCATTGGGACGCTGAATGATTCGCCGGAACTTGCACCGGATCGTATCTATCTGAGCATCGAAGTCGAGCGATGCGCGGCTGCAGGGCGAGAGGCGATTGCAACCGGCGTCGTGCAGATCGTTGTGCCGTTCAATGACGAACAGGCGCGCCAGGCATACGACCAACTTGGATTGGATTATGGCGCGCGCATCCGCTTGCACGGCAACCTGAAAAGCAAAGATGGCTATCGCAATCCGGGCGCGCCGGATTTTGACCAGATGCTGGAATATCGCGGCTACGACGCATCCGGCTGGGTGAAAAGCCCGTTGGGGATTGAACGTCTGGGGGCAGGGAAGCGCAGTGCGATTCTGGCGTGGCTTTATCGGCTGCGCGCTCGTTCGATTGCCGTCATCTTGCGAAGCTTCAAAGACCCAACATCGGGCGTGCTGGTCGCGTCATTGTTCGGCAACCGGTATTTCCTTTCGCACAGCACGGCTGAAATTTTTCGCGCGGGCGGGACGCTTCATCTGTTGGTGATTTCAGGCTCGCACGTGGCGATGATCGCGCTGGTGGTGTTGTGGCTGGCGCGGCGATTAAGCCGGTCACGTCTGATTCAATATGGTTTGGTGATGGCTGTGATGTGGGCATATGCGTTGATGGTTGGCGCTCAGCCTTCTGTCACGCGATCGGTGGTCATGCTGAACATTGCGCTGATCGGCCAACTGATCTTTCGCGCTTCGGTTGGGGCAAACACGCTGGCGGCTTCGGCAATTGTCTTGCTGGCGTGGCAGCCGCGCGATTTGTTCAATCCGGCCTTTCAGCTTTCGTTCCTGACGGTCTTGATGATTGTTGCCCTGACCGTGCCGCTGTATCAGCGATTGAAGCGGATCGGAGAATGGCAGCCGTCAGCCACGACGCCTTACCCGCCGCGCGTGCCCGCTGTCACACGCTGGCTGGCCGAAGCCCTGTTCTGGGACGAGCGCAAATTTCAGCGCGACATGTCGCAAGCGCACGTCCGCTTCCGAGTGCAAAAAACGGATGCGGCGCGATGGCTGAATCGCTGGCGATTGCAGCCACCGTTGAATTGGATCGCCATCACGCTTTTCACCACAACTGCCGTGCAGATTGGATTGCTGCCGTTGATGCTGGTGCATTTTCATCGCGCCTCAATCGTTTCGCTGCTGGCCAACGTCGTTGAAGGCGTGTTGGTTTCCATCCTGATGCTGTTGGGTGCGGCTTATCTGTTGATCGAAGCAATCGTCGGGGCGTTGGCATTGAAGCTGGCGGGAGTGGTCAACGCAGTTGGCTGGTTGACGGTTAAAGCAAGCGAGCCGTTGCTGGCTTGGCGCAAGGCAAGTGTCCGCGTGCCGGATTGGGGAGAATCTTCGGCAATGGTTTATACAGCCTACTTTGTCGCCGTGCTGTTGCTGATCGTTCTAACCAGCGAATGGAACCCATTCAGAAAAGGCGATGGCGCAGGCGACGCAAGGCGAAAGTTGATGGGCCGACTTGGGGCTGCCGCAGCGTTAAGCTTGTTGATCATCCTTTCAGTGTTGCTTGTTGTTCACCCGTTCACGCCTGAATTCGAGCGCGGACGATTGAGCGTGACGTTTCTGGATGTCGGGCAGGGCGATTCGATGTTGCTCGTGTTTCCACAAGGGCGAACGATGCTGCTGGACAGCGGCGGCAGGATCATCTTCCGTTCGCGGGAAGGCGTCGGAGATGACAAGGATGTTTTTGTCGAAGACCGCATCGGCATCGCGGAAGCGGCGGTCATGCCTTACCTGTGGCATCGCGGCATCAAACGGCTGGATTGGATCGCCGCCAGCCACGGAGACGCCGACCACGTGGAAGGCTTTGCCGGCATCGTTCGTTACTTCGAGATTGGCCAGGTTGTGCGCGCGGCGGATTCGTCGCATTGGCCGGATTTGTTTGATCAAGCTGCCCGGTCTGCTCAGTTGCCGATCTGGTGTTTGAAAAAAGGGGATGGTTGGGACATTGATGGTGTGCGGATCGAAGTTCTTTCACCGGCCAGCGATGATCAATCGAAGAGAATGTCCGACAACAATCAATCGCTGGTCTTGCGCGTTCGCTTTGGCCAGCGGAGCTTTTTGCTGACCGGCGATATTGAAAAGCAGGCCGAAGCCCTGTTGGTCGCGGCCATTGACGATTTGCACGCCGATGTTTTGAAAGTTGCGCATCACGGGTCAAAGACTTCTTCGACGGCGGAGTTTTTAGAACGGGTGAAACCGCAACACGCGGTGATCTCCGTCGCATCTCCCAGCCCGTTCGGCCATCCACACGCGGAAGTGATTGAACGATTGCGCGAAAGCAACGCCCGCATCTGGCAGACCAGCAAATGCGGCGCGATCACGATTTCGACCGATGGCAGCGACCTGCGCGTTCAAACATTCGTCAAGTGTGAATAAGCGCGATTTTCCAAGAAGCGCTCTAGGGTTCGGTTTTGACCTCGCTCATCTCACGCCCGTTGAATTCATGCACAAAGCCCCCGACATCGAAGGCTTCAGTTACGCTGGCGCGCCGGGCATCCAGCGGAAGTTGCGATTGAAAGCGCCCAAGATCAAACCAGCTCTCCATCTGTTTCCAGCGCCCTCGCAGTCCAGCGCGAACCTGCTCAGCGGTGAACTCAAGCGAGGTTGACGGGACGATGCCTTTGACGGTGACGTAAAGCTCGCTCGTATCTTCGACGCGCATGCGGTACAGAGTTTCCAGCAGATCGCCAAGAATCAATCCCCACGCATCGCCACCGCAATGAAAGATTGTTGTCGTCGGCGATGGCGGCTGGCCGGTTTCTTCGGTTTCATCTTTATCTTCATCTGGCTCATCGCGGTCAATCATCATCACCAGATGGGCCAAGCCTGATGAATCGGTGGCGCGCGGCACGCCGAGTTCAGCCGCGACGGCTTGGGACAAGGCTGCCGACATTGGACGCCAAGGAGCGCGCAATCGCGGAGCATGAGCAGTTGTTTCAGTGTCGGCGGCGCGCACCATCAATTTGCGTTTGACCATTCGCGTGGCTTGGCGCGCCTGTCCGGCAAAGAGCATGGCTCCACCCGGCGGCAGGCCGCGGTCAATTTCGCCGATTTTGCGGCCTGTTTCTTCTTCGATGACTTCGACGGTATTGCGGCTAATGTCCAGCAGGTTGGTGTAAATCGCGCGCTGTTCGTAAAGCTCCTGCCACGCCGGGCCGGGCTTCAATGCGCGCCCTTCGGCAGCGAAGTATTGCTTCAGCGTCAGATGTTCGATGATCTGCTCGTAGCTCGAACGGGAAATTAGTGGCGCGCCTGTGGGCGTAGCGAAAAGCTCGAACACACTTTCGGGAACGATCTCGCCGAGCCTTGTTTGTTTGATGTAAGAGCAGAGTTGCTGGACGATGACCGAGGGGCGAAAGAAGTAGGGCTGTGAAATCAACTCGCGGCCTGATTCGGCGGTGGCCAGGAAAACGCGGAACAAGGCTCGTTCAAGCGGATGGCGCGCACAGCACACCACGCGGGTGCGCGCCGTCCGGCGATTGCCTCGCCCGATGCGTTGCAGGAAGGCGCTGGTGTTGCCCGGCGCGCCGATCAGCACGACCAGGTCCACGTCGCCTATATCAATGCCCAGTTCCAGCGTCGAAGTGGCGAAACAAAGCGCGGCTTCGGCGTGCGCAAAGTTGTCTTCCACCGAACGGCGCACCGCAGTCGCCAGGCTGGCGTGATGCACGTAAACCCGGTCGCCGAAAGGCGAGCCGGTTCGTAAATGATAAGCCCATTGCTCGCATTCCGCGCGGCTGGTGCAGAAGGCAAGCACCTTTTTGCAGTCTCGCTGTTTCAAACTGGCGAAGAGATCAATCAGAGTTTCCGCTCCATCCATCTGGATCAACTCGGCATCAATCGCTCGCTGCCCCGCGACCTGAATGACTTGCGGGTTGATGAAATAACGGGCCGCGACCGCTGCCGGATCGCTGATCGTTGCCGACAGCGCGCAGAACTGCACGGACTCGCTGATCGCATCGCCGCGTTCGAACGCATAGTGTTTCAAGCGGCGCAGCCGGTTGAGCAGAATGCGCAATTGATCGCCGCGCGGAGTGTTGTCGAAGATGTGTAACTCATCAATCACCACGGCGCGCACGTCTTTGAAGATGCGCGGCATTGTCGTCAACAGCGAGTCGAACGATTCAGGCGTCGTCAGCAGTAGTTCGGGCGGACGGCTGGAATTGAGCGCAGGCTCATCGCCCGTCTTGATCTGCATCCGCACTGCCAGTTTTTCCAATGGCTGCGCGAGCCTGCGCGCCAGATCACGCGCCAGCGCCCGCGTCGGCACCAGGTAAAGAATCGAGAGTTTGTTGGAGGCTTTCTTGTTTTGTTTGAGAAGTTCGACCAGAGGCGCCAGCGCGGCTTCGGTCTTGCCGCTGGCGGTGGCTGAAACCAGCACGCAGTTTTGTCCGGCGAGCAGCGGTTCAATGGCTTGAGATTGAATTTCAGTGAAGCGCCCGAAGCGCGCAAAGAGCGCATCCCAGGTGTGCGGCAGTTTTTCTTTGGTCTGCCTCTGATGCGCGTAATCAGCATTCATCGCTGTCTTCACTCCTACAAATCATCTTCCGAGCATCGCGCGGCGAAGTTCGGCGACAGCCTGCCCGGTGCTGAAATCAGGGTATGCGCGGTTGAGGTCGTAAATCTCCATTGCCAGCCGGATCATCTGGCGCAGGTTGATGAGCTTTCCATCCAGACATTCGAGCAAACTGCGGGCGATCTCTGAAGTGTTATTGCCGCGCTCGCTGCCACCATTGCCATATGCCTGTTGATGCAGCGACAGCAATCGCGCTACCAATTCATCCGCCGCCTGTGGCGAAAGGTGAGCGTTGAGCGCGATGATCTGATCGCTGTCCAGCCAGCGCCTGTAATCGAAGGTGCTGGCCGAAGGCGTGACGGCGAACATCGTCAACAAGTGGCTGCGTTCCGCAAAGCGAAAGGGATGAGCTTTGCTGTGATGATGCGCCAGTTGTGCTTCGTTAATCTTGCAATCGGGCCGCGCGGAAAGCGACGTGTACATCAACCCTTTGAAGAAATTGTCGGCGCGTTCCTGCCCGCGCACATTGAGCAGGCTGTAATGCTCCGATTCGTCCAGCAGCACGGCCAGGCCCGCATAGCCCGCCTGCGCCGCGATCCAACTCCAGCCGCTGAGCAGGTAACAATACTGATCCGCCGAAGTCGTCATCATCGAAAGCGCGCTGATCGGAAACTCCTTATTCTTGACCGGCAGCACGTTGCGCACGGCGGTGATGAAAACCTTCTCGCCTGAAATCCAGTCCAGAAACAGATTCAACTCTTCGCCCGGCGTCGCGCGCAGCAGCGAATAGTTGTGCAGCGCGGACGCGAAGATCGTCCCGTTCAACTTTTGCATCAGCGAGCCGTAGACAGTCGGGTTGTCCAGGATGCGGTCGAATAAGGGCGTGAGCGTTCCGGCATCGGAACCGTCAGGGTAACGCAGGTTGCGCACCAGCGCGTTGTAGATGCGTTGCGGGCGATTGGGCGGCACTTCGCGCACGTCGAGGCTGGTCATCGCAACCAGAAAATTTCGCTCCAACGCTTCCTGCGCGGCCAGCTCGAAGAAGTGACTTTTGCCCGTGCCGTATTCGCCCAGAATCACGCGCACGTCGCCGCCCGCGCGTGAGGCCGCATCGAAGGCGCGCTTCAAGCTGGCGCGTTCGCTCTCCAACCCGGCGCTCAATTCGCGGATGCGTTTGTGCGGCACGACACCGTATCGCAACGCTTCGACAGTGCGCCGCGCTGAGAGCCGCTGTTGCTGTTCCGGCGTCCGCGGGATTTCTGCTGGCGGCGGAGTAATCGGGCGCGGCGGCGGCGGCGTACTCGATGCCTGCAACACGGTAAGAATACTGACAGGCACGACGGCGCGGATGCCGTTGTCGAAGCTAACTGCGGCCTCGCGCGCGGCGTTGCGCAGTTCAGCAACTTGACCGCGCCCGAAAAGTGGATGGTTGACGATTGATCCGATCATAAATTCTGAGGGTTCAGATTTGAGATATGCGATTTGGGATTAGTACTCACCGCCCTGTGCCTGCCCCAATTGTTCATTCACGGCGCGCACCACGTTCTGCACGTTGTCCTGTTCGTACAGCCGTTCGCCCTCGGCGCGTTGTTCGGCCAGCATGTCAATCAGCGATTTGACGAAGTGGCGGCGATGGCTGGTGGACAGCAGCGCCGCGCAAGTGCCTGCCAGTTGCGCGGTGTTCTGCGCCTGCAGTTCGTGATTGAGTTTGATGTCATACGCTTGTTCGAAAATGCCAAGCAGCTTTTCGCCGATCTTTCGCAGCAACTCTTCGCCGGGGTAATCGAGCTGATCCAGGCTGATTTGGACGCTGTACGGATTTTTGCGCGAGAACTTCACTTTGGAACTGATGCGCTGGCTGAGGGCTTCGTACTGCGGCGCGATGTTGGTGACGAAGTATGGCGGCACCGCGTAAACGAAGAGCGTTGCGGGCAGACTTTCACCCGCGCAACGGTCAATCACTTCGCGCAGGTTGTCGCAGGCGACTTTTTCCGTACGCGACGAACCGATGCTGACCATTCGGTCGCCTTCATCAAAGAGCAGCGCGAGGCCCGCGTAGCCCAATTCATGAATCAACTGTGCCAGCGAGCGCAGCATCTTGAAAGCCACCGAACGATCAATGCGTTCGCTGATGCTGAATTCGCGGACATCTTTCAACGCTACTGATTCGCCGCGCAGCCACGCGCCGATGACGCGCTTCTTGGCTTCATTCTCTTCGGCGGTGGCTTGCAGGTAAAAATAGACCGCGTGGCGATAAGACGGGCTTTCGACCTTGAAGCGCAGGATCGTTTCCAGCCACATCTTCACTCGCACATCCACGCCGATGCTGGTCATCATCTGCTCGATGCCGAGCATGCGCATGGTGTGGAAGAAGTGGTTTTCCAGAAAGGCCTCGATGCCTTGCGTGTCGGCGATGTTCGGATCGGGGTCGTGATAGATCAGGTTATTGATGACGGCCTGATAGACCTTCAGTTGATTGTCGTACGGGCATTCTTTCGGGCTGAGTTCGGTGCGGCTGACGACGTAACCGTTCTCCCAGGCAATATCGCGCAGCCGGAAGAGAAAATGCGATTTGCCGCTGCCGTATTCGCCGACGACCAGTTTGAAGCTCGACCCGCCGTCGCGCAGATAGCCTTTCAAATACTCGCTTTCGAGTGTGCCGAGCAGCGAATCCATCCCGACCGTGTAGGCCTCAAGCCCGCGCGTCGGCGGGATGCCGGATTCGCCGAGTTTGCGAATGATGTGCTGCGCTTCTTGTTGTGTCAGTGTCATAGTTTCTTCCGCCTGTACAAGTACCGCGCGCGTGAGTAAGCGGCGATCTCGCAAATCGCTCGTCGCAGAATCGCCGCTTACTCACGCGCGCGGTACTGTACCGTTTTTATTTCTCCGCCATGAAGTACAAGTCCTTGATGAACGCCCCTTCGTTTGCGCCGGTGGCCAGGAACATCGCACGCGTTGAGTCGGAACCGACGTCAATGGTCGCCGTGCCCAGATTGAGCCGATGGCCTTCGTGAATGAGGCTGTGGTTGCGGCGCAGTTGCAGCATGTCATAAGCAAAGTGAGTCTTCGGGTAATCAACAAAACTCGATTTCGATGGGGTTCGGCGAAAGCCGAGTGGCTGGCGTACCAGCACCAGTTCGCGATAACAATCCACAATGCCGGCGCGCCATCCCATCTTATTGCCATTGAGTTTGAGGATGCGCTGGTAGGCTTCGAATAATTCGCTCACCAATTCGTTGTAATCCACCTTGCGCTCGCAAATCTCCTTGCGCGCCCGCTGCCAGGCCGCCAGAACGCGCTCCACGTCCAACTTGATCGCGCCTTTGGTGACCGGCTGGCGCGAGAAAGAAATATCTACCTGCTTCTTGCGCAGGTCGGGTTTGATGACGAAAAGATCGGCAATCAACTCCGTCGGCGGCCCATCCAGCTTGACGCCTTCCGCCGCGAAAGCTTCGCGCAAGTCGCGGGCGAAAGTGAATTCAAGCTCTGACAGATTCTCGTCGGCCACTTCGCGGAGTTGTTTGACAAGCTTGCTGAAGCTGTTTCCCAGCGATAGCTCTTCCGGAGCCTGTGCCAGCAGCGTTGCGGCTTCGTGCAGCGCGACGGCGTTTTTATGCGGGTCTTTGAGCGCACGCAACGCCTGATCAAATGGTTTAATGACTGCCTGACGCAGTCTCACTTCATTTGCCATCAGACGGCGCGCCTCACCGATACTGGCAGTCAGTGCGGAAAAATCCGCTTTCTCACTCATTGCCTGTTTCTCCTTGTGGGTCTGATTTTGATGAAGGCAAAGTCTAATCTTGAAATTGCAGGATGCGCAACAAGTGGATCAAGGTTTTATTGCATCCCATGAATCTTCAGCCGGAATTCGCCATTGGCAATGGTCGGGCCTTCGGGCGCGCGGCGGGCGAAATTGATCGTCTCGGCGCAAATCATCGGAATGCCGCCCTTGGTCAGGGGCGCTCCGTAATGTTGGTTGGTAAAAATGGCTTTCAGGCGCGGATTGGGCGGGCAGGCAATTCCATATCGCAACGAAACCATGGGAAGTTCGATCTGCTGTGCAGCATTGATGAATTCAATGCAGTCGTCATAGATGTTAATCCGCGCCTGACGATCTCGCGCGCTCAGATCGCGATGCACAATCAGGTTGGTCAACGCTTCCAGGATTGCGCCACGGTGATAATTGGCCCGTCCGGAAACGAATGCTTCTTCCAACCCAGGCTGGCCAGCGGCCGTGCTCAGTTGGCTTGAACTGTCGCCGGTGCCTTCAATCGCTTTGCGCGATGGGCGGGCGTCCCACAGATCAGCGTACCGGTTGATGAAATTACGCGCGCCATCAAACTGGCGCAACAGATTGCCATACAAACGCGCCTGCTCAACAACGGGCGCGTTATGGCCTTTTTTATTCTCCCCGCTGAACCGCGTCAGTTGCAGGTCGGCGCGAGGCATTAATCGGCTGATACGGTCATTCAACCCGAAGAGCAGTAATCCTCCAATCGTCGGCAGCCAGGTCTCACCGATCTTCACCGCCAGCCCCATATCACGCATCACCGTGTCATTTGGATAGTCTTTAGATGGATAGCCTTTAGGTAGGTAACCTTTCGTGGTTTCGCCCCAATAGCCCGGATTCACATTGCGCACGTAGCTCCACAGCAGTGATTCATCAATGTCGCTTTCAATCTCCGCCTGAAACACGGGCACCTGCTCGAAGTGAACCGTGTGCGTTTCGTGGAAGATGCGCGATAGTTCTTCCCGAGTCGTCTCGCGTTTGATTGCGCCTTCGCGCAGATAAAAACGGTCGTCCAGCGTGCGATGCGGGCGGTTGTCCGCGTCCACCTCCAGCACGACGATGCGGCGTCCGCTGTCGAAGGCCACCTTGTTGATGTAGGGAAAGACCGGCGGTTGGATTTGGCGCGCGCAGATTTCGCGCAATTGCTCCTCGATGTCTTCGGGATCGTCCACGCCTTCAATGCGAAGCTGATCGTTGACTCCAAAAATAATTGCGCCGCCAGCCGTATTGGCCAGCGCGATGATTTCGGCAATCATCTTTTCGACATTACTGAAGCGGACTTTCAGTTCAAGGTAGGTGTCTTCTCCGCCGCGCAGCAACCGAACCAGTTCGGCGCGCGACGTGACAGGAGCAGGAAGGTCAACTTGATAAGCGTAATACGAACGATCAGAACGAGACGAGCCAGCCAATCCTGCCATGCCTGAATGCTGGCGCGGTCGCTGGGAGCTGTTGTGGCGTTTACGAGGCATCGCGGTGGCAGTGTGAGCTTTTAGAGAAACTCAGGTTGTGGCATGCATTGCCGCCGGAATCAGGAAACGTCGAGAGACGCATTGGCGGAGTCCGGATTGGCCCCGCTTCGCTCCCGGTGAAAAAAGAAGGCGGAATTCAGACGCTCTTGGGCTTGTCCTTCTTCTCGTCTTCGGCCTCGGCCTCGGCCATTCCCTGTTTGAAATTGCGAATGCTTTCGCCCATTCCCTTGGCCAGTGACGGCAGGCGGCTGCCCCCGAAAAGAACCAGCACGATCACCAGCAGGATGACCATCTCTTGAAAACCGAATCCGATCAGGAAAAACATGAAGTTGTACATAACGATCTCCTTTGTCAGGCATTGTAGAGGCGCGCGCCGAACACTGTCAATTACCATCAGTTACCATTTCCTTGATGTTGCCAGAGGCCGATGCTATATTGCCGCGCGTTCAAGCAACTGACTTCAATGACGGGAATTATCAGTAGACACCCAAATTTATGAGGCGCGAGCGAAGCAGTTCGCGCCCAAATTTAGAGACATCAACTCGGACTTGCGCCGAGTTTTTTCAGGCGACCTGCTTTCGTTGGAGAGAGCGGCGCTGGAAAGAGGAGGATGAGATTATGGCAGACAATCAAGGTGGTGGTAGTGGCGACAAACTGGTTTACTTTTTGATTGGCGCGGGCATTGGCGCGGTTACCGCCATGCTCTTTGCCCCGAAAGCGGGCAGTGAGCTTCGTTCCGAGATCGCCGACGCGACTCGCAAAGGCTTGGACTACGCTCGCGACACAGGCCGCGATTTTGGCGAACGCGCAACCGATTATTATCAAACCGGCGTCGAGCGTGCCGCCGACTTAAGTTCGCGCAGCAAGGAAGCCGTGACCGAACTGACGCAACGCAGCAAAGAAGCCGTCACTGATCTGACGCAACGCGGGAAAGATTTAGTCAGCGGCCAAAAGGCTCAATTTGCCGCCGCCATTGAAGCCGGCAAGCAGGGCTACCGCGAAGCCAAGCAGTCTGATCAAGGCAGAAGCAGCGCCGCGATCGAAGAGAGCTAATTTTTCAGGCGTGGCTGGCGGCGGTGAGAACTGCTTGTCAGCCACACATCACCCATCCTTAATTCACTAACCATCATTCACCCTTTTTACGGAGCGTGCAGTGGAGAACTGGCAGGTCACACTTATCGCAGTTGGAGTCACCGTCCTATTGTTCGTCCAAGTAGGCGTTTTTGTCGGTCTGTATTTGCTGGCAAGGAAGCTGGTCACCCTGGCCGAACGCGCCAGTCAGCTTCAAACGCGTGCCGAATACCTGATGAACAATACTGAGCCGGTGTTGAAACTGGCTCATAGTTTAATGGGCGAATTGAAAGAGGCCGCAGGGTATTTTGCGCAAGGCGCAGAGCACATTACAGCTATTGCCGCGATGGCGAAGGATGAAGCGGCGGAGCTTCGCAGCCTGCTCGGCGATACCACAGCGATGGCGCGCCGCGAAGTCGAGCGCGCGCAAGACAAGGTCGAGAAGGTGCAAGATACGTTGGCCGTCGCCGCCGACCAGTTCCAGCGCACGACCGCAATGGTGCAGCACAGCGTGCTGGAACCGGCGCGCGAATTCTCCTACGTGATGTTTGGCTTGCGCCGTGCGATGAATGTTCTGTTCGCCGGGCATCGTTTGCCAGTCAATCAGGCTTATCAGGACGAAGAGATGTTTATCTGATCGAAACGTGGGAGTTTTGATCTTTTCGTTGACCAGTGAAAATTGCGAGTGGCCGAAAGCCAGCTCGCAATTTTCATTTAAGGCAGAAAGATTTTGTGCGATTGAATTTGACCGACAAATTGCTGCTGAGCGCGTTGCTGCTGACCGAAGCGAGTGCCAGACGATTGCGCCAGTTGGTCGAATCGCCGTCCAGCCAGATAGATTGGGCAGCCGCCATTCAGCGCGCTGACGCCCATCACATCGCCTCGCTGCTTCGGTTCAACCTGGCACGATCCGGCGCGCTTGATTTATTGCTGGAAGATCAGCAAGGCCAACTGCGCGGCATCAGTCAGACGTGGGCGGCGCGGCATTTGGCATACGTCAGCGAAGCCGCGCGGCTGGTGGCGGCGTTGAATCGGGCAGGCATCGAAGCCATTCCGTTGAAAGGCGCAGCGCTGATGCTGGGTGGGTATTATCCGCAGGCTGGATTGCGCGCGGCGACTGACATTGATCTGCTGGTTGATCCGGTGCGCATCGAAGACGCTGACCGGATTGTGGAAGCCGGTGGTTATGTGCATCTGCCCGGCAAACGCGCGGCGCGGCCTCGGCAGCGGTTGGCGAATGACGTGAATCACCTGTGGCCGCGTCGTGGGCCGGGAGGAATCATTCTGGAATTGCATCACCGTGCGTTTCAGTTTGCGCGGCGTGAACGGGATTTCAGCTATGCCGAAGTGCGCCAACGCGCGGTAATCCAATCAATTGGTGCTGGTGGTGCTGGCACCGCTGGAACCTCACTGCTTTTGCCGTCGCCAACCGATCTGGCCTTTCACCTGGTTCATCACACCCTGGTTGATCTGCAAACGACGCGGGCGATCTTGCGCACCATCGCCGACCTGCATTTTATTTTTACTCGCCATCCGGAAGCCCGTGAAGGAATGCAGCGGCGAGCAGATGAATTTGGTTTTGGCGGCGCGGCGCGGTTGGCCAGTGATCTGGAGCGTCTTCTGGCAAATGGCACGCTGGCCGAACTTGATGAAGCGATGAAGGATGAAAGAATCGCATTGTGGATTGAAACTGCGTTGATTGAAAATGCGCTGCCGCTGGCGGATGCCGCGCGCTTGTTTGAATACTTTGATTTTGCGCGACACCCTGTGGCCAAACTCGGCAATCTGTTTTCGCTGCTCTTCACCTCGCGTGAGCATCTGGCGCAGCTTTACGGGCATTTAGAAAGGGCAGAAGGGGCAGAGCAAGGCAATCTTTACTGGAACTACCTGCGGCGGCCTTTTGATCTGGCGCGGAAGTTTAACTGGGCGGGATTGTCGCCCGCGAATCTGCGGCGGGTTTGGCGTTTGCGCCGATTGCGTTGAGTCGGGATTTGACGATTAGCCTTTCGGCGAAGCATCGGCAGCGGGCGTTTCAGCCGAGCTTGCCTGTTTGTGCTTTTTCACCAGTTCAATGCCGTAGCGGATCGGCACGCCAAAGTTGGTCGTGGCTTGCGAATTCAGGAAGATCGCCTGGTTGATGCCAATCACTTTGCCGTTTGCGCCAAAGACCGGGCCGCCTGAACCGCCTTCGTCAGTGCGGGCATCGTAAACCAGTTGCGGCGCCACGTCGCTGATGTGGCCTTGCGTGGATTGCGGGCGAATCTTGCTGCTGGCGGCCAGTTCGTTAAGCTGCGTTCGATACGAGACGTTCCCCATGCGCTGAGTGCCCGAACTGGTGATTTTGTCCACGCGCACTTTTAATCCTTCCAGCCCGGATGGGTAACCGAGCAAGACGACGGGCTGACCGCTGGCAATGTTTTCAGTTTGTTCATCCAACGGAAGGATCGGCAGTTCATTTGTGCCGATTTCAAAGGAACACAGGGCGACGTCCTGATCCTGCATAATCTCCAACGGCCGCAGCGTGAATGCCTGTGGCGTTTGTGGGAAGTAGGCCAGTAATTCTTTCAGCTTTGGGCGAAAACCGCGCTGCCGGATCAGGCTGCCCAGATCATCTTCCCAGGCCTGTACAACGTGGCGATTGGTCAGCACCAATCCTTTTTCAGCCAGAAAGCCGGTTCCCATAAACTCAACTTCATACACCCTGCCGTTGCCGTCCACACTCAGATTGACCGTCCCATCACTGCCAATGGGATTTTCATTGGCGCTTGGTTCTTTGAATTTGATCTCGCGCCCCACGCGGGGGTCTATGAAACTGTAGCTGCCGTAGATTAAACAGACGCCTTTGCCGAAGTTTCTGACCACCGTTTCAGGCAGCGACAGCGAATGCGCCAGCGACAATTGCTGTTCGCGCGCCAGCTTCATATCTTCACGCGTCTTGTCCATCTCGCCACGCATGGCCGTGACACTGTCTTTCAATTCAGTGATGGCTTTGTTGTTTCGGCGACCTTCCAGAAAGCCGAGCGTGTTGAAGTAGATGATCGTCAGCAGAATGAAGGACGCGATGGCCATGATGGCGTACAGGACGCGACGCGGGATTTCCGAAGCCAATTCCCGCAGCAATTGTTTGACGAAGACGATTGCGACGTCGGTGCGCGGCGCCAGGCCTTTGCGGCGGGTTGTTTCAGCGACGCCGGAATCCGTTGTGCGAGCGCTGGCCAGTACGGCACTGCCGAGCTTCAATGATTCGGTGATTTCCGCTTCTTCACTTAGCGCGAAGAAGCGCAGGCGGATGCCGGTGGCGCCGAAATAGAAGGTATCGCCATCTTGAATTGCTTCGCCGACGGCCACTGCTTCGCCGTCGCGCGTAATGCCTGCCATGGGTTCGACGGTCGTCACCCGGTACCCTTCCTCGCGCCGGCGCAGTGTCAATAACACGGCTTCTGGCGGCAAAGCGGAGTTCTCCGAATTCACATTGATATCGCAGTCGGGCGCAGTGCCGATGGAGATGACGTCCTGATGGAAGATTCTGGTGGCGGGCTGTTCAACGCCTGCGAGCCGGATAACGATCCCATTGTTCATCGTAGTGCCTCTTACTTCTGGGTGCTCTTCGAGCTACTCTTTTGCTGCCGCATGCTTGTTTGTGGATTTAAGTCACACAATAGCACAAACCTTTTTGACTCCAAGCGGCAAATTGGACAGCCTATAAACATCCTGCTTCAATTGAAAAGCGGGTGGGCGAAACAGAGGGCTTCGGCTTTCTTAGGAATCACTCCGAGATAACTCTTCCCAAATACTTCTTTCACCGCAGAGACGCAGAGCGCCGCAGAGGTCTCGCAGAGGTTTCCCGTATCCTCTGCGTTTCCTCCATGTCCTCTGTGTCTCTGCGGTGAATTGGTCTGGTTAATTCCACTCCATTCCTTAGCGTTCGATTAACAGTCGGCTTTGCGGACGGAAGGTTGCATCACGCTCGTTGCGAGTTGCCATCGGCCAGGGGCCACCGCATTCAAATGCCAATCGCTTTAAAAAGTCATCCTGCACGCGGCGCAGGTGCAGCACGTTTCGGCCTTCGGCCATGTCATAAACGGCGAACAACAGCTTTCCACAAGTTTGCGTGTTCATGATCCCGGCCAGGGCTGCCACGCCGTCATCCGTGCTGTGCAGCGTGCCCGTTTTGGCAATCACGCTGCCGGCAAACTCCGGCTCAGCGAACCGGTCAATCAACGTTCCCGAATCAATCCCGGCAATGGCCATCACCGCTTCCGGCGGCAGGTTGTACGTCGCCAGCCGTTGGATCAGGGCGCGTAACAGACGCACGGTGTCTTGCGGCGTCAAACGATTGAAGTCCAATCCCGAACCGTGCGAAAGATAGACTGATTCGCGGGGGACAGCCACACGTTCAACCAAAAATCTCTGCACCCCTTCCGGGCCTCCCACCTGCGACGCCAGCATATCGGCCATGGCATTGACGCTGTGCGCATTCTGGTAACGCGCCAGATTGACCAGCGAATCGGATTCAATCGTCAGCAGCGGCCGCGCGTAATCGAAGTTCGCAGCGCTGCTTTCGTATCGCGTTGGCTGGCGAAAGGCCAGCTTCGATTGGCGGCGGAAGACACCTGCCGAAACTTCCGTTTGCGAATTCTCGTTACAGACGAATTCACCCACGACGGTTAAACTACCGCTGACGCGACGAATGCCCATGCGTCGCAACTCATCGCCCACCAGCCGCGCATCCGGAATCGAAAACGATGGATCGCCGCCGCTCAGTAAAATCAGATCGCCCGTTAATTCGCCCGTGCGCTGATTGATCGCACCCGCCGCGCGAAACTCCGTGCGGAAGCGATGATCCGGCCCCAGCCTTTCGAGCGCGGCCAGCGTCGTCGCCAGCTTGATGACCGAAGCCGGGTTGAAAGTGGCAGTTTCATTGAGCATGGCCATCGGTTCGCCGCCAGCCAGCCGTTCGACGTAAACGCCGTGCTGTTGCAGCGCACGGCTTTCACTGCGCAGCCGGTTAATAAATTCGCTCAAGGCCGGAGAGGCTGCGATAGAGCGCGGGTCAGCGGGTTCTGGTTTAGCTGAGCCGGAGTCGTGAGCGGTGTGGGAGCCACAGGAGGCGAGCAATAGCACAGAGGCGACGAAAAGAGTTCTCATCCTTTGAAGAGGGTCTGGTAGTAATTCGTAATGCGTTCCAAAGCGGCGGTCAACGCCGCCAGGTCGGCGCCGGTCAAATTGCCTTGGGATAACAGCGACTGTGTCAATGCCGCCAACTGTGCCGCCAACTGTTCGGTTGCGATGTGGAAGTTTTCGACCGCCGTGCCGCTTCTCCCGACGGGCAGCGCCGCGCTGGCTTTGGCCTGCGACTCGGCCAGGCCTTGCAGATCGCGCAGAAACACCGTTGCTTGGCCCGTCTCCAATTGCCGCAGACCGGCCAGCAGATGCGTCGCCTGCGCTACGATCTCGTTGGCGGCGGCAGCCACGCGTTTGCTGGGGCTGGCCAGAAAGGCCGATTGCATCGCTTCCAACGCGCGGCCGAGCGCCGGCAGGCTCCCGGCAACAGATGGCGCTGTCAATGACGCCGGCGCGGACAAGGCCGGAGGCGGCGTTTGGCGCAGCGTGAATTGCAACGTGCCCAGGTTGTCGGGCGGCGCTTGAAGTTCAGAGCGCGGCAGGCGCAGCGTTAAATCGTCGCCCTGCCGCGTCAGGAAGCCGCGCAGCGATGTTTGCATCTCGGCAATCGTGTAGCGGCGGTCGTTGCCGGCCTCGTCGGCCATCGCTGCTTCAGCCGAACGCAACGAGCGCACCAACGAGATGGCCAGATCGTCGAGCGTCACGCCGGTCTTGTCGCGCTCGAACTCCTCCAGCCGCCGCTGCAATTCCAGATTGCGCGTCAATAGACTCGCCACTTGATTGCGTAGACGCTGCACTTCGTCTTCGATCGCAGCTTTCGTCGTCTGGGCCATAGCCGAAATTCCTGATTCGTCTTTGGGATTATTGGATCAGCGGTTCATCGGTCTCGACGCTGGAAAACCGTACCACAGGGATGGCGGTGAAGGCCAACCGGATAGTCGAAAGCAATCCCGGGTCCGTCGTGCGCGTCAGCGTGGGCGTGGTGATGCGGGCTTCGTTCTGTTGCAGCGTGATGAAGCCCTTCATTTCGACCTCCAGATTTTGCAGCGTCGCGCCCGCTTCGCCCTCGCGCTGCGGGCTGCGGGCGTTGCGCTGTATGTTGTCAACCAGCGAGCGGAAGCGGTTGACCAGGTCGCCCGTCTTGATTCCTTGCTCCGGCGCTGCCTGTTGCAGGGACGGTATTGCCATCGCGGCGGCGGCGAGCGCTGCTTCGATCTTGTTCAACTCTGCATCGAAATTTTCTGACAGATTGCCGCTCAGCGTTGCGCCGCGACTGGCTGAAAGTCTGGGCCTGGCGGCGGCGGTTTGAAACGCTGCCAACTCCGCCTGCAGCCGTTCGACCGCGGCGCTGGCTGTTTGCAGTTGCTCGTAGAATTGTTGGGTGGTATTTGCCATGGCTTGCCTCTCAGGAGATTTTCAATGTGAACGAATCTTTGTTGTTGATCGGCGTTGGGTCCGGCGAATCGCTGCTGACTTCGGCGGTATTGATTGCTGCGGCCACGCCGGGCGTCAATCGCGCGCGGTATTTGAGCGTCACCGAATCGCCCGGCTTCAGATCGCCCAAACGCGCTTCGAGCTTGGGCAGCTTGGTCTGCGTCCATTCGCCTGCCGGGTCTGAAGTGAATTCCGAAACGGCGGCGATGCCGCGCCGGTCGGGCGTGTCCGTGACGACGACGTTGCGCGCCACGGCTGGCCCTTGATTGGTGACGGTGATGACGTAGCTGGCCGACAGGCTGCCGGCGCCGGACGTAAAGCCCAGCTTCTTGATGTTCAAATCGGCTTGCTCGGTGTTGTCCGTGGGCGCGATGAATTGCAGCGCGAATTGATTGTTCCCGGGCTGCTGGTCTGCCTGGTCGCCGGTGACGCCGGTTTCGCTTTTGAAGATTTCGAAGGGGCGTGTTTCTGCCTGGTAGCTCAGCGTGGCGCTTTCTGCGGCTTTGAGCGTGCCCAGTTGCGCCTCGAATTTGGGCAGCGTCGTGACAGTCCATTTTCCGCGCGTGGTCCGGAAGCCAGTTGCCCGGGCGGTGAAGTTTGCGTCGGGCGCGTCGGTCAGCACAACGTTCGTCGCGTCGTCGGGGCCGGCGTTGTTGACCAGGATTGTGAAAGCGACAGTCCAATTGCCGCGCGCGGGCCGGCTCAGAATCTGCGCGGTCTTGGCCACTGACAGATCGGCCTTCGGCGCAGGTTGTGCTTCATCAACGGGCGCGCGCAGGAAGGGCACTGTGCCGAAGGTCAGCCGGAGGGTCGAAAGCTGGCCCACGTCGAGCGCGCGCGAAGCTGTGGGCGTAACCAATCGCGCTTCGTCCCCTTCGACGACGATCAATCCTTTGACTTCAATGTCCAGACTTTTGAGCGAGACCCCGACATCGCCTTCGGGCTGGCGGGCGCTGCTTTGCGCCTGGTCAACCACGTCGCGGAAGTGTCTGGCCAAATCTTCCGGCTTGATCGCTTCGGCTTCGGCGGCGGGGGCCTGCGCCGCGGTCAGCGATTGCGCCAGCGCCGTAATTTCCTTGAGCAGCGCGCCAAGCTGCGTCAATCCGGGTTCGGCCTTCTGCGCCAGCTTGTGAGCGGCGGCGATGGCGGCTTCCGGTTTGGCCGTGCGCCTGCTGCGCGCGCGATGGAACGACTGCTGCGCCTTGCGCAGGTCTTGCAGCCCCTGCTGCGCCGCCGCCAACTGTTCGCTTAACCTTTCGGTTTGCTCACTCATTGCGCCACCTCATTGGAGCGCGGGCGTCCCGCCCGCTGTAATTGAAACGCGAAGCGTCCTTTTCCTGATTTTGCGTCAGCGCCATTCATTTGACCTGTTTGACGATCTGTTTGGTGTCGTCGTCAATCACCACCAGCGCCAGCCGCTGCGTTTGATCGCCGGTGATCTTGTACTGCATGACGAACCACAGCCGGCCCTGCCCGTTGAAATTGACCGCCAGCCGCGCGTTCGCATCGCTGACCAGTTGCGGCTGGGCGATGGCGAGAACTTCGTCGTTCTTCAGTTTGGCCACCACTACGGCGTCAGCAGCAGGCGGCGGGACGGGCACGATGGTCAGCTTCATTTTGCTTGAAGCGTTGACGTTGTAGTTGAACTGGTTGTTGTAAGTGGCGTTGACCGGCTGAATGTGCAGTTGAGCCAGCCGCGAATTCACCAACGCTCCGGGAGAGATGACCGCTGAACTGATCGGACTGATTGCCGCCGCCGCCGTTGCTTTGACGGGCGCTTTCTCTTCCATCGCAATGGCCATCGTCAATTCAAGCTCGACGCGCGGCATTTGATACCATGTCGCTTGCAGGCCGAGTTCAGCCAGCGCCGGGTCTTCGTCAATCTCGCGCTGCGTGGCAATCGCGTTGCGATCAAGCTCCCGCTGCGCGCGCGCGATACCAACGCCGAGCGACGTGATGACCGCTTCCATTGGCGCCGAAAGTAAATCAGCCACACGTTGTGTTGTTCCATTCGCCATAAAATCACTCCTTCGGAAAATGTGGAACAAGATGGCATCTTGTCCCACCAAACTTGTTGTTGCGATTCAATCACCCATTGCGCGTGACGATGGGCGGATTGACCAGCGCGTTGACGGTGACGGTGCTGGGAATCAGGCGCGCAGGCGGCGGCACCGGGCGCAGTGTGGCGCGCATGACGCTGGCGCCTTCGGCGGTGTAGGAATAAGTGTTGGCCGTCCTGAAATTGACCGGAGCGCTGAAGGCGAGCGCATTTGTTCTGCTCACGCGCGACCCCAGACTACCCGCGCCGCCGCTTTGGCCGTTGTCCGTGCGTTTGATCGAGATTGAGATTTTGACTTCGAGCGTCGCTTCGGTGAACTGATAGAAGGTCGGCAGCAAACCGGCCTGCAACAGGTTGACCGTCACGGGCGCAGCGCCGCTGGAGCGAATGTTGACGCCGGTGATGGGGATGTTCTGCCCATTCACCATGACCGTTCGCACCGCCGGTTCGAGTATCTCTGCAATCTCCGGGACGATTTGAACCTGCGTTTCCAGCAGGAATTTGAGCGTCTCGATGGAACTTCGGTCGAGTTCCAATTGGCCTTCGGCGATGGCGAAGGCCAGGTTGCGCAACATCTCAGCAAAAGGAACATCCAGCAGTTCTTGTCCGATAGCCATAAGTTTTCTCCTTCGGTAAATGTGGAACGGACTTTAGTCTGTTCCGATACGAGCGGACTAAGTAGGCATGAAAAATTAACTTCCCGATGTGGGACAAGATGCCATCTTGTCCCACGACAGACGATGCGCCGAAACCGGGAAGTTAAAATTTTACGCTCACTAAAGTCCACTCCACGGGTTGATTGAAAAGTTTGATCGAAGCACTCAGCCCGCTCAGGGCAGGCCGGGTGAAGTGTCGAGCAGGGCAGCGGTCAAACGCTCGCCCGCCATTGCCAGATCGCGTCGCACGACTGCGCCGAATGCGGTCGGCGCAAAACGATTGCCGGTCATTTGAACCAAAGGCGGTTCAGCATTCCAATGCGCCGCCGTCCAGCCGATGCCGGATGCGCGCAAGGCCACAGCCGTGCGCGCGCCCCAGCCGACATCGGTTTGCGCGCCGCCCCATTCGGTGACGAAGACCGGCTGCGTTTGCGCCAGCGCGCGCAAGGCTGTCAGCGCACTTTCGCGCTGCGGAAACAACCGCGCCGCATAAACCAGATTGGGAATCGGCAGGTTTTCAGTGCCGAGCACCGGGAAGCCGCTCAAATCAGCGCCCCAATCCAGGCCGCAGACGAAACACAATGCGCGCGGATGCAGGCGCCTGAGTTCGGCGATCATCAATCGCACCCACAGCGTCCACAGCTCCCAATCGGTGTCGTAGCCGGTCAGATCGTCTGCCAGCGCGGCGTGCGGCGCGGCGTAAAGGTCAAAGAGCACAGCCGGTTCATCGGCGTAACGTTCGCCCAGCACGCGCCACATCCCGATGGCGTCGTAGCTGGGCTGCGGCGCGATGAAGTTTGCCGCGCGCTGGCCGCCCGCGCCGGGCAGCGTGCCGAAGAGCGTGACATCGTCCAGGCGGCGCAGCGAAAGCATCGTATAAGCCCCGCCGGCGGCGGCGCGTTCGATGATGTGATCGAGTTCGGCCAGATAATCCCAGGCGCTTAAATCGCCCACGCCCGTCATCGCGCGCTGGTGATTGACGGCCACGCGCACCACGTTGACATCCCACGCGAAGACGGCGTCCAGCAAAGCTTCGGTGATGCCCGCTCCGGCGGCGAAACCGCGCTCGGCGTCGGGCGGCGCGCTGTCCAGTCCGAGCAGGTTGACGCCGCGTAACGTGACCGCGTCTCCGGCCAGGGTGCGAATCCGTTTGCCGTCGGTGCGCAACCAGGGCAGGGAACCTGATAGCGCGCCGCTGGTGATGCGCGCTTCCAGCGGCGCGTGCGGTGTGGTCGGGCGTGTGCGCTGCGAATCGTTGCGTGCATCAACTTGACGCCGGGCTGCACGGTCTGCTGCCTGGCGTTGTTCGTCTGCGCGCGCCTGCGTTGCTTGTGCGCGGCGGTCTTCGGCTTGCTGGGCGGCGCGCGCAGCCTGTTGCTGTTCGGCCAATCGCGCCTGCCTGGCAGCCTCGCGGCGTTCGGCTTCCTGCTGATCCTGCCGCGCGCCTTCCTGCTGCTCCTGCTGGCGGGCTTCGCGCTGCGATTGGCGCGCGGCTTCCAGACGCTCTTCTTCGCTGGCCTGCTGGCGCGCTTCGTTGCGGCGATCCTCGCTCAATTCGGCCTGGCGTTCTGCGGCGCGTTCTACCGCTCGCGCCTGCTGCTGCGTCTCGGCCTGATTTTGGGACTGCCTTTCGGCGCGGGCTTCTTCCTGCCGCTGTGCGCCGGCTTCGTTGCGGCGATCCTCGGCGCGCTGATTGGCGCGATCAGCCTCGGCGCGTTCTGCCGCGCGTTGGCTGGCGCGCTCGGCCTGGCGCTCTTCGGCCAGTTGTTCGGCGCGCTGCTCCTGCCTGGCAGCTTCGCGGCGGGCCTCGGCCCGTTCTGCTTCACGCTCGGCGGCGCCCTGCGATTGGCGGTCTTCTTCGCGCTGCGCCATGCGATTCTCTTCGCGGCGTTCGGCCTGTTGCTGCTCTTGTCTGGCGGCCTGATGTTGTTCGACCTGACGCTCGCTTTGCGCCGCTTGCCGCTGCTGTCCCTGGCGTTGTTCGGCCTGGCGCTCTTCAGTCAGACGGTGGCGATTGTCTTCGCGGCGCGCGGCCTCCTGTTGTTCGCTGCTGCGCGCCTGACGATTGGCATCGCGCAGGATTTCCAGCAACAGATCGCGGCGCTCTTCTTCGCGGGCGGTGCCGCGGCGTTCAATCCGTTTTTGTTCTTTCACTCTGGCCAGCGTTGTCGCGCGCCGTTGCTGCCCGGCTTCGAGCGCTGCTTCAAATTCCTGAGCCTGCTGCAACGCTTCCTGGCGGCGATCTTCTTCGCGTTGCTGCTGCGCGTCTTCTTCCTGCCGCCGGTCGAGTTCCGCCTGTCGGCGCTCTTCCGCGCGCGCGCGCTGCCGTTCCTCTTCGCGCCGTTGTTTGGCGCGTTGTGCATCGGATGGGAATGCCATAGCCGTAAGAACTCGCCGATCTGAATTTCTAAGCTTTCCAATCGGCGCTGAAATCGTTTGCCCAGTGATAATGCCCGCCCCAAACGCTGGCTACGCCGACGTGCTGCACCAGCGACGGCAGGTGGTAATAGATCGGACCAACGCGCGCCGCCAGTCGTGACATTTTGATGTCCTGCATGCCGGGCACTTCTTCCCAATGCCGGACGATGTGGCGCGCTGTCGCCACTGACAGCACGAAGGCCTGACTTCCGTATACCGCTTCAGGCTCGGCGATGAAATAGGCCGATTCGCTGCGCCGCTGGCGTTCAAGGATCGTCGGGTTGTAAAGAGAACCGAAGAAATGTCCGTGAGCCGTCGTCTCAATCAGCGGCTGCCATCGTTCCAGGTTGTGCCGCAGATGCCGGTTGAATTCCAGATCGTCTTCCAGAAAGAGTATGAAATCGTGTGCGCGGTCGCAGGCGCGCTCCAACAAGCGTCGGGCGGTGCGCTCCTGCCGCTGCTGGCGTCGCTCGCAATCGGCTTGATCCATTTCAATCTCAGGTGGCGCGTCCCAATCGGTCGCCGCCAAATTGGCAATCGTCCGTCCGCGTATCTCGTCGCGTTCGGCGCAGGACAAAATGTAAGCCGCAATCTCGTTCCGCACTTTTTTAGCGAGGCCCCACGCCGTCGTTGTAAAGCAAAAAATTGGTAGGCGTCGGCGCCGTCGCCAGCCCCTCCAATTCGCCAATGGCAATCGCGTCGTAGTTGCTGTTGAACTGTACGCCGACGCCGCCGATGCGCCGCGAATCGTTCAGCCGGTTGGCCGCGCGATAGGCATCGGGCAGCAGCGCGCCGGTCTGGAAGCTGTCGTAATACTTCCAACTGTCGCCCGGCGGCGCGTTGACCTCTTCGAGCACAGCCAGCGTGTCCTGCTCGCAGCCGTTGCGGATCATTGCCGCCCACAGCGCGTCTGCGCCGAAGATGCCGCGCTCGTTGGCCGCCTGCCAGGCGCTCATCAGGGGTTCGCCCTTCCGCAATCGTTCGCTGAAGTCGGTCACGATCTCAACGTCCGTCCCGCCGCTCGGCGAGCGATACCAGTAGCCCAGCACGCCGCGCAGTCCCGGACTTGCGCGAAAGACCCGGTCGTACCACGCCCAGCCCGGATGAAAGGTCTCGAAGACAACCTGCCTGGCCGCGGTCAAATCCGGCACCGTCGCGCCGCTTCCGTGAATCTCCTGATGCCACGTCGTCAGATGGTTGCGTTCGGCAGCGTTCAGCCGCAGCCCGCGCGAATAACGCAGCCCCAGCACCGCGCAACCGGCAATCACCAGCCAGCGCGGCGTCGTGCGCCAGACGGGGCGAAAGCCAGACGACCACGGATCGGCGATGAAAAGGATCGGATCGTTCTCGTCGTCGTTGGCGTGATACCAGAGCTGCCCGTGCCGCCAGGCGTGACTGGAAACGTAGAGCAGGTCGGCGTAATGGCCGCCCGCGCCGGCCTGTTCGATGATTTCGCCGATGCGCGCGGCCTGCGCCGCCGTCGTTGCGCGGTGAGCTTCGATCACGCCGTTGTGAAACGTGCCGGCGATGGACGAGAGCGCCGGCAGCGTTTGCAGATCGCTGCTGATATTGCGCGGCGCATAGTTTGTCAGCAGCGGGCGATTGATGCCGCTCGCGAAAGAGCGGGCGTCGGGCGTCGTCGTTCCGTCAATCGCCAGCACGCGCGCCCGGCGGGTCGCACGCCGGTCAACGAAAGAGAGCGCGAAATCCATCGCCTCGTTTTTGAAAAAATCCGGCCTGAGCAGCCAGCCGTTGTAAGCGTAGAGCGATTCCGAATCCGAGCCGTCGTTGAAGACCGCATCGTCAAAGCCCATCGCTTGCAGCCGCTGGCGCAGCGCCGTCATCGTTATCGCGTTGGTGATGCTCGAAAAGAACGAGATGTCTTTCTGCACCAGCAACAGGATCAATCCAAGTTCGCGCTCGACGGCGATGACGCCGCGGCCTGTTTTAGCGCCGCGGTCGTAGATGCTCTGCGCCCACGCGGTCAGCGGCGACACCGCCGCCCCGCCCAGCAGCACAGGCCCCAGCCCGCCGAAAGCCGCGCGCGCATCAGGCTCTTCCGTGCCCGGATCGCCGCGCCCGATGTGAAAGCTGCTGACGTTCGCGCCGCCTTCGAGCTGCGCGAAGTAGTAGCGCGTCGCTTGCGAATCGGCATTGATCAGCGCGCCTTCGCGGATGACCTGGCCTTCGGTGCCAATGCCGATCAAGCTGGAAATGAACTGTCCGTTGATGACCGCTTCGGGTTTGCGCGGCATCTTTTCGACCGTGTCGGTCAATCCCCATTCGTGGCATTCCAGAACGGTCAGATCGAAGCGCGCCGCGTCCAGCACGACGAAGCGAAAATCGCCGTCGCGCCCTTGAATCACGCCGCGCTCGCCCATTTGTGCTTTGGCCTGCGTTGGAAAATTGCTGCGCGTCAGCACGTTTCTGCCGCGAAAGGCAGCCACCGCGTTGCGCGCAGGCCGTGCGGGAAGAAACGCAATCGAAACCGACGGCGCGCGCCCGGCATCCACGTCCGCCACCGAATAAAGCGGGCTTGCCAGCCGCGAGTTGCGCGAAACGATGAGGCGATAAAAAAGCTGCGGGTTGCGCTTCAATCGTTCCCAGACGGCTTGCGGCAGCGTGTAGGTCGCGCGTCCGGTCGCCGCTTCCATGTGCTGTCCGGCCACGCGCTGAAGCGTGCGACCGGGCGGCGTCGCCAGGCCGCCGTCGCCCGCCCAACTGTCGAAGAAGTTGGGCGGCGCGCGGCGCGCGGCGTTCGCGCCGTTCAGCAGCACTGCTTGCGCAGCCACCTGCACGGCGTAAAAGCGCGCGCCGCCCGTTTCGACGCGGAAGCCTGGCGGCGAACCAGCGGGCGCAAAACTGGTTTGTGTCGGCGTGATCTGCATCGCTAAATCAGCACAAGCGAAAGTGGAACAGGCTTTAGTCTGTTGTCGGCATGGCGACAGACTAAAGTCCGTCGCCACTCCTCCCGATCCTGATCGGGCCGATTTAGGCGATTGTCACCGTGGGCGGAGTCTTCGTCGCGTCAATCGTGATGAAGCGCGGCACCAAACGCGCCGGCGGCGGTACGGGCTTGAGCGTTGTGCGCAGCAGGCTCGACCCTTCCGCCGAATGCGAATAGGTGTTCGATGTCTTGTAATTGACGTGCGAACTGAAGGTCGTCGAGACCGAAGCCGAGCCGAACAGGAAACCGCCGCTCGCTTCAGCACTGACTTCGAGCGAAGCCCCGAACTCGAACTCCGAAGTTCCCGAGGTGCGATGCGAAATCGAAATCTTGACCTCGATGATAGATTCGGTGAATTGATAAAACGTCGGCAACAATCCGGCTTGCAGCAGCGTGTAGGTCGCTGCGTCGCCAAGCTCGGATCGCACATTGATGCCGGTGACCGGCACGTTGCCATTGTTGGTATTAACGTTTTTCGCCGGCCCGAATTCGATGATCTCGAAGATTTCGGGGATCACCTTGACGGTGGCTTTCGCCAGCGCGCGGGCGGTTTCGATTGATGCAGCATCGAGCTTCCGCTGGCCTTGCGCGATTGCGTTCGCCATCTTGAAGATCATATCGGGAAACGGAACATCCAGTAATTCTTGGCCGATAGCCATTATTCACCTCCAAAGTTTTAGGGTTTGCTTGGTTTCGGAAGCGGTTCAAACGCTCCCGTCTTCATCACGCACAGGCCAGCGCAAAGGCCTGTAGCCGGGCGGAAATGTGTTTTGTGCCGAATCGCCAGCCGCACCGCCGCCGCGACTGGCCAGTTGAGCGGCGACGTTCTGCGCGAACAGTTGCCTGATCGCCGTCGCTCCGGGGGCGTTCAGATCAAGCGTTATGCCGCCGGCGAAATTGACCAGATGATGCGACTTCACCGCGCCCAGATACTTTTCGTCGAAGGCGACGATGAGCGAGCCATACGTGCTGGCCATCAGAATGAATCCCTGACAGGCGGCGATGTATTCGGCGATGATCTCGCGCGCCCGTTCGTCGTCGTTGTCTTTCGGATGCACCAGATAAATTTGAACGGCCATGCCTTGTTCCTCCTTTACGCCGTTGCAGCCAAAGGTTCGGTCAATCTTTGGCGCGCGCGTTCGCAAATTTCCGCCGCCTCGCCCTGATCGGTCAGCATCCATCGGCCAAGCTCCGCCGCCTGATCGGCGGACTCCGCGGTCAATTCCGGCCACAGCCTGGCCTGCCGGTTCTGTCGCGCCTTGCCCACGCAGGGCACGCCAAGCTCGGCGGCTTGAACGGCCAGCGATTGCTCAGCGCCGTCCAGGTCAATCGCCAGCGTGCTGGCCGAAAGGTAATGACGAAAGTTCGGACTCTCCTTCGGCACGGCTTTGGATCGGATCGTTTCGCCAGTGGCCGGGTCGCATCCGAGTTCGAGCGCTGTGGGCGACCAGATTTTCAAACCGGGAAAGATGCGGCTCAAGGTTTGCGCCACCGCTGCATCACGCGCGCTGGCGATGAAGATGCAGCCAGTGACGCGCCTTTTGGCCAGGCCCGCGTCAACCAGCGGCAATGCGACGGGTGGAGGCAGCGTGACGGGCAAGGTCAGCGTGCGCTCGAAGGCCTGCGCGTCGCGCAGCACTTCGGTGGCTAATTGCCCGGCTTTGCTCTCGACCACGTTGACGGTGATTTTGACGTTCTCCGCTGCGGCGGGCAGTGCGTGCCTGACCGCGCCGAACAAAGCCTGCCTGCCTGCCTGCCTGCTTGCCTGCTGGCCCGCCTGCAAGCTGATCTGCGCTGAAGGGACGGGGAAGCGGCGCGCCATACGCAGGCGCGGCACTTCGCGCCGCAGCACCTCGTCCCATTGCGGCGCGATCCGCGACCAATCGTAATCGAGCGCAAACCGGCGCGAGGCTTCGGCCTTTGCAGTCAATAGCGCGCGGTCGCCGTAAAGCCGTTCCAACTTCCCAACCGCATCATCAACGTCAATCAACGCGCGGCGCAGTCCGAACTGATCGGTCAGGTAATGCTTGACGGCGATGACTTCGCCGTGGCCGAGCGCCAGTTCGCGGCTCGCCGTGTAGTCCGATGCCATCGGCACAACGCCCGCGGCGGCGGCCTGCAAGGTGGGCAGGCCGAAGCCTTCGCCGAGGCTCGCCAGCAGATGAACATCCGCCGCTTGATAGATCGCGGCAAGCTCCGTGATGGGCAGTCCCTGCTCAATGGACATGCGCGCCGTGATGCGCACCTTGTCCTGCAGATTCAGAAAGGCGATGTCCTGCTCGAGGTCGTAAAAATATTCAGGCGTTTGCGCCGCCGGATCGCGCGGGTCGCAATGCAGGTGGAGCAGCACATCGTTTTTGCCATCGGCAAAGCGGCGGAAGATTTCCAGCAAGCGCGGCAGTTGTTTGCGCGGCTGATTGCGCGCGTCAGACAAGATGACGAATTTGCCTTCGTAACCGAGAGCGCGTTTGGCAGCAGCTTTAGCAGCTCCATCCGGTGGCGGCTGGAAAATTTTGGTCTCGACTCCGTGTGGGATGTAGACGGGATGCACGCCGTTCATTTCGCTGACGGCGCAACCGTAGCGGCTCATCGCAATCGGCAGGTCAACCGTTTGCAGAATGTGCGTCCAGCTTTGCGGCAAGCGGCCTTCGCCCATATCGCCGTCAATCGGGTAATAGAGCGCCCACGGAATGCCAGCCGTGCTCATGAAGTTGGCGATCAGAGGATGCGAGATGAAGGTCAGCCACCACACGTCGGCCAGGGTGACCAGCACGTCGGGCTGAATGCGGCGCAGGTAGTTCAGCAACACGTCGGCGCCGAAGCCGTTATGGCGCACGGGGTAGAGCATACAGTCCTGCCAGGGTTCCGGCGTCCCGCGCGCCTGCCAGCCGAGTATCGAAACCTGATGGCCGCTTGAGGCCAACCCGGCGCAAACAAACCGCGTGACATTTCCGAAGCCAGATGGCGAAGTCGGGCTGTCCGACATCCACAGGACTTTCATAACCTGCTCTCCACGCACCCACACGAAATGAAATGTTGAACTGCGAGCGATTGGCTTCAGCGGGGCAGCTTCAAAACCTGTAGGGCAACAAAATCTGACTGCTCAACGTGCGCTGTTTGCTGAATGCATCACTCGTGCTTGTCCGAAAGATTCGCTTGTTAATGATCCGTTCGTCTTTGGCTGCTTTATGTGTGTGGCTATAATGACGCGCGGAAAGTAGCCCATTACATATTAGCTGTCAAGAAAAAGTCCTTTGGAGCCTCAATGATTACAAGACCACTGCGTTACCTGCTCATCGTCTGCTGTTTCATCTTCATTTTCCCTCGCGCCGGCCAGCAAACTCTGCACGTCGCCGCGCAATCGCCCGCTCGCAGCGCGGCCATTCCGGCGCCCGAAACCACGCTCGGCTTCAAGATCGGCGAAGAGCGCAAGCTGGCGAAATGGGATCAGTTCGTTGCCTACTTCCAACGGCTTTCCGAAACCAGCGACCGCATCAAACTGGATACGCTGGGCAAGACGACACTCGGACGGCCCTTCATTGCCGCCACCATTTCTTCGCCCGAAAACCTGAAACGGCTGGAAGAATTCAAGGAGATTCAGCGCCGCTTGTCCGATCCGCGCCTGCTGACTTCGTCCACTGAAGCAGGGATTAAAGACCTGATCGGCGCGGACAAAACCGTTGTCGTCATTACGTGTAGCATTCATTCGACCGAAGTCGGCGGCACCTTCACCGGGACGGAACTGGCATACCGGCTGGCGTCAGAAAGTTCGCCGGAGGTCAAACAGATTCTGGAGAATGTCATCGTGGTGCTGGTGCCGTCGCTCAATCCGGATGGCACGGATATCGTGACTGACTGGTACCGCAAAACGCTTGGCACATCCGCCGAAGGCACGATACCGCCAGAGCTGTACCATCATTACACCGGCCACGATAACAACCGCGACTGGTATGCCTTCACGCAGGTGGAAACGCAATTGACCGTGGACAAGGTGCTGAATGTCTGGCGTCCGCAGATTCTGCACGACATTCATCAGATGGGCGGCAGCGGCGCGCGTTTGTTCGTCCCGCCGTATATGGAACCGTGGGAGCCGAACGTTGATCCGGCGCTGGTGGCGGGCGTCAATGCGTTGGGCACTGCGATGGCATGGGATGTGATTGCGGGCGGCAAAAGCGGCGTGGTTTTCAACACGATGTACGACGCTTGGAGTCCGGCACGCGCCTACACTCATTACCACGCCGGATTGCGCATTCTTTCTGAAACGGCCAGCGCGCGATTGGCAACGCCTGTGGAAGTTCCGTTCGAACGATTGGGCGGCGGCTTCAATTACAACGCCAAGACCCCATCGTGGAATTTTCCTAAACTTTGGCGAGGCGGGCGCTGGACGCTGCGCGACATTGTGGATTACCAGATGGCCGGTGCAATGGCTTTGCTGACCCACGCAGCGCGCAACCGCGAATCCCATCTGCGCAATTTTTACGAGATCAGCAAGCGCGCCATCGAAGCGAAGGGAATGCCTTACGCCATTCTGTTGCCCGAACCCGACGTGCCGAAATCCTTGTCCGACGCTTTCAAACAATTGAAGGCTGGAATCAACAGCGCCAGCGGCAGCGAGCAAGAGAAGCACGAGCAGAGCGAAGCGCTGGTCAGCAAAGTCACCAGCGGGCCTTCATCCGGCGAAGAAGTGACGTACTACTACAAAACCGAAGGGATGGATCGCGTGCTGGCAATCTTGAAGCGCGGCGGCGTTGAGGTGCATCGCGCCAGCAAAGATTTCACCGCCGCCGGCAAAACCTATCCGGTGGGAACACACATTGTGCTGATGGCGCAGCCATACGCGGGTTTTGCCAAAACGCTGCTCGAAAATCAGCATTACCCCGACCTGCGCGAATACCCCGGCGGGCCGCCCAAAAAGCCTTATGACGTGACGGCCCAAACACTGCCGCTGCTGATGAACATCAAAGCCGTCACGGTCAAAGAAGTCTTCAATGTCGAAGCCCGGCCCGAACCCGCCGCGCTTGTTCTGCAATCGCGTGTGCGTTCCAGCGGCGGCGTGCGCGTGGCGATGTACAAAAACTTTCAGCCTTCGATGGATGAAGGCTGGACACGCTGGATTTTCGATCAATACAAATTCGAATTTAAATCTTTATTGCGCGACGAAGTGCGCGCGGGAAATCTGGCGGCAAAGTTCGATACGATCATCATCCCCGATCAATCGGTTAACTCATTGGCCAATGGCTTGTCCGCAAAAGCAGGCGAAGGGCGCGACGAAGACACTGCGGGCGGTTACCCGGCGGAATACGCCGGGGGCCTGGGCGAAGTGGGCATCAAAGCCTTGCGCGAATTTGTTGAAGCTGGCGGCACCATCATTACGTTCAACAACGCTTCGAATTTCGCCATCGAACGTTTGGGTGTGCCTGTGCGCAACGTGTTGAAGGGCGTGGCGCAACGCGATTTCTACTGTCCCGGTTCAATTCTGCGGACGGAACTGGATCAAACCTCCAACCTGTCTTTCGGCGCGGAAAAAGAATCCATTGCCTGGTTTGAAGGCAGTCCGGCGTTTGAAGTCACCGACCCGGCCAGCGTCAAAGTCATCGCGCGTTACCCTGAAAACGACAATCCGCTGCTGAGCGGCTGGATTCTGGGTGACAAGCTGATTCGCGGGCGCGCGGCAATGGTCGAAGCCAGAATCGGCAAAGGCCGCGTCATCCTTTTCGGCTTCCGCCCGCAATACCGCGCGCAAAGTCTGGCGACGCTGCCGCTGCTGTTCAATTCAATTCTGACCAGCAAGTTGGAGCAGTAATTCCTACCGAGTTATCGCTTCGGGAATTGATCTGGGTTGTCAGTGAAAAGGGCATCCACACCAAGCTCAAACAGGAAGTGCCTCATCTCTTCGCGTACGTCCTTGAACTTTCCCGGCGCGCTTGAACGGAAAGTGTAGGGCGTGACGGTCAAGCCAACGGCGTGTGCCCATTCGACGATCTTCGGGTCGTGGTCAAGCAAGGTTTTATTCGGCCCGATTCCGTCGGCGAAGGCTTTGGTTTGTTTCAGACCATCAGCCGTTAGCCATTGTTTTTGTGGGTCTGCGTGAATCAGAAAAACCAGCGTTAGTTTGGTTTTGTATTGCTCGCGCATTTTCTTCAGGCTTTCGGCGCTGAAGGATTGAATGATCAGCGGCGTTTTCGGATCGGCTGCGGGGCGATCCAGCTTGTTTTTCTTCAGCGATTCCATCAGCAGCTTTTCCATATCGAAGCCGCGCTTGCCGTACACTTCCGGCGCTTTGGTTTCAGGGTACAGACCGGCTTTGCCGCGCACCAGGTCAATCGCTTCCTGCCAGGTTTGCACGCGCTCGCCTTTGAATTTTTCATTGAACCACGCGCCCGCGTCCAGCTTTTTGATTTCGGCCAGCATGAAATCCGACACGTACCAATGCTTCGCGGCGGCGGTGCCTGGCGGCTGGTCTTCGCTGACATCGTTGCGGAAGCGGTCGGGGAATACCTCTTTGACATTGGTTGTGCGTTCCAGCGTCAGGTCGTGCAGGCAGACCAGCACGCCGTCTTTGGTGATCTGCAAATCCTGCTCAACGAAATCCGCGCCTTGTTCGATGGCCAGTTTGTACGCCGCCGCGCTATGTTCCGGCGCGTAACCTGACGCGCCGCGATGGGCAATCAGAATTTTTCTCTTGGCGGGTTGTGCCAGCACGACGAACGCGAACAACAAAACAAGAGCGAAAAGAAAGCTGCAATAGTGATGGTGTTTGATCATCTCTCCCCCGGTTCGAAAGAGTTGGTCAAACTGTCAGTTTGACGTGCTGGCTGGCAAGACTCTGGCCAGCCAACTTGCGCTTCGCAGGCGAAGTCAAACTAACAGTTTGACCAACAGTGTTTGGGTTATCGTTGCTGCATCAAAATCTTCTTGACGCTGGTTTGCGCGCCGGGCGGCGTGATCTCCAGCGTCATCGTGGATTGCCGGAAGGCCCGTGCATCGTTGTTTCGACGCAAAGCTTCCTGCACGATCTTGTCGAAGATGGCGAAGAAGGCGTTCTCGCGCCATTGGTTCAAATCGTCAGACATCGAAACAAATTTCTGCGCGGCATCCTGTAGGTCTTTTTGCGGAATCGGCTTTTTGCTCAGCGTCTTGTCCAGCTTGACGATGCGCTGGGCGTAATTGCTTTCCATACTGCACAGCGTAATCAGCAGTTGAATGTCCATTGACGACAGGCTGGCCTGAATCGGCGCGCCTTTGGTGAACCAGCCGGGCAGCGTGACGGCTTTCAATGTTTGCAGCGCGGTGAAGCCTTGTTTGTCGTACAGGTCGTGCAATGACTGCGACAGATACGCAAAGCCAACGCGCGCCAACCAGTTGGTCTGTTTCATGCCGGTGAATTTTGACGCGATAATTTGCCGCATCGTTTGTTTGGCCAGATCGCTCAGATCGTTTGCTGAAATCGCCGTGAATGCCGCTTTAATCAATTGTTCATCGTAGCGCACGGTGTATTGCACGACGACTTTGCCAAAGCCATTGGGGAATTGTTTGGCCAGATCGGCGGCGAAGGCGGCGTGGTTTGATTTGGTCAGCAAGCCCAGGAATTCGGCTAAATCCAGATAGCGTGTCAGCTCATCCGCGCTGGTCTGATCGTCCGATTCCTTCAGATCGTACTGCACGTCCAGACTGCGCAGCGTTTGAATCAAATATTGTTTGGTCTTTGGATCGGTCAGGTTTGATTGACCGTCGCCTTGACCCTCCGGTTGAAATGCTTCGCCCATTGCGCGCAGCAGGAAGTTGCTTTCGACCGTTTCCTTGAATTTACGGCCTTTGGTGACGCGCTCTTTGATCGAAGCTTCGGTGGCAAAAACGTGCAGCAGCCCGCCCGCTGTCGGTTCGATGGTTTGTTCGGCGTTGACGGTCAGTTGCTTCAAACTGTCGTAGCTCCAGCCCAGGACGTTGATGCTGATTTGCGCGCTGGTGGTTAGCGCGTGCGAAAAGACACCTTGATTGATCTTGACGTATTTTGCCGAAAACTTGGCCAGCGCACCCGCAAAGTTTCCCACGGCAGCGGCGCGCGCCAGCGCTTTGCCTTCGTCGGTGTTCAAGTCGAATTCAACATCCAGCAGCGCCGCGTTGCGCGTTGCTCGCGTGTAGGCGTAGTGCAGGTCGAAGGTGAACTTCTGTTTTACGGCCTGATTCAGCTTTGCGTACCAGTTGTTTTTGAAGGCGTCAATTTTGTTCAAGCTTTGTTGCAAAGCTTTCAGCGCGTCGTTCAGATCGCTCTGTTTCAATTCGGCAAAGGTCTTGCCGATCAGGCGTCCCGCCAAATCCTGTAGCTTCGCATCAGCAAGTTGTTTCAGTTGATCGGCGTTTTGAATCTTGCCCAATTGCGCAAACAACGAACCAAGCGGCAGGAAGGCTTTCAACTTGGCGGCGAAATCACGCACGGGCTTGGTCGCGCCATCTGTCATGAAGCTTTGCGCCTTTTGCGCCAGTTGCGAGAATTTCAGGAACTCGTCATTGAACATCAACAACGGCTGAATGTTTGTCGCCCAGATGATCTGCGCAATCTGCCAGGTGCCCAGCTTGTCTGCATCAGGGGCGTCTTCGTCTGAACTGAGCAGCGCAGCCAGCGCCGCCGGATTGGTCGCGCCGGTCAACAAGGCCAGCGCCTTTTGCAACTGCGGAATCTTGTCCAGATACGTCTGGTAAAGATCAACAATGCGCTGATCCAGATTGTCGTAGGTATCGGCGACCTTCTGCGCGGCGGCCAGAAATTCATTCAGCGTCTGGTCGCTGATGACTTTGCCAATCAGATCAACCGACCATTCTTGAATGAACTGGTTGGTCAGCGGCGTCAGCGCCTGTTGCAGCGCGTCCAGCGAAGAATACTTTTGCGCCTGATGGAAATAACCGAGCACGGTTTGCGCGTCCGCGCCGATCAGCCGGGTCAGGAATTCATCGGCGCTTTGCGGCAAACCGTTCAGCGTGTGGTCTTCGCTGAAGGCAAAATCAGCAGCGATGTTGAATTGCGCGTCGCGATTTTTGCGCACGACAAAGCGCACCCAGCCGTCACTTTTGCTGGTAGGGGCGCCGCGCCGCGCTTCGATGCTGAAATCGCCTGCAAGCTGATAGCCCAATGAAACCGATGCCATCGTCCGCAGCGCGTAACTCAGATCAAGCTTCAATTGATTAAAGTCGAACGAGCGCGAGCCGGACATCTGATAGCCCCAGTTCATGGCGGCGCTCAATTGCAGATAGCCACCGAAGCGCGTCGCGATCAATTCACCGGGCGCGGGCAATTCTGCGACGGAATCAATCTGCTGCGGCAGGCGCACGCCGGCAAACAAGTCGTTCAGAATCTTTTTGGCCGAGGTTTCGGCATCGCACAGCATCAGCCGTTCATAGGCTACGTTGCCGCCCGCGCCGATGCCGAAGGTCGTCGAAAGCGTGCCGACGGGAACACTGGCATTGCCTTTGACATCGCCCTGCGCGCTCAGCAACAGCCGGACATAAAGCTTGCCATCGGTCAATGTGTCCGCCAGTCCATAGGTCTTCAGCAGCTTCTCGTCGTCATCATCATCGCTTTGCTTCGGCCAGATCAGATGAATCTGGTTGATGGCGCTGGCGCTGATGCCAAGCTTCATCGCGCCCAGGCTGCCGATGTTGAGTTGCTGGTTGTTGGCAAAGCTGAAATTGACATCGGCGATGCGGTCAATCGTCGGCAGAAACTTGCCGTCGTTGATGATCAGTGTTGTCCAGATGTTCTGGTCGCTTTGCAATTCGAACTGGCCGCTGCCAGACAGGAAGGACTTTTTGAAGGTGTCGCTGTTGATCAGAAAAATAGATGTTGGGTTTGGCATTTCTGCTCCTTGATCAGCCTTGACCGGGTTAAAGATTCGCCACAGACTGCGCCCGCACTGTAGCGGAATTTCGTTTGTCCGGCTATCAAGCCCGGATCAAATTCAACCTAAACCCGATGACCCGAAAACAACAGATTGGCGCGTGGCTATTGCTGACGCTGCTGCTCGTCATTGCCTTGTACCGATGGCTAACTTTGCCGCAATGAACAAACCACCTTTAATTGCCGTTGTCGGTCCGACTGCGTCGGGCAAGAGCGATCTGGGAATTGCGCTGGCCAAACGCTTCAACGGCGAAATCATCAACTGCGATTCGGTGCAATGTTACCGCGGCATCCAAATCGCCACGGCCAAAGTTCCGCCCGAAGAGCAGCAGGGAATACCGCACCATCTGATTGATATTGTCGAACCGACCGAAAACTTTACCGCCGTGGAATGGGCCGAACGCGCACGCCAGACCATTGTCGAGATTGAATCGCGCGGCAAGCTGGTGTTGCTGGTTGGCGGCACTGGGTTTTATCTGCGCGCGCTGACGACCAGGTTTTTTGATTCACCAGAAATTGACGAATCGCTGCGGCCACGATTCCAACGCATTCTGGAACATCGTGGCGCTGAGCATCTGCACCGTATGCTCGGCAAAGTTGATCCGGCGCTGGCGGCGAAGTTTGCACCCAAGGACTGGTCGCGCGTGATTCGCGCGCTGGAAGTTTATTTCTCATCAGGCAAGCCGTTGTCAGACTGGCAGGCGCGTTCGCCGGAAGCGCCGACGGAAGAGGCAGCGCGGCTTTCCCATTTCGTTCTGGAACCGCCGCGCCAGCAGCTTTATGACCGCATCAACCAGCGGACGGATTTAATGGTCGGGCGCGGGTTATTGGAAGAGATCGAAAATCTGATTGCTTCGGGCGTGCCGCACTCTGCCAAAGCTTTCAACGCGCATGGATATAAACGCTTCGTTGAATATTTGCTGGGCCAGCGCAGTTTGGAGAGCGCGGTTGAACAGATGAAGCTGGACACGCGCCATTACGCGAAACGCCAATGGACGTGGTGGCGCGCGCAGCAGAATACCTGCTGGCTGGCTGGATTCGGTTTTGAAGAGCGAATTATTGAAGAGGCCAGCCGCATTTTGGACGCGAAAATGTTGGGCTGAACCGGTGTTAATAGTAGACTGCGCCAACTATGCATCATCCGCTGTAAAAGAGTTGTTCAGGTCGCCACTGACGGTGCCCGGAAACAATAAACATCGCGCGGTGTGAATGTCCCACAAGCTGCCAACTTGTCGCTGGCTTCAATGAGTACTAATCCGAGACCCCGACAAGCTGGCAGCTTGTCGGACATTTTCCGAGGAGGTCGAATATGCAAGAGTGGATCAAAGATCGGGAGCAGCGGTTGCGCGAATTTTTCCAGCTTGCCCCTGACGTGGAAATTCTATCGCGTGATGCCATCCGCCCGGAAGTTTCTCCGCGCGTGGCGGAGCATCTGGCGCGGTTCAATCTGGAATGGCATGTCGTTCCGTCAAATCAGGCGGTGTCGCTTGGGGAAGAATACCGGAAGCGGATTTACCCGATGCTGCGGCTGGATCCGCAAAATCCCGATTACAAAAAAACTGCGTCTTACCAGGCGATAACCGTCGGCCACGAACGTCATCAGGGACGCATCATCGCGATTGAGACAACGCCCAAGCCGCGCTACTTGCCCGGCAACAGGCAGCTTTACGGTACGCCGTACGGATATGAAGATCGCGCTGATCCATTTGCCGCTTATTGGGGTCGCGGGAACTTCGCGAACGGGACGCGGTTCGGGCACGATTACACATCACTGCGCAAACTGGTCAATTTGATCAACGAAGACTGGAACGCACAGGGACTGATGCCGCGTGGCTTTCGCCTGACGATCTGCCCGCCGGTCGTTTTCAATCTGATTGGCACGATCTTTCATCCCGAATGGAGTCAAACGGAATCGCTGGAAATCGGCTTTTACCGCGACGCGCACGGCAGCGCGAAATGCTACGCCGTCGGGTCGAGCGCGCCGGGCGACTTCTCTTACATTCGCGAGATCGAAACCAATTCCGAATGGACGTGGCTGGGTTTCCGCACCGTGTTGGTGCTGGAATAGCAACAGAATGATTGGGAGAATGACCGGGGGAATTGTTGGCAAAATCCTCAGTTGACGGGTGATGAGTTGGTGGGTAAAGTGCCTGCTTGGTTAGACCATCCGCACAAATTGCGACATTCGTCGCGGACCAAGTTTCGGTCAGTTCACGACCTCACATTTCGTGAATCACTGATCGCGAATGAAAGACAACACGGAAAAATTAAGAATGAATACTGAAACTGACCGCACCCTGCCTGCTCGGATCGGGCGATTGAACGAGTTGGCACATAACCTTTGGTGGAATTGGCAGCCCAACGCAAGTTGGCTTTTTCAATATCTGGACAAAACGCTGTGGGAAATGACCCACCACAATCCGGTAAAGTTTTTGCAGCAGGTATCGCCCGCCAAACTGGAAGCGGCGGCGGCGAATGGCGCGTTTCTGCGCAACTACGAAGGCATCATGATGGCTTTCGACCAATGCTTGGCGGCCAAAGGCACCTGGTTCATGCAGAATTATCCTGATCTGGCCGACAAGACGATTGCCTACTTTTCGGCGGAGTTTGGTTTGCACTCTTCGCTGCCGATCTATTCTGGCGGCCTGGGCATTCTGGCCGGCGACCACTGCAAAGAGGCCAGTGATATTGGCTTGCCGCTGGTGGGCATCGGGTTTGTCTATCCGCAGGGTTATTTCCAGCAGCGCATCAGCGCCGAAGGCTTGCAGGAAGCGGTCAATGAACGCTTCGATTACAGCGCCTCGCCAATGGAGCCGGTCATCACGCGCGATAGCGAAGGTGGATTGCTGGCGCTGCAACTGGACGGGCACGTGATTTACGTCGCCGTGTGGCGCGTCCGGCTCGGCTCAGTGTCGCTTTATCTGATGGACACCGACGTTGAAGAAAACGATCCATGGAATCGCGAATTGTCAGCGCGGTTATATGGCGGCGATCAGGAAACGCGCATCCGGCAGGAGATGGTTCTGGGCATTGGTGGCGTGCGGATGCTGGAACGGTTGGGCATTCGCCCGTCCGCCTTCCATGCCAACGAAGGCCACGCCGCGTTTCTGATGTTTGAACGTATCCGAGTTCTGGTGCAAACCGGAATGAGCTTCGATGAGGCGGCGGACATTGTGCGCGCGACGACAATCTTCACCACGCATACGCCTGTGCCTGCTGGCCACGACGTATTTTCTTTCCAACTGGTCGAAAAACACTTTGCGGGCTATTGGGATTCGCTGGGCATTGATCGCGAACATTTCCTGGCGCTTGGTTCACATCCTGACGGGCGCGGTGGACAGAACTTCAACATGACGGCGCTCGCCCTTCGTCTGACCGGACGCCACAACGGCGTCAGCAAATTGCACGGCCAGGTGTCGCGCCATATGTGGCATTCGATGTGGCCGGATGTGGAAGAAGACGATGTGCCAATCACGTCCGTCACCAACGGCGTCCACACTCCGACCTGGATCGCACCGGAGCTGAATAAACTGTTTGCCCGGTATCTGGGGCAAAACTGGCTGGAACATCACGACGACCCAATCCTGTGGCAGCGCATTCACGACATTCCCGACAAGGAACTGTGGGAGGTGCGCCAACACCTCAAACACAGCATGCTCAATTTTATGCGTGAGCGTGTCCGGCAGGACTGGATGCGCGAAACGGCCGGGCCGATTCGCGTGCTGACCAGCGGCACATTGCTCAATCCGGACGCGTTGACGATTGGCTTTGCGCGGCGCTTTGCCACCTACAAACGCGCGCTGCTGATCTTCCGGGACATTGAACGGCTTAAACGCATTTTGCACGACGAATGGCGCCCCGTTCAGATTTTGTTCGCGGGCAAGGCGCATCCGGCGGACGCGCCCGGACGCAGCCTGATTAGCGAAATATACAAGCTGGCGCGCGACCATAATCTGGGCGGGCGCATCGCCTTCGTCGAAAACTACGACATTCACGTGGCCAAACATCTGGTGCGCGGCGTGGATGTGTGGCTGAACAATCCGCGCCCGCCGCTGGAAGCCAGCGGCACCAGCGGTCAGAAGGCCGCATTGAACGGCGTGCCGAATTGCAGCGTGCTGGATGGTTGGTGGGCCGAAGGATACCAGGGCACGAACGGCTGGGCGATTGACGCGGAGACGCCGCAAGGCATAAGCGACGAAGCCCGCGATGAAGCTGACGCCGAGGCGCTATACCGTGTGCTGGAAAATGAAGTCGTGCCGCTCTATTTCGACCGCGACAGCGACGGCATCCCGCGCCGTTGGGTGCATCTGATTCGCGAAGCGATTCGTACGGCTGCGCCCACATACAGCGCGCGCCGAATGGTCAAAGAGTACGCCGAGCGTATGTACGTGCCGGCGATGAAAGCTGCGGGAAGCGAGTAGGCGAAAGCGGAAGTCACAAATAATAAAGGCGAGACTGCATTGGCAGTCTCGCCTTTATTATTTGTGACTTCCGGGCAAAGCCGGATTGGTTATTCGATTTCGCTGATGCTTTCAACCATCAGCTTGCCATCCATTACCGTGCCGGTAACTTTGAATTTCGCGCCTTTGTCCTTGGTGCTCTTTTCGAGAGCGGCTTTGGCTTTTGCGACGCCTGCTTCGTCGAACTCGGTGTATTTGCCGTCGGCGTAAATGCCCAGACCACCCTTGGAACAGCGCACCACGCAATCTTTGGTTTCCAGGGCGGCGGCGGCTTGCGGATCGTCTTTCTTTGCCACTTTGCTGGTTGCGCAGGCTTTGTCAACGATGTTGCCAGTCAGCGAAACCTTTTTGTCATCCGCCAGACCGAACGATGCCAGGCTCAACACAATGGCGAGAGCCGCGAAAAACGAGTAAAGTTTTCTGTTCATTTTCGAATCCTTTCTAGAGAAGAGAGTGCTTTGAATTGGGCTGGCAGCCAAATTTTATGGAGTCTCTGGCGGCTAGTCAGTTTGTTTGTGCAGCGTAAGAGTAAAACTATTTATAACGCTCGGGGACTGCGATATTGCTCGTAGCGGCGGGTCGGTTCGTATTTGCTGACAGAGGCTGCGGAATCTTTTCTTGGCGGTCCTTCGAGCCGGATAATTTCAATTGCTTCCTGATAAACCCGCTCAAGATTTTCAGGCTGAAACCCATTCAGCCGGCAAGCGCGAACGTGAGCGCGCACCATCTGTTCGACGGCTTGTTTCCCAATTTCGTCCAATTCATCGAGCGCACGAATGGCATGAGCAGACAGTTTCATAACCAGATAACCAGTCCTTTCAATGAGATTGTTGGAGTTCTATTTTTCTATGTTATTTGAAAACCTATGGTTGGAACGGCGCGGAGTGTACCATAAATTTTCAGGCTGTCTACAAAATTTTTAGCTTTCGCTAAGAGACTGAAAATGCGCCAAAGGTATGCCGTTATTGCCTAAGCGCAAAGGCCGTGAGTAGAATACCGGCTCCCAACGAATCAGACGCTCCTGTCAGCAAACACATCGGGGACACATCGCCCGATGTAAGCCCGATGTAAGCCCGATGTAAGCCCGATGAAGATTGATTGCTATGAGAATTGCCGCGTCCACTTATCTCAACTCTGCTCCGTTGGTTTATAGCTTTGTACAAGGCTCCCTGCGCCATCGTTATTCCTTTCTCGGTGATGCCGCGCCATCGCGTTGTGCCACGATGTTGGCCGCTGGCCAATGCGAAATCGCGTTGATCCCGATTATCGAATACCAGCGAATCCCCGGTTTGCGAATCATTCCAGATATTGCTGTTGCATCAAAGATGCGCGTTCGCAGTGTATTGCTGGCCGCGCGAGGCCCGATCAAAGACATCCATTACGTATCACTTGACCCTTCATCGCGCACATCACAAGCGCTGGTCAGGATACTCTTCGCCAACTGTTACAACGTAGAGCCGACCTTTACTGAGCGTGCGCCGGACGCAAAAGTCGAGTTGCCTGAAGCGGGAGAAGCAATGTTAATCATTGGCGATCCGGCGATGCGACTATCGGCATCCGCCGCACAGCGCGGTGTACAAGTTTATGATCTAGCCGAAGAATGGCGAACGATGACCGGGTTGCCATTCGTGTTTGCTGTTTGGGCTATGCGTGAAGATATCTGCGAACAAGAGTCTGAGGTTGTGCGCGATTTCCTGGCCGCGAAACAGGAAGGTTTGGAAATGCTGGAAGAGATTGCCGCGCAGTATGCTGTTGAACTGGAATTGCCGCCGGATGACCTGCTTGGTTATTTGCGGAATAACGTGAATTATGACCTGGATCAGGAAAACATAGCCGGAATGCAGTGTTATTTTGAGATGGCAAAACAGCTTGGGTTAATTCCAGAAGCACAAAGTCTGGAATTTGTTCGCCGCGAGGTTTTTACGAGGACAATTGCAATGTAGGTTGTGGGCATTGTCTGGCGTTTTTCATTACTAACAAAATAAAATTACTTCCAATAACTAAAATAAGAAGATAAATATGATTACTGCTCTGGCTGGCGGTGTGGGCGCGTCAAAGTTTCTGGAAGGGTTAAGCCGGGTCAGGCCGCCTGAAGATATTTCCATCGTCGTGAATACGGGTGATGATCTGGAATTTTTCGGACTTTACATTGCTCCCGACCTGGACATCGTAACGTACACGCTTGCCGGGTTAGTGAACCCCGTGACTGGATGGGGACTGACCAGCGATACCTTTCACTGTCTGGATTTGTTGCTGCGGTATACCGAAACAGAGCGATGGTTCAACCTGGGCGACCGCGATCTGGCAACGCATATCTTTCGCACGCAGATGTTGCGCAGCGGACACACGCTTTCCAGCGTCGCGGAACGCGTACGAACAAAACTCGGCGTCAAATCGCGCATCTTGCCGATGACGGATACGCACACGCCGACAACCGTGCTGACTGTCGAAGGCGAGATGCACTTTCAGGAATACCTGGTGAAAAATCGGGCGTTACCCAAAGTTACCGGTCTGCGGTTTGAAAACATCGAATCCGCGCGTCCCGCGCCCGGCGTCGCCGAGGCGATTCTGGAATCCGAAGCCGTCATTATTTGCCCCAGCAATCCTCTCATCAGCATTGGGCCGATCCTGGCGGTTCCCGGTCTGCGTGATCTGCTGAAGCAGACCAAGGCAAAGGTCGCTGTGATTAGTTCGATTGTGGGCGGCGCGTCGCTGAAAGGACCGACCGATCGGATGTTGGCGGATTTGGGGATGGAAGTTTCAGCCCTGCAAATCGCCAGGCTGTACGCGGACTTTGCGGATATTTTTATCCTCGACCAACAGGATGGGATGATGAAGCCGCAGATCGAACAGTTAGGATTGCAGGTTGTTATCACCGATACCGTGATGAGCGACGCTGGTAAAAAGCAGGAGTTAGCCAAAACTGTTTTGTCCACGCTGGCCACTCAGTAGATGGCGGATTACATATGCGTTATATCCTGATTCCGGTAAAAGACCTGACCCGCGCCAAACAGCGGCTGGCCAGCCTGATGACGCAGGAAGAGCGTACGCAGTTAGCCTGGGCAATGCTTGAAAATACCTTCGCTGTTGTTGCGCAAGTAACAACCATTGATCGCATCGTCGTAGTTACTCTTTACGAACCGGCAATTGCTCTGGCCAAAAGCTACGGAATGGAAGTAGCTTTGGAAACCGAACAGCTTTCAGAAAGCGCTTCAGTGGATTTCGGCTCACGGGAAGTAACAAGATGCGGCGCGCAGTCCGTCTTACGGCTGCCGATAGATTTGCCGTTGATCACCGTTGAAGACATCGAAACCATTCTGGCCTGTGAACGGCAGAGTAACCCGTCCGTACCTTCTGTTGTGATTGTTCCTTCGCAAGATGGAACGGGGACAAACGCCATCATGCGCCGCCCACCCACTCTTTTTCCCTCACATTTTGGCACGGGCAGTCTGGCCAAACATCTATCAGAAGCCGCACAGATAAAGGCTGAGTGCAAAGTGATTGATTTGCCGCGTATCGCACTAGATATTGACGAACCGGTGGATTTGATTGAGTTACTAAAACAGGGAGAAGGGAGGATCGTTGACCTGTTGCGGCAGATGGGAATCGAAAAGAGGGTTCCGGAGACAATGCATTGAGTCTGAAACAAGAAAGCCGGTGGTCATGCGAACCCACCGGCCATCCGAGTCAAAAAAGAAAGTACGGACTATTTCTTTTTCTTGGCTTCCCACGTGCCGGAAAAGCCGCCGAACTCCCATTTGCCGCCCATGTTGTCGCCTGTGCGTTTGCCAAGCAGTGGGATGGGGCCGTTGCCCTGATAAGTCGCGGTGAAGTTGGTCACGTCGCCTTCTTTCACTTCCACGCCGGTGACATTCAGGTCACCACCGTTTTCGACGGTCGTGGTTAATTTGCCACCATCATTCTTGACGATCAGCGTCATCGCGAATTCGCCCTGGCCATCGGCGACGATCTTGAGGTCATATGATCCGACAATGTCCGCGGCAGTGGTGCCACCCATGGCTGGTTTTGCCATCATTGCCGCTCCTGAGGCTGGCGCGGCTGCCATCGCGCCCTTCTTTTCACTCTTCCAGGTGCCTTTGATATCGCCCGCTGACCAGTCGCCAGCGATCTTGTTGTCAGCGTATTTGCCAATGATCGTCACCGGAGTTCCGCCAGCGTCAGCGACGACGGTGACTTTGTTCATCTCATCCACCGTCACACTGGTAACGGTCAATGGCATTGGTGCATCTTTGATTTCACCGGCCCATTTGCCGCCATCTTTTTTCAGCACCATGACAAAAGCCATTGTGCCCATCTCACTGCTGGTCGAGGTGACATTGTATGAACCTTCGACCGGATGCGATTGCGCAAATGTCGCCACCGCGAAAACCATTGCGAAGACCAGCGACAACACGGCGCCGGTCAGATTTTTGATTTGCTTGCTCATCGTGGAAACTCTCCTCTTGCTTGGTTGAAGTTGTTGCTTGATTGGGGACGGCGAAAGCCTGAAATAGGATCACCGCTGATTAACGGCTGCGAAGTCTACTGCCCGAAAAGACGGAAAACAAGCGGGCCAACCTGCCAGCGAAACAAAACCGTTTGCCAGTTTAGTAGATTGTCCTACCATCTGATTCCAAGCAACTTTTATAATTCGCGCTTCAAATAACCATCGCTCAATGGAGAATTTCATCAGTGCATATTGATAGAAGGCTGTATATGGAAGAGGTCGCCAATACCGTCACGCACGGATTCGGCCTGCTGCTCAGCATCGCCGGATTGGCCGTGCTGATTTCGATGACCTGGCAGAAAGCCAGCGTCTGGCATGTTGCGGGCTGCGTGATTTACGGCGCGACGCAGGTGGTTTTGTATGCCGCTTCAACGTTGTATCACGGCGTGCAGACGCCGCATCTGAAACATCGTTTCAGGCAGGTGGATCACGTTGCCATCTATCTGTTGATCGCCGGAACCTACACGCCATTTATGCTGGTCAATTTGCACGGATTCTGGGGCTATCTGGTGCTGACGATTGTCTGGACGCTGGCCATCTTCGGCATCATCTTCAAACTTGTCTTCGTGAATCGGTACAAGGCTGTAACGATTGGGTTGTATGTGGCGATTGGCTGGGCGGCGATCATCGCGATCAAACCGATTCTGGCGTCGGTGCCGCCGGGCGGGCTGGCTTGGATTGGCGCGGGCGGCTTGGCTTATATGCTTGGGTTGATCTTTTTCGCGTGGGAGCGGTTGCCATTCAATCACCTCATCTGGCACGTCTTTGTTCTTGTCGGCAGCGGCTGTTTCTTCCTGGCCGTGTTTAGGTATGTGCTGCCCGCGCATGCTTGATGGATCAAGCCATCAACTCTTTAACGACCAACCCTTGGACATCGGTCAGCCTGAAATCCCGTCCGGCGTAACGGTACGTCAGCCGTTCGTGATCGAAACCCAGCAAATGCAGGATCGTCGCGTGCAGGTCATGAACGTGGACGATATTGTCCACCGCGCGGAAGCCGAATTCATCGGTCGCGCCGTGAACATAACCTTTCTTGACGCCCGCTCCGGCCAGCCAGACCGTGAAGCCGTATGGGTTGTGATCGCGCCCGTACTCTTCTTTCTTTGTGTGACCGGTCAGTTCAACGGTTGGTGTGCGGCCAAACTCTCCACCCCAAATCACCAAGGTGTCTTCCAGCATGCCGCGCTGTTTTAGATCATTTAGCAACGCAGCGATTGGCTGATCGCTGACGCGAGCCAACTGCCCGTGATGGCGCAACAGATTATCGTGGCTGTCCCACGGTTGGCCTTTGCCCTGCCAGCATTGGACGAAGCGCACGCCGCGTTCCAACAGCCGCCGCGCGATCAGCAACTGCCGGCCATAGGCGTGATCGCCGTATTGTTTGCGAATGCTTTGTGGCTCTTTGCTGATGTCAAAAGCGTCCGTGGCCTCGGTCTGCATGCGGAAGGCGAGTTCGTAAGATTGAATCTGCGCTTCAACGACGGACTCTTCCTGCCGCGTGTGTTGAAAGCGGCGATTGAGTTTGCCCAACAAATCAAGCTGCGCGCGCTGTTCGTCACGGCTTTGATTGTTGTTGCGAATGTTTTGAATCAACCGCTCGACATCGGTTTCGTTCGGATCAATGAAAGCGCCCTGATACACGCCCGGCAGAAAGGCTGAGGTCCAGCTTTGCGCGCCCGCCGTCGGATAACCGCCTGGCGTCATGACGACAAAGCCCGGCAGGTTTTGATTCTGTGTGCCCAACCCATAAGTCACCCAAGAACCCAGGCTTGGCCGCAACTGGCGGATGTCGCCGCAATTCATCATATACAGCGATGGTTCGTGGTTCGGCAGTTCCGTTCGCATCGAACGAATGACGCACATCTCATCCACCCACTTGGCGACGTTCGGGTACAACTCGCTGACTTCGATGCCGCTCTGCCCATACTTTTGAAACTTGAAGGGCGATGCGAAGCCCGCGCCGGTCTGGCGTTCGGTCTTCAGGTGAATCGGCAGCGGCTTGCCGTCGTATTTGTCCAGCGCCGGTTTCGGATCGAAGGTGTCCACGTGCGATGGGCCGCCGTTCATAAACAGATGAATGACGCGCTTCGCTTTGGGCGCGAAGTGCGGCGCTTTCGGCGCGAGCGGCCCGTTGACCAGCCCGCTTGCCAGTTGCGCCTGTTGTTGCGCGTGTGCCTCCGGGCCGATTAACTGCGCCAGCGCCAGTGCGCCCATGCCCATTCCGCCGCGCTGCAACATCTCGCGCCGCGTCATCAAACTTTCTTCAAATTGTTTATTCATGGTGTTGAACCCGGAGCTTTCGCGGGGGTTGCGCAGACTGTTAGTTTGCGTCGTTTCTTGAGAAGCCTTTCCCGCCGACAGCGCAAACTAACAGTTTGCGCAACAATGGTTTTCAATCAATCAACGAAAACTCGACCGCCGCAATCAGCGCCTGAACGTATCGCTCCCAGGCATTCATCGGCTGATTGAACGGAGAATAAAAATCGCGCGCAGAGTCCCATTCGCTTTTTTCAGTTGCTGCGGCATCAAGGCGGCGGATGATGGCATGCCATTTGAAATTGTCGCCGCCAGAATTCTTCTTGCCGTGCGTGATGAAATCAATCGTGTCGCCGCGTTTGACTTCGATGCTGGCGACGTTGGTTTCGGCTTGTGATAGGTACGCGGGCCAGTTGCCAAGAGTGCCCAAGCGACTGGAGACGATGATTCCTTCGACGCCATCACACGTCACGCAGGCTTGCTCGAAATCGTGAATCAACGTTCCGCGAATTGCGACCTTGCCATCAAACGGAGCCGTCCAGCGACGGATGGCGGCGTTCGCTTTGCCGCCTCCGGGAACGCCGCCTTCGCGGTCGAGCAGCGCTGTTGATTTGCGCGGATCAAGCTCGTTGGCGTTTAGCCTCCACTCGCCTGCGGCAAAGAATTTGTGCTGGGTGAAGCTTTTCAGCTTCTTCGCCGCTTCGTCGTATTCGCCCTGGCCGTACTGCCAGGCAATTGCGGATTGCGGATTGCGGATTGCGGATTTTTCACTTGCGGCGTTTTGCCGGATGAATTGCACGCTCAGTAGTATTTCTTCATCACTGGCTTCGCGCCCGTACAGCAGGCGATAGAGCGCGCGGATGCGTTGGCGCGGATTGGTTTGCGCGGCGATCTCCGGACGTTGCATCAGTGCCCGCGCCTGTTCGACAACGAATGGGCTGTTCATCAGATAAAGCGATTGTTGTGGAATCGTCGTCTGGTACCGCTGTGCAACGTGCGCGTCGGGGTTGGCGAAATCGAAGGTGTTGAATTCTCCGGCCAGCTTCGCGCGGTTGATGAAGGAGTAGATGGTGCGCCGCCGCGCGAATGGCCACGAGGTGATGTCGTCGGGCACGCCACCCATCGTTGAATCAATTTGCCCGCTGGCTGCCAACATCGCATCGCGCAGCGATTCAAAATCCAATCGCTGCCGGTTCATTCTCCACAGCAGTTTGTTTTCAGGATCGCGCTGACGGGCGACTGCGTTATCCGCGCTGCTTTGTTGATACGCCCGCGAAGAGAGAATCAGCGCGTGCAGCTTTTTCAGCGACCAGCCGTTTTGCATAAACCAATCGGCCAGGGTATCCAGCAGTTCAGGATGTGTTGGCGCATCGCCGCGCGTGCCGAAATCGCTGGGCGTGCGCACCAACCCCTGCCCGAAATGCCATTGCCAGACGCGATTGACGATGACGCGAGCGGTTAACGGATTGTTTTTATCAACGATGGCTTTGGCTAATTCCAAACGGCCGCTGCCTTCAGTAAAAGGCGGGCGATTGTCTCCGGCCAGAATTTGCGGGAAACGGCGTGGAATTTCCGCGCCTTTGTTGTTTGGGTTGCCGCGAATGTAGATGTGCGCGGGTTTTAGCTGGGGCATATCTTCCGTCGCCATTGCGCGCGGGGCCGCGCCGTCAAAGGCGCTGGCGATGAGCATTCGTTCGATCTTCTGTTTCTGGTCGCGTTCGAATTGGCTGTCCTTGACCAGTCGAATGCTGTTGTAATCGGCGAAGGGAGCATTGATCGGCGACTGTTCGCCGTGCAGTACTTGGCGCAAAGCCTCTTCATCTGGACTGGCGAGCTTGTCTGCTTTGTCGAATTGGGCAATCAGTTTGCCGTAACGTTCTGCCGCCTCATTGATTGTCGCGGGCGCTTTGGCGAATTCGCGCGCCACCAGCACATTGGTACAGAACCGCGACTGTAAAGGAGCGGCTGGGGTCGTCAAGCTATCCGCTCCCTCACGGTCGCGGCTCTGTACCGGCGCGCATGAAATCGCCGAGGCTTCCGCTGCAAATTCCGTTTCAGGGATTGCGCTGAATGCATGCCACAGCGCAAAGACAGAATCCTGCGCGTCTGCTTTCTTCAAAAAGCTCTGCCAGCGCCGTAGCATGTACAGGTTGTGATCTTTCTCCGTGGCCAGCGCCTGCAAGTCCGCGTCGGTTTTCATCTCTCGCGCCTGGTGTGTGGCCAGCAGATACTTGGCGATCTTCTCTGGCGCGCGGTAGTCGGCCTTCAATTCCGGGAAGCGTTTTTCGCGGTATTGGGCAATCTCTGCGTCAATCTTGTCGCGTTCTTTTTTCAGCGTCAGTTCTTTTTCGCTGCCCGCCGCCGCCGCGTCCAGCAGCGGCAATTCCTCTGGCTCGCGCGTGTTGGCGAAGACGCTGAACAGTGAGTAGTAATCCGCCGTCGGGATCGGATCGAATTTGTGATTGTGGCAGCGCGCGCAACTGACCGTCAGCGCCATCGTCCCGCGCGTGACCACGTCCACTTTGTCATCAATTTTCTCTTCGGTGGTGATGCCCGCTCCGCCGCGCCCGACGGTCAGAAAGCCGAGCGCCGCCAGGTTGCGCGAATCATTTCCCGGCAAACGATCGGCGGCCACCTGCTGCGTCAGAAACTGATCGTACGGCAAGTCTTCGTTGAAGGCGCGAATCACCCAGTCGCGATAGGTGTAAGCGAAGGGAAACAGCAGGATGGTCGTATCGCTGACGCCCATCGTGTCTGAATACCGCGCGATGTCCAGCCAATGCCGTGCCCAGCGTTCGCCGTATGCGGGCGAATCGAGCAATCGTTTGATGACCCTGGCAAAAGCATCCGGTGAATGATCGGCAACGAACGCATCCACTTCCATCGGCGTCGGCGGCAAGCCCGTCAGATCGAAGGTTGCGCGACGCAGCAGCGTGCGCTTGTCGGTTTGTGGATTTGGCTTCAGCCCATTGGCTTCCAGCTTGGAAAGAATAAACCGGTCAATCCGATTGTACGGCCATTGTTGATTCGTGTTTATGGGAGCTGCTTGGCGCTTGATCGGCTGAAACGACCAGTGCGCCGGAATTGCGGATTGCGGATTGCGGATTGCGGATTCCTTCGACCAGTGCGCGCCGTCTTTGATCCATTGGCGCAGGGCTTCAATCTCTTCGTCTTTCAGCTTCGGCTTGCCCTGCGGCATCTTCAATCGTTCGTGCGTGTGGCTGACGGCTTGAATCAGCAGGCTGGCGTCTGGCTGGCCAAGCGTAATGGCGGGGCCAGCATTGCCGCCTTTCACGATTGCTTCGTGCGAATCCAGGCGCAGGCCGCCGCTCTGCGCGGTGGTGTGGCAGCCATAACAATTCGTTGCCAGCAATGGGCGAATCCGCGTCTCGAAAAATTCCGATCGCGCGCTGTCTGCCTGTTCCACTTGCAGCCCGGCGGCAGTCGAAGAGATTGAAGACAATCGGAGCAAGCCGATGAAAACCAGACCCAGAAGCAAAACAATTGATTTTGAGCGGTTGCGCATAACGACGCTCTCTCCCATTTTCGATGTGTCCGTTTCGGATGTAATTGAACGGAGCGTTTATATTGCTCATTGGTCATTTTGGAAAGTGTCTGCGGCGATCAGATCACTGACACGACTTGGAAAGTTCAGGCAATTTGGGAGTGCTGCGGCTTGGCGCAGCTTTCCTTTCGCGACTGAGAATCCGCTGGGTTACCCGAAGCGCTGGTTTGTGAACGAAAAGCGCTGCCAAGCTAGCGCACTCTACAGGTCGGCCCCTAAAAGGTGAATGTTGCAGCGACAAAAAACAAGGCCGTCTGGCAAACGCCAAGCGGCCTTGTTTTAGGAAGAGGGCAACCAGACTTAGCACCCCGGTGGGAAGACGGGGATGACGTAGTTTGGCGTTGAAGTGGAGGTCAGCACGTGCAGGTTGTGGCCCTGATTGAATGCCCCGGCCGTTGTGGCCGCGTTCGGGTTGAAGTTGATGACTGCTCCGCTTAAGCCGAGGTCGCTTTGAGAATACAGCTTCAGCCAGCCCGAACGGCCCGCCGGGATGAAGTTTTCAAACCTTGGCGTCGTGCGCGGGAAGGTGTTCGATAAGCTGTTCCTCAACTGACAACTGCCCGTCACACTGAAACTCAGGCCGCTTTCGGAATCGTCATACAAGATGCCGAAGACCGTGCCCAACGTGCTCGCGCCGGTCGCCAGGTTGCCTCCGATGCGATTGAGGATGAGCAGCGTGTCGTTGCCATCGGCTCTCGAACCCACGTTATCCAACGCCAGCACGCGCGGCACCGGGTTGTAGCTCACGCCGTCAAACGCCAGCGTCGCCGTCACCGAGTTCGTGTTGCACGCCGCCAGCCCGCCCGCCAATGCTGACAGGGCTTCGGCGCCCAGGTTCGCTGCGTGGCCCGAAGCGAACTTGACGTAT
>JBBQVH010000043.1:0-54861 GCA_038211695.1 Blastocatellia bacterium | reverse complement strand
GAAGATGTTGGATGGTATTCCGACCCTGAAAGGGTCGCACTGATCGTTGAACTTCGACCCTTTCAGGGTCGGAACGAATGGCGAGAAGCATCCGTGGACGTTGTCCACGTCTATTAACTACTGCCCTTTCAGGGCAAAGACCGCGTGCATCAGATTTGTATAGATACCAATGGGTGAAACCCACGGAATAAGAAGAGAAAACTTCCACGCCCGAGTCAGCGACTTTTGAATTCAGGCGTTGCTGACGCGGCAGAACTGGTTACCTGGCCACCGTGGGCTTCACCCACGGCTAAAGTCAGCCGCCGCCACGCGGCGAAGAAATAGCCCGAGTAGTCGCCAATTTCTTGCAGGAGTAATAACGATGATCCGCAACCCGCAAAGAAGCTTTACCGCCTTTTGCAGCATCCTCAGTTTGGCGCTGGTCTTTGCGCTCAGCCTGCCCGCCGTCCGCAGCCGCGCGCAATCCGGCGCGCCGATTCCGACGACGCTCAAAAATGAAGCTGATGCTTCGATCCTGTCGCTGCAAGTGATGAAGGTGGACGTGACGATTGACAACCAGCACGCTCACGTTCGCGTGCTGCAAATCTTCGACAGCCATGTCAGCCAAGTGCTGGAAGGCAAATACTTGTTCGCGCTGCCGCCGCAAAGTTCCATCGCTGATTTTGCCGTGTGGGACGGCGACCTGCGGCTGCCGGGTGTGATTTTGGAAAAGCGGCGCGCCAATCAACTCTACGAACAGGTCAAACACGAACGCCCTGTTGATCCGGGTTTGCTGCAACAGGACGACGAACATGGCGGCACGTCGGCATTCTCCGCCAAGGTCTTTCCGATTCCAGGTTACGGTTCCAAGCGTGTCGAACTGGAATACACAGAGATGCTGCCGGTCGAAAACCTGGTTTCACGTTTCAGCTTTCCGCTCAAAGCTTCGTTCGGCGCGGCTCAACGCGTCGGCGAATTTCAATTGCGCGTCACGGCCACAAGTGATGCGCCCATCTCAGCGTTGCGCTTCCAATCCCCAAGCTACGCAATGAAGCCAATCAAGCATAGCGCGAACGAGCAAGAGTATGAATTCATCGCGCAGAACATCGAACTGAAAGAAGACTTGTCGTTTGAATACACGATCAACATTGACCGCAGCGCGCTGTCATTCATTACGCATCGCGCGCCGGAACGCATCACGGCCTACGACCTGCGCGATCCGGCACAGGCCGCAAGCAATCCCGATGGCTACTTCGCGGCGCACGCGATTTTCAACGAACGGTACGGAACCGCGACTGTGAAGGAGCGGCCCTCGCAACCGCGCAACATTCTGTTGCTGCTCGACACTTCGCTTTCGATGCACGGCGAGAAGCTGCTGCGTGCGGTCGAAGCAATGGACTTCTTTCTGCACAGCCTGGGGCCGCAGGATCCATTCAACCTGGCGCTCTTCAATGACGGCTTCACGCCGCTGTCGGACAAGCCACTGCCTGCGACGCCGGAGAACGTCGAACGCGCGCTTGGCTTCATCAAAGCTTCGATGCTGGGTGGCGGCACTGATCTGAATCAAGCCTTGCTCGGAGCGATTAAGCTGACCAACGCCTTCCCATCGGGCGAACGCAGCATCGTGCTGGTGTCCGACGCCAACCCGACTCGCAAGACGATCAACATCAAACGCATCGCACAAGCGTTCAATTCGGCGAACGCTTCGACGAAGACAAGGCTCTACGCCCTCGGCCTCGGCAGTGACGCGAATCGAAACTTGCTGGAAGAGCTAACGCGGCAGTGCAACGGCTACTTTGCCGAAGCGCGCGAAACCGAAGACATCTCGAATCAACTGAAGCTGCTGTTTTCGCGCGTCGGCGCAGCCAGCATTGATGGGCTGCAATTCGCATCAAACAATCAGGCAAACTTTTCGCACGTTTATTCCGTGCAATCTCCATCGCAATCTGAACACAGCTTCGATGGATCAAGCTCAGCCTTCGTCGGGCGCTACAAGCATTTAGAACAGGCAGGACAGGCGCAGCAAAACGTTGAAGTCAAAGTGCAGGGTAAGTTCGGCGATCAAGCCTTGAACCTCGCGCGCCGCGTCAATTTGCCTGCGCTTGAAACCGCGCACGAACACCTGCCGCGATTGTGGGCGCGCGCCCGCGTTGATGCTCTGTTGTACGAGATGAACCTGAACGGCGAGCGCGAAGATTACATCGCCGAAATTATTCGCCTGTCGCAGAAGTACAAATTCGTCACGCCCTACACGGCTTTTCTGGCCGCGCCGCGTTCGCTGCTGCGCCCGCGCGTCATTCAGCCGGGCGATCCTGTTATTCGCGTCAAAACCGACGCTTCGATCAAAGAGGTCTTTGCCGTCTTGCCCTTCGGCGAGACGCTACCGCTGAAATTCAATGCAGGCGAAGGCGTCTGGGCTGCCAGGTTTTTAGCACCCGCCTGGATGGTAGACGGCACGTACCGCTGCCGCTTGCTGATGACCGACAAACAGGGAAACGGTTATCAGGAAGAGAAGAGCTTCGTTGTTGACAGTCACGCGCCGAAGCTGAACGCACGCGTAGATTCGCAGACCGTCCGCGCGGGCGATGAAGTGTTGATCAAAGCAAGCGCCGACAAAGACACGATGCGATTGGTGGCCAGGCTTTATGGCGCGCAACCCGTCGGGCTGGCGTGGTCGGAAAAAGAGAAGGCGAACATCGGGCGGCTGCGGGTGCCCGCTGGACTGGCTTCTGGGCGATACGCGCTGACCGTTTCAGCCGAAGATTTCGCGCACAACCAGTCGAATGTTGAAGTGATGGTTTCTGTGATTGGCCGATGAACATTTGGAGAGCGCCTCTATGAAGAGCTGTATGCTGGTGAAAGCTGTAGCGCAAACTGTCAATTTGCGCCGTTGGCTGGAAAGCCTTTTGGGGAAGCAGGACGGATTGGGCCGCCCGGGTTTCACCAATCGCTCTTGCTCGGAGCGGCGCAAACTGACAGTTTGCGCTACCCCTGCCAAGCCGCTTGCGGCCTTCAAGAAGGTTTTGCTGAAAAATCTGGGTTGGATCGTGGTGGCGATTGCGCTGGCTTCCGCAGTTGTCCAGCCGCAACTCAGCTTCGAAGCGAAGGCAAACCGCGATGAACGCGCCCAGCGGATCGAAGCATCGCTTTTCACACGCGCGGAGTTTTTCGGCGCACAGGCAGTTTTGCCCTACCCAACCGCCGAAGCCCGCGCGCGGCTGGCTGAAGTTGCGCGGGGCTATCCGCAGGACGCAGCGATTCAATTGAAGCTGGCGGAGCTTGACGAAAAGCTGGGCAATACGGATGCGGCGCATCAATCAATGTTGCGATATGTTGAATTAGAAAAGAGCAGCATTGCTTCGCTGAAAACACTGGCTGAATTTTACGGACGCCGAGCGCGCTTTGCCGACGAAGCCGCAACATTGGAAAGAATGATTGCAGCATCCAGCGCGGAAGGGCCGGCCAACGAACGCGCCGCCATCTTGCTCGATCTGATCGAACTTGCCCGGCGGCATCAGTTGCAGAAATACCAGCAGCCGGATTTTTTCAAACGACTGATTGCTTCCGATCCCTCTGCTTTTGAAGTCGTCAAACAGTTCATCGAACAGTTGATCAAAGCGGAGGATTACGCCGAAGCCCTGAAAACTTTGCGCCAGCACAAAGCGTCGTTCCCCGACGAACGCGATTACTTTCTGGAAAAAGAAGTGGACGCGCTGGTCAAACTGAAGCGAGACAAAGAGGCCGAGGCTGTATATGTCGCGGCGTTCGATCCGTTCTGGACGGACGATCAATCGCGCAAGTTTTACTTCGACTTCCTGAGCGAACGCGACCGGCTGCGCGCTTACGGGCGCGAGATAAAAGATTCGTTTCGCCGCAACCCCGCAAACTTCGACGCGGCAATCAGGCTCTATCACTATCGTCATTACGATGGAGAGATGAACGACGACAAGGCGACGGCGATCTTCACACAGCTTGAAAAGGCGCGTGCCGCGCGCAATGTGAAATGGACGCCGGAAGAACTGGCGACCATCGCGCGATTCTTATTGGCCAATGGCGATGCCGACGCGGCTTCGCGATTTTTGTACACGCTGCATCAGGCTGGCGGCTTACAGCAGGGAAGTGAACTGCGCGCAAAAGTCATTTATCAAATCTTCGAACTGCTGATAGATGCTGGTGACCAGCGAACCGCGCTGACCGCAGGCGATCTGAAGTTTTATGAAGATGTGGCCAAAAGCGATCCGCATCCTGGAATGCTGGGCGGCGTGCTGTCGCTGGTGCTGGCCGATTCCGAACCGCAGCGGAATTTTGAACAGGCTGAAGAAGCAGCCGTTGCGCATTTTAATCGCGCCTCAGCTTATCGCGTCTTCAACACATTCAAGCAGGAATATCCGGCTTCGCCCGCGCTGGCGCAGATGTATTTGGATTTGATCCGGCTGCATACATCGGCGAAAGAAACTGCTGTTGCATCGGCCTTGCTGGAAGAATTCGCCAAACGTTACAGCGACGCGCCGCAATTCGCCGAAGTCGCGCTGAAGTTGACCGATGCCTATATCACCGCGGGCGACCACGTGCGCGAGCGCGAAACTTATCAGCAGTTGCTGGATCATCTGGGCAAGCAGCGCAAAAAAGATCAGCCGTTGGTTCCATCCACTGGCAGCGATGAACCCAGCAACGAACGGCCCGCGACGACGGGCTACCCACCGAATACGAACTACGGTTACGGCGTCAGCAGCGCGGTTGGCACGGAAGAAGACAACGATCGTTACTACAAGACGGCGCGCCTTCGTCCGGTGGCGATGAATGAGCGCAAGAAGCGCGCCGACAACGAAGTCACGTATTCAATGGTGCTGGCGCGTTATGTTGCATCGCTGTCGCGTGAAAATCGCGCGGCAGATGTGCTGGCGCTTTATTCCGCCGAAATCAAAAAGCATCCTGACGAACAAGGCCTGTACGAACAGATGCTGCAATGGCTGGGGCAGACCAATCTGGCCGAAGAGCAATTGCGTGTTTACCAGGAAGCTATCAAACGATTCCCGGCGAACGTTTGGACGGACAGGCTGGCGCGCTGGTACCTGCGGCGCGGGCGGCAGGCAGAGTTCGAAAAGTTTTCGCGCGAATTGCTGGATCGGATGAATGACCGCGAAGTTGCGGCATTTCTCGCCAATTTTATTCAGGCAGGCGCGGGCGAGAAGGCTTCGGCGTTTGATGCCAGCTTGTATTTGGGACTGCATCGGCTGGCGCACGAACGCTTCCCGCGCAATCAACAGTTCGTCACGGCGCTGTTGCGCTATTACGAAGCGCACAAACAGTGGGACGATTGGCGGCGCTTGCTGGCCGAACGGTATTTCGAATCGCAGCCAATGCGGCAGCAATACCTGCAACATCTGGCGGCGAACAATCAGTTGCGCGAATACGCACAGACGGCGCGCGGGCGCGACAACTCTGTTTACAAGCTATTCCGCGCCGATGCTGCTGTCTGGCTGGCAAATTATGAAGAAGCCGTGGATGCCTATCGCGAATTGAATCGGCTGTATCCGAACACGCCGGAATTTGCCGATCGCCTGGCCAGCTTCACTCGTTCGTTTGGGCAGAAAAATCAGTCTTCGTTGGAAGAATGCGCGAAGCTGCAACTGGCGCGGGCCGACGCTGCGCCCGTATCAAATGAGTACCGCACGCAAGCGGGCGAAGTCTTCGCCGAACTTGGCGAAACCAAACGCGCCGCCGCCCAGTGGGAACAATTGTTGAAGCTGGGCGCGGGCGACGAAGAGACTTACCTGGAAACGGCGACGGTCTATTGGGACTACTTTCAATACGACGACGCGCTGCGCTTGCTGAAATCGCTGCGGCGGCAGAAGCAGGACGATACGTTGTATGCGTTTCAAATCGCGGCAATTTATGAGACGCAGCACAAGACCAGCGAAGCGCTGATCGAATACGTCAAAGAATTACATGTGCATTCGCGCGATTACTTTCAGGCAAAGCGGCGGCTGAAGACCTTGTATGCGCGCGAAGGAATGCCGCAGCAATTGCGGCTGGCATTGAATGCTCAACTGGCGCGCACCGCCGATGCCGACGAACGAGACGGCATTGTGCTGGGCTACGCGTTCTTGATGAATGATCTGGAACAATGGCCGGACGCCGCGCCGTTGCTGCGTCAATACGTCGCGCGCAGCAACTGGCCGGCGTTTCTGGACAACGCGCAGGAGCTATTCAGCGACCACAAAGACACGATTGGCGAATTGGCGACGCTGCGACGATTGGCCGTGGTGGCAAAAACGGAACGCCAGCGCATCTCGTATCAACTGCAACTGGCCGATCACGCGGCGAATAAAGGGCAGAAAGATGCCGCCGCTGCGATGCTCGGCCAACTGCTCGCCAAACACCCCACCAATTATGGCGTGCTGACGGAATCGGCGGATTTTTACTGGCGCATAGGCAAACGCGAACAGGCGATGCGCGTGTTGGCCAATGCCGCGCAGCGCAGCAAGGGGAAATACCGTTACGTTTTTGCCCGCAAGCTGGCCGCGCGGCAAACCGAACGCGGGCAGTTGGTGTCGGCGGAAGCGACGCTGAAGAAGCTTTACGACGAAGACCCGGCCAACCTGGATGTGTTCAAGGCGCTGACAACTCTTTACGTGCGGCAATCGAAGGCCGACGCGCTTCGTGACCGTTATCGCGAAACCATCCGCGCCGTTAAACAAACCGAAACCGATCATCTGGCTCTACGCCAAACCATCGCGCAATTGCGCGAACAGGTAATCGAATCGTTCACGCAGATTCACGATTACAAATCGGCCATCGAACAGCACATCGAGATCATCAACCGCAATCCTGACGACGGCGATAAAGTAAATGCGGCGGTCGAATACGCCAAACGCTACGGCGGCGCGGACGTGATGATCGAGTATTACCTGAAGGCTTCGCAGCAGGCGTTCAAAGACTACCGATGGAACCTGGTGCTGGCGCGGCTGTACGACGCGAAGAACGATTTCGCCAACGCCAAAGCGCAACTGCGACAGGCGATCAACAATCAGCCGGAGATGGTCGAACTGCACAGCGAACTGGCTGATGTGAGTTTGCGCGCGAAGGATTACAGCGCGGCGATTGAATCGCTGAAGCTGATTGTCCAGCGGACAAACGACGATCCGGCTTACGTCAAACGGCTGGCTGATGCATATGACAAAGCTGGGCGCAAGCGCGAAGCCGACGCCGTGCGCGCCAAACTGCCGGTGGAAAAGCTGAAGACGCAGAGTATCAGCGAACAGTTTGCCGCTGCTGCCAGTTTGCCGAAAGAACAACGGGCGAAGGCGATTGAAACCTACCGCAAAGCTTTCGATGCTTTCTCAAAAAATTTCTATAAACACGAACTGAGCGGGTACGAGCTTGGCAATTACGTCAGCGCGGTGCGCGAACAAGAACCGCTGGATCAGATTCTGCGGCGGTTGTGGGACGTGCGCGGACGTCTCCAGCGTGATTCGGTCAGCCAGGACAATCTGCTGGCGGGTAAGGCGCGCGCGTTGCTGGAAACCTTCGACCGCGCAATCCCCGACGCTGTGGGCCGCGTGGCCGGCGAGTTTGCGACGGGCGATGAACTGGCTGCGATTCACAATGAATTGAAACAGCGAATAGCGGCGGCAAACAACCAAACCGATGCAGACGGCACGCAAGCGATGTTGTTGAACCTGAGCTATCGCGCGGGATTCAACGATTTGGCCGAACAGATTTTGATCGCGCGCAAAAATGCGGCGGCGGCGCTGAATCCAACGGCGACAACCAACGAACAATCCATCAGTCAACTTTATAAAGACCGATTGATGACGTTGGTCAGCTTCTATTCCGAGCGCGCCGCATACGACCGCATCATCGAACTGGCCGAGCGCGAAGCGGCAAAGAGTCAAAAGCTCAACGCGACGGAGTATCGTTCGATGATCGTTGAATACGCGCGGCTGACCAATAGCCACGAGAAGGAATTGCAAACCTTGCGCGCCGAATTTCAATTCCACACTGGCAAGCTGGTGGCGAACAGCGATTCGCTGGTCGAACGCTACTTTGAGGCGTTGTTGGAAAACGGCGAAGCCGGACGCGGCGAATTGCAGCAGTTGACGGGACAGCCCACGCCTCATCGTTTCCAATTGATCAACTTCCTGTTGCGCAACAACGAACTGCAAATGGCGCGCGAAGCAATCAAGGCTGCGCCGGTCACTCCCGCGTGGGCAAGCTCGCGACAGGCGGAACTCAGCCTGGCGGCGCGCGATGTGAATCCATCGAACGATGCTTACTTCCTGGCCGCGCTGGGTTGGAAAACCATCGGCGAGATGATTACCAGCAAGCCTGATGCGGCGCGGGAACTGATCGGCGATAGCTGGTTCGCGCTGGCTGAAGCCTACGGACGCTGGCTGTCGCTGGCTGAAACGTCGCGGCAGAAGAGCAATGCCTTTCTGCCCGCTATGCCGGAAAACAAACCCAAAGACGCTGGCGCGCAACACCGGCTGGGGCGCTGGTTGTTGGAACAGAAGCAGCCTGCGCAAGCGATGGAGCATTTGCAATTGGCCGCCGAAATGCGCGCGGGTGACAAGCAAGCATTGAAGGCGATCCGGGCGGACATCGGTTCGGCTTACTTCCAGCTTGGGGAAAAACAGAAGGCGCGCGAGCAATGGGGGCTGATCGTCGAAGGTGAAAAAGTTTCTGTCGAAGATGAGCAGCTATATTTGCAAACGCTCAGCAAGCATGGGCTGCAAGAGGAAGCGCGCGCGACGTTGCAGCCATATGTTATCTGGCGTTTGAACAATCTCCCTTTGGAGGCGTTGCGTTCCGGCGGGCAGGTCGAAAAAGAATTTGAATCGTTGAAGCCGTTGGTGCGCTCATTGGCGGAATCCTTCGATGACGTTCGTGGTAGCGGCTTCAGCCGGAATGGTTCAACTGCTAATCCTCTTCCGCCTAAAGGCGTTGCTACGAACTTTGCTGAGAAGGCCGCGTTTCTGCGCCAGCTTTGCGAAGCTGTGCCGAAAGACGTGGGCTTGGCCGAGATGGTAGTGCGCGAATCGCTGGTAGCGCGCAATCAGCTTGCGCCGTTCTATGAACTGCTGGTGGCGCGAACGGCAGGCTTTTCCGGTTACCAATCAGATTCGAACTTCGTTGACATGGCGAAGAAGCATGCGAATTGGAGCCTTGATGAGATTGAAGAGGCGTTGGATCACGCTGCTGACGAAACCACCCAAGTTCGGAGCCAAAGCTCAACGCGCGAGAATTCGCGGCTGGATTGGCAGAAAGAGTTTCTCGAAACCTTGATCGCTGAACACAAGAATGCCGAAGCCGCCAAACTGATCGTGGCTGTCGAACAGAATTTCAAAGGCCGTTTTGCGCGCCCTGCATGGTTGCGGCTGGCGAAGCTGCGGCTGGATGTGCGCGCTGACCGCCTGCCGCAAGCCGTCGCTGGCTTGCAGCATTTCATCGGCATTGAAGTCAGTCCGCGGATTGACCGGGTTTCGCCGCCTCAGCTTGAACGGTTGAATCAAGCGACGGAGATGTTGCGCCGCGAAAATCATCAAGCCGAAGCCGATCAATTGTTGCGCGCGGCGTACGAACGGCAGCTTGCGATGGAGCAGTTGCGCGAAGCGCCGTTCGTAGGCTTGGCTCGATTGTCGCTGGCCAAAGGTGATGCGGCGAGCGAGACGAAGCTGTTGAAGCTGATGATTGATCTGGCCTGGACGGCAACGCGCAGTGCGGCTGCGGCGGAGCTTTCTGCGTTGCCTGAAGTGAGCGCGCGCGCGGTTGAAGCCACTTGGATTGAGAAGCCCGCGGCAAACAATCAACTGTCATTGCCTGAATCACTGCGATTGGCAGCGGAAACCGCCGCGGAGTTTGGCCAGTTTGCGGCAGCGATTGAATATCGCGGGCGGTTGCTGGAAATGTCGCCGGAAGACAACGGCGTACGCATCGAACTGGCGCGAACGCTGGTGGCGAACAAACGAGAGGATGAAGCAGTCAATTTGTTGGCGACGGTGATGGCGGATCGGCGCGCCAGCCGCCAGCAGCGATGGATGGCTGCGTGGATTGCGCCCGAAGCTACAGGGCAGCGCAACGAGGCATGGCAATCGTTGATGCAACAAGTTCGCGCCAGCAAGGATCAGGAGATGATCGCCGCGCTTGAGGCTTTGACCGCAAAGTCAGTTGGCAATGTGGCAAACATTCCAAGCAATCAGCTAAAACTGCTTCAAGCATTTTTGCTCAAACGCGGCGGACAGGAGCCAGAGGCGCTGCAAAGCTTCGTTGGTGCGCTCGTGCCGGTTTCCGATTCAACGGCGCTGGCGGCCTTTAGCTCCGGCGAAGATGAATTGCGCTGGCAACTGGTAAGGCTTTACGCAAAGCAGAACCAGCCGCGCGCGGCGTTGAAGCTGGCAGAAGCAGACGAACGATTGCGCGGCGGTTCAACTGCCGTTGGGGAACAGATGGATCAACCGCCGGTTGCGCCTGCGCGCTTGTTGCCGCTGGCGAAGCAGGCAACAGAGCATCAGCAGCAATCGCGGGTTGAGCTGCTGGCCTTGTTGTCGGCGTCGGCGGAGCAGATCGGCCAGTTCGATAAAGCGGCGGACTTTGAACGCGGGCGGCTGGCGCTGTTGGCAAAGGCCGACGATCGGCAGAAGGCTGAAGCCCGGATCGAACAGTTGAAGGCGAAGCAAAAAGAGAAAGCCAATCGAAGGCGTATTCCGCTCGCAGTTGATGATCGTTTGATCGCGGCGCGACTAGGGCAAACTGTCAGTTTGCCCTAGTGGATGGAGTGGCGGTCATTGCACCAATGGCCTGCTGATGACGCAAGGCAAACTAACAGTTTGCCCTACCTTGATGGAGTGGCGGTCATTGCGCCAATGGCCTGCTGATGACGCAGGGCAAACTAACAGTTTGCCCTGCGTTGGCGGAGGAGAATTATGATCTCAAATGTAATTTCAAAAAATGACTTGTGGCAGTTGGGCAAACGCGCGCTTCTGGCGGCACTGTTGTTATTGACGCTGATTGCATTCGGCTTGCTCCTGAATGCCGTATCGGCCAGTCGCGCGGAGAAGGACTTTGAACTGGCGGCAGACTTCCCGCGCGGCGCATTGGTTTATTCGCAGTTCAGGGATTTGCCCGCGCTGGTCAAACAGATGAATGAATCGCCGGTAAAGGATCGCTTTCTGGGCAGCGTCAATCAGAAACAGTTCTGGACGCGGCATCTGGCCAACAAGCTTTTCGCGCGTTGGGAAGAGTTCAATCTAGCGGCGGGCTTTCCCATAGACCTCGGCGCGTTCAGCAGCTTGGCTGACAACCGCGCAGCAATTGCCGTATACGACATTGGCAAGCTTGATCTGATGTTGATTGCGCCCATGAGCGAAGCGAAATTCGCGGCGTCCAGCTTTGGCCGATTTGTACAGGGCAAAAACCGATTTGAAAAAGCCGACCTCCCGGACGGCACGACCTATTACTTGCACGATGTCGAAGCTGATCGCGGACGGCAGAAACAACACATCGCCTTTGCCTGCGTTAAAGGACGATTTGTTCTGGGGACAAGCGAAAAGCTGCTGCTGCGCGCGATTGCGAATTTGAATGGGCAGGATAAGAAAGACAGATTGACCGACGAGCCTTCGTTTCAGGCTTTGAGCAAAACCATCGAACCGCACTTTGCCACCGTTTGGGTGGAACAATCGAAGCTGAATGAAGATTGGTACTTCAAACATTACTGGCTGATGAGCGACGTTGATGATTTGAAAAGCATTCGCGCCGGAATGTTCGATCTGGAGATGCAGGCAGGGAAGTGGATCGAACGGCGGGAGTTTCTGCTGAACGGCAAAGCGGTGGACACGAGCGCAGTATTATCGAAACAGATGCTGCAAACGATTGAAAAGATCGTGCCCGCCGATGTGCCATTCGTGCAGCTTCGTTCGATTGCGGGCAAAGCGAACGCGACAGCGGAATTGGTCAGCGGGGCATTGTTCGACGGCAAGATTGAAGCGCCGAAGAAAGAGAAGCGCGTCAGATGGGATCGTTACAACGACAGCGAGTTTGAGGTTTCAACGCCAGAGGGCGATCTGCCTGCTGAAAATCACTATTCGTATCTCAGCTCCGATTTTGATTCGACGATAGATGAAGGCGCCGACGGAACCGAAGCGAACGATTCGGAGTTGCGTTTTGCGGGCGAGCGCAAGTTTGCGCGAACGTTGCAGGCTGCATTGCAATCGGCGCGACCGCTGGCGGCGGCCACGCTGGCCAGGCCGCGCGCGATTGATGGCCCGCTGTTTGCCGAATTTGCGCGCGCTTCGGTCATCTCGCTGCAAAGTCCATCTACCTTGAACCGCGCAATGCTGGAACGTTCGATTGGCGAACTGGCCGCAAGCCGTCTGATGATCGCTGGAGCATTAAACAATACTGGCAGCAATACGGGCGGAAAGTTTGAATGGAAAAGCCGAAGCGAAAACGGCGCGGAATGGCGCGAGATGGAATTGCCCGTGCTAGGGCGCGCAGTCGGCTACGGCCTTCGCGGCAGCGAATTGATCGTTTCGAACAATCGCGAACTGCTGGCTTCGCTGATGACGAACAAGGGGACTGAATCAAGCCGTCTTGCTTTGCCTGCTTCGCCGGTTCACGAACTGACGGTCATTCGGTTAAGTGAGCGCAAAGCCGCCTTCGATCAAATCTTCGCCCGATTGGAAGAGCCGCTGGTCAAAGCTTACTGGCAACAGCGCAAGGGTGAGGGTGGCGATTCGGAGAGTATGAGCGGCCCTTCGCAGGAATTCTTTTCGGGAGAGATTGCCAGTTTGCTGGATGTGGCTTCGCCGGTGGAGGAGGTGCAGATTCAGCGGAGTTATGCGAGTGGAAGATTGCGTGAAGTGGTGACAGTAATGTTGAAGTGATAGATGATTCGAGGACTAACGGCAGTGTTCTACGGCCTTCATCAATCAAATCTCTTATCGGCGTTGGGTAGCGGAAAATCTTTATGCTCAACAAGCAGGTCTTCAAACTTTGAGTTCATCGTGACGGCACGGCCTAACGGCAGGTTTTTCTCTGTGGCTTGGCCTTTCGAGCGGAAAACAAATGTCCACCCGCCTTTTGTTCCCATTCTGCCATTGTAGCAAAGGCCATAAGGTTTGGGCTCAAGTGTGTCATGCCTCCACTGTAGTAACTGGTCAAGACTGTCCGCCATCTCCACAGTCTCGTAGGAAAGATGATTTTTGTCGGGAGGCAAATCAGTATAGCCATTGCGAACGATGAACTCTTCCGCGATGCGTCTGGCTTTCATTTCGGATGTTTCCAGCGTTGGAGAGGGGGTAGTTGGGAAGGGATGGAGTGATTGTGTTTGAGAAACTGCCAGATTCGGTACGGGCTTATTACTACAGGATGACAGTTCCAATCCCATCGCTGAGAGCAATAAAAAGAGATATAGAAATTGCGAGGCATCTCTGCGTGTCATTGGTATTACCTGAGAGCAAATATTCATTGAACAATGCCTATGGTGCAAACATTTTCCCCAAGGCTGTCAGGATTTCTGATTGAGTTCTGACGTCTACGCGTCCGAGCTTTTTAACGAGTCTGGCTTTGTCCACGGTGCGAATTTGATCCAACACAACTTGGCCTTGTTTGCCTTGAAACTTGCAAGCGATGCGTGTTGGGTAACTGATCCCTTTGGTTGTCATCGGGGCAATGATGACGGTTTTGATTCGCCGGTTCATCTCGTTCGGCGAGACGATGACACAAGGGCGTATCTTCTTGATCTCTACGCCGATGGTCGGGTCCAGGTTGATCAGGAATACATCAAACCGATTCGTCACCATTGCCAATCTTTCTGCTCAAATTCAGTTGGGTTAGGGTTAGTGTCCAGCAGTTGGTCGTCTCCGCTCTCGGCCATTGCTCGAAAGGCTTCTTCCCATCCTTGTCGCGGAAGAGCTAACGGACGAATGACGATCTGATTATCTCGCGCTTCGAGTTCGACTTCTTCGCCCAATCCGGTTTGGTCAAGAAACAATTTGGGAATGCGAACGCCTTGTGAGTTTCCGATTTTGATGATCTTTGCTCTCATAGTAAGCACATTGTGATTACGGCCAGGACTACCGTCAAGACAGAAACAGGCTCGGAAGATGGTTCAGTATTCGTCATTGAATTTATATCCCACACCCCACACGGTGAGTACCATCTTCGGTTCGTCGGGGTCTTCTTCGATCTTGGAACGCAGGCGGTTGATGTGGGAATCAATCGTGCGGTCGTATCCGCCGTAGGTGTAATCCCAGATATTCTCCAACAAATACTTGCGCGAATAGACGCGGCCCGGATGGGCGGCAAACAGGGCGAGCAGTTCAAACTCTTTCGGCGTCAGTTCAACGGAGCGGCCATTGACGGTGACTTCGCGGCGGGCGGGATCAACGCGCAGGTTGCCGCGGACAATCGGTGCTTGATCGCTGTCTTCGTCATCGTTCGGGCGATTGCGCGTGCGGCGCAGCACGGTCTTCAGGCGGGCTTCCAGTTCGCGCAGACTGAAAGGTTTGGTCAGGTAATCATCCGCACCCATTTCCAAGCCGACAACTTTGTCCACGACATCATCTTTCGCGGTCAGCATAATGATTGGCAGTGTGGAGTAGCGTTCACGCACTTGGCGGCAAACGGCCAAACCATCCAGCTTCGGCAACATCAGATCAAGGATCATCGCTGTAGGGCGTTCGTTCTGCGCCAGTCGCACGCCCGCTTCGCCATCGCTGGCGGTGACGATGTCGTAGCCGACGTGGCGGAAGTAGTCGCCGATCATGCGTTGAATGGCCGGGTCGTCTTCGACGATCAAAAGCTTCTCGCGCATGGCGGGAGCATTAGCTTTAGGCGTGGAGTCGGATGAGTTCGGAGTGTTTTTTTGCATAACTTTTAGCGGCAACACCGCTTGGCCAATGGTTCAAAACCTGAGTGCCGGAGACGTTGATCCGTGATGTTTTCATTCACGTGATCTTGATCCAAACGCGGCCATCATACGTTGCGGGTATGGATGGAGCAAGGCGTGACGCTGGCGCTTTTTGACGCGCAAATAAGCCGCTGCTTATTTCCCATGAATGCGAAATGCTCAATAAAGACGGGCGATTTTGAAGCATGTGTTTATTCAACGAATATATTTCCAAAAACGACTTTCTTCGCCGATTACCATCTTGACAAAGCAGGCACTCACGCGAATAATGCGCATCCGCTTCAAGGGGAGCGAGCACCTCGGTGATCAACCAAATCAACTTCTGAACGGTTCTGCTGACGATTGAATAGACGTTTAGGCGGTTCAATTGTGTGTGGGACTTTTTGCGTTTTTATGTCTGCTGTATCCAAAACTGGCGTGGAAATTGAACGAATCGCGGAGCTAAATTTTCTACGCAGCGGCAAGGTACGTGACATTTACGAGGTTGACGAAGACCATTTGTTGATTGTGGCATCGGATCGGATTTCGGCGTTCGATTGTGTGTTACCGAATGCGATACCGCACAAAGGACAGGTGTTGACGCAACTGTCGCGGTTTTGGTTCACGCGGTTTGCTGATCTGGTCGCGAATCATCTGGTCACGACGGAGGTGGAGCAATTCCCCACTGGCTTATTGGAAAGGCTTTCATCGGCTTCGAAGGAAGCTTTGGCCGGACGAACGATGCTGGTGCGTCGCGCCGAAGTAATTCCATTTGAATGCGTGGTGCGAGGTTATCTGGCGGGATCGGGATGGAAAGAGTATCAGCATAAAGACGGGGCAGGCGCTGTGTGCGGCCATCAATTGCCGACGGGGTTGGGTGAATCTTCCAAACTGCCAGAGCCGATCTTTACGCCCGCAACCAAAGCAGAGACGGGACATGACATCAATGTCTCGATTGCCGAAATGGCGGCTGTGCTGGGCGAATCGTTGACGCGGGAGCTTGAGGTGGTCAGTTTGAAGTTGTATGCCGATGCTGCTCGCTATGCGGAAACGCGCGGCATCATCATCTGCGATACGAAGTTCGAATTTGGGCTTCTTGATGGACAGTTGATCCTGGTGGACGAAGTGCTGACGCCTGATTCATCGCGGTTCTGGCCGCGCGACGCTTATCGGCCAGGCCAATCGCAACCTTCGTTCGACAAACAATATGTCCGCGATTATTTAGAGACACTGGATTGGGACAAGCATCCGCCCGCCCCTCCACTTCCTGAACTGGTCATATCAGAGACCAGCAAGAAATATCTGGAAGCTTACAGACTGATCACAGGACACGATCTGCCTTTTGCAAAGAGCAGATAAGAAGTTTATCGATTGAATTGACTGACTGAATTGAAACGTTGCCCGTTTAGATAGCTCGTGCCTTTCGTCTTTATCTCCCCACACGAAACGAAGGCTGGCGGCGGCAGGATAAGGTTGTACATCCTGCAAGGCGTCGCTTTTTCTTTTTTCGCGGCAACGTGGCGTTGAATGCTTGAGGAACATGCCATGAAAGCTGAACTGGAATCCCTGGTTGACCAAATGATTACGGGCGGAATTCTCTTTGATGAAGCCGTCAAGGAATTTGAAAAGAAGTTTATTCAGAAGGTTGTCAATCGCCATCATAACAACCTGTCCAAAGCGGCAGACGAATTGGGTATCCACCGAAATACGCTGAGCAAGCGAATCGTTGAATATGAAAATGGCGTCAATGGGAATGGCAATGGTCATTTGAATGGGCACAATGGCACTGTGAAACGCCGCCAGGCTTCTGCCCGCGGCAAGAAGCGATCGTAATTTCAAAATCCGGGCATGAGGTAAATCACGCGCGTTGCTTTGCCGCTTCAAACAACAGTACCGCCGCTGCCGTTGCCACATTCAATGATTCGACCGGCGGTCGTAACGGAATCCTCACACGCGTATTGCACTGTTCCAGTAATTCCGCGCGGACGCCAGTGGCTTCGTTTCCCAGAATCATTACTGCCGGTTGCCGCCAGTCGAAATCGGTGTAAGCCGTCTCCGCTTCCATTGCTGTCGCCACAACCTTCAAGCCTGCGGCGCGCGCCTTCGACAATAATTTTTCCGAGCTGACACCCGTTGTAATGGGCAGCCGAAAAGCCGACCCCATCGCGCTGCGCAACGTTTTTGGCGCGTATGCATCCACCGAACCTGCCAGCGCGACAATGCCGCTTGCGCCAGCGGCCTCCGCCGTTCGCACAATGGTTCCGAAATTGCCGGGGTCTTGCACGGCATCCAGACAGACGATCAATGCCGCGTTCTCAGCGCGATTCGACAAAGCTTGATCGAGCGTGGCCGTGGGCCGCCCGGCGATCAGGATCAACCCTTGTGTGTGAATCGTGTCGCTGATGGCCGCCAACGCCGCATCTGTCACCGCAAACAACGGGCATTTGCGCTGTTTAAGCTGATTGAGGATGGCTTGCGCTCGCGATGATGGTTCTGGTGAATGGAAACAGACGGACAGCGGCAGGCTGGATTGCAGGCATTCTTCGATCAGACGTTCACCTTCGATAAAGATCAGATCACCCCCACGCCCCTCGCGCACGCGCCGCGCATGTTTCAATCGTTCGTTGGCAGGACTGGTAATGAGCATCCGGGGAATAGGCAGTGCGGGAAGCGTCAGTGACCACGCTCCCCGTGCTGTTTAGAAGATCACGTCGAAATCCACCCGGAAGAACCGGCGATAGTTGCCGAAGAATTGGCCAACCTGCGGGTCGGCGATGTTGCGGCGCACATCCAGCGGGTTGAAATGATTGGTCAGGTTGAAGCCGCTGACCGTGAACCGGAACGCGTACTTCGGGCTGACCTGGAAATCGCGCGAGATGCGGCTGTCGAACGAGAAGGATTTCGGGAAGCGCAAACTGTTCGCTTCGCCGACATAGTTCTGAGCCGCGTCCACTGCCGAATAAGGGAAGCCGCTGCGGTATTCGATGATTGGGGAATACCGCAACTTCAACGGTAGGTGGAATGTGCCCCAAGCCAGAAAGCGGTTCGGCAGGTCGGCGCTCGATCGAGCGTACTGATCCTGGCGCACGACCGGGAACGGGAAGTTGCCGATGTAGGTATTGAATTCGTTGATATTTCCACGCGAACTGCTGCGAACATAGGATAGAAACAGATTCTGTTTCTCTTCGCCCCAGTTCACGCGCCCGGTGAATTCCAACTGGCGATAGCGCGATTTGCCGCCGCCGCCAATCACCATTGCGTCCTGCCCCTGTACCAGCTTCGGTTCAATCACCACCACGCCTTCTGAATTGCTGCTCAGGTAATTGGCGCGCAGTTTGAAGCGGCGAGCAAAAACATGCTCGACCTCGAAGTTCCACGTCGCGCTGTAGGGCGCGAAGTTGCCGATGTTCGATTTGCTGCGGACGAAGGGATTGCTTTTGCTTTCGGCTTTGTCGGTGATGTTGATGAAGTGGCGCGGGCCGTCAATGATCGCGCCGTTGGCCGGGTTATAACTGGTGATGACCTGTTCCGGGTAGCGGTAGAAAGAGAAGACGCTTAACGGAACGCGGTCATAAAAAAAACCGTAGCCGCCGCGCAGCACGGTGTTTTGATTATTGAACGGCGTCCAGGCAAAACCGACCCGCGGTGCCCAGCGATAGGTTCCTGTAATGCTCTGCCGTTCAAACCGAAGTCCCAGATCAAACGACAGCTTCGGCGTGACGTTCAGATGATCCTGCGCGAAAAAGTGCGTCTCTACATCCGTTCGGTCGAAGAGCCTGCCGCCTGCAAATTCAATGCGGCGCAGCAGGCGATTCTGCGCATCCACAATGTTGACTGGGCGCGCGGTGAACTCGCCTTCATTGGCTGTGCGCGCAATGACGCTGCCAAGTTTTAGATTGTGTGTGCCCGCCAGATTTTGAATCGGCTTCAACGACAGCGTTTCCATCCATTCAGCGCGCGTTGCGTCGCGGTTCTGCTGGCTGAAGTAATTGCCCCGATTGCCGGTCGGCGTCAGTGTCATTTCGCCAGCACCTTGCGCCCAGACTCTGGCGTCGAAGCTTTTGACGGCGACCAGACTTTCCAGCAGGTTTTCGCCCAGCGTCAGACGGCTGATCAGCGTGCCGGTGTAGTCCTTGCCGCTGAAATTCGGCGTGACGGGACGGCGATTAAAGAAATCCAGACCCACAAATTTTTCCTTGCGCGGGGCCAGATGAAATGTGCCGGTCAGTGTGTGCGTGGGCGACAGGATGTAATCAAGTTGCGTGAACGAATTGATGGACTCTTCGATGCTTTCTTTGTCCGGGTACGCCAGCGTCTGCACGGCGCGTTTGCGGATGGCGTATTCGATGCCTTGCGAAATGAACAGCCGTTCTTTGATCAGCGGGCCGTTGAAGACAATCCGCGGTGTCGCGTCACGCAAGCCGCGCAGATGACCGCTCAGGAAACGGAACTCTGGAAAAGGGTCGTTCAACTCGAAGTTCCATTTGTCGCCACCGCGCTTTGTTTCGACCGAAACAACGCCAGCGGTGAACCGCCCGTATTGTGCCAGGTAAGGCGTCTTGAAAACATTGATGGATTGCACGCTGTCCACCGGCACGGTCATTCCGAATTGGCCCGTCGCCGGGTCAGTCACGTCAGCATTATTGACAATGAAGGCGCTGCGGTTTTCGCCCGTGCCTGAGATTTTGATCTCCCCCTGTGGCGAACGCACTACGCCGGGAATCAACGGCAGCGCATCTTTCACTTCGCGTGGTCGGCTGGCCAACTCTTTTAACGTCGAACCCTGCAATTCAGTCGAGGGCGAAGAGATTTGTTCCGGCTTGTTGTTGCCTCCGCTGGCCGTAATGTTGACCTCTTCCTTCAACTCCACCTTCTTGGCCATCACGAACTTGATGTCCACGCCTTGCGCGCTGGTCAGCGCCACATCGGTCTGCGTGCGTGATTCAAATCCGTCTTTTGACACAACAATGTCGTACATTCCGGCCTGTAGATTGGCGGCGACGGCTTCGCCTTTTTCGTCGGAAACAACCGTGGAGACGATGTTCTCTTTAATTTTGAATTGGACGGCGACGCCGGCGACAGGCTGTCCGGCTTCATCCTGAGTGCTCACGCGAATCCGCGTGAGGGGTTGGTTTGTCTGCGCCAGTGCGTCAGCCGAAAACCCTGCCGAAAATATGCAGAGAGAACACAAAAACAGCGCCGCGAATGCGCCGCGCCTAATAACGTTTCCTTTCAATGAAATCTCCAAACTCCTTCTCATCATTTTTATACTTCCTCAAAAAAAATGCCCTAGGGAGGCTTCAATAAACTACACGGTTGACGGGGGCTTTTCCAGCGGCTTGGAGAATCGCGCTACTTGACACGCTGCTACCGGGCGGATAAATACACCCCAGCCTCAGCGCTAAACGCTGTTCAATTTGCAGCAAAGAGAATTTGAAATGAATCCATTGATTATCACCATCATCGTCGCCCTCGGCACTTTCATCCTGGCTATCTTTGGGGCCACTTGGCTCAATCAGCAGATGCTGAAAAACTACATTGATGCCAAGTTTGAAGGATTCGAGGGAGTCTTCAGTGAGCGCCTCAAGTCCATTGAACAAACCATGAACGCGGGCTTTGAGGCAGCCGAGCAAGACAATCAAGCTTTTCGACAGCAATTGGCATTATTGGTCAGCCGGGTCGAACGTCTCGAACGTCAACTGGATCAAATTTTCAAATTCTTTCTCCCGCGCGGATAATTGTGCCAATTGTGCCAGTTGTGCCGCAGCAGTTACTTCCTCTCGTCCATCATCCGCGTTCGCTCGGTTGCCAGTCTCTCCGGCGGCAGTGCGCCAAAATAGAAGGCCAGCCGGTATAAATGCGCCGCCGTCGAAGTGAAGGGTTTGAACTTCACGTTGACGAAGGAAGAGAAGTCTTTCATCTCGATTTCCGCCGTTGCCACTTCCGCTTCCCGCCACAGCACGCCGAACGTGCTTTGATTTTCAACCGGTGCGGCCACCCAACCGGACGCCGTGCTTAACCCGCGAGTCTTCGCCGCCGCAAAATCGAACGCGCCATCCGCCGCCACAAACTTACGCGCTTTGTTCAATGGGTCGCCAATGACGATGGAGTTGGCCGACCAAAGCGCTTGTTTCCCATCCGCCACTTTTGGCGTCACGCGGTAATCCACGGTGAAAAACTCTTCTCCTGCTTTCAAGGTAATCGTCCGCTGGATGCGCGCGCCTGCCGGGTAAACGTCCGGCGCGTCATAAGCAAGCGTCAGAACGGCTTGCCCGCCCATTCCCGCGATAATTTCAGCGACGTACGGACGATTGAAGGTGCCGTACATTCCACGTTTACGGCGCGCGTTGCGGGTTGGATTCATCGGGTCAAGTTCGACAAACTTGTCGCGCAAACCGCCGACGTTGGTGAAGACGTTCTGGCCGGTACGTTTGTTGATCAGCGCGAACGCCCGCGCTCCGGCGTTCGGCGAGATGATCAAGCGCAGGAATTCATTTTCCATCACGTAGTCATCAAACCCGTCGCGATCCACGTCATAGGCAAACGCGACGGCCTCGCCCGTGCGCAGCGCCAGCAGATTGACCCTCACCGTTCCGGTCAACTGTCCATCGCTCAAGGTGACGTTGAATGGATTGAGCGCGGACTTTTCGCCCGGCGCGAAGTTGTAGGTGAAGCTGCTCTGATTCTCTTCTTCCGGTGCCAGCTTCAGCGGCAGCGCATTTACCAGCAGCGAATTGCGCGAAAGCGAGACCGGCTGCGACGTGTTATTGCTCAGACGGATGCCAAACTGCGCGCTTGTCGCGTTGGCGTCAGCAGGGGGCAGCAACGGTGGTTGAATCTCTTGATTCGTGTCGGCACGCAACGGCCAGGTAGCTTTTGGCGTGACGCGCCAGGAAAAGCGCGGAGCAATTTCAGCAAAGACGGACGGTGCGAAATATTGACGCGAGCCGGCATCAAGCGTCGCCTGTAAAGCGAGTTGGTCGCCCGCGACGGCTTTTGTGCTGACGGGAAGCGAGAAAGAAATCGTCTTTGTGGATCGCGGCGCAAGGTCAATGTCCTGGTAAAACTCACTTGACCAGAAGCCGCGAACTGCCGCCAGCAAAAGTTTGCCGCGCACCGCTGTTGCCGCGCGGTTGGCGACTTCGACAGCGACTTGATTGTTTTCGCCGATGATCAGCTTTGCGGGTTTGAGGGTGATTTCTGGCAACCCGGTTTCGTAAACGATCTCAACGTCATGCTCGTTTGCGCGGCGGCCCGCCAATTCATCTTCGTCTTTCAATTTCGGACTCCGTCCGGGCGGGATCAGTTTCAGATGAATGACGCCGTCCTTGTCCGATTCAAATGTGGCGGGCGTACCATCAATCGTGATGGCCCCTTGCGGATTGTGATGCAGCTTCAATGCGACCGCTGCCGTATCAGGCGCATAAAACCGCAGCCGGATTTTCCCGTTCGCCATTTCGTGTTTGATCAACTCCCCCGTCGCGTAAGTGATTTCTTCGCCTTGGCCATTGTGAATGGGCAAGCGCAACGGCAGCATCAGCGCATCGCGCGCGCGCAAGGTGAGTTCGGGCAATTCAAGTCGGGAGCCTGGTGACATTGGGTCAGCGACGTTCAAGCTGATGCGCATTGACCGCTTGTTGTCGAAATTCGCCAGACTGACGAAGCCATAACCGCGATTGCTTTCGTCGGCGACCAGCCGTGTGGCGATAAAGTCCGGCTCAATCGTTGCGCCAGCGGAGGAAGGCATAGCAGCCTGGTCTCCCTCTTTGGTTACGCGCGCTTTGATTCCGCGATTGACGCCCAGCCGCGACAGACGGCTGACAAATTCAACGGCGGCGCTTTGCACGCTGGCGATCACTTCTTCCCGCTTCGTCTTACCCGGTTCAATCGGCATCATCCGCCAGAAGTCCGGCACGACGATCACGCGCGATGCCAGCGGTTCTGCTTTCAACTGATTCAACATCTCGCCCTGCGGCAGCGACGGCGTGCAGACCAACAGCCCGCCGCCTTTCACAAACTCCACCAACTTTCGTTGCGTCTCCATCGAAAGCACAAGCTTCTTTTCGCCCTGTCGCCCCGTCTTCCCGTCGCCCCGTCTTTCTTCATTCGCCGCCGTAATTTCCTCGCGCCCTGTCGCTAAGGTCTTCTTCAAGGCTTCGTCGTCGAAGGTTGGCAGCAGCAGCGCCTTATGGCGTCGCAGATGATCGAGCGATTGGAATTCCAGGTCGAGGTATTCGACGGAGAGTTGATTGAGCTGGCAGAACTGCTGAATTTGAAGCTGCGCGTGCGAGATGCGCAGCACGTCTTCGCGCGTCAACGCTGCTTGATCGAAAGAACTGATGGGATAAACGAGGCCGATGTCAGCGGCTTTGTGCGCGGCGGCCAGTTCGCGCCCAACGCCAGCGATCAATCTGCCGTTGCGATAAACGGCGGCGGCGCGCGGGCGCTCTTCACCAGCCAGATTCAGCGCCGATTCCCAGGTGTAGTAATGATTGGCCCACGGGACTTCGTAACCGGCGGGATAAAGCGTGTCCTGCACCGGAAAGTAATTCAGCCCGCGCAATCCGTGCCCGATCATCACGCGCGATGACAGCAGCGTGTTGGTCGGGTCGGCGACACGCGCATAACTGTCATCGCCCGTGCCGTACCAACCGGCTTGATATTCGATCAGCATCGGTGGGAAGTGCGGCTGGGTTTTCAGCGTCTCGGTATAAAACTGCAAGGTCGCGGTGTCTTCCCATCGCAGCGTCGCGTCGTTACCGAAGTTGAAATACCACTGCCCCATTGCGCCGATGTTGTTCGGCGCGCCAGCGGCAGAAACGCGCATATCGGTCGGATTGATGTAAACCGGCACGGTCGCGCCCGCATCGCGGAGAAATTCGGCAAGCGAATTCATGTACTTCCAGAAGAGCGGGCCGTTGTAATTGACGCGATTGATTGCTTGATCGTCGTCCAGTTGAATGGCGATGACGTTGCCGCCCCCTGTATTGTTTTGTGCCGCCTGCCTATCTTTCAATACTTCGCGCATCACGTCGCCGAACCACCGCCGCGTGTAGCGCATATGCGTTTCGTTCGCCATCCATTGTTTACTGGCCTCTTCGGAGTTAGTCGAGCTGACGGCCGAAAGCGGAGGGTAATGGCCGTCCAGCCGCGCTGCCGAATGCATCTGATATTCCGGCCTTGCCAGCAGCCAATCGGGATAGCCACCGTTTTTCCATTCGTTCAAGATCACCGGGCCGGGGCGCACGATGACAGCAAAGCCCATCTCGCTGACCATCTCCATCAAACCTTTCAGATCGCGGCGCGGATTCGTGTGGCCATCGAAATCCAGCTTGCCTTCTTCCGGCTCGTGCCAATTCCAGGTGATGTACAGATCAATGGTGTTGATCCCCATCTCCTTCAGCTTGACCAGCGACGCGGCCCATTCGTCGCGCGGCAGGCGGTTGTAGAAGAACGCCGCGCTGTGCGCGAAGAAGGGCTGACCGTTCAGCCGGAATTGCGGGTAGCCGTTGACCAGTTGAATTGGTTGCTGCGATTGAGCGTGTGCTGTGGAGCGTAAAGGTGGAAGCAGAATTCCAGCGGTCAAAAGGACTAGCGAAAGATAGAGGAGAGAAGGTCGTAGCATAGATGTGTCCGGAGGGGAATGAACGCGGGTGAAGATGATTTCCCCCGCGCTCATCATTTTTCGTTGAGGCGGGAGACGATGCGAACAAGCGAAGCGAATGCACCGATGGCGCCGAGCACAATTCCTCCGATCAGCAGCCACGGTCCGGTCTTCAGCCAGCGATCCAGCAAATAGCCCGCGACCACGCCGCCGACAATGTTCGATACCACCACGGTGCCGATGGAAAAGGCGAGGGCCAGCTTGTTCTGCTCGGAATTGTCGCTCATCTATTTTTTGGGCGTCGCCTGCGGTTGCCCTGGTTTCACGCCAGGCGGCGCGGCTTGCATGCCTTGAATGCGCGCGCGGACTTCGGGCGGCATGGCTTGCAGCGCTTTCTGCATCTCTTCGGCGTTCAGCGGGCGTTTCATGGATTCGGGTACGGTCACGGGAACGCCGGGTTTGGCTTGCGCTTCTTTGATGATCGGCAAAATGGTCGGCGAAGGTGCCGCCTGTTGAGCCGCAGCGTTCGGTGACGCCGCTGACATCGTGTTTGGGCTATTCGGACTTGCCGCCGGTTGTGTGGTGGTCGCACCGTTGGATGATTTCGATGACGAGTCCGAAACCACACTGCCGTTGCAAGCGGACAAGCCAGCCGTTAATGCCAGAAGCACCGTGACCAGCGCGCTTTGAGAAAATAGCTTCTTCATTACTAAATCAATCCTGTCGAGAAAGAGTTTGAGATCAATTGCTGAGACAGAAAGACAGCCACCGAAGTAAAGAGTTCGGTGGCTGTCTTTGTCGCGACATACTGCTGATTGCCTACTGCTGAATTTGAACGACGACACCGAGCGCAGTTTTCAAATCGCGCAGGTCGAAATCTTCTTCCAGTGTGTTTTCACGGTCCAGCACCAGGAAGGTTGCGCGTTCCGAAACCGGGAAGGCGCTGACATGCCATGTGCCCCGGTGCAGTTTGAATGCGTCGGTGCCTTCCACCAAAAATGCCGCCATGCGGTTGATGTCGGGTACGGCCTCACCCTCTTCGGATGGTGGCGCGACGGCGATCACGGATTTCGCGCCGCCCAGGGGCGCAAAGAATTGCTCCGAGCGCAGGTGACGGCCCAGGAAGTCAAACTTCATCGGGCGTGCTTCGACGGTTTGCGCAGCAACGTTGGGCGCGCCTCCGTCCAGATCAAGCGCGACGTCGCCGCGTTCGCTGATGATTTCGCCGTACGGCGCAAAAGCTTCGCGGGTCATCGGCTGAATCGTCAGGCTGATGGTGCGAATCAACAATTCTTTGTTCACGGGTTCGCGCTCAACGGCGAGCGCAGTTGCGGTTGCTGTCATGGAATTTGCCTCACTTTCCTTTCTGAATAAGTTGATGGGGAATGAGTGTCAACCTGGATGTTTCACGCCACGGACGGCCATCAAGGTACTGAGCTTCAATGAAGTTGGGGCGGCTCGTTTGTGTTATCAAAAGCGTTCGTAAAATAGCGTTTGGTGTATGTATTTAGTGGCGTCTTGTAGCACAGCGTTCGGCGAAGTGTCAAAACAGGTTAGTCCTATGATTGCTGTTTTTCTTTGGCCGCCAGAGCCAGACGGATAGCGCCGTAGCTGATGTGTTCCGGCAATTCGCTTTTGATCGGACTGAGGCCCACTTGCCCGGCCTGCCGGCAGCGCTCGGCGGCAGATTCGATCAGCGCGCGATCTGGCGGTGGAATCAGTTGATCCAGGTTGATGGGGCGTCCATCGGCAATCAACAGGGCTAGGTGCACTTCGATGGTGCTGGCCTTGAGTTCGCGTTGCGCGGCAATCTCGCTGACGCTCAGCCCCTGTTGGTAAAGCCTGAAGGTCTCTTCCTGAGTTTCGCTGGGGCGGTTGCTGATTTGGCGTTCGATCTCGGCCCGTTCGGATTCTTCGCTGATTTCATCTGATAAGTCAGCGGTCACGCCATCCAGATCAAGCGAGACGCGCGCCAGGTCGCGCATGACCTGAGTGCCCAGTTCCGTCAGGCTGACCACGGGGCGCGCTCCGCCGCTTTGCCTCACGCATCCGGCGACGATCAGCGCGTTCAGAAACCGGGTCAGTTCGTCCTGCGAATATTCGCGCAGCAGGCCGAAGGTCGTCAGTTGATCAAGCTGGTTGGCCGCGATGTTCTTCGCTCGCGACCCGCGCAGCACGCCGGCCACCGTGCCCTTGCCGAACTTGCCGTCCATCCGCGCGACGCAGCTTAAAATCTTGCGCACGGCCAGATGCTCTTCTTCGCTCAGCGCGCGCGGGCCGTCAGCCGACGTGGCATCGGGAGTTTGGGCAGCGTCGCGCTGCGTGCGCGCGCTCAAGGCTTCAACGGCTTCTTCGATTTCTTTCCATTTCATCACCGGCTGGCAGTTCGAACAGCGGCAATGCGCGACGTTTTTGCGGTCGCCGAAATATTTCAGGATGAAGCGGCGCAGGCAGTCTTCGTTGTAGGCGTAATTCAGCATCTCGCGCAGTTTGCGTTCATCGGCGGCGCGGCGGGTGGCGATCTCTGTCCAGTTCACGCGCAGGGCCTGGCGCGCGACGCGGTCAATGATTTTGATGCCGGTTTGCCCACGCTCAATGTGTCCGGCTTTTTCCAAATAGACCAGCGCCGAATTGATCGCCATCTCGTTTCTGATGTGGATGCGCGGCGCAATTTCTCGCGCGGTCAGTTCCACCACCTCGCGGCCCGTGCCGATCACGCAGGCATAAACATCGCGGATCAAATCGGGATCGGGATAGCTGCCATCAATGAAAAATTCATGCGTCCGCGTGTCCACGTAATTGAACAGCAAGGTGCAGACCGACGGCAGGCCGTCGCGCCCGCCGCGCCCGACTTCCTGGTAATAAGCTTCGATTGAACCGGGCAGATTGTAATGCGTGACGAAGCGCAGGTTGCGTTTGTCCACGCCCATGCCGAAGGCGTTGGTGGCGATGATGGCCTGCAATTCGCCGGACATAAAACTGTCCTGCACGCGCGAACGCGTTCGTTCGTCCAGGCCGGCGTGATAGCCCATCACTTTTCGTCCCAGACGTTGTAATTGGCCGCTGACTTCTTCGACGGCTTTGCGCGTGGAGGCGTAGATGATGCCGGTGCCGTCCGAGCGTTCAATGATCTGCGCGGCGTGGGCAATGCGTTCGCGGTCGGTTTTGCAGGGCACAACGCGCAGCGCCAGATTGGGCCGGTCGAATCCGGCGATGAAGCTGGCTGTATCTTTCAGGCCAAGCTGCGCGCTGATGTCGTCACGAACTTTGGGCGTCGCCGTTGCTGTCAGCGCAATGATCCGGGGCCTGCGGCCATTTTGGCCCCCCTGGCTTAAAGCTTCTGCCGCCGCTTGCAATCGCATGTAATCGGGCCGGAAGTCATGTCCCCATTGCGAGATGCAATGCGCTTCATCCACGGCGAACAGCGAAACTGGAACCTGTTTCATGGCTTCAATGAACCGTTCGTTTTTGAAGCGTTCCGGCGCGACATAGACCAGTTTGAATTGCCCGTCAGCCATTGCCCGCATGCGTCCCAACTGTTCGTCGAAGCTGATCGAACTGTTGATAACTGTCGCCGCGATGCCGCGCGCGGTCAGGGCGTCCACCTGATCTTTCATCAGCGCGATCAGCGGCGAAACGACCAGCGTCACGCCGGGAAAGAGCAGGGCGGGGAGTTGGTAACAGAGCGATTTGCCGCCGCCGGTGGGCATGACCACAATCACGTCGCGCCCTTCGATCACGGCGCGAATGACATCGGCCTGGCCTTCGCGAAACGTCGAAAAGCCAAAGTGCTGTTCGAGCGCTGGCAGCGCGTCAGCGAAAGCGGGCGCGGAAGACGGATGGTTTTGAGCAGGTACGATCATTTGTCGGTTCGGTGTTCAACGCTGCGATTGGTGCGGCAGTATACCCAACCCTGATCGCTTGACCAATTGCCGGTCTGCTCGTTTTGTTCTACATTGCCGCCGCTTTTCAAGGGCGATCTTAACTTCCGGACGCCTTTCACCTATCTCATCATTCGTTTCCGGGCGCGCCCGGTCAGGAGCTATTGCAGCAGTGAAGCGCTTGTTTATCAGATTGATTGCGCTTGCCTGTCTGGTACTGCTTTGCGGGGCGGGCGGAACGGCGCTGGCGCAATATCGCTTCGATCACTGGACAGCGGATAACGGCTTGCCGCAAAACACTGTGCGCGACATCTTTCGGCGACCACACCAGCCACCTCTCCGGCAATGAAACCGTCTGCCTGATCCCGCGCTTGCAGCAGCGATTCGCCCTCGCGGCGCAACTCGTCTTCGCCGCTGCACGCCTCGGCCAGGAAGTCCGGGCGCGCTTCCGACGCAAGCTCCATCGCGGCGCGGTTCGCTCCAACACGTAACGCTGTCGCTTGCCGGCAAGCGCAACAACAAAAAATATTTCTCGCCCGTTGGTGTTTTCGCCCGCGCACGACGCCTTCATCAATGAGGGCGGCAAATGATCGCCATAACTTGCCGGTCACCCACCAATGGAGCGGCAACCCCACAAAAAATTGATTGGTTTGGCGTAAGGGGGCGGCCGGTTGGGTGGCATTGGCTTGCCACCTCCGGCAGTCGCCCCGCCAACGCCTCCGGACACACAGTAAGCTGAAACCTTTAAGGAGCATCCCCATGAATAAACAATTTCGCATCGCAGGGTTCGTACTCGTCCTGAGCCTGGTCCTCGGACTCGGCTATTGGCAACAGCAAGGCCATGCCGCCGGGAAACTCGGGAACGAGTTAAAGCAGGTCGGCAACAAGCTGAAGCAATTATTTTCTTCAGCGGGTGCGAGCAAGGCGTTTAGCCCAGTGCCTGCCACGGCTCCTGCCGCACCGATGGCGACCATCACGGTGACGAGCCTCGGAGATGGCACCGCCAATGCCGCGAATTGTCCGGGCGCGAATTGCCGCTTACGCGATGCGATTGCGAAGGCGGTGGACGGCGATACGATTGGCTTTTCCGTCACCGGCACGATTACCCTGAACAGCGGTAATCTGACCATCAGCCAGAACCTGACAATCAATGGGCCGGGGGCGGCGCAGTTGACGATTTCAGGCAATAACACGAGCCGCGTGTTCTCGATCACCAGCGTCGTCTCGCTGAGCGGCATCACGATTGCCAATGGCAAAGGCCCCGCAAGTGGCTTTATCACAGACAATGGGGCCGGTATCAATAACTTTGGCACCTTGACGCTCGCCAACTGCACGGTCTCGGGCAATTCGGCTAATGCGCTGAATGGCGGCGGTATTAGCAACGAGGGCACCTTAACCATCACCAACAGCACGATCTCCGATAATACGGCCAGCAGCGCTGGGGGCGGCATTGCAAACTTTGGCACCTTGACTCTCGCCAACAGTACGCTCTCCGGCAATTCGCTCACGTCTGGCGCCAACGTAGGCGGTGGCCTTTACAACTTCGACGGCACCGCAATCCTCACCAACAGCACTCTCTCCGGCAATTCGTCAACCTTCGGCGGCGGCATTTATATGGAAAGTGGCAGCATGACCATGACTAACTGTACGCTCTCCGCCAATTCGGGCGGAGGCATTAGAATCTTTTCAGGCACAGTGAATGCCCGAAATACCATCATCGCCGGAAACACGCCCGCTAATGTCTCCGGCAACTTGTTCACCTCTCAGGTGAATAACCTGATTGGTTTCAATATACTTGGCCCGTTGGCAAATAATGGCGGGCCCACCCAAACGCACGCGCTGCCCTACTGCAGCCCGGCCATAAATGCAGGCGCCGACGTGACGACGCTCAACGGCGCGCTTGGCAATGCCGCGACAACCATCAACCTCGCCGACGCCACTGCCTTTCCCGGCGCCGTGGGCTTCGTCGTCCAGATTGACAGCGAACAGATGATTGTCACCGGCAAAGCGGGCAATCAGTTGACCGTCACGCGCGGGGCCAACAGCACCATCGCCACGGCTCACAGCAGTGGCGCGGGTGTCAATCCGGCCTTCGATCAACGCGGCGCAGGCTTCAATCGCCGGTTTGGCGGCGCCATGGACATCGGCGCTGTTGAATGGCAGGGTGAAGTTCCCGCGCCGGTCGTCGTGGTGAACAACAATGACAGTGGCCCAGGCAGCTTACGCGATGCGTTGGCCACTGCCACTGCGTGCGGCACGATCACCTTTGCCAACGGCATTAGTCTGATTACGTTGACCTCGGCTGAACTGACCATCAACCAGCACCTGACCATCAATGGGCCAGGGGCCAATCTGCTGACAATCTCGGGCAATGGGGCGAGACGCGTGTTCACGGTTAACACCGACAGGCTCGTCGTGCTCGATGGGCTGACGATTGCCAATGGCGCGGATGGGGGCAGCAATGGGGGGGGCATTAACAACTTTGGTCTCTTGACCGTCAGTAACAGCACCCTTTCCGGCAACTCGACTTCCGGCGGCAAAGGCGGCGGCATTTACAACAGCAACTCTGGTACCTTGACTGTCCGCAACAGCACGCTCTCCGGTAATTCGGCGTTACACGGTGCGGGCATTTATGACAACAGTTTCGGCAGCTCGACCCTCACCAACTGTACGCTCTCCGGCAACGTGGCCAGCAGCAGCGCCGGCGGCATTTCAAGCAACGCGACTGGCAGCAAGTTGACCCTCATTAACTGTACGCTTTCTGGTAATCAAGCCCCGTTTGGCGGCGGTATTTTTATAGGTAATAGCACGGTCATTACCAGGAACACGCTGATCGCCGGGAATAGGGCCTCAAGTTCTGGCCCCGAAGTCGACGGCACAATCAGTTCACAGGGTTATAACCTGATCGGCAACAACGCTGACGCGACCATCATCCCGATGACCGGCGATCAGATCGGCACTGCCGCTGCGCCTATCAATCCGCTGCTTAGCGCGCTGGCCAATAATGGCGGGCCAACCCAGACGCGCGCCTTGCTGCCGGGCAGCCCGGCCATTAACGCGGGCGACAACTGCGTGCTGACCAACACCTGCGCCAGCAACAACCTCGGCTTCAATCTGACCATCGATCAGCGCGGCGCGGGCTTCAACCGGCAGGTGGGCAGCGCGGTAGACATCGGCGCCTTCGAATCACGCGGCTTCACGCTGGCGATCAACAGTGGCAACAACCAAAGCACGTCCGTCAACACCGCCTTTGCGAATCCGTTGAGCGTGATGGTCAGTTCGGCTTTCGGCGATCCGGTTGACGGCGGGCAAGTCACTTTCACCCCGCCCGGCAGCGGTGCGGCGGCGAGCATAACCGGCAATCCGGCCACCATCAGCGGCGGCCTCGCCACGAGCGGCACGGTGACCGCCAACGGCACGGGCGGCGGCCCTTACAACGTCGTAGCCAGCGCCATCGGGGCGGCGGCTTCCGTCAGCTTCTCCCTGACCAACATCCTGAACGCCGCGCCGGCCTTCACGCCAGCGGCAGCGATTTCTCGGCAGCAAGGCGCGCCGGCAGGCGCGGCTGTCACTGTCGGAACCGTCAGTGACACGCAAACCGCCGCCGGTTCCTTGACCGTGACGCAAATCGCCGGCGGCACGGCCACCGGCATCACCGTTACCGGCATCACCAACACCAGCGGAACCATCTCCGCCGTCGTCACCGCCAGTTGCACGGCGAATTCCGGCACGGTGCGCTTCCAGGTCTCCGATGGCAGCTTGACCAGCACGGGTGACCTGACCGTCAACATCACAGCCAACACTGCTCCGACGCTCAACTACGCGGCGGCTTCGGTGAGCGCGGGCAGCTCAACCACCAACTCTCCGTCGACCGCGACCGACAATGGCAGCATCAGTTCATATGCTGTTCAGTCGCAAGGCCTCTACACCGGCACGATTTCGGTCAACGCTTCCGGCGTGGTCTCGATCAGCAACGCGGCGCCGGTTGGGATGCACACGATCACAATCCGCGCGACCGACAATTGCGGCGTGACCACGGATGCGATGTTCACGCTGACGGTCAATTCGACCGTCACGAAGACGACGATTACAAACGCGGCATCCTTGTCCTCCACGCCGACGGTGGTGGGCCAGGCGTATGCCGTCAATGTCAGCGTGACCGCGGGAGCCAGTACCCCCACCGGGACGGTGACGGTCAGCGATGGTTTGCAGAACTGCACGATCACACTGCCCGCGACCGGTTGCAATCTGACCAGCACGACCGCCGGAGCCAAGACCATCACCGCAACTTACAACGGCGATGCCAACTTCGGCACGAGTTCAGGGACGGTTTCGCACACGGTCAACAAAGCCAATACGACAACGGCCATCACCAACTCCGGGGCGCTCGGCACGGCGACCGTCGTGGGACAGGCCTACAGCGTGGTGGCCAGTGTTTCGGTCACTTCGCCCGGAGCGGGTACGCCGACCGGCACGATCACGATCAGCGATGGCGCGGCGACCTGCACGATCACTCTGCCCGCGACCAGTTGTAATCTGATTTCGACCACGCCCGGGGCGAAGACGATCACGGCAACTTACAACGGCGACGCCAATTTCAACGGCAGCACGTCGTCCGGCGTGTCGCATACAATCAACAAGGCCAACACGACGACCACAATTACCAACGCGGCGGCGCTCAGCAGCACGCCTTCGACGGGCGGCCAGGCGGTGACCATCAATTGGAGCGTGGCGGTCAGTTCGCCCGGCGCGATTGGCGCGGCCCTGACCGGCAACGTGACGGTGTCGGACGGCACGCAAAGCTGCACCGCAGCGGTCAGCGCGGGCACTTGCAGCATCACGTTTAACACTGCCGGGACGAAGACGCTGACGGCGACTTATGCGGGCGATACGAACTACAACGGCAGCGCTTCGGCCAACGCCACCCACACTGTCAATGCGACACCAACGACGACAACGATCACGAATGCGGCCTCCTTATCCGGAACGCCGACGGTGGCTGGCCAGTCTTATGCGGTCAATGTCAGCGTGACGGCGGCGGTGGGCACTCCGACCGGGACGGTGACGGTCAGCGATGGTTCGGAGACTTGCACGATTACGCTGCCCGCAATCAGTTGCAGTCTGACCAGCACTTCGCCCGGCGCGCCAAAGACGATCACCGCGACCTACAGCGGCGATGCGGACTTCGGCGCGAGTTCGGGAACGGCTTCGCACACGGTCAACAAAGCCAACACGACAACCGCCATCACCAATGCCGCTGCGCTCGGCACGGCGACGGTCGTGGGACAGTCTTACAGTGTGGCGGCCAGCGTTTCGGTCACTTCGCCGGGCGCGGGCACGCCGGGCGGAACGATCACGGTCAGCGATGGCGCGGCGACCTGCACGATCACTTTGCCCACGGCCAGTTGCAGCCTGACTTCGACGACCGCCGGGGCAAAGACCATCACCGCGACCTACAACGGCGATGCCAACTTCAACGGCAGCGCGTCAACGGGTGTGTCGCATACGGTCAACAAAGCCAACACGACCACCACGATCACCAACGCGGCGGCGCTCAGCAGCACGCCTTCGGTGGTGGGCGTGGCCGCGGCCATCAATTGGAGCGTGACGGTCAATGCGCCGGGCGCGGTCGGCGCGGCCCTGACCGGCAACGTGACGGTGTCGGACGGCACGCAAAGCTGCACGGCGGCGGTCGGCGCGGGCACTTGCAGTATTACCTTCACAACGAGCGGAACCAAGACACTGACAGCGACCTACGCGGGCGACGCCAATTACCAGGGGAGCGCGTCCGCGAACGCCACGCACACGGTCAACGCGGCGGCGACGACCACGACGATCACCAATGCGTCGGCGTTGGGTTCAACGCCGACCGTGGTTGGCCAGAGTTATGCGGTCAACGTCAGCGTCACCACAGCCTCCGGTACACCAACCGGAACAGTCACAGTCAGCGACGGTTCGCAAACTTGCACCATCACGCTGCCCGCGACCAGTTGCAGTCTGACCAGCACCTCGCCCGGGGCAAAGACCATCACCGCCACCTACAACGGCGATGCGGATTTCGGCACGAGTTCGGCGACGGCTTCGCACACAGTCAATAAAGCGAATACGACGATCAGCAATGTCACCGATTCGCCCGATCCATCCGTGGCCGGGCAGAGTTACATCGTTGGCTTCACGCTCAACATCACCGCGCCTGGCGCGGGCACGCCGACCGGCACCGTGACCATTGCCGACGGGACGGGCGGGACCTGCACCGCAACATTGCCCGCGACCAATTGCTCGCTGACCAGCACGACGGTCGGTGCCAAGACACTGACCATCACCTATAACGGAGATGCCGGTTTCAACACCAGTTCCGCGACCGCCGGGCATGCGGTCAACCCGGCCAGTACAACAACCACCATCACCGCCGATACGCCGGATCCATCGGTCTTCGGACAGGGTGTGACCGTCAGCTTCACTGTTGCGGCCAATTCGCCCGGCGGCGGCACTCCAACCGGCAACGTGATCGTCACGGTTTCGGGAGGAGCGGAAACCTGCACGGGGACAGTCGCGGCGGGACAATGCACGCTGGCGCTAACGGCGCTTGGCAATCGCACGCTGACGGCTGCTTATGCGGGCGATTCCAATTACAACGGTGGTACTTCAGCGGGCGCGCCACACACGGTCAACAAAGCGGACACAACAGCCACCATCGTTTCCGACAACCCGGATTCGTCCGCAGTTGGCCAAAACGTGATGGTCGTCTTCACGGTTGTGGCGACTTCGCCGGGCGCGGGCACGCCGAGCGGCAACGTCGTCGTCACGGTTTCGGGCGGCGCGGAAACCTGCACCGCGACGGTCGCCGCTGGCTCCTGCACGCTGGCGTTGACCACGCCGGGGGCGCGGACGTTGACCGCCACCTACGCGGGCGATGCGAATTTCAACGGGAGTTCGGCCACCGAATCGCATTCGGTGGTCGCGCCGCCCTCCATCGCCAAAGCCTTCGCACTGGCTTCAACGCCGATTGGCGGCACGACGACGCTGACCTTGACGATCACCAATCCGGCGTCCAACACGGTTGCGCTGACAGGATTGGGCTTCACCGACACGTTCCCGGCGGGATTGGTCGTGGCAACGCCGCTGGTGATGACGAACACCTGCGGCGGCACGCTGACCAACAACAGCAACGGCACGCTGATCGCGGGCGCTCCGGGAATCAAACTGACTGGCGGGACGGTGGGCGCTTCGCCGGGCAACACCTGCATTGTTACGGTCAACGTCACGCCAACCACGACGGGACCGTTCAACAACGTCACCGGCAATGTCAGTTCAACCAACGGCGGGACGGGCAACACCGCCTCGGCGACCTTGCTGACCAATACCGCACCAACGATCAGCAGCAACACGATTGCTCCCCAAGCGGGCAGCAATGCTGCCAGCTTTACCATCGGCACGGCGGTTGATCCCGATCAGCCCGTGAACACGCTGGGGATTACCATCAACGGCAATCCGACCACCGCCAGCTCGAACGGCGTAACGGTCAGTAATCTCAGCATCAACGCTAACGGCAGCGTGACGGCCAATCTCAGCGCGACTTGCGCGGCGACGAGCGCGACCTTCAATCTGGTCGTGACCGACAACCAGAACGCGACCGGCACGGGCACGCTGACCGTCACGGTAACGCTGAATACGCCGCCGGTACTCAGTTACAATCCGCAAACCATCACCGCCGGGACGACGCCAGCGATCTTGCCTGCCGCCGGGCCGAACGACAACGGGACGATCACTTCGCTGCTGCTGCAAAGCGTTTCGCCCAACAACGGCGGGCTGACGGTCATCGTTAACGGCGCGACGGGACAGGTACAGGTGACAGGCGCAACGCTTATCGGCAATTACAACGTCGTCATCGGGCTGGCGGACAACTGCGGCGCGACGGCGACGGCCACGCTGACGATCAATGTTGTCTGCCCGGCCATCAGCTTGAATCCGGCGAACCTGCCGGGCGGCGCGGTCAACACGGCCTACAACCAAACGGTCAGCGCCACGCCTGCGGGGACGGCGTATTCCTTCGCGGTCAGCAGTGGCGCGTTGCCCAATGGCTTGACGCTGAACACTTCAACCGGGGCGATCACCGGCTCACCGACCATGGGCGGAACCTTCAACTTTCGCGTGACGGTGACAGGCTTCGGCGGCTGCACGGCCTTCCGCGACTTCCAGATTCCGGTCACTTGTCCGGCGGTCACGCTGACTCCGGCGAGCCTGCCGACCGGAACCATCGGCACGGCCTATAGCCAGACTGTTTCCGGTTCACCCGCGGGGACATACAGCTATGCCGTGTCCAGCGGCGCGCTGCCGTTGGGACTGTCTTTGAACGCGACCAGCGGCGCAATCACCGGTACGCCAACGCAATCGGGTAGCTTCAACTTCACCATTGCGGCATCAGTTGCGGGAGGGGCGAACAGTTGTAGCGGTTCGCTCAATTACACAGTGACAATTGGCTGTCCGGCCATCACGTTGGCGGCGCTTGGCAACGCGACGGCAGGCACAAGCTACACGGGCAGCGTGGCGGCCTCGCCCAGCGGCGCATACAGCTACTCGATGCTGACGGGCGGCTTGCCATCGGGATTGACGCTGAACACTGCGACCGGCGCGTTGACGGGTTTGCCGGCGACGCCAGGAACCTACGGCTTCACGATCAAAGCGCAGGCTGCGAACGGATGCAGCGGCCAACAGGCCTATACGCTGGTTGTCGCTTGTCCAAGCATTAGTTTGTCATCGCTGGCCACGCCAAGTTTAAACACGGCTTACAGCCAGACAGTGACGGCGACTCCTGCGGGCGGAAACTACGGCTACTCGGTAACTTCAGGAGCCTTGCCGACTGGCTTGTCGTTGAATCCGGCGACGGGGTTGATCAGCGGCACGACGACGGCGGCGGGCGCTTACAACTTCAGTATCACGGCGACAGGCTTTGGCAATTGCACGGGCAGCCGCGCTTACACGGGAACGATTGCGGGCAACACGTGCCCAACGATCACCCTGCCGGATTTGCCCAATGGCCAACCGGGTCAGCTTTACAGCAATTCGGTCGGGGCCACGCCAAGCGGCACGTACAGCTATGCGGTGACTACGGGCAGTCTGCCATCGGGGCTGACGCTGTACGGCGGCTTCGGTCTGCTCTTCGGCTTTCCGGCAGTCGCGGGAACTTACAGCTTCACCATCACGGCGACGGATGGTAACAACTGCACGGGCAGCAAGAGCTATTCGCTGGTGATTGGCGGGGCGGCTTTGCAATCACCGGTCTTCGGCGATTTCGACGGCGACGGCAAAGCCGATCTGTCGGTCTGGCGCGGGCAAACCGGTGATTGGCTGACCGTCAACAGCAAAGACGGCAAGCCGAAGACCGAAGCCTGGGGAGCAAGCGCTGCGCCGTACAACGACGTGATGACGCCGGGCGATTACGACGGCGATGGGAAGATGGATTTGGCCATCTTCCGGCGCTCGGCGGGTCAGTGGTGGATCAAAGGCAGTCAGGACGGCGCGGTGACTTCCAAACTGTGGGGCCTGGGCACGGACATCCCGGTGCCTGGTGATTACGACGGCGACGGCAAGACGGACATCGCGGTCTGGCGCGGCACGGAATCGAACTGGTACATCTTGCGCAGTTCGGATGGCCAGACGCAGACGGTGTTGTGGGGATCAAGCAATGCGCCTTACAACGACGTGCCGGTGCCTGCGGACTTCGATGGCGACGGCAAGACGGACATTGCCGTCTTCCGCCGGGGGAATGGCACTTGGTACATCCGGCAAAGCTCCGACGGGCAAGTGGTGACGAAGCATTGGGGCTTGGGCAGCGATGTGCCGGTGGCAGCGGACTACGACGGCGACGGCAAAGCGGACATTGCCGTCTGGCGCGGCGCGGACACGAACTGGTACATCATCAGAAGCTCCGACGGTCAGACGCAGGCCGTATCGTGGGGCGCGTCCAGCTTGGGTGACGTGCCGGTGCCCGCCGATTACGACGGCGACGGAAAAGCCGACATCGCAATCTGGCGCGCTTCAGAGGGTGTCTGGTATGTCAGGCGGAGCAGCGATCAACAGGTGATTACAAAGGCACAGGGGCAACCAGGCGATACGCCAGTGAATGCAAAAATGCCTTGATCGGCGGGGCCAGCAAGCCAATGTCCGGCTGGAACCGCAGAGTATCCGCCAATCCTTGTTAAGGGTTGGCGGATACTACATCCGAAAGAACTTTACTTATCCATAAATGATTTTTATAGTCTCAGGGCAAGCCATCAAGTACCGAAAACCAAAACAACACTGGGAGAGTAATCGTGGATTTGTCACAACTGGAGATCTTTCTATCCATCGCCGAAGAGAAGAGTTTTTCGCGCGCCGCCGAAAAGATGCTGCGCACGCAGCCGGCCATCAGCATCGCCATCAAAAGGCTGGAAGAAGAGCTGGGCGAAACCTTGTTTGACCGCAGCAGCAAGAACGGCTCGATGACCGAAGCCGGCAAGATTCTGTTTTCATACGCGCAGCGAATGCTCAATCTGCGCGACGAAGCCCGGGAAGCCGTCAGCGAGTTTCGAGGCATGTTTCGCGGACGGCTGACGATTGGCGCGAACGAAAGCACATCGTTGTATCTGCTGCCGCCGCTGTTGATGGAATACCGCAAGCGTCATCCGAAGATCAAAATCGCAGTCTTCCGCAATGTGTCGGAGAAGATTCCACTTGAAGTTCAGGAGCGCAACCTGGACTTCGGTTTTCTGTCTTATGACCCGATGAATCCGCAATTGCAGTCCATCGAAATTCATCGTGATGAACTGGTGCTGGTCGTTCCGCCAAAACATCGGCTGGCCAAACAAAACCAGATCGCCGTCAAAGATCTGGGCGAAGAGCAATTCGTCGCTCACAACGTCAAGACTCCGTCGCGTACCAAAATCTTCGAACTGTTCGCGCAGAACCACACCCCGCTGAACATCTGCATCGAACTGGCAACGCTGGAAACGATCAAGGAATTTGTGCTGCTCGATGTGGGAATCGCCATCTTGCCCCGGTTGGCTGTCGGAGCCGAGATCAACGCCGGAAAGCTGGTCGAAGTGCAGGTGAAGGGAATGAAGATTGAAAAGACGTTGCGGTTGGTTTACCGGCGCGAACAGTCACTGTCGCACGCGGCAAAATCATTTTTGGACATCGTCAAAGAACGGCACGGACTGTAAGTCGTCAGGCAGGGACGATCACGTCCTGATAAATCTCGTCGAGTTTCAGCGTACAGTCCAGGGACGGCAGATAGATGCTTTCGCCGCGGTTATTGAATTCTTCCTGATACCATATCCGCTCGTTTTGTTTGACGTATTGCGTGATGTGCGGGCGATGCTGCGCGATCAGCAGATATTCTTTCAGGCTGGGGATGGATTTGTAATACGTGAATTTGTCGCCCCGGTCATAGGCCTCCGTGCTGGGCGAAAGCACTTCCCAGATCAGAACCGGATTGAGCAGCAGATCGCATCCGTTGAATTGCTCGATTTCAATCTTGCCGCAAACTACGCTTCCATCGGCGTAACGATAGGGCAGCAAGGCGGGCGTCTTGATTTGCCTGTTACTGGAAAAGACACGGCATGGTTTATCTCCTAACTCGCGCTTCAGCGCATCCCTTACATTGTCCATGACAACATCGTGATAGAGCGACCCGCCGCTCATTTCGATGACTGCGCCATTACGGTATTCATATCTGACCTCGGATTCGCGCTCCAACGCCAGATAATCTTCCATCGTGTAGACGCGTTTGGGTTCAGCGGATATCACAAAACCTCCTTCACAAATAGACCAGTTTATGGTCGTTGTTGCCGACCTCGACCTCTGCGTACAGCCGGTCAATCAAGTCGTAGCCGTACCGCGCCAGAAAGTACGCGACATTGATTTCGCGCTCCTGCAAATTCTTATTTGGATAGAGCACGGCGAACAGGCGTTCGATCTGTTGCCCGGTGGTTTCGTCGCGCTTCGAGCGATTGTGGACGAAGCGGGTGCGCAGGTTGTTCAGTTGATAGAAGACTTTGTCGCGTCCGCCCTTCACGGCTTCGCCCAGTGTCGGGTCAACGGCGACCAGCGAAGCGCGCAGCTTTTCCATTTGTTCATCAAACAGCTTTTCGGTTTCGTCAAAAACGCGCGTGCTGTCATTGTCCAGGCTTCGTTCGACGACTTTTTTCAGCACACTTTCCTGGCCCTCGAACAAATCTTTGAACTCGATGCCGTATTTCGACATTGTCTTGGCGTGACGTTTTTCGATCAGCGTGAAGGTGGCGCGCGGCAGCACAACCGGTTCGACGCGGCCCAGCAGGGAATAGTTCGGACGCAGTTGCGCGAAGTAGGCGATCTCCGCCGGGCCGCCGATGTACGCCAGCGTTGGCAACAGAAAGTCCTGCACGATGGGGCGCAAGGTTACGTTCGGGCTGAAACAGTTTGGACAGCGCAGCACCGTGCTGAGCATTTCATCCGCCGCAAAACTCTTCTCGCTGCCTTTCAGATAAAACCGGCCATCCTCGCGCCGCACCATCGCCGTGCGGCGGCCTTCATCCATCATAAACAGCGGCACGGCTTCCTGGCTGGTATACACCTGCGAATGATAACCGGCAGTTTCAAGCTGCGCGCTGGCCGTCACCAGTCGGTTGGCAAACTCCGGCAGGTTCGACATCGCCCGCGAATAGATTTCCCCGGAAACGTGCTTGAAACGGTCATCCAGCGGATTGATCAGCACGACGCCATACTGGCTGAACAGCTTCATGATCATTTTGGCAAACGCATCGGCGAAGCCTGTGCCCGCGTGGTACGACGCGCGCAGGTCTTCGGCCAATCGCGGCACAAATTCAGATTCGGGCAAGGCGGCAATCAATTGATCAATGTTTTCGCTGATGCCATCGGCCAAACGAACATGGCCGACGGGTTTGCCTTCTTTCGGCGAACAGGCGGTGTAGGTGATCGTGACAAGCTGGCCTTCGCGATTGACCAGGCGCGTGTGGTTGACCTCTTGAAAGTCATGATCTTCCGCCGCAATCCAGAACATCGGCACGGCGTTGACGCCCTGGGTGCGCAGATGCTCAGCCAATTTGATCGCCGTCAATGCTTTGAAGATGGTGTAAAGCGGGCCGGTAAATAGCCCTGCCTGCTGGCCAGTAATAATGACAACGGAATCTGATTGCCGCAGGCGTTCGATGTTCGCAAAGGTCGCTTCGCCCGCGCCTGCGCTCATATTCTGCTCTTTCAGCACGTCGGCCACGGCATCGCGCGGGAAGGTTTGCGCCGTTACCTGCGCCACGCGGGCAGTCAGCGAAGCGATGTCCAAACCTTCGGGTTGATAGAACTGGGAAACTCGGCTGAAGTCGTACAGGAAATCTTTGTAGAGCTTTGATGTGCGTGGAATGTCACTGAACTTGATCGTCTGGTGGTCGGTCATCCTCTCCCCCTCTTACGGTGACAGGGAGACTAGGGGACGGGGCGAAATAAAATCCCCCACTCTCCTGGTCTCCCCGTCGCCCAGTCTCAATTAGTCGGCGTATTCCTGGATGAAAAGATTATCCTTCTCAATCCAGATGCCTTCTTCGTTTTTCTCGAACAACTCGCTTTCAGCGATGGCGTCGGCGATCTCTTTGCGTTCTTCGTCGGTTGGATTGGGCAATGGCGAACGCGACATAAATCCGTAATACCCTGTCAGATCGAGCGCGGCTTTCAGATGGCCTACCCCGCTGCCTGAGGTGACACGCCCCAGCTTGGCCAACTTGGTTTGCATTTCGTTGGCTTTTTCGTAATTGCCTTCCTGCCAATAGCGGCGTACGGCGCAGGATGTATTTGGCGCCAGACACCCGACGGCCAGCACCGCGCCCGAACAGCCTGTCTCCAGCGATTGATGCAGAATTGCGGGCGAACCGACCAATACGTTGAACTCGCTTGTCTTCAATTCGCGGAACAGGTCTTTCATCGCCGCCAGATCGCCGGAGCTTTCTTTCAGGCCGATGATGTTCGGATGCTGCGCCAGATGAGCGATGGTTTCAGGCATCAGGCTGACACCGGCGAATTGCGGGATCATATAAATCATCGTCGGAATCGGCGCGCTGTCGGCAATCCGTTCGTAATGCGCGATGTGATGCTCATCAAACAGAATCTTCTTGTAATAAAACGGCGTGATGACCACCGCGCCATCCGCGCCGTGATCGTGCGCGCGCCGGGTCATTTCAATGGTCTGGCGCGTTGACAGTTCGCCCGTGCCGACCAGCAGCAGCTTGTCGTATGACATCGCGCCGCGCACTGTTTCGATGACCACCTGTTTTTCATCCGCCGTCAGGTGCGTGAATTCGCCCGTCGAACCCAGAATCAAATAACCGTGCAGGTCTGTCTGATTCCATTTTTCGACATTGCGTCGCAGTTGTTCGCGATCTACTTCGCCATCGTAGCCGAACGGCGTCGGCAAGGCGGCGATGATACCGTTAAGATTGAGTGACATAGTTTACCGATGGTTTTACAGTTTGTTTTCAATTAGGTTGCTTGGTTCAGCATGTACAGAAGAATGCCAAGCACCTTGCCAGGTTCTTTGACCGAATATTCGCGCAAATCCACTTCGGCCTTACGCTGATGTAGGGAGATGAAATTCCAAGCGCTGCCCGTCGTCGTCGCGCCGTAAACGGTCTGCACAACAGAGTTCTCCCGCTCGTTAAAGATTTGGGCGGCCACCATCTCCGCCAAACACTGCGGGATCGCCGATTTCAGGCTTTCGTTCTTAGCCTCGACCATCGTAATGATTGGCGCTTCAATGGCCAATTGTTGCGTGGAGCGGGTAATCAGAAAGTCACAAACACCAGCCAACCCATTTGACGGGTCAACATTGAACTCAACGCCGGAAAAGAGGCTGATCTGATGGTTCAATCGCTTGCGCAACTCCGTTAGAAATGGGGCGACGATGAATTCGGAGCGAATTTTCTCCGTGCTCACCGCCAATGCCATCGTCACGTTTTCGCTGAGCGATTCGGCCAGCCATGGACTGATTTCAACCGGCGCAACGTGATCGAACAGGTCCAGTCCAGTCACGACATCCAGTCCGAATCTTTTTTCCAGTTCAGCAATCGTGAAGTTTGAATAAGCCATGCAACTCCTCAAAGTTCCGCAAGAACTAATTGACTATCTCCCGCAACAACTCTGGCCTTTCAACCAGAAAGTCCGGCTTTGCCGCAGCCAATGCTTCGCGTTTCCCCGCGCCCCAGGTCACAGCAACGGTCATGGTTCCCGCATCACGTCCGGCTTCGACATCAGAAACCATGTCGCCGATGTAGACCGTTCTGCCCGGATCAACGTCAAACTGTTCGATCAGTTTGAGCAGACCTTCGGGATGCGGTTTGTAATTGCTGACCGCGTCGCCGCCAATGACTTCATCGAAGTATTCCAGCAAGCCCGCATGGCCAACGCGAATGCGCGCGGATTCGGTGTTTGCGCCGCTGTACACGCCAAGTTTGACGCCTGCATCGCGCAAGTTATGAAGCAAATCCCGGATGCCGTCGAATGGGAGAATTTCGTGGCCATCTTCGCGGCACAGGCGATAAAAGTCAGCAACGACGGCTTCGTGATTGTCCAGATTGTGGTGTTCAGAAAAGATGCGTTCGATCATCACCGTCTCCGGCGTGCCGAAGTATGGGGCCAGTTCCGCCAGCTTCCATTCGCGCCCCGTCCGGTCAAGCATCAACCGGTTGAAGATGTGCAGAACTGTCGGGAAGGTGTTGGCGAGCGTGCCGTCCAGATCGAAAACCACCGCGTCGAATCGGTTTTTCTTGTTGAGTGCTTGCATAGTTGAAAATCGGACGGGCATTATAGCGGCGCGTCATCAAGACAGGCAATCAACCAAATTTTACGTGTACTAGCTTTGAGCAGGGAGCAGGATGGAGTTACCGATCCTTCAAGACAATCTGCGTTCGTCTGGCGGATGGACGGCGGCGCTCACTCGCGAGCGAGAGCAATGGGCCGAGGCACGCGCCGTATCTGCATCAACCAGAACTACGAGTGACAGCAAGCTACGCGAAATCCAAATCGAACAAATCCTGAAAACCAACGGCGATCAAATTGAATCCGCACGATTATTTGAGGCAGCGAGCAAAATTGCTGTGTGGGCGAAAGAGGCAGATGCGATGTTTAACGCCGACCGATTGCTGGAACTGCATCGCACGCTGATAGGCGCTGTTGCGGATGCCGATGTGCTGCGGAAAGTTGAGCCAACGCCGATCAACGCCGCGCACGATCCGACGCCTGCTGTGTTGCTGCCGCGAATGATTGATCACGCCTTCGACTGGTTTTCGACCGAAAGCTTTGGCGAATTGCATCCCGTCGAACAGGCAACGGTAGTTTATCTGCGCTTGCTTGATCTGTATCCATTTCCAACGCTGACCGAACCGACGGCGATACTGGCTGCCGGTTTTTATACCGAGCGCGCAGGCCTGCCGCCCTTGATTGTCTTCGTCGATGAAGCGACGGAGGAGAAGTTTGCGCAGACACGGGAAGCCGCGATGCGAATGCTGACGCAGCCGCTGGTCGAACTGTTCGCCAAGATGCTGCGCGTAACGATGCAGCAATCTATCAAAGAAACATGAAGCGACGAGGGGAGCCGTTGCCGCTCGAAGTTCAACAACATCTCGCTCCCTTCTTTCCTGGTTTTGACTTGAGCGGGGTTCGTATTCACGAAGGTATTCCGCGTTATGTCATTGCGAATCCGATTGGCTATGCCGACCGCAATAACATTTATCTGGCACCCAATTATTACCGCGTGGACACGGCGGAAGGTCTGGCGTTGATTGCGCACGAAGTCACACATTGCCGCCAGTATCAACAGCACGGCGCGTGGCGGTTTCGGGCAAAGTACCTGGCGGCTTATTTCAAAAACCGCCGAAGCGGAATGTCGCACGATCAAGCGTATCTGAAAATTCCGTATGAGATTGAAGCGCGCGAAGTCGAACGAAATGTCTATGCGGCGATGTCGCAATGGCAGTCCCGCTTCAATTCTTCAACCCAACCATGACCAATACCAGCACGACAATGAATCTGCTGCCCGATGCCTTTCGTCAATTGGCCGAATGGCAATCGCGCTGGCATGAATACGAAGTTGACGACACGTTGCGTCTGCCTGACGCCAGCGCGCGGGCCGTACTGGGCGAACTGCTGGAACGATTGCAGGACAACTATCCGTTCTGGCATCCCAGCTACGCCGGGCAGATGTTGAAGCCGCCGCATTACATCGCGTCCATCGCCTACTTTCTGGCGCAGCAGATCAACCCGAACAACCACGCGCTGGACGGCGGCCCTGCTACCGCAAAGATGGAAACCGAAGTCGTGGCCGAGATGGCGCGGATGTTCGGATACGAAACTCATCTGGGCCACCTGACTTCCAGTGGCACAATTGCCAACCTGGAAGCCCTGTGGGTTGCGCGCTCACTGCATCCGGATAAGGCCGTGGCTTTCTCCGCCGAAGCCCATTACACACACAGCCGGATGTGCGAAGTGATCGGCGCGCGGACAATTCAGATCGCCGTGGATGGGCGTGGGCGGATGGATTTGGGTGACCTGCGCGCAAAGCTCAAAACCGGCGAAATCGGCACCGTCGTGATGACTTCGGGCACGACGGCGCTGGGCGCGGTTGACCCGATTGATCAGGCCTTGGAGCTGCGCCGCGAATTCGATTTCCGCATTCACGTGGACGGCGCGTATGGTGGATTTTTCAAACTTCTGGCAGAAGGTGATGCGCTTGATGCCGAAGCTGCCGCTGCATTCCGCGCCATTGCCGAATCCGACAGCATCGTGGTTGATCCGCACAAACACGGGCTACAACCCTACGGCTGCGGCTCTGTGCTGTTTCGCGATCCCAGTGTCGGGCGCTTTTACAAACACGATTCGCCCTACACTTATTTCACCTCGAACGAATTGCATCTGGGCGAAATCAGTCTGGAATGTTCGCGCGCCGGAGCAGCAGCGGCTGCGCTGTGGGCAACGCTGAAATGCTTCCCGCTTGAAGCGAACGCAGGATTGGGAGCGATCTTGCGCAAGACGCGTGCGGCTGCGGTGCGCTGGGCGAAGCTGATCGAAGAGAGCGAGCAGTTAAGATTGGTCTTGCCGCCGCAACTCGACATCGTCAACTTTTACGCGGGGACGAAGGGCTTGAAAGTTTCTGACATCAGCGCCATCACGCATCGCGTCTTTGAAGCGTTGATGAATGATACGGAGCATCCAATCTATCTGGCCAAGTTCAACGCCAAGCCGAGCTTGTTTGCCGGACATCAGGATTTGGTTTGGGATGAGCCGATGATGACCGTCTTTCGCAGCGTGCTGATGCGGCCAGAGCATTTGAACTACGTGCCGACACTGCACGAACGAGTATTAGCAGCATTATGAATCGGAGAAAGTTTGATGAATCAGCAACACGAAACTGAACGCGAATATCCGCACTGGAATCGCGTTTACATCACGGTCATCGTTTACACCATCGCTCTAATCATCGGGCTGTGGCTGTTCTCGCGGATGTTTCAATAAGGAAGCTTCGCGCTTTTATCTATTGCGGGCAGGGATGCTCGCGCTCCCAGGGGATCATCGAATGCATTGGCTGGATTGGGCGATTGTCGCAGCTTACCTGGTCTACGTCGTATATGACGGGTTGCGGCTGACGAAAAAGAGCAACGAAATCGAAGGCTATTTTCTGGCCAGCCGCAGCCTGCCGTGGTGGGCGGTTGGGCTGTCAGTAATGGCAACACAGCTTTCGGCAATCACGCTGGTGGGCACGACGGGCCAAGCCTATTCGGATGGAATGCGGTTCATTCAGTTTTACTTTGGGTTGCCGTTCGCGATGGTGATTCTGTGCTTGACGGCGGTGCCGTTCTTTTACCGGGCGAAGGTTTACACAGCATATGAATATCTGGAACGGCGGTTTGATTCCAAAACCCGCAGCTTGACCAGCTTTTTCTTTCTGGTTTCGCGCGGGCTGTCTTGCGGGGTGATCGTTGCTGCGCCATCCGTAGTTTTGTCGCTGGTACTGGGGTGGAATGAAATGACGACAATTCTGGTCATGGGATTGACGACGACGATTTACACCATGTTTGGCGGCGTGCAGGCTGTGGCTTGGACGGACGTCAAGCAGATGGTTGTCATTTTTGTCGGAATGAGCGTCATCCTGTTTGTCATCATCGGCCAGTTCCCGGCGGGCGTTTCGGTTGGCGACGCAATGCATTTGGCCGGGGCTGCCGGGCGAATGAAAGTGGTGGATACCAAGTTCGATTTGAACGAAACCTACACGCTGTGGTCGGGGTTGATCGGCGGATTGTTTCTGATGCTGTCGTATTTCGGCTGCGACCAAAGCCAGGTGCAGCGCTTCCTGACCGCCAAATCCGTCAGCGAAGGCCGCACGTCGCTGCTGATGAGCGCCTTCGTCAAAATCCCGATGCAATTTCTGATTCTGTTCATCGGCGTGATGGTGTTCGTGTTTTATCAGTTCGTGCAGCCGCCAATGATCTTCAAGGCGGATGATCGTGCCAAGGTTCAACAAAACACTGAGTATCAGAAACTACAGCAAGAATATTCTCTAGCTTTTGAATCTCGGCAGAATGCCGCAAAGTGGTTTTCCGCGATGAGCGGAGCGCCCAACAAGGATAAAGACAATTTATTACGAGAATCCATCGCCGGATTCTCAGACCCGGTTCCTCCTTCCGCCGAACACTTAAGAAAGATAATTGCCGGGCCAGAGGCTGCTAAGCAGGCTTACATCGCTGCCAACGATCAAATGACCGGCATTCGCAAACGTGTCGGCGATCTGGTCAAAAGCGTGACCGGCAAAACCTTCAACGACGTGAACTACGTTTTCCCGACCTTTGTCACGACCTATGCCCCGGCGGGCGTGGTTGGGTTAATCATTGCGGCGATCTTTGCCGCGGCGATGAGTTCCATCTCGGCGGAACTGGCGTCACTTTCAACAGCGACGGTGATTGATTTCTATCGCCGCCATTACCGGACGGACGCGCCGGACAGCCATTACCTGAAAGTTTCCAAGATTGCGACCGGTTGCTGGGGCGTGTTTGTCTGCATCGTGGCACTGTATGCCGGGCGGCTGGGGTCGCTGATTGAAGTGGTCAACAAATTCGGCTCTTATTTTTACGGTTCTTTGTTGGGGGTGTTCGTGCTGGCCCTTGGGACGAAGCGCGCGACGGGCAACGGCGCGTTCATTGGCTTGCTGGCAGGCATCGTAACGGTAGCCGTGGTCGGCAACCTGACAAAGATCAGCTTTCTTTGGTACAACGTGGTTGGTTGCGTTGCCGTAGTCGTTGTAGGCATGCTTTTGAGTCTGATATTTCCCCAACAAACAAAACAGGAAAACGAAACGTTATGAGAAGATTTTCTGCTGTCATCCTGATTTCAGCGCTCACGCTGCAATCAGTTTTCTTTTCAGTCTCCGCCGACACACGCCCTGCGCCCGAAGAGCGCGGCGCAAGTGGCCTGGCTTTGACCTTGCGCCGGCTGCAAACCATCGCCAGCGTGCTGCACACCGCGGCGCATCCCGACGATGAAAGCACGGAGATGCTGGCCTATCTGTCACGCGGCTTGGGCGCGCGAGCGGCGTATCTGTCGCTGAATCGTGGCGAGGGCGGGCAGAACGGCATCGGGCCGGAATTGGGCGAAGCGCTGGGCGTCATCCGCACCGAAGAACTGCTGGCCGCGCGCAAACTGGACGGCGCGGAACAATACTTCACGCGCGCGATGGATTTCGGTTTCACGCGTTCGGCGGAAGAGACTTTGCAAAAATGGAACCGCGAAGAGGTTCTGGGCGATATGGTGCGCGTCATTCGGATGATGCGCCCGCTGGTTCTGGTTAACGGTTTCAGCGGCACGGCGCAAGATGGACACGGTCAGCATCAGGTCGCCGGAATGCTGACGCCCGAAGCCATTAAAGCCGCCACCGACCCCACGCGCTTTCCCGAACAGATCAGCAGGGAAGGCTTGCAGCCGTGGCAGGTGCTAAAAACTTATGCGCGCCGCTTTGGCGGGAACAATTCTGGTCCGCGCGCCGAATTCGATGTTGGCGTTTACGATCCCGTGCTGGGCCGTTCGTATGCCGAACTGGCTTCAGACGGGCGCAGCCGCCATCGTTCGCAGGATTTTGGGATGATTCAGGCGCGCGGTTCGCAGCCGCGTTCATTCCCGCGCTTGTCGTCTTCGGTTCAAGTGCCGGATGTTGAAAGCAGCTTTTTCACGGGCATTGATGTGACCATTACCGGCATCGCCAAATTCGCGGCCGCTGGGGGCGAACGCCTCTTGCCAGCGTTGACCAGGATCAAAGAACTGGCGGCCAAATCACTGGCCGAATTTCGCAGCGAAAAGACCGAAGCCATTGCGCCGCATCTGGCTGCGGGTTTGCGCGAAGTCCGTGCTCTGCGCACAACGCTCGGCAGCCTTGATCCCGTGTCGAAAGCCACGGTTGACGGGATGCTGGTGCTGAAAGAGCAGCAGTTCAACGACGCGCTGATCAAATCTTACGGCGTGATTGTGGACGCGCTGAGCAATACTGAAATCGTCACTCCCGGCGAAGCCGTGGAAGTTTCGGCCAATGTCTTTCTGGGCCGTCTGGCAACCATCGAAACCGGAGTGGCTTCGGCGGCGGCAGGCGTCAAGCTGAATGTGCCCGAAGGTTGGCGGGTAGAATTGGCCCAGCCCGAGCAGGAACAGTTGACAGGCATTCAAGCCTTTATGCGTGGTCGCGAAAAGGTGGACATCACCGCGCGCTTCCGCGCCACTGCGCCGGAAAATGCGCAGCCGACGCAACCTTACTGGCTGGCAAAACCGCGAACCAAAGATCAGTTTGATTGGGACTACGAGATGCCGCGCAACCTGCCGTTTGGCCCTTCGCTGGCGCAGGCGCGCGTCGAACTGACGTTGAATGGCGAGCGCGTCACAATCAATCAACCGGTCGAATACCGCTTCGCCGACAAGACCTTTGGCGAAATCCGCCGCGAACTGAAAGTTGCGCCTGCCGTCACGCTGACAGTCAACCCGATGCTGCTGGTGATTCCATCGGCCAGCCAGAACCGCACACGAGAAATCTCCATCGAGATCACGCACAACGCGCGCAAAGCAACCAATGGCGCAGTCAAACTTGTTGCCCCACAAGGCTGGAAGGTCGAAGCCGACGCCCGCCCGCTCGCTTTCACGAAGCAGGGAGAAAAGACCGCGCGCACCTTCAAAGTCACGCCGCCCACCGGGGCCAATGGCGCATTCGAACTGCAAGCCCTTGCCGAAGCGAATGGCCGCGAATACAACAACGGGTATTCGGTCATCTCGTATCCGCACATCGAAACCCACTTCATTTACCGCCCGGCCAAAACCAAAGTGGAAGTCTTCGACGCCAAAGTCGCGGCCAACTTGAAAGTGGGCTATGTGATGGGCAGCGGAGACGACGGGCCGCAGGCGCTGGAACAACTGGGCGCCAACGTCAAAACCATCAGTCCGGCGGAACTGGCTTCGGGCGACCTGTCCGGCTACGACACGATCGTGCTCGGCATTCGCGTGTACGAAGTGAATGAAGATGTGATGGCCAACAACAAACGGTTGCTGGAATATGTTTCGAACGGCGGCACGCTGGTCGTGCAGTACAACAAAGACGAAATCATTCGCGGCAACTTCATGCCCTACCCGGCAAAGATGAACAGCGGTGCCCGCGTCACCGACGAAAACGCGCCGATCACCGTGCTGCAACCGGAACATCCGCTTTTCAACTTCCCGAACAAGATCGCGGCGGACGATTGGAAAGGCTGGATTCAGGAGCGTGGGCTGTACTTTATGACCGAGTTCGATTCGCGCTACACGCCGCTGCTGGCTGCGCCGGATGACACAGGCAAAGCCCTGAACGGCGGTGAACTAATCGCATCGTATGGCAAGGGAACGTACATCTTCACGGGCTATGCTTGGTTCCGGCAGTTTCCGGCGGGTGTGCCGGGCGCGTACCGGCTGTTTGCCAATCTGGTCAGCTATTCGAAAAGCGGCGTGAAGAAGTAGGGGGAATTGCAACGGCGACGTAGCGGCATTAGGTAAGGAATGGAGTGGAATTAACTCTACCAATTCACCGCAGAGACACAGAGGACGTAGAGGAAACGCAGAGGATACAGGAAGCCTCGGCGAAACCTCCGCGGCGTTCCGCGTCTCTGTGGTGAAAGGAGTTTTTGAGAAGAGTTATTTCGGAGTTACTCTTAATGGGGGATAGCGAGAGATCGTGGGGAATCAGGTGAGAGGAGGTTCTCTGAGATGGATGTAATTCTGAATGCCGGTTCTGGCGCGGGGACGGCTGAAAGCGTTCAGCAGCAGCTTGAAGAACTCTTTCAGGCGCACGGTCTGCAACCCAACATTCGGTTAGCGAAGACCGGACCAGAAGTCGTTGAACTGGCCGAGCGCGCATCGCGCGGCTCCAGCCAGGTTGTGATTGCCGGCGGTGGTGACGGCACAATCAACGCCGTTGCTTCGGCACTGGCGGACACGGGGAAAACGCTGGGCGTTTTGCCAATCGGCACGTTGAATCATTTTGCGAAAGACCTGGGCATCCCGTTGGATCTGGCGGGCGCTGTGCGCACGATCAGCGCCGGGCATACTGCACAGGTGGATGTGGGTGAGGTCAATGGCCGAATCTTCCTCAACAATTCAGGGCTGGGGCTTTATCCCAGCATGGTTAATCAACGCGAGAAGCGGCAGGGAGTGGGATATGGCAAATGGCCTGCATTTGTTCTTGCCTCGCTCAGCATTTTTCGACGGTATCCCTTCCTTCATATTCGCCTGAATTCAGAGAAACAGATGTTTGTTGGCCACACGCCGTTTGTTTTCATCGGCAACAATGAATATCAAATGGAAAGCCTGAACATTGGCGGGCGGGCTTGTTTGAACGCAGGCCAATTAAGCTTGTATATGACACACAACGTGGGCCGAATGGGATTGGTCAGGATTGCCTTACGGGCGCTGTTTGGACGGTTGCGCGGGACAAAAGATTTTGTGGCCGTGTGTACCAAAGAGGTCTGGGTGGAAACGCAGCGCAAAACCGTGCGTGTTTCCACGGACGGCGAAATCACACTGATGCAAACGCCGCTTCATTACCGCATTCGTCCGGGCCTCCTGCGGGTTCTTGTTCCAGCGCCGGAAGCTGACAAGAAGATGGAGGGATAAGTTGCAATGCGTACGCTCGTCCATCTTTCCGACATTCATTTTGGCCATATTGATTACGCCACGATTGATCCGCTGATCCGGATTGTCCGGCAGATCAACCCGGATGTGGTTGCGGTTTCCGGTGATTTGACACAGCGCGCGCGCGCCGGACAGTTTCAAGAGGCCCGTGGATTTTTGGATGCGTTGCCCAGGCCGCAGATTGTCGTGCCGGGCAATCATGACGTTCCGCTGTACAACGTCTTCAATCGCTTTTTCAGCCCGCTGCGGAATTACCGGCGTTACATCACGGACGATCTTCAGCCTTTTTACGTGGATGACGAAATTGCAGTGTTGGGCCTGAATTCCGCGCGTTCACTGACGATCAAAGACGGGCGCGTCAATGAAGAGCAGATTGCCCTGATTCGCGAACGCCTGTGCCCATTGGGCGACAGCGTAGTCAGTCTGCTGGTGACGCATCATCCCTTCGATCTTCCGGAAGAAAGGAATGGCGAACTGGCCGGGCGTTCGCGGCGGGCGATGCGGATGCTGGCGGAATGCGGCGTGGATTTATTGCTTTCCGGCCATCTGCACCTGACCACGATTGCCGCGCGCTACACCAGCCCGGAGCATTCAACGATCCTTGTACAGGCGGGCACAGCCACTTCCACGCGCGGCAGGGGAGAGAACAATTCGTTCAACGTGCTGCGAATTGAAAACCCGTCTGTTCAGATTGAACGATGGAGCTGGGAGCCTCAGAAGCGCGTCTTTTCCATCTTCAGCAAGGAACAGTTTTCACGAAATGGCGCCCGATGGGACAAAGACGCAGTGCCGCCCACGTGAAGGTTGGTGCAGCAATTCTCTGCAAGGATTGGCTCCGGGCTGTGAGGCTCATGCACGTCAGGTGTTTAATGAGTGGCTCTATCGCTGAATCAAGGAGTTGGAACACAAAAAGCGCAAAGGCTACGCAAGAAGCACAGATGACTTTGAGGATGTGTTTTAGACCGTCTTTGTTCTTCGGAATCTTATTTTGAGTAAGTAGTTTGTGATTCGCTGTATTAGCGTAGCGGCTATCCGCAATGTCATCACTACTACGAGTTCTTGGCTCACTTCCACACGGTAAAGTGGATAACGTTGGGTTCGCGAGACTCCGGGCCGGACAGTGTTCGTGGCGATGGTAAGTTCGATAATTTGATCAGGAGAGTAAAACATGAAAAACATTTTGATCGGGTTCTTTGCTGCCGCGCTGCTGTTGCAGGGCGGGACGAATTACAAGGTGGTGGGCCGCTACCCGGTTCCCGGCACAGGCGGGTGGGATTACGTGACCTTGGACGAGGCGGCGCGGCGCATCTACATTTCGCACTCGACGCAGGTCGAAGTCCTCGATGCCGACAGCGGAAAGGTCGAGGGCACAATCACGGACACGCCGGGCGTTCACGGAATCGCCATTGCCTCGGCTTTCAAACACGGCTTCACCAGCAATGGCCGGGAGAATAAGGTCTCGATGTTCGATCCCTCGACCTTGAAGCTGATCAAGAAGATTGACGTCGGCAAGGGGCCGGACGGCATTTACTACGATCCGGGATCAAAGCGCGTCTTTACCAACAACCACGGCACGCACGACATCACCGCGATTGATGCCGCGACGGGCGATGTGGTCGGAACGGTGCAAGTGAAAGGCGATGGCGAACAGGCGGTCATCGGCGCTGACGGTCTGATTTACGTCAACAGCGAAGACACGGCTGAAGTCGTCGTGTTCAATCCGAAGTCGCTGGAAGTCAAAAAGCGCTTTCCCATCGGCGTGGCCAAGACCCCGACCGGCCTCGCATACGACGCGAAGACGAAGCGGTTGTTCATCGGTTGCCGCGAAGACCCGAAGATGGTGGTCATGGACGCGGTCACTGGAAAAGTCATCACCAGTTTTCCGATTGGCAAGGGTGTGGACTACGCCGGGTTTGATCCGGACAGTCACCTGATCTTCTTTTCGTGCGGGGATGGAACCTTGAACATCTTCCGCGAGAAGTCGGCGGACGTGTACGAGGACGCGGGAGCGGTCAAGACACAGCCGAGCGCGAAGACTATGGCCTTTGATCCGAAGACCAAGAAAATCTTTCTTCCCGCAGCCGAGTATCAGGAGACGCCGGCGACCGAACCAGGCAAACGGCCCACGCGCACGATGAAGCCGGGATCATTTACAGTCCTGGTCGTCGGCAAACCATAAGAGACAGTGATGGCTGCGCGCTTGGTGGCCTCACCGGTCTGGACTATAGACTTCAAGAAAAAGAGCATAGAGTTCAGCCTTTAGGCTGTCGGCTTTCTTGGCCAGATTCTTCCCGGAAACC
>JBBQVH010000042.1:0-55094 GCA_038211695.1 Blastocatellia bacterium | reverse complement strand
GTTTTTCGTCTGCCAAACAAACCGTCGCGCGCCGAGCATGGAGTTCAGCCTTTAGGCTGTCCGGTTTCCGGGAAAGGTACGGTCAAGAAAGCCGACAGCCTAAAGGCTGAACTCCATGCTCCTTTTTCTTGATGTCTATAGGGCGTTGAAGATTTGACATGAATTTCAATCGTTACTTCATTGCGTCTTCTTACGTGCTGTTGGTAGCCGGCTTCGGGATGCTGGCTGCGACACGGCAGGTGGATTGGCTGTCGCTGTTCCTGCTGACCGGCGCGCTGATTGCCGGAGTGTTGATTGATACAAAACGATTGCGGTGGAGCGTGTCGCGGCGCTGGGCGAATCTGTTGATTCTGGCCTATCCGGGCATCGCGCTGGTCGAATGGCAGGTGCTGCGTTCTACGCCAGTCGCGGCCATCATTCATTTTGTGCTCTTCGCCACCGCGCTGAAGCTGCTGCGCGCCAAAGGCAATCGCGACTGGCTGTGGCTTTATCTGGTTTCGTTCGGCGTGGTGTTGATGTCGGCAGGATTGATGGCGGGAACACACTTCCTGCTGCTGCTGGTCGTCTATCTTTTCGCCGCGCTCTCGACCTTCCTCAGTTTTGAGATTTATCGCTCGCAACAATATTTTGCGGATGAAATCCGGATGCAGGTTCCGGCGATTGAGTTATGGCGCGAAACCAAAGAACAGCGCCAGCACATCCGCGCGCCAGGCAGTCACTACCTGATTAGCTTCTCCGCCATCGCGCTGATTTCGATTCTGGTCATTGCCGTTCCGCTGTTTCTGGCCGTGCCCAGAATTTCGCGTGGCTTCGGGCGAAACGGCTTGCTTTCGACTGAAGCCTTGTCGGGCTTTTCAGATACCGTCCGGTTGGGCGAAGTGGCGCAGGTCAAACTGAACCCACAAATTGTCATGCGTGTCCGCGTTAAATTCCCGCATGAGCAGGGAAATCAGGCGGAACGCCAAGCCTTGCGCTGGCGCGGCGTCACGCTGGATCAGTACGACGGCCAAAGCTGGATTCAATCCGGCGCGGACACCTACCCGGTCAGAACCGTTGGCGACACCTTCCGCGTGGACGACAAACTGTGGCCGCGCGCCTATACCGAACAGCATTTCTTCCTGGAACCGCTCAGCATCCGCACGGTCTTTGTTGCGCCGCGCCCGATGCTGATCACCGGCCTGCCAGAGTTGTCGCGTGACGCGGGCGACGGTTTATGGACGGAACCGCACCGCTTTAACAAAATCGAATACACGGTTTACTCCGATACCAGCCTGACAACCGATGAAGACCTGGCGCTAGAGAATTACCGCGACGCCGCGCACAAAGACCAGCAGCGTTACCTGCAACTGCCGCCCGACCACGACCGTCGCATTGATCAACTGGCCGCCGAAGTCACGCAGAGCGCAACCACGCAGATCGAAATCGCCCGCCGCATCGAACGCCACCTGCGTGATGGGTACGGTTACACCTTGAACCTGCACCAGGTGACGGAAGGCGATCCTGTCGCCGACTTCCTGTTCAATGCGCGCGAAGGCCATTGTGAATACTTCGCTTCGGCGATGGTGCTGATGCTGCGTTCGCGAAAAATCCCGGCGCGGCTGGTCAATGGATTTCAGACCGGCGAATACAACGCTCCCGCTGACGTGTACACCGTGCGTCAATCAGACGCGCATTCGTGGGTTGAAGCCTGGTTTCCGAAAAAGGGCTGGGTCGCCTTCGATCCAACGCCTCCCGCCGGGCTGAGCAATTATGACGATGGCCCAATGGCTATGCTGCGGCAATACAGCGAAGCGATGGAAATGTTCTGGCTGGAACACGTCGTCGGCTTCGACCTGAACCGGCAACTGTCCATTGCCGCCGCTGTCCAGCGCTGGATGTCGCTGTACCAGCGCGATGTTTCGATGCGGTGGATTGATTGGACTTCAGGCGTCGCTCAACGGTTGGACGGTTTGGGCGCGGATCAGAATCCCAACGGCAAGCGGCCTGAGGAAGACCCAAAAGGCCAGTCCCGATGGAGCAACATTCTGCGGCATCCAGCAATCCTGGCGGCAATGCTAACCGTGGCGTTGGCGCTGATCGCTGCCCTGGCTTTTTACTGGCGCAAACGTTGGCCCGCGTGGCGACGGCGCGCCAAACAAGAGCCGTCGGAATCCGCCGTCAAGTTTTATCAGGAAATGCTGCGCCTGTTGGAACACGCTGGCCACAAGCGTCAGCCGTACCAAACTCCACAGGAATTCGCTGCCGAATTGGCCATCCCCGCCGCCAGCGAAATCACGCGCCTGTATCAACGAACCCGATTCAGCAATGAAGGGATAAGCAATCAAGACGCCATTCATATCGAATCTTTATTGCGGGAGTTGAGACGGCAAACCAAAAAGACTTGGGCATACAGACTCAAATTCCGATCAAGCTGACCGATCTCTGGCTAGACTGACGATTGGCTTCCGTGCATTCATCGCGGAATGAGCCACGGCAGCAGGTAGGCATAAATCATCACGATCACGCCCACGATGGATGCCAGTACGATGCTGTGTTTGAAGACGGCTTTGAAGATGGCGGCTTCGTTGCCGGTTTGTAGCGTGGCCGCGCTGGACACGACGATGGATTGCGCATCAATCATTTTGCCCATGACGCCGCCTGCTGAGTTGGCCGCGCCCATCAGAATCGGACTCAAGCTCAATTGTTCCGCCGTGACCTTTTGCAGATTGCCGAACAAAGCATTCGATCCGGCGTCGGTGCCGGTCAGCGCTACGCCCAGCCAGCCCAGCAATGTGCCGAAGAACGGAAACATCCAGCCAGTTCCGGTCAGGCTCAGACCCAATACAGTATCTATCCCGCCGTAGCGCGTGACATACGCCAGCCCGACCATAAAGCCGATCGCCAGCAGCGACGGAATCATTTCGACCAGCGTTTTGCCAAAAATTTGCAGCGCTCGTTTCAACGACAATCCCAGCAACAGCGCCGATACCAGTCCGCCGACAAAGACCGCCGTGCCCGGAATGCCGATGAAGTTGAAATCTATGATTGCCGCTTCCGGCATGGGTTGCGGCGCGACCGGCGGCATTTTCAGCACGGCGTTATGCAACGCGGGCATTGGCACTCTGAGTTCGCTGAAAAGCAAATATTTATTGATCTTTGGATAACCGGCGATGAAGATCAGCACCGATGCGAGAATGAATGGCGACCAGGCTTTCAGAACGGCGAACGCGGAATGCGGAGCGCTTGGCACGGCGCATCCTTCGCCTTCAATTTTCATCTCGTTCGCCGGTTTCCAGAACTTCAGGAAAACAACCATTACCAGCAAGGAAAAGACCGCTGAGATGACATCCACTAACCCAGCTTCCTGATAGTTCGACCAGTAAAACTGCATGCCTGCGAATGACAATCCGCTGACCAGCAGCGCGGGCCAGACTGCCAGCGTGTCTTTCCAACTGACCATGCTGCGCACCAGCCACAGCGGTAGAATCAACGACAACGGCGGCAAAATGCGTCCGGCCATTGCGCTGAAGTGCATGGCGGGCAGCCCGGTGACTTCTGCCAGCACGCGAATCGGATTGCCCACTCCGCCCCACGCCACCGGCGCGGTGTTGGCGATCAAACACAACGTCGCTGCTTGAAACGGGGGGAAGCCCAGGCCAATTAAAAACGATCCGGCAATGGCCACCGGCGCGCCGCCGCCGCCCGTGCCTTCCAGAAAAGCGCCGAAGCAGAAGGCGATCAGCACCAATTGCAATCGTTTGTCCGACGACAGCCCGGCGATGGATTGTTTCATCACTTCGAACTGCCCGGTTTCGCAGGCGATGTTGTACAGAAAGATCGAAGCGACAATCACCCAGGCAATGCGAATCATGCCGAAGATAAACCCGTGCCCGGCGGCAGCCACGACCAACACCGCTGGCATTTTGAAAACCAACAGCGCCAGCAGAACCGCTGCCAGCAGCCCGCACAGCGCCGACACCCACACGCGTTTTTTCAATACCACCAGCACGAAAAGAAGCGTCAGCACCGGCAGCGCGGAAACCGCCGTCGAAAGCGGCCACGAATGCAGCGGGTCATAGACCTGCGTCCAAGTGTTCACTTGATGAATCTCCTGTTGGAAAATTGGATGGGTAAAGCGGCGGGAATGTGGCGTAGAACTCGGATTTCTGCAACTGCTGGCGGGCAATCAGCCGCTATTTAATTCTTCGACGATTGAATTCCCTGCCGAAAGATCGCCGCTGGTCCATTGCCAGGATTCGTGCAAACGGTAACGGCCATCGGGCAAAACTTCCGGCGTCGAAAAACATTGTCCGGTGCAAAGTTCGCCCGCCTGATTGACGTGCTGATAGCGCATGTCTAAACAGCCGTCGGCATTCACAACCGCCACCAGCGTACCGAAGCGAATGCTGCCGCCTGCGTATGTCGCCCAGACAATGTCGCCTTGCTGATGGTAATGGAAGATCGTTGCCGCGCTGACTTCGCCGGTTTCGGAGTTGCTGACGCCAACGAAACGGCGATTGTTGTAGTTGAATTTAGCCATATACCGGTACGGAACGGGGAGCGTGAGCGACCTGCCGACCGCTAATCAGCACACTCTCGAATTCTCAGGTCGCTCACGCTCCCCGTTCCGTATCAAACTGCTTCGCCTTGGTGAATCAGTTGCAGGTGGAACAGGCGGTTCCGCGCTTTTTTGATTTGCCGGTTTACTTGCGAAAGCAGGTCAGCAAACAGGTCAATGCCCATCGCTTCGGAATTTTCGACGCGCAGTTTCAGCTTGTAGAGTTCCGCCGAAGTGGCGTCTTCAATGTCCGATTCGATTTCGGCAATGCGTTGTTTGGCTTCGGCAATGCGGCGCAGCAGCAGGATCATTTCCATAGACATCGCGCCGTCGCTTTCGACCGCTTCCAGACTTTCTCCGGCTTCCAGCAATTCCTGCAACCGGTCTTCCGCGCCCGTTTCGTATGCGCGATTGACCTCGACCATCAGTTGATGACGGTGCTGCCGATCCGTCGGACAGGACGCCAGGTCAGGATGAAGTTTGCGCGCGACTTCGCGATAAAGCTTTTTCAGCTTGTCCGAATGGAACCGGTTCTGCCCACAGCTTATTATGCCGCCGACCTCATCATCGGCCAGCGAATCGCCGTCGTAATTGTCGTCATCTTCGTCAAAATCCAGGCCCTGAATTTTGGCGATCTCTTTTTCAATCTCGGCCAGTTCGTTGTACCGGTCGCCAACGATTTTTAAATACCGGCCTTCGAAGACAGACATCTCGCCGCGCAATTTGGAAACTTGCGCTTCGCGCTCGGCCAGTGTTGCAACCAACTGCACCAGTTCTTCACGGCGTTGGTGCAAGGCATGCGCTTCGCTTTTGATTAGTTGCGTGGTGCTCATCTTCTAAAATCTGTTCTGCAATTGCTCCAACACTTCGTCGAAGGTTTGATACTCCTGACACTTGATCCCGCGCTGGCGGCAATATTCGGCCAGCGAATGTTTGGCGAAGACTTCGTCGGCCACTTCTGCCGCCGCACGATCGGAATGCCCGTCGCCAACGAAGATCGTATGGGCACCGCGTTTGCGCGCCTGACGCAGCGCTGCTGCTTTGTCGTGGCCGTCCGGAGTTTTGTCGCGAAAGACGCATTGCCAACCGGTCTGTTCATTCGGTTGCAAGGTATTCGCCAGAATCTCCAAATGCGGAAACTCTTCTTTCGTGATGAACAGATCAATCAGTTGATGAAAGCCTGCGCTCAAGATCGTCAGAGGAATCTGCTTTGCCTCACACCAACGCGCAAAAGGCGGAAAGCCCGGATCAATGCGCACCTGCTCTCGCAACACCGTTTCGGCTTCGGCAAAGGGTCTGCGAATGCTGCGCATTTCGGCGGCGATGCCTTCGCTTAAACTGAGCGTGCCATCGGTCAGCAACCGGCCAATCGCTTCGATCAGTTGCGCGCCTCCGCCCAGATGGGTTGTCAAAAAGATCAGCGTGTCCTGCTCAGTAATCGTGCCGTCAAAGTCAGAGAAGATGTGAAGGTTATTCATCGTTTGCCAGACGGTACGGAACCAGGAGCGGTAGCGACTGGGTGCTTGCTCAGAGCGCCCTTCACGAGTCTACCCGGTCGCTACCGCTCCTGGTTCTGTACCGATGTCAGTTGTCGGTTCTCAACTCAACGCCCGCCGGGGCCTTGAAGATGAACTGCGCGTCGGCGACCGGCGCATTCTCGCGCAGGTTGGAAAAGAGAAAGTCCGACCGTGCGCCGCCGCTTTCCACCAGTGTCAGCCGCGCAAGCTGCAAACTATTCGGTTCAATTTCAATGATCAATTCTTTAAAATCCGCCGCGCGCTTTGGAACCATTCGCAGCACTCGATTCCCTGCTCTGACCGGAGATTCCTTTGCAAATTCGATGAGTTTGAAATCGCGCCGCAAATTGCCGCGCCCCAGCAGAAAAGCGAATGGCGCGCGCAGGTCGCCGGACTCTTTGACCGCCGAACGCGAAGCGTAGCGTTCCGCCGCGACGTATTCGTACAGCCACCGGCCATCGGACAAAAACAGCTTGGCTTCCGGCGCAGTGTAATCCCAACGCATCTTGCCGGGCTTTTTCAGCAGCAGATGCCCGCTTTCGCGGCGCGATTTCTGACTCGGCGCGTTGTAGAGTTGCGTGAAGTCGGCGGACAGTGTGGAAAGTTTGTTGTATTTAGCCTGCAACTCGTTGATCAGTTGATCGAGTTCGGCGGGCTGGTTCGGCGCAAGGCCGAAAAACAGCCCCATCAACAATGTCGAAATGAAGATCATATTTTCGCGCTTTGGGCATGGACGGTGCGGGGAGCGTGAGCGCAATGGCATTAAGTTAAGCGATTGTTCGGCGCAACTTGTACAGCGGGCTGTCTAGCCCGCTGTAGACTTGGCCGGGAACCGATTCGCTTTCAAAAGATTTTCGTGCGAAACCTACAGCGGGCTGGACAGCCCACTGTACATTCCTAATCCGAAAAGTTTCACCGCATCCGCAACTTAATGCCATTTAGCGTAAGCGACCTGCGGCTTCGTCGGCGATCAGTTTCGATAGAGTCAGGTCGCTCACGCTCCCCGTACTGTATCGTTGTCTCTCTTGATTGAGTAACTGCCCTTTCTTGAACAAGCCGGAATTATAGGCGGCGGCAGGAACGAAGCAAAACGAAGCCAAACGAGGATGTACAGCAAAGCCTTTGTACAGCCCTCACGGCAATTTTTGGCCCAAAATCACTCGCTTGGCGTCGGCAAGTTCTTCGTCGCGGTGGTGGTAGCCGCATTCGTGGATCAGCTTTTCCGCAGCCGCCAAGTCCGCCGCTGGCGATTCCCACGGATACTTCGCGCCTTCAATCCGCAATCCGCGATCCGAATTCCGCAATCCAAACAGTCGTGCCCGATACAAATGAATGTCGGCCATGTGCAGTTTCATCGAGCCGCGTGCGGCGATCTCCCAGGCTTCGTCCAGGTCTACTTGCGCGCTGTCTTGGCCGGTCGGGACGCCGCTGAGAAACCGGAACCAGGCGCGGGTCAGCAGGCCGCGCGGGATGTGGTGTGTCGTGCCAGCGCGGCGGAGGCCGGTGACGGCGGATTCGATTGCGGATTGCGGAGTGTGGAGTGCGGATTCGTCAAGTGCGGATTGCGGAGTGTGGATTGCGGAGTGTTCCATGATCGCCTGGTACAGCGCGGCGCGTCCCAGCGTCAGGTGGTCGAGGGCGACGGTGAGGAGGCCGAAGTTGAATATGTTCACCGACCAATCAAGCGTCTGCGCCGCGCGGTGGGAGACGGCGCGACAGGCGACCAGCAAATCCGCAATCCGCAATCCGCAATCCGCAATGGAAGAATCCGCAATTGCAAAGGCGGCTCGCTCGCACGGTGCCAGCAGCAGGTCGCAATACTGGAAGCCGCTCACCGTGTAGAGCAGCGGGTTGGTGGGATCGTTCTTGGCATGGATTTCTTCGGCCTCGCGGAAGAGTTTCTCAGCCTCTGCCCGGCGGCCCGCTTGGTGCAGAGCGTCGGCAACGCGCGCTCGCCGCGTCTTCCGAATGAACGCATCGCCGCTGCGGTCGGCGTAGGTCACGGACTGCGAGGCGTCCCCCACCGCCCCGGCCACCTCGCCCAGCGTCAATTCCAACTCGCTCAGGTTGCTGGCGATGATGGCGGCGCTTTTCCAGACCCCCTGCTTGATGCGCATCTCCAACCCAGCCCGCATCGGCTCGAGGGACTCGGTCAGCCGACCCAAGGCGCGCAGGTTAAAGGCGGCAACAGCCAGCAGCCAGACTTGGTCAGCTTCCGTCAGCGCAGTCGAGACACGGCTCCACGGTTGCTCGAAGAAACAGGCGACCGCCCCCAAGTCCGAGCCGAACGCGCCAAGTTTGCTAGTGCTGTAAAACCCATCGCTTCCCGTGCCGCGCAGGATGCGGTCGCGGTAAACCTTCACCCTTGCTTCCTGCTGCAACCCCGCCTGACAGCCGTGGGCCACGGCTTGGTAAAGCGGCTGGAGGTCTTCGAGCGTGGGCTGGTCGCCTTCCTTCGTCGTCGCGCAGAGGTGTTCGTACAATCTTCGGTGCGCCAGTTGGAAGGATGAAGGCTGAGTGATGAATGATGAATCTTTGCTTCCCTTCATCATTCCGCCTTCCTCCTTCAGCCTTTTGGCGAAGTATTCGCGCAACAGCGGATGCGCATCAATGGAATGCGGAATGCGAAGTGTGGAATGCGGAATGGAAGACGCGTCTCGGTTCACGGTGATCAGCTTCGCGTCTTCCAATCGCGTGAAAACAAGGTTGCGCTGCGCTTCGCTCAGTCCAATCAACGGCTGGGTCAAACCAGCAATGGTTGGTGGGTGCAACAGCGCGCCCAGACAATCCGCCGTCGCGGGACGATCAAACAATCCCAACAGCCGCAACATCGCCAACGCGCGCTGGCCTTTGTCGCCTTCGCTTTCAAACTGCCGTTCGTAAGCCGCTATGACGCGGAAGGCGTGGCCGCCCTGTTCTTCGTCGTTGGCTTCTGCCAGCTTCACCAGATCGCGCCGCCGGATGTCGCCCGCGTGCGCGTCGCGCAAGTAAGTGCCCAGCAACGTCAACGTCAGTGCGTGGCCTTTCACGTCTTCGACCAATGCCTGGTATTCCTGCGTCGCACCCTTCACGCCAAACGTTTTCAGCAAATGCACGCCCGCTTCGCGCGACAGGCGCAGCAGCTTCAACTCCGGCGCGGTGGTCTACCAGAACGCCTGCAAATCCGGCAGCGAATACCGCGTAGTGATGACGCACAAACCCTGACTGCTGGCGGCCAAACCTTTCAGCAACGCGGCCAGCCCCTGATCTTTCAGTTCGCCCGGCATTGGCGAAGTCGGCGCGTATTGCAACGGCTCGACGCCATCCAGCAACAACAACGCCCGCCGCTGCCCCACCAACTGCGCCAGCCGCCGCCCTTTGTCGAACGCGCCTTGCGCGCTGTCGGCCATCGCCTGATCGCCGAAGAAGGTCAGCGCTTCCCGCAGAAACAAGTCCGACGAAGCCGCCACCTGCTCGCGCGTCCCCTGGCTGTAAAACGACCACGCAAAGACGGCATCGCATCCCGGCCAATCCAGATGCGCCAACTCCGCCGCCCACTTCGCCACCAGCGAAGTCTTGCCCTCTCCACCCAATGCGACAAAGGTCATGACATGCGGGCGCTTCGCTTCGTGGCTTTGGACTTTCGCCCAAGCGTCATTCAGCAGCGCGGTCTCGGCTTCGCGGCCAATCAGTTTGGCGGGAGCATACTTAATCACGTCAAAGTGGGTAAGATTGACCGCAGCGCCCGTGTCCGTTCTTTGAATCCTGCCCATTTCATCACTCAGCATTTTGGCGGCGCGGTCGAGAACGGCAAGGTCAGTCAGTTCTTGCAACTGCTTCAAGAGATCAGCGATGTCCCAGGTTTCAATGTTCGGACAGTCAGCGGGTTGAGTGAACTTTTTCGGGAAATTTGGTTTTCTGGGTAGAAGGAAAAAAATAATAAGACGATCAAAGTCCTCGTGGTGATTGTGTTCGACAGCCTTTGCCACGGTGTGTGTGATTTTGTCAGCGCCATCTTCGTTTGTGACTTGAATGGCGATGCGACGCGTGCGATCCCCTAAATCTACTGCCGGGTAATTGGCTTGCTCGGTGTTAAGGTTGACCAGATCCCAACCGTAAAGCGCGTTGAAAAAGCGCATGGAAATGGTTTCCAGTATGCGGTTGGCATCGGTCAGGCTGGCGCGGGAACGCGTTTTCACCTTCGCAGACAATTCATTCAGTTGATCGGCGATGTTCGTCGCGTGGTCAAGGCGTGGAAAGCTCATGGCATTTTCTCTGGCATCATCCTACAACACGTCAGGATTTGATGAAGTGTCGTTTGAGGCGCGCGAACGATACAGCACTGGCTTGCGGGCTTCAATGAATTTTACCGCGTTCGGCAGAATTGACAGCTTGAACCCAGCAGGACGATCCAGGCGTCTTGAGAGTTAGAACGATTTTCAATTGCCTGTACGGCGGGCTGTCCAGCCTGCCGTAGTGCCGCGCTGGCGAAAAACCTCGGTGGGCTAGACAGCCCGCCGTACCTCATCTGAAAGCCGATCTAGCTTTTGTCGTTCACTTCACGCACAAACAATTCTTCCAACGATTCGCGCACGGGATTGATGGAAACGATGTGTCCGCCTGCCTGCTGCGTCACGCTGACCAGACGCGCAATGGCGGAATCGCCTGCCAGACGAACGCGGGCGCCTTCGGGCGTGGGAAAAACGCTGATGGCAAAGGCACGTAGTTCAACCAATGCGGCTTCACCGACGCCACTGATGACCGCTTCGGCTTCGTTGCCACGCGATTTCAGAATTTCGGAGAGTTTGCCGGATTCAATCAACCGCCCGCGATTCAGAATGGCGACGCGGTCGCACATGGCTTCGACATCGGTCAGGATGTGCGATGAAAAAAAGATCGTCTTGCCCTGCGCGCGCAACCCCACAATCAGATCGCGCACTTCGCGCCGCCCCAGCGGGTCAAGCCCCGACATCGGTTCATCCAGAAACAGCACTTCGGGGTCATGAATTAAGGCTTGGGCAATCCCAAGCCTTTGCAACATTCCTTTGGAAAATTTGCGCAGCGGTTTGTCGGCGGAATCGGCGAGGCCCATTTGGCCAAGCAATTCGTCTGCGTGCCGTGCGGTTTGTGTCTTTGGCAGATCGCACAGCGCGCCGCAATACAGCAGAAATTCGCGCGCCGTCAGGTAATCGTAAAAGTACGGCTGTTCTGGCAAGTAGCCCACGCGCCGCCGTACTTTCACATCGTCAATCGCCGCACCCAGAATCCGCGCGGTGCCCGCCGTGGGCCGGATCAATCCCATCAGAATTTTGAACGTCGTTGTTTTACCCGCGCCGTTCGGCCCCAACAAGCCGAAGACTTCGCCTGCTTCCACCTGCAAGCTAACTTCGTCCAGCGCGCGCGCGCGCCGTTTGCGCCAGAAGCCGGTGGCGTAATCCTGCGTCAGATTGTTGATCTCGATAGCAAGCATCTTACGATTGCGGATTGCGGCTAGTGTTTTCGGGTGCCGATTGCGGATTGTCTTGAAGAAGTTTCAACTGCTCTTCGCAGACCTGTTTGATGAAGGGGTCGTCGGTTTCCTGATACAAGCGCTGGAACATTTCGCGCGCAGTCTGGCCGCCGCCGCCTTTGGCAATCATCATCGCGGCAACCGGCTCCATCCAGGCGGGCGCGCCAGGGATTCGGCTGCCGCGCAGATAAGCGTCCGCTGCTTCTTTGAATTTGCCCTGCCGCCATCGGGCGAAGCCCAAATCCTGATACAGTCGCCATTCGTTCGGGTTGTCGCGGATGCCACGTTCCAGAAAGCGCACGGCCTCCTGACCGTCTTCGCCGGGCAGGAAAAATCCGCCGAAGCTGTAGGCTGCGACGTGATGCGGATCAAGTTCAGTCACGATCTCCAACATGGGCTTGAGCAAGCGCAATTGCCTGGTGTTAAAGTCCCCACCTATTTGCCGTTGCTGGTCGAACTTCGCGCCAAAATAGACGCTGGTGCGCATCCAATAAACATCCGCAAACAAACCCGTGAACCCAAGACTGACGCGCCGCAGGGCTTCGGCGGAGGGGACGTAAAGCGATTCTTCTTCCGCGACAATTTCGCGCGGCGCGGCATCCAGCCAATGTTGCGCGGTTACGCTGAAGGCGAGTGCCATCAGCAGCAAGCTTGTCCAGACCAGACTTCTCATTTGAAGTTCCTGCGTTCGAAGATGAGCGCCGATGCCGCCAGCAATGCCGCGACATAACACACGGCGTAGATCGTATTGCCAATCAGCCACCGCGCTGGCACCGCCTGACCATAGGCCGCTTCGTTGATGAAATTGAAGTTCGCCAGATTTGGCAGCAGATGATAGAGCGTACGGCAGAGCACCCGCGTCGCTGCATCATTTGCCGTATCGGCGAATAGTTTCAGATCAGGACTCCAACGTCCGATCAAAAAGATCAGCAAGGTGAAAAGTGCCGACAGCGCGGGCGAAGAGAAACACGAAAACAACAGTGCCACGGCGGTGATGACGGCCAATTCCAGAAAGATCAAATACGCCGCCGGCCACAGCTTCAATTGCATCGCATTGAACCCGCCTTTGACATAGATCAATGCCAGCGCAACCGCCGCCGCCATCGCCGCCGTGTTGACCGCCAGCGTCAAACACAGTCCCAGATATTTGCCCAGCAGGAATTCAGCGCGGCGAACCGGTTTGGAGAGGATGACGGCTATCGTGCGCTTTTCGATTTCTTTCGACACCAGTCCAATGCCAATAAAGATCGCAATCAGCAGGCCGAAAACAGAAGTCGCCGACAACCCCACATCAACGATGATCTTGGCTTCCTGTCCAACAGCAATGCGCCCCATGACTACCGCCGCGACAACAATCAGCGAGACGAACAACACCAAGTTGTACAGCACGCGGTCGCGCACCGATTCGCGGAATGTATTTAGAGCGATGGCGATGATTTTCACAGCGTTGATTTAGCGTTTTGCCAGCAGGTAATAAAGCAGATCAACAGCGGGCGGGACGATGCCAAGCTGGCGGATCATGCCGACAACCTGACCGCGATGCAGCGTCGCGTGATTCACGACGTGCTGCATCTGCGCGACCAGAGGCAGGGTAAACGGTTCGCCTTTGATGTTGCGGTAACTCAACTCGGCGTGCAACGCGTCTTCTGCCATAGCTTCGAGTATTCCCCTACGTCCTGCTTCAATCTCAGCCCAACGCGCGCGCAAGGCGGACAGATCAGCAAACGTGGCGTCATTCCATATCTCTGATGGTGATGTTCCCTGCCAGCGCGATAGCCAGACCATTTCCGCGCCCGCCATATGTGCCAGCGTGCCCAGAATCGAGCCGTGACTAATCTTGAAATCGTAGTGGAGCTGTTCGTCAGTCAACTTTTCCGCCGCATCCAGCGCCAGCGCGTTGGCGTAGTCGGTGTAATCGAAAAGGGTGCGAATATCGTTGAGGTTCATCTGTTCTCCTTAATTGGCTTATTGGCTTATCTCTTGGCTTGATTGGTAAGCGCTTGCGCGATTTCGCCAGCAATGCGCGCGTTGTTTTTGAGCAAAGCAATATTCGCGCGCAAGGCTCGGCCTTCTGTGCGGGCGGCGATCCGTGAAAGTAGAAACGGCGTGACGGCCTTGCCGCTGATCCCAGTTGCCGTTGCCGCATTAAGTGCTTCTTCTATCTCATTCTTGATCTCATCCGCCGGGACTTCGTCTTCAGCGGGAACGGGCGCAACGACCAGCACCGACGTCGAAAAGCCCAATTGCCAATGCTGCGCGGCAATCGCGGCAACCTGTTCGGGCGTGTCTGCGCGCAAATCCAGCTTCAGTCCGCTGGACCGCGAATAGAACGCAGGCAGTTCATCGGTTTGATAACCCACAACGGGCACGCCCATCGTCTCCAGCACTTCCATTGTCTTTGGCAAATCCAGAATGGCTTTGGCCCCGGCGCAAACCGTAATCACTGGATAACGTGCCAGCGCGTTCAAGTCCGCCGAAATGTCAAAACTGTCGCCTGCACCACGATGTACGCCGCCGATGCCGCCCGTGGCAAAGACTTGGATGCCAGCCATCTGCGCAAAGTGCAGTGTGGAAGCGACAGTTGTTGCGCCCCAGCGATGTTGTGCGACGCATGCGCCCAGATTCGATAAATTTACTTTGACGACGTCATCACGCGCGGCAAGAGCAGCGACCTGCTCTTCGCTTAAACCGATGATGGGTTGGCCCGCGATGATGCCGATGGTGGCGGCTTGCGCACCGGCAGCGCGCACGGCTTGTTCACAGGCGCGCGCCGTTTCCAGGTTATGCGGGAAAGGCAACCCGTGCGCGATGACAGTGGATTCAAGCGCGACAGCGGCGCGTTTTTGTTGCAGGGCAGTGGCGACAGCGGAAGAAAGGGAAAACATTTGCGTAATGATAAAGTCTCTTGAAAAAGGGATTTGGCTTACTTATGCTCAGCCGCGCTCAAGCTTAGCTCAGTCCTCTTGATGAGCCAAGCAAAGCGGGCAGAGCGTTTTTTCCAAGTCACCAGGCAAACTCAACGACAGTGAAGTAAAAACAAAGTCCGGCGGGCTTCAACATTGCGGGCCGATTGCGGCAATGTACTGAAAGACCTTCGGACACCATTCAAGGAGTCCACATGGGCAAACAAGTCCTCTCACTGATCTTAGGCGGAGGCGTGGGCGCGCGTCTGTTTCCATTGACGCAGCAACGTTCCAAACCCGCCGTGCCGCTGGCAGGCAAATGCAGGTTGATTGATATCACCGTCTCCAATTGCATCAACTCCGGACTGCATCACATTTACGTGCTGACTCAGTTCAACTCGGCTTCACTGAATCGCCACATCGCGCGCACCTATCGTTTCAGCCGCTTTTCTGATGGATTTGTCGAAATTCTGGCCGCCGAACAGACCCCAGATAATAGGAAATGGTTTCAGGGAACAGCCGACGCCGTGCGGCAGGTGATGATGCATATTGAAGATTTCGCGCCGGAACACGTCCTGATCCTGTCTGGCGACCACCTGTACCAGATGGACTACAGCAAGTTCATCGCACATCACAAGGAAAAGAATGCTGACGTGACGGTGTCAGTTATTCCGACAGACCATTCGCGCGCGTCCGGCTTTGGATTGCTGAAAACCGACGATCAGGGAAGGATCATTGAATTCAGCGAAAAGCCTCCGGCTGACGAATTGGAAGCCATGCGGGTGGACACGTCGAAGCTGGGTTTGAGCGCGGAAGAATCTGAACAGCGCCCCTTCATCGCCTCAATGGGCGTTTACCTTTTCAAATACGACGCCCTGCGCGAAATGCTCAAAAACACCAGCTACACAGATTTCGGCGGCGAAATCATTCCGGCGGCGATCGGCAAATACAATGTGCAGGCGTATCTGTTCAGCGGGTATTGGGAAGACATCGGAACCATCCGTTCGTTTTATAACGCCAACCTGGACCTGGCGTCGGTCATGCCGAAGTTCAATTTGTTCGACACCGAAGCCCCGATTTTCACGCGCCCGCGCTATCTGCCCGCCACCAAATTTCAAGGGCCATGTTCGATCACCAGCTCGCTTATCTCAGAAGGCTGCATTTTGAACTCTGTCACCATCAGCCGTTCGGTCATTGGCATCCGCTCGCGCGTTGAAGGCGGCTCAGTCATTGAAAACACAATGATGATGGGCGCTGACAATTATCAGGCGCTGCCAGAACTGGCGCGCGACCGCAAGGAAGGCCTGCCCTGGGTTGGCATCGGCGAAAACACCGTCATTCGCAATGCGATTATTGACAAGAATGTCCGCATCGGTTCGAACGTGCGCATTCTGAATGAATCCGGCGCGCAGGAACACGACGGCGGAAACTATTACATCCGCGAAGGCATCGTCGTCATCCCGAAAGGCGCGACCATCACGGACGGCACAATTATCTAAAATTGAAGAGCGTGCATATGCGTCAGAAGGCAGCCCGCGCGATCGCCCAATGGTCAGGCTGGACGGTGCAGGTTCCTGCGTCCGTGCCATCCAGATGCGTGATCATTGGTGCGCCCCATACCTCAGCGACGGATTTATGGCTGACGCTGTTGTTTATGGAAGTGTCCGGCATTCGGTTTCAATGGGTGGCGAAAGACTCAATGTTCCGATGGCCGCTCGGCAGACTGTGGCGATCGCTGGGCGGCGTCCCGGTCAATCGCAGGGAACGCAGCAACTTCGTGGAAGGCGTCGTGAACATCTTTCGGGAAAAGGCCGATTTCAGATTTGCCCTTCTTCCCGAAGGCACGCGCCAAAAATCCTCATCGTGGAAGACAGGCTTTTATTTCATTGCAGTGGGTGCGAACGTCCCAATTGTTTTTGGCTTTTTGGACTACTCGCGGAAAGTGGTGGGATTGGGGCCGACGCTTGTGCCGACAGGCGACATTGAGGCTGACTTCAATGTCATTCGTGCCTTTTACACAGAGATCAAGGGGAAATACCCTGACCAGCAGGGCGAAGTCCGCATTCGAACCACCTCAGACTGAAGTCTCAATCTTTAGTTTTCCTTTTGAGATTTTCCTGCCGGAAAACTCTTCTGAAAACCCTTTTGAAAATAATGCTACGTTACTACTGGACACTGATCGTGGCGACCTTGGTGATGCTTGTCATTGGTTTTCCCATCATCACCATTGGCCATTTGATGCGCAGGCTTTTCGGCGTGGAAGAACTGATCTTTCCCTTGGCAAAGTTTGGATGCCGAATCTGGCTGCGGTCGGCTGGCGCGCGAATCCACGTCAGTGGACTGGAGCATCTGGACACGAAGCAGGGTTATCTATTCGCCGCCAACCATCAAAGCAATCTTGATCCTCCGCTGCTGTTCGCGTATCTGGGCCACAACACCGGCGCGATTGCCAAAAAAGAACTCACCAAATTTCCATTGTTCAAACAGGGATTTGCACTGGCGCACGTCGTGCCGATAGATCGCAGCAACCGTGAAAAGGCAATTGAAAGCACACGGCGTGGCGCAGAAGAATTACGGCAAGGCCACAGCCTGATGGCCTTTCCCGAAGGCACGCGCACCGTGGATGGCAAGGTTAAAGAGTTCAAGAAAGGCGTTTTCTTTATGGCCCTGGAAGCGGGCGTGCCCGTCGTTCCGGTCGTCATCAATGACACGCGACTGGTCATGCCCAAAGGCGGTACAGTCGTCACGCCCGGTGATGTCTGGTTAGAAGTGCTGCCGCCCGTCAGCACCGCAGGCTACACCGAAGACAACATCGAAGAGTTGATCGAACGCGTTCGCAGCCAGATTGTCCCCCGCGTCCGGACGGACTAAAAAGCATGGAGTCCAGGCTTTAGCCTGCAGGCTTCGCTCAAGCCACCCTGAATAAACCAGCAGCCTGAAGGCTGAACTCCATGCCTTTATCGTGCCGGATACAGATGATACAACATCAGGTAAACTACCACGCCCGTCACTGAAACATACAGCCACAACGGAAACGTCCATCGTGCAATCGCGCGATGCCGGTCAAAACGCCCTTTTAAGGCCCGGGCAAAAGTGACGAAGATCATTGGCACAATGGTGATGGCCAGCACCGTATGCGTCAGCAAGATCGCGAAATAGATCAACCGCACGATTCCCTGCCCCTGAAACTTCACCGACCCCACGTTGTAGTGATAGATCAAGTACGACGTTAAAAACAGCGACGACGTAATGAACGCCGCGACCATGCACACGCGATGTGCGTTTCTGTTTTTCTGTCTGATGAAGCCGTAGCCGGTGACCAGCAGAATGGCGCTGATGCTATTCAGGATTGCGTTCAGTGTCGGAAGGTCTGAAATGGACATAAGAATCGGGTGAAATTGAATCGTCGTTTATGGAATGACGGTATTTGAAAACCAGTCGAATGACGCCGCCGATGACCAACAGCGTTGGGATCAATAAAGCCAGAACCGCTGTGTTGATGGTGTCGGAAACTTCAGCGGCATTTTCCGCATTGGCGATATTCGCTTTGCACATTGCACACTGGGCCAAGACGGAAGTTGCATTCGCCACGATGAACGAAGCAAGGCATAACGTAAGTTTGGCAAGACGGTTGAAATTCATTTCATTGAAAACAGGTAAAGCGCCGGAAAGATGACCAGCCAGACGGCGTCCACAAACTGCCAGTACAGGCCACAGAGTTCAATGGATTCGTGCGTTGCCTTTCGGCGCATTGCCGTCACACCCAGAAAAACAATTCCTGACAGCACATGCAACAGGTGGAATCCGGTAATCGTGAAGAACACCGCGCCGAACTGCGGCCAGGCATTCACGCCCCAAGCTGCAGGAATACCAAATGGTCGCAGCCCTTCGCCAATCAGGCGATTCCATTCAATCAAATGTAGCGCGATGAACAAGAAACCAGCGGCAATCGTCGCCAGCAACCACCTAACCATCATCGCCCGCTGACTGCGCGACGAAGCCTGGACGGCTTTCGCCATTGTCCAACTGCTGGCCAGCAAGCAGAGCGTCATCAAGCTTGCGAACAGGATTTCTGGCGAAAGCGAAAACGGTCTGGGCCAAACGCTGCTTGCCGCTCGCAAGTAACCGTAACTGAGCAACAGTGCAGCGAAGGTCAGCGCATCGGACACAATGAACAGCCACATCCCCAGCTTCCGATTGCTGATGGAATGACCGTTCCAATTCATCACACCTGCTTGCCCACCCTGCGCTACGTTCACGGCTTATCTCCAAAAGAAGAGCATCACGAAAAGGACAATCCACAACCCATCAATGAAGTGCCAGTACAGCGCCGTCACATCCACGGCCACGCGCCGCCGCAGCATCGTCCACTTGCTCTGATTGCGCAGCGTGATAAATGCCAGCGCCAACAACCCGCCGATCAAATGCACGCCGTGCAAGCCTGTGAACAGATACGAATAGCCACTGTGAAAATTCCGGTTGACGTAAAATCCGGCAGCGCTTAGTTGCCGCCACGCCACCAACTGCGCGATCAAAAATCCAAATCCCAATAGGGTTGTCACACCGATCCACAATCTGAATTTATTTTCGATTCTACGCTTCAATGCGCGGCGGGCGATCTCGATCGTCGCGCTGCTGGCAATAATCATCGCCGTGCTCAGCCACAAAACTTTGGGCATGACGATCGGCTGGCTGTGCGCCTGATTGAAGACGTAGGCACTGGTCAAGGCGGCAAACAACATTGTCACGCTGACCAACACCAGTTGGACGCCGATGCGGTAACCTTCCGGCGGCGGCGTGCGCTCCGGCTCAGGCGGACGATTGTTGCCATCCCCGCCGCCATAACCCGGCAGATCGTAATGGCCTCTGTCTCCGCCACCGATTCGCGGCTCGTCATGTTTCGTTGTCGTTAAAGTTGCAGGCATGCTTCTCGTGGGAACTACAAATTATCAGTGAATTCTTCCGGACTAACTTGCGCCTGTTTTAGAATCCCCCGCAGTGTTCCTTCCGCCAACTCCTTGTGCATTGGTACGACACAACCGATCTCGCCATCTGGTGTTGTTCTCTTAAGAACCACATGGCTGCCACGCTGACGCGCGCGAACGAAGCCTAGTTTTTTGAGTGCTTCAATTGCTTGCACCCCTGAAACATGCGGCAGTTTAGGCATAGCTAGCCTCGAACGTCGTTAAAATTGGGCGCGAGACATGCGGGACGCCAAACTCTTCCAGGTAAAGTTCGGTGGCCTCTTTCAAATTGGCTACTGCTTCTTCGATAGTTTCCCCTTGGCTTACCGTGCCAACCTCAGGGCATTCGGCTACGTAAAGATTTTCTTCTTTGTGAAGAACTGCGGTAAAAACAGATTGCATAGCTACTCCTAAATTTTATTCAATAGAGCCTATCGGCTCATTCTGCATCAAGTAATCTTTCGCCGCACCCGGCACGGAATATTCATATGGCATACGGGTTACCATTGGCTGCGCGTCGCCAAAGTTATCGTGCGGCACAGGCGTCCGCGTCGTCCATTCCAGCGTTGTCGCTTCCCAGGGATTATCGGCAGCCCGCTGCCCTTTGAACAAACTCCAAACCAGATTGAAGAGAAAAATCAGTTGCGCCGCTGCCGTTGCAAATGCCGCAATCGTAATAAAGACGTGCAACGGATCAAGCGCGCGCAAAAACTCGTAGCCGGTCGAATCCGCATACCGGCGCGGATGCCCGGCAATGCCCAGCACGTGAAACGGAACAAAGATCGCGTACACGCCAACGAACGTCAGCCAGAAATGCAGTTTGCCCAGACGTTCGTTCATCATCCGCGCGAACATCTTCGGGAACCAGTAATAGGTCGCCGCAAAGATACCGAAGATCGCCGCCACCCCCATAATCAGATGGAAATGTCCCGTCACGAAATAGGTATCGTGAAAGACCATGTCCAGCGCCGTCTGTCCCAAAACCAAGCCCGTCACGCCGCCCGTCACGAATAGCGAGACAAATCCGATTGCAAACATCATTGGCGTCGTAAAGCGAATCTGGCCACCCCATAACGTGCCGATCCAGTTGAATGTCTTGACCGCCGACGGCACGCCGATCACCAGCGTCAGCACTGAAAACGCAATGCCCAGGCGCGGATTCATTCCGCTGATGAACATGTGATGGCCCCAGACCAGAAAGCCCAGCAGCCCAATCGCCACCATCGCGATGACCATTGCCCGATGGCCAAAGACGGGTTTGCGCGCGAAGTTCGCCAGAATATGAGACACCACGCCCATCCCCGGCAGGATGGCCAGATAAACTTCCGGGTGGCCGAAAAACCAGAACAGGTGCTGCCACAAAAGCGTCGAACCGCCGCCCCCCGGCATCAGCTTGCCAGTCACCACCAGGTTGCCCGGATTGAAAAAGCTGGTGCCCAGATGGCGATCCAGCAGCAGTAAAATCCCCGCCGCCAGCAGCACCGGAAAGGCCAACAGCGCAATCACCGCCGTCGTCAGCCATCCCCAACAGGTCAGCGGCATGCGCGCCAGCGACATTCCGCTTGTGCGCATATTCAGCGTCGTCGTAATGAAGTTCAGCGCGCCCAACAATGACGCGATGCAAAACAACCCAATGCTGACCAGCCACAAATCCGCGCCCATTGCCTGTCCCGGCCCGGCGGATGGAAATGCGCTCAGGGTTGGATAGAACGTCCAACCGCCCAGCGGCGCACCGCCTGCGACAAAAAACGCGGCCATCAGCACAATAAAGCTCAAGCAGGTGATCCAGAACGACAGCATATTCAACACGGGAAAGGCCATGTCCCGCGCACCGATCTGAATCGGCAGAAAGTAATTGCCGAAAGCCCCTTGCGGCGCGGTCGTCAGCACCATAAAGACCATGATCGTTCCGTGCATCGTGACCATTGCCAGATAAAACTCCGGCTGCATCAAGCCGTCTTTGAAGCCTTCGGGAAAGATCGCTTCCAGCATCGGCCATCGCGCCATCGGCCACGCCAGCCGCAACCGCATCAACAGTGACATCGCCACACCCGTCAACGCCGCGACCAGCGCCAGACAGAAATATTGAATGCCAATGGTTTTATGATCCGTGCTGAAGATGTATTTGCGGATGAAGCCGCCAGAAGGCCTTGATGTTGTGGCGTGAGTTGTTTGAATTGAATCGGCCATCGCGAATCTTCTATTTCGGCGCTCTTTCAACGAGCCACTTTTCAAACTCGGCTTGTGATTTCACTTCCAAATAAGCGCGCATTTGATGGTGCAACTGGCCGCACAGTTCGGCGCAGGCAATCTCGTAACGGCCTTCTTTCGTCGCCGTAAAATGAATATTGATCTTCAAGCCCGGCACAGCGTCCTGTTTGAATCGCAATGCCGGCACATAGAAATCGTGCGTTACATCTTTCGCCCGCAGCGTGACGTTGATCGGACGGTCCACCGGCACCACCATCAAGGCTGAAACAACGTCGTCCCTGCCCGATGGATCAGCGGGATCAATGCCCAGCGGGCCAGGACGCGCGCCGATTGAATTGTCCGCATCGTTATAAAGTTTGGGAGAGTTCGTGCCGAATCTGCCGTCCGCGCCGGGATAGCGAAAATACCATTGGAACTGCTGTCCGGTGACTTCAACCTGCACGGCGTCTGGCGGCGCATGGTTCAAACGAAGGCTGGCCCAGACTTGCTGACCTGTAATGGCAAGGAGGATAAAGACTATAGCCGTAATCGCTGTCAGCAAGACCTCAATCAGCCAACTGCCTTCAATCTGTGCCGCGCGCTGTCCTGGGCCGCCTTTCGCCCGAAATCGCCAAACGGCATAACCCAGCGCGGCTTGCGCCAAAAAGAAGCCTACGCCAACAACTGCCCAAGTCAGATTGAACTGACGATCCATTGCTGCGGCGTGCGTCGAGATCGCCTGCGGAAACCACCAGCCCGCCCGCGCCCTTGCCCACGCAAAGAATGCGACCGTCAGCCCAGTAATGAGCCAGATCAGAATCGCCAGAAATCGTCCCATTTGATTGCGGATTGCGGCCAAATTTGCTGGATGCGGATTGCGGATTGGCCGCTTCCTCAATCGGCAGCGATTCCGCGTCCCGCAAACCCGCAATGGTTTATGGCAGTACCAGCGCCGGTTGCAGTTTCAATGAACCCGCGTTCGAGGTGGTTGCCGCGTCAAACGAGAAATCGGCTTTGGCATCGGCCTTCTCGGCAACTTTGACCTTCATCATTTTCGCGCCGTATTTCTCGTGCCAGGCTTCGATCTCGTATTCGCCGGGCGGCAATCCTTTGATGGTAAACGCGCCATTCGACGCGCTGACCGCGTAGAAAGGATGCGGCAGCACGCCTATATACGCCGTCATCCACGAATGCATATTGCATTTGACCGGAATCAAGGTCTCCGGCTTCGCGAACTTTCTGGTGATTGGCGCCTGCCCTTTCAACTGCGATTCGTTCCATTCGCGATTGACCTTCGGCACGGGGTGAATGTTGTGATTGGTCTGGTCGGAATTGACAACGCTGAGCAGCTGGCCCGTTTGAATGCCCAGGATGCGCGGAACATATTTGCAGCCCTTCTGATCCAGCGTGACGGGCGTTGTGGGCGTTTCAAAATTGGCTTCCGGCAATCCGCTTTTCACATAAACGAACACGTTCTGAAGCTTGCCGTCGTTGACCAGCGCATCATCCGCCATCGCTTCGCCACAGGCGCTGTCATTTGAGGTATCGAGTTTGCGCGGCGCGGGAGCAGCACCGGCGAAAGAGATAATTCCTGTCACGTTGCCTTCGTTGCCGGTCGCCTTCCACACCGGCCCAGCATTAGCTGGCGCAGTTTCCTGCTGCTTGCCGCCACAACTGATGCTGACAAAGCCAGCGGTCAACACCAGCAAAAATACGGCGAACATTCGCCTTGAAATCATAGCTGTTGCCTCCTTCAATGAATGATCAAGTTGGATCATTGCCTGGAAAATTGTCGAAAGTTTGTTGTCGGTATGAACTGCCGGAATCATCGCACATTTACTTTGGCTGGCAAACTGCGGTAGCCGGGCGGCACAGAGGTAAGATAAACTGCCGCCAGTCAAATTTCAGCAAAGGAGATTGTTTATGCCAAACGAAGAAAACACTCGGCAGATGAATAGCGGAGACGGTCAGCAAATTGGTGAGTTGATTACCTTGGTCCGCTCGCTAGCAACCAGATTTACCGGCTTGGAGAGTCGGCTAACCAGCGTGGAAGAGATCATTGTGGCGCGATTCAATGACACTCGCCCACTCGAACATAGAATGATGGCCCGTCTTGACGAACTTGTAGTGAGTTTCGCTGCAATGCGGGAAGAGCAGGCTGCAATGCGGGAAGAGCAGGCTGCAATGCGGGAGGACCTAAATAAGTTCCGGCAGGAGACGAATCACAACTTCCGCATCGTCAGTCAAAAGCTGGCGCATCTGAACGACGACTTTCTGGAGATTCGCGCCGAGCATACGCTGTTGGAAAAGCGCGTTTTGAGCCTGGAAGAACGGGCCGCTTAATCCACCCAAAATCAAAGAAGAGGGAGCCGCGTCGCCGCCGGCTCCCTCTGGTTTAACTTCAGCCTCTCATCAACCCCGTCAGAAATTGAATCGAACGCCGAATTGCAGTTTGCGGGCGTCCGCCGCCGACGTGAAGCCGAGCGGTTCGGTCGGCCTTTTGTCGGTTCTGCCGCGCGCGGCGAAGTTGGTCAACGGAGTTGACCCGGTCGTACAGGCGATGATGCCGCCCGCGCTGTCAATGCAAGCGCCGCCGATGATGTTGTTGATGCCCGCGAGGTTCGTCCGGTTGAACAGGTTGAACGCCTCGAAGGTCAGTTCGAGGAACCGGCTCTCTTTGACGAAAAGCTTCCGCGCCAGCCGCATATCGAAGCTGTAAAAGTTCTCGCCCGTGCCGGTGTTGCGTCCGGCCTGCCCCGGTCGGTCGGTCTGCGAACGTCCGTCGCCATTGGCGTCGAAGCCCAGCAACAGGTTGAACGGACGCCCGCTGCCGGCGATGAAGATCGGCGAAAACTGCCAGCCGCTTAAAAACGGATTCTTGAACGAGCTGGCAAAGACGCCGCTGATCACTGCGCGGTGGCGTTGGTCAAAAGACGAAAGCGTGCGATCCAGACGCAGGTTCAGCGGATTCTGCGCTGAAAAGTCGCTGTTGAAATCGGTCACTTCGTCAATCGCTTTGGCCAGGGTGTAGTGCGCATTGATGCCGATGTTGCCGGAAAAACGTTTTTGAAGCGCCAGCGTGAAGGCGTTGTAAAACGAACTGGCCGACGATTCGTAAACGTTGTCCTGGAAGCGCAGCGGATTGCGCAGATCACTCGTCAATCCGGCGGTCGTTTGCGCCGCCGACGGAAAACGGATGAAGGTTGGCCCGCCATTCGGGTTCAGCGGATTGACCGGGCCAGTCAACTTGAATTGGTTGATGTCGCGGTTGCGAGTCAGGTTCAAACCGCGCGTGTACAGATAGCTGGCATCAAGCGAGAAGCCTTTACCCAGGTCATGCTGAATGCCAAAGCTCGCTTGATAAGTGGTTGGGTTTTGATAGTTCGGTTCGGCGCGGAATCGGACTTCGAGCGGCGCTCCGGCGCGCGGCACCAGGTTGATCGGAGCGCCCGCCAAATCGCTGGCCGCAATTGGGCGAGTGCCCAAAACGCCACGCGCCAGCAATGTTTGATAAATGGCGAACGACGTAGGCAAGCCGAGCGCATTGGAGGTCGCCGTCGCCAGCACGATGTTGATGTTGCTGGGGTCGCCTGTGCCATTCAATTCGGTGGTCACGTTGGCCACGGCATTGTTGATAGTGCCGACGAAGATGCCCGCGCCGCCGCGAATGGCTGTTTTGCCATTGCCCCGCAAATCCCAGGCGAACCCGGCGCGCGGCTGAATGTTGTTGTACCGCGTCGGCAGAAAGAACGGTTCGTCGTAAATCTGGTAGCGCACGCCGTAATTGAGCGTGAAGTTCGGTTTCACCTTCCACGTATCCTGCAGGTAAGCCGAGTAGCGGTTCGTATACGATTGCGCGTACGGATCGCCAAAACCGCCCTGAAAAACCGCCGGCAAATTGAAGTTGTATGCCTGCAGCGCATTGACCGGCACGGCCAACTTCGCAAACACGGCTGGCGCAGCAGCGCCGAGCGCGCCGAGCACTGCCGGCCCAAGCGCCGGATTCAAGCCGATGACGCTGGAGAGCGGAATGTTCGCGCCAAAGCTGAAGCGCCCGCCGAAGAACGTTTCGCTGTTGCTGTAAACATCCCAGAACAACGCCGAGCCGCCGAATTTGAAGGTGTGATTGCCGACGATCTTCGAAACGTTGTCGTAGATGTCGTAATGATTCTCCTTACTCTTAGATCCGAGGAAAATGTCGCGTCCGAAGAAGCCAAAGCCTTCGATGTTAATCTCCGGGCCGTTCGGATCGTTCGGAGTCACCACAAACGTCGTGTGGCTGTATTGCAGCTTCAGTTCATTGAACACCGTGCTGCTGAATTGGTAGTTGTGCGAAGCCAGGATGCCGTGATTGAAGTTGTCCAGCGTGCGCCCGCGCGAAACGGCGGTCAACGCGCCTGCCGCTTGATTCTGGAAATTGCTGTCGTTGACGTAAACGCGCAGGTAGCCATTGCTGCGGTCGCTGAAGTTGTGATCCCCGCGCGCCGAGAAAGCCGTCTGTTCGGAGTTGAAGGGGAACTGGCCGCTGGCAGTGCTGAATAGATTGACCGTGCGCGGATACGCTGCCGCCGTGGTCGTCAACGCGCCGCGCAGCGTGCCGGATAATTGCGCCGCCGTCAGCGGGCCAAGCTGCAAGTTTCCGAGCGCGGTCAGGTCAGCGAAAATGCTGTTTTGCAGCGCCGTCGGGTTAAAGAGATTCGGGTCGTTGAGCAGATTGACGAAGGTCGTTTCCTGCTGCGTGAAGCGTTCGACGGTAGCGAAAAAGAAAGTCTTGTCTTTCTTGATTGGCCCGCCGACAGAGCCGCCGTACTGCTGGCGGTTGAACGGCGATTTGCCTTTCGGGTTGAAATCGAAAGCGTTGCGCGCGTCAAAGCGTTGATCGCGAAACAGCCCGAAGGCGCTGCCGTGCCAACTGTTCGATCCCGATTTGGAAACGATATTGACGATGCCGCCCGAAGCCCCGCCGAATTCGGCGCTGAAGCTGTTGCGAACGACTTGGAATTCCTGCACGGCTTCCTGCCCCAACGTGTTGATCACGCCGCCCGACGAACCGAGCGTTTCGCCGCCGTCCACTGAAACCGAATTGCCACGCCCATTGCTGCCGCCAAAGGAAAGCCCGGACTGCGGGGTTTGCGCGACGCGAAAATCGGAGGAATCGGCGATGTTGTCCGAATCGGTGACGCCGGGCGTCAACAACGCGTAATCCAGATAATTGCGGCGGCTGATCGGCAGATTGACGATCTGGCGTTCGTCAATCACCGTTGACTGCTGCGAGCGGGCGGTCTCGACCACTTCGGTGCCTGCCACGATGTCCACCTTCACCTCAAAGTTTCCCGCGCCCAGTCGAATCGGGATATTGGCTTGTTGGCCGACGGTCAATTCCAACCGAGTCGTGCTCGAGCCAAAGCCTTTGGCTTCGATTTTCAAATCGTATGCACTGGGCAGCAAGCCCAGAAACGTATAGTTCCCTTCCGCATCTGTTGTTGCTGTGCGCACCGTCCCTTTGTTCGCATCAGTCAACGTGACTGTCGCGCCGGGAATAGCCGCGCCGACGGTGTCCGTCACTTGCCCGCGCAGTTCGGCGGTCGAACCGGAAGCCTGCGCCCAGGCAGAACCTGTGGCCGCTGTGATCACTGCCATCATCACGACGATGGAGATCGCGATGATTCTTATCTGACTTATCTGATGTATCTGGCGGATCCTGTGTCTCATGAGTCTCTCCTTCACTGGTGTTGTTGAAACGAGCCGCACCTGACAATGCCGATTCGAATTTTCACGGCCCGGACGATTGATGGATTGGTTCAGTTGATCGTAAATCTGATTCGTCCCGAAGCTGCCCGCATAAAAACGAGCAACTTGTTTCATTCCCAGCAAAGCTTTGGTCGGTCGTTGATTGATTTCCTGTCGAATCGGTGATGCGTTTATCAGGTTTACGCCAGTCATCTTACTTAACTGAAAAATGGAAAGGCAAACCACAGGCCCGGCGATACTCCCGGCAATACCGAAGATATAGGCTCTATCGCTGAATCAAGGAATTGGAACACAAGAAGCACAGGTGACTTTTGAAGATCTGTTTAGACCCTCTTGGTTCTTGCGCTTTTTGTGTTCCTCGGCGGCGTGGCGATGACACCTTCTGCAAACAGCTATTGAGCCAAAGAAGTTTGTCGAACATCAAGCAGCCAAGCGCTAACTTACCCTCAAAGGATGGACTCACAGGGGAGGCAAGAGATGTTTTTGGACTTTGCCCAATGCGTTCCGTGGCAAAGCCTCCACCTGCACAAACGCGCGGGGCACTTTGAATGACGCTAGCGAGCGGCGACAGACTTCTTCAAGCGCGGCGGCATCAAACGTGACACCATGCTGACCCGTTGGCGAAGCATCCACGGGCGAATCCGCGACAACATAGGCCACGGGGACTTCGCCACGCCGGGCATCCGGCATGCCACAGACGGCAACTTCACGTACGCCGGGCTGTTCCTGCAACAGCTCTTCGATTTCGCGCGGATAGATGTTGAACCCGCCGGAGATGATCAGATCGCTGCGGCGTCCACACAACGTGTAATATCCATCCGCCGCGCGTTCGCCCAAATCGCCCGTTCGAAACCAGCCGTTCGCAAAAGCTTCCGCCGGCGCTTCGGGCTGCCGCCAATAGCCCGCGCAAACATTCGGCCCGCGCACATACAGTTCGCCAATTTCGCCATCGGCGACCGCTTCGCCCTGCGCGTTCAAAATTCGCACCGACACGCCGGGCAGCGGAAACCCGACAGCGCCTGCACGCCGTTCGCCTTCGTAAGGATTGCTGATGTTCATCAGCGTCTCGCTCATGCCGTACCGTTCCAGAATCGTATGGCCAAACTTTGCGCGAAAATCTCCCATCACCTGCGCAGGCAGCGGCGCTGAGCCGGAGACGAACAAGCGTATTCGTCCGCCGATTCGCACGGCCAGATCATCCGGCAATTCCAGCAACCGAACATAGATTGTCGGCACGCCGAAAAAGAGCGTTGGTTGGAAGGTTTCGAACAGATCAGCGGCGCGGTTAATGTCAAAGCGCTCGACCAATCGCATGCGGCAACCGCTGGCTAGCCACGCATGCACGCCGTTGCCCAACCCATGCACGTGAAACAGCGGCAGCGCGGCCAGATAACGGTCGGCTTCGGTAATGCGCCAGCAGGTAACGATATTCACCGCGTTAGCCGCAAAGTTGTTGTGCGTCAGGACTGCGCCTTTTGAACGCCCCGTTGTACCCGAGGTGTAAACAATCGCCGCGGCATCATCCCCATCCAGTGCCACTCGCATTTGCCCGGAATTTTGAATCTCAGTGGCAGCACCAGAAATTACAGCGGCATTCCACACGATTGTTCCGGCAGGAAGGAACGGTGATAGTTCGGCGGTCGTCACCACGGCTTTTGGTTCAGCGTCGGCCAGAATGTGCGTAATCTCGCGTTCGCGGTAAAGCACATTGATCGGCACGACGATCACGCCCAGTTTGATGCAGGCGAGAAAGAAGTCAATGAATTCGACACAGTTGGGCAGGAAAAATCCCAACCGGTCGCCGCGCGCGAAACCGCGTTCAACCAGCAGCCGCGCCACGCGATTGCTTCGCGCATCCAGTTCGCCAAAGGTAAGCGATGCAACCGCGCCAGATGAGTTGGATGAGTTGTCATATTCAAGCGCGGCGGCTTCCGCTCGCCCAACAAGTGAAAGATTGAAAAGGTCAATAAGTTGCATATCGCGTCCCCTGGAAGATGAATGAAGAATTGCAGGCCGTCACTTGCAGCGCGGCGCATTATTCACACTGTGCCGCATAAAACCAGCCGTGCTGCCCCGGCTTAACGATTTGACCACCACGCAGCTTTCTACCTAAAATCCCCGGCAATTGTTATGACTGATTCAAGCACCAATCCAAGCAGGGAATCCATTTCAGAAGCTGCATTGCTGCTGACTCAAATCGGGCAGGACTTCTATCGCCGTGGCTGGGTGCTGGGCACCAGCGGGAATTTCAGCGCGGTTGTCAGCCCTGCGCCCTTGCGTTTGTTGATTACCGCCAGTGGAATGCACAAAGGTCAACTGACGACAGAGCAGTTCGTGCAGATTGATGAACAATTAAAGGTCGTTGCCGGCGCGGGCCGCCCTTCCGACGAAGCCAAACTGCATTTGGCGCTGGTTCATCTACGCGGCGCGCAGGCAATTCTGCACACGCATTCGGTCTGGAGCACAATTCTTTCAAATGCCTTTGCTGCCGAAGGCGGAATCAAAATTACGGGCTACGAAATGCTGAAGGGCCTGTCTGGCGTGCGCACGCACGAACACGAGGAGTGGTTGCCCATCCTGGAAAATGCGCAAGACATGACAGCGCTTGCCGCAAAGCTTGAAGATGTTCTGCACGCGCATCCGGCCGCACACGCCTTTTTGCTGCGCGGACACGGGCTGTACACCTGGGGACAATCCATTGCCGAAGCACATCGCCACATCGAAATTCTGGAGTTTCTGCTGGAAGTCACCGGACGCATCCAAATGCATTTGTCCAAGGAGAAATGAATCATGGCTATTGTGAACATTCCCGAACAGAGCCGCAGCATCAACGAACCGGAAGCCGTCACGCAGTATCTGGCAGGTATCGGCATTGATTATGAACGTTGGGAGGCTGCACACACTGTGCCCGCGGGCGCTCCGGCAGAAGAGATTCTGGCGGCTTACGCCCCTGAGATTGACCGATTAAAAGAGAGCGGCGGTTATGTGACGGCGGACGTGATTGACGTTACGCCGCAAACGCCCGGCTTGGCCGAGATGCTGGCCAAGTTCAACCGCGAACATACGCACGACGATGACGAAGTGCGCTTCATCATCGAAGGGCGCGGCTTGTTCCACATCAATCCGACGAATGGCCCCGCCAGTAGCCCTGTATGCTCGATTGAAGTCGAAGCGGGCGATCTGATCCGCGTACCGAAAGGCACGCTACATTGGTTCAACCTGTGCGGCGACCGCCGCATTCGCGCCATTCGCTTATTCAAAGACGCTGCCGGATGGGCACCCAATTACACGACCAGCGGCGTGGACGCAAGCTTTCAACCGATCTGTTTTGGCGCGTCGTACATCCAATCAATCATCACAGCACCCATTGCAGCGCAATGAACATTACCCCCAGTTGCATCCTGCTCGACATCGAAGGCACAACCACGCCGATTGATTTTGTCTGTCAGGTGCTTTTTCCATTTGCGCGGACGCAGATGAAAGACTATTTGGTGCGCCATTGGTTTGATGCGGAGGTGCGGGATGACCTGGTTCGTTTGCGCGCTGAACACGAGGCAGACGCACAACAAAGTCTTGCTCCCCCTTCGATCAATGACAATGGCCCAACGTCTCAGATCGAATCCACGACAGCCTATCTGCATTGGTTGATGGATCGCGACCGAAAGTCCACGCCGCTGAAATCGCTGCAAGGTAAGATTTGGGAGGAAGGCTATCGGGCAGGCCAATTGCTGAGCCAGATATTCGACGATGTTCCGCCTGCGATGAAGCGTTGGCACGAACCGGGCAAACGAATCTGCATTTACTCTTCGGGCAGCGTGCTGGCACAGAAGCTTTTGTTCAGCCATACCACTGCGGGCGATCTGACGCCGCTCATCAGCGATTACTTCGACACGCTGGTTGGCGCGAAAATTGAAGCAGACAGTTACCGCCGCATTGCCGCCCAACTTCAACTCTTACCTGAAGAAATCATTTTTGTTTCCGATGTCGTTGCCGAGCTTGATGCCGCGCACGGGACGGGGTTGCAAACCGTATTGTCGCTGCGTCCGGGCAATCGCCTGCAACCGCCTTCTGGCCTGCACAAAACTATTCAGAGTTTTGCAGAGATGTTTTGACTCCCGGTTTACTTCAACACGACTTGCGCATCGGTCGTTTGCCACAAAGACTCAGTCCGGCTCTTCACGTATTCACGCAAACCCAGATAGCGATCCTTGAAGATCGCCTTCTGCTCTGCTGTCAGCGATTTCGTTCCTTTGCCAACCGCGCTGCTAGTAAGGACGCCATCCACTTCCAGCGCATACTTCACGCAGGCAATCGTTTTTTTCACGCGCTGGCCGCCTTCGTCAAATCCGCAGATGGATTCAAACCGTTCGCAAATATCCTGATAAACATCAGTCAACGCTTCATCGCCCGCCCAGCAAACGCGCCAGGCCTTCTGCCATTCGCGCGGCATGCAGTTGCCGGGGCCGGAAATCACGCCGATGGGCACGGCATCATTGAGCAGGTAATCGCGCCAGCCTTCGCGCAAACGGTCAAACAGTGTGTGGCTGGGACGATACATTTCAAAGATCAGCATCGCATTGCCAATGTAAATGCCGAACTCTCCCGGCTGTTTGTAATGCAAAGCAGCTTTCGTGTAATTGCCGATGACGCGGCGCGAGGCAGAGACTTTAATGCCGCGCACCCACGGCAACCGGCTCAGGTGTTTAACGATGTGCGTGCGGACATGCGGTGCGTGACCGGCGGCAGCGATGTCCGCGTTGTCATACAGAAAGATCGGCAATTCGTGGCCCGGAGCCAAAGCGGATTCCAGCAAGTTCGTCAGATCGCGCTGGAAAAACTGCACGATCTCCTGCTCATCCAAATCTTCAATCGCCAACGGCGCAATCACCGCCGCGTGCACGCCAAGCTGAATTGCCACATCCAGATTGCTCAAAACTTCCGCCCGTGTCTTTCCGTTCAACCCCACCCAGGCTTCTACTAACTGCGGATTGCGGATTGCGGATTGCGGATTGTCGGAAGAGAGTTCGGAATTAATGCGGCGAACTTCATCCACTTCGATTTCCATTACGCGCTGGCGTTCGTCGTTTGACAGACGATTCCATTCCCCGGTCGTGCCAACGCCGAAGATTTCATCCGCGCCGTATCCGTTCTGCGCCAGATGCCGAAAGACACGGCGCTGTTCATCGGCAATGACGCGGCCACCTTCATCAATCACAGTGATGGCAGGAACGTTCAAACCTCTTTTCAACACGTAGCTCATACTCATTCGGTTCAGTACCGGGAGCGGTAGCGACCTGGCATGGCTTGAATAACCAAACCCACCAGCTCGCTACCGCTCGCCGTACTGATTCATCTCCTTTTCCATAACACGCAAAAGAAAAAGCTCTCGGTGCCATGGCGGTGCGTGTACGTGCGCGCGCCAAAGCTGGCGGTCAGCAGCGGCAGCGGATCAATGCCCAACTCCATCAATCGTTCGCGCGTCACATCGCGAAAGCCGGGGTTTTCCGCGCGAAACCATTCGATGATCTGTTCGCCCTCTTCCGGCTCGGTTGAACAGACAGAGTAAACCAACAACCCGCCTTCATTGACTCGCCGCGCAGCATTGCCCAGCAGGCGTTTCTGCAATTCCGCCAGTTCGGCGAGTTTGGCTTCTGCCATCTTCCATTTGATTTCGGGATGGCGCTGCAAGGTGCCCAAGCCGGAACAAGGCGTATCCAGCAAAACCAGATCGAATGATTCCGGCCAGGAAGGGTCTATATCGGATGGCGCTTCTTGTGTTGCGTCCAGTTGAACCAGCTTGATCTGGTCAAATCCCAGTTTGTTGTTCAACTCTTTCATCGTTCGCAAACGATGATCGTAAAAATCGCTGGCGACGATCAGCGAACCTTTTTTCAGCAGCGAAGCCAGCAGCGTCGTCTTGCTGCCGGGGGCCGCGCAGACGTCCCAACATTGCGGATTGCGGATTGCGAATTGCGAATTTTGAGAGTTTTCGCGCGACTCTTTGTTTACCACATCAGAGGAAAGTTGCTCGCCAACATTTTCCGAATCCGCAATCCGCAATCCGCAATCCGCAATCAAGTGTGGGACAAGTTGCGATGCTTCATCCTGCAGATAAATCCATCCTTCGCGAACCGGCGCGGAACGCCACGATAGATTGCCATTTTCGATAATGTAGGCTTGCGGCGTCAGCGCGGATTCGCGAATTCCGATGTTGTGTTCCGCCAGCCAGACGCGCGTGCGCTCTTCCGATTGGCGGCGTGAATTAAAGCGAAAGGCTGTGCGCGGCGCGGTATTGTTCGCCATAGCCATCTCGCGCGCTTCGGCTTCGCTGAATCGCTCGATCCAGCGATTCAGCAGCCACGCCGGATGCGACGTGACAATGCTCGGTTTGACCGGGGGATCACTATCGGTTTGATCGAAGCTGAATTCACTGTCGCGCTGCGCCGAACGCAAGACGGCATTGACCAAAGGCGCAGCACTGAGTTTTTTGTGCTGTTTGACCAGATTGACCGATTCGTTGATGGCGGCATGTGGTGGGACGCGCGAAAGAAATTTAAGCTGATACAGACCCAGCCTCAGCGAGATGACGGCTTCAGCATCCAGCTTGTTCAGTTTGCGCCGTGCGTAACGTTCGATCAGAAAATCCAGGCGGGATTGCCAGCGCAAAACGCCCAGCACCAGTTCCTGCAATAAAGCGTGGTCTTCGCGCGAAAGATGGTGATGACTGCCAGAAGCCAGCAGATTGCTGGCGTATGCGTCTTCGTTGGCGACGCGCCATAAAATGTCGAACGCGGCACTGCGGGCCGGTGAAACTTTGGTATTCAAGATTGCGCCAATCCCGTCTTGCTGACTGCCGATTCAAACCGGGTTCCGATGGAAAGCTGAGCGCCATTCAGAAAGTCGCGCGCCACCATCGCGCGCTTGCCCGCCGGTTGCAGTTCGGTGATTCGCAATCGCGTACCCGCGCCACAGGCAACAACAAAGCTGTCTTTGCCAATTTCGCAAACGGTTCCGGGCGCAAGCGGACTCTCGTCATTCGTAGTTTCAGCAGCCAGCGTTTCAGCAGTGATGCCGACGAGTTCGATTCGCTGTCCGCCGAGAAATGTGTAACAGCCTGGAAATGGAGTGAACCCTCGCTGGCGGTTAAAAATCTCCACCGCCGGTTTCGTCCAGTCCACCTGCCCATCTTCGCGCTTCAAGATCGGCGCGAGCGTTGCGCCAGTGTCGTTTTGCGGAGTCGGCGTCAGCTCGCCGCGCTCCAACTTCGCCAGTGTTTCGGCCAGCAACGCAGCGCCCAATTCAGCCAATCGCGGCGTCAGTTGCGCAGTTGTTTCGCGCTCGCCGATGGCCATTGCACCTTGCAGCAGCATTGCTCCGGTATCCAGCCCGGCGTCCATCTGCATAATCGTCACGCCGGTTTCACGCTCGCCGCTGGCGATTGCCCAGTTGATCGGCGCAGCACCGCGATACTTCGGCAACAGCGACGAATGAACATTAATGCATCCCAGACGCGGCGCGGCCAGCATCCAGTCGGGCAGAATGCGTCCATACGCCGCGACGATTCCAGCATCGGCCTGTTGAAAAAGCGGCTCAATCCGGGCACGCGCATCAGTGGTCTTGATTTTCAATGGTTGAAGAACAGGAATTCCGCATTCAGTAGCAAAGACTTTAACCGGCGGCTGCGTAACGATTTGTTTGCGACCCACCGGGCGGTCGGGCTGCGTGAAGACAGCCAGGACTTGATGCCCGGCTTCGATCAGTTTTTTCAGACAGGGAACGGCGAAATCTGGCGTTCCCATAAAAATCAGTTTCATAGTTTAGCAATCGAGTTTGAAAACAATCTGACCTCAACAGAAGGCCGGTTCAGGAAGGGAGGGAGTCTAGGAGTACACGGCAAAAAAGAAAAGCCTCAAGGCGAATAGCTTCTGCCTTGAGGCGTCAAGTTTGAGGATGGTAGTGGTTTTGCTTTCGAACGAGCAAGCTCAGCCGCGCCGCGAAGCGGCGTCGGCTGCAGCGGTTTGTTATCCGCCGGTTCGTTCACGGGTAGTTATTGACTGGATGGCACCGCGGACATGTCCATCCACATCGCCCCCCAAACGTGACCGTCAGGATCAACGAAGTCGCGGCTATACATGAACCCATGATCTTGAACGGGATTTATGTCGGCGGTTCCGCCGTTTTCGCCGGCCAACCTGTTCATTGCATCGACGGCTTCGCGTGAATCGCACGAGACAGCGAGCGTGACCTCACTCGATGTTTTCGGCGGAATTGGGCGGGTAGTAAATGTGCGCCACTTTGCGTGGGTCAAAAGCATTACGTGGATTGACTCGCTCCATACCATGTACGCTGCGGTATCGTCCGTGCCCTGCGGATTGTTTACGAAGCCTAGGGCGGCGTAAAAAGCCCTTGACGCTTTCAGATCGGATACGGGCAGGCTGACGATAATCATTCGGGACATTGATGGTCTCCTATTGGTTGGTTTTGGGCGGATAACTATTATTCATCGTCCGATTTGAAGCTGATCTGTGGGACAAGAATTTGCCCTTTGATCAAGCGCAGCGACGGGTCTTTCAGCACGCTTGCCGCTTCGCTGTTCAATTCCGATTCGCGCAATTCTTTGTATTTCCCATTGGCGAAAAGCAATAAGTAGACAGGGCCTGTCGTCGTGACCGGTTTTGGCTTGACGACAGGTTTGGGTTTGGGTTTGGCCGCCGCCTGTTTAGTTGAAGTTTCAGCAGCGGAATCTGTAACGATTGAGTCATCTGCCGCCGTTGGGGTGTCGAGATTGTCTTCAGTCATCTTCGCTCTGACCTCTCTGGGATTGGGTTTAATGGTGATGATTTGTGGGGTCGGCCTGCCTCGATCTTTTGAAGCCGCCTTCCCGGGTGGTGTTGAAACGCTGCGGGATTGTAAGTGAGCGGATGGCGATTTGGAAACCACCACTGCCCGGCTTTTTTTGCCCTTCCTTTTGCTGGCAGAGGTCAGGATCATCGTCTCCGGATCAAATACACGCCCGGACTTTTTGGCCGCCGCCGTCAACTGTCCGTTCATCGCATCAGCGCCTGGCCTGCCCTCCAAAGCGCCATGCCAGTCCTTGCAATCGCGCCGGTATTTGCAGGCCCAATAACAAACTTCAACGGCCTTCTGGCAACTGAATTTTTTGCAGGCGATCTGCATTGGCAACGTCCTTTCCTTCCGGCATCACGTCCCTGATTTCGACGCTCTCCGGCAGCGGTTAAAAAGGGATTTCGTCTTCGTCTATGCTGACGAGTTGTCTGTTGGCCGCCCGGCGCGAACCCGCAGTTTTCACTTGGGCCTTGGCAACAGGTCTTGCGGCAACAATAGATTTTGTGCTTTCCGGCTCAATCTCCACTTTCTTTTCCACGCTGTCAATCTGTTGTTCGACTGAATCGCCGCGTTGACCCAGAAATTGAATATCCGTCGCGGTCACTTCAGGGCTGATGCGCGGATTGCCTTCGCGGTCAGCGTACTCTTCCAATCGCAACCGGCCTTCCAGGTAGACCTGCCGCCCTTTGCCTAAGTATTCGTTGGCCAGTTCGGCCTGGCGCCCCCATACCGTGACGCGGAACCAAGTCGTATATTCTTCGTTTTCGCCACTGGCGGCGCGTCGTCTTTCTGTTGTCGCTACTGACATCTTACAAACTGCGGTGCCCTGTGCCGTGTAGCGCAACTCCGGGTCGCGCCCCAGATACCCAACAATTGTTATTTTGTTAAATGACATCACTGCCTCCTTGTTGTTTCTTGAAACTTGGCTCAATCTACCTGCGTTTCAGCTTTGTGTCAAGAATGAAACACGACAGCCCGACAATGAAACACCTTTTTACCGCGAAGAGGCTGAACCAAGTTAGGAGTTCGCAAAAGACCCGGATGTCTTCACTCGAGTTATCGAGATGAACGAGAATGAGGTGTTATGAAATTTGACTGCCGCAGCGGGTGTGGGGCTTGTTGTATTGCTCCTTCAATTTCGTCCTCGATCCTCGGCATGCCGCGAGGCAAACCGGCAGGCATCCGGTGCGTGCAGTTGACGGCAGACAATCGGTGCCACCTGTTCAGCAAGCCGGAGCGTCCGGCGGTTTGCGTCAGCTTGCGTCCAACGGAAGAAATGTGTGGCAGCAGCAATCAGGAAGCGATGCAGCGGATTACACAATTAGAAAGTCTCACCTCGCCAAAGACGAGTTGTTGAAAAAAATCTGATCTGCCACGTCGAATTCCTGGTTACTTGTTCGTCTATGGGCCGAAAGCGAGATGGTACGAACAAGGAGGCCCTCGCGTTTCTCGCTTCCGTGATGGCTTCCGGCAATTAACAACAACTGCATCAAGGAGAAAAAACCTATGCCGCAATTTATGCTCATCTCTCAGGATTCCATGGAGATTCCCGAAGGCTTCGAAATCACGCCCGAAATCATTCAGGGCATCATTCAGAAGTACAACGATTGGGCGGAAAGCTTACAGAAGTCCGGCCATCTGGTTGGATTGAACAAACTGCGCGAAGAACCCGGAAGGAACATTGTCGGTTTCGGCAATCACCGAGTTGTCACTGACGGCCCGTATGCCGAAACCAAAGAGATCATCGGCGGATACTGGATCATCACTGCTGCCGATTACGACGAGGCCGTCAAGCTGGCTTCCGGTTGCCCCAGCCTGGAATTGGGCAGCCGCGTCGAAGTTCGCGAAGTCGAAGACATGTCGGCATATTCAGGTTGAGGTTTACATCACTCAAATGACTGACGTTCCGGACAACAAGGTTTCCGGCCTGGTGGATCATCTGTTCCGTCATCAAGCCGGACAGATGATCGCCACGCTGGTGCGCGTCTTCGGGCCGCGTCACATTGATCTGGCCGAAGAAGTCGTGCAGGAAGCGCTGGTCAAGGCGCTGCAGCTTTGGTCGTATCGCGGCATTCCTGACAACCCCTCGGCCTGGCTGATTCAGGTGGCGAAGAATCGCGCGCTTGACCGGTTGCGCCGCGAAGCTTCGTTGCAGGAAAAGGCGAATGAAATCGTCCGGGCGTTTGCGGCGCAGGAAGCATTGGCCAATCAACGCGCCGGAGCCGGATCAAGCAATGAATCTCTCGACGACAGTTTGGCGATGGTCTTTATGGCTTGCCATCCGGCGATTGCGCGCGAAGCCCGTGTGGCGTTGACGTTAAAGACTGTAGGCGGTTTCGGCACCAGCGAAATAGCCCGTGCATTTCTGGCAAAAGAACCAACCATCGCCCAGCGGCTGGTTAGAGCCAAGCGGTTGATTCGCGATGAGGGGATCACTTTTGAATTACCGTCGCCGAAAGAAATGTCTGCGCGCCTGGATTCCGTGCTGGAAGTCATTTACCTGATGTTCAATGAAGGCTACGCGGCGCACAGCGGAGAAAATCTGGTGCGCGCCGATCTGTGCGATGAAGCGATTCGGCTGTGTTCATTGGTCGTCGAACATCCCGCAACGAATCTGCCCAAAAGCCACGCCCTGCTTTCGCTGATGCTGTTTCAAGCGGCGCGGCTGGCGGCGCGCATCGGCGAAGGCGGAGAACTGTCGGTGTTGGCCGAACAGGATCGAACGCTCTGGGATCGGCAATTGATGGCGATGGGATTTCATCACCTTGACCGCAGTGCGGCGGGGCAGGAATTCACCGAATACCACCTGCAAGCGGCCATCGCGTCCTGCCACGCGGCGGCGACTCGTTACGAACTGACCAACTGGGAGCAGATTGTGCGGCTGTACGATCTGCTGGTGGCGCTAAATCCTTCACCGATCGTTGCGCTGAATCGCGCCGTCGCCATTGCCAAACATCGCGGAGCCGAAGCCGGCATGCGCGAGATTGAAAAGATCATCGAACATCCTGCCTTGCAGCATTATTACCTGCTGCCCGCGACGATCGGCGAATTCTGGCAAGAGCTTGGCGACGCCGAAAAAGCGGCGGATCATCTGCGCCAGGCTTTACGTTGTCCGTGTTCCGAACCGGAGCGGCGCTTTCTGCAAAAGAAGCTCGCTGTGGTCACCAACCAATAAGAAGTCCAACAACCAGGAGACACCTATGAATAAAATCAACGTGGGACGAGTCCTGCTCGGCGGCTTGCTGGCAGGAGTAGTTTTGAACATCGGCGAAGCAATGCTGAATAGCGTGCTGTTGGCCGACAAAATGAAAGAAGACTTTGACAGGCTGCATCTGCCTGATCCGGGAACGCCTTTCATCACCAAGGCAGTCACGATCACTTTTCTGCTCGGCATTGTCATCGTCTATTTGTACGCGGCGATCCGGCCTCGCTTCGGAGCCGGATTAAAAACAGCCGTCTGTGCAGGATTGATCGCCTGGTTTTTTGTTTACCTGTACGCCGGGTATATCTACGAAGCGATGGGGATAGTTTCGCCGAAGCCTTTCATGATCGGGCTGGTCTGGGGCATCGTTGAATATTCACTCGGTGCGATTGCGGGGGCTTGGCTGTACAAAGAAGAGTAGCCACTCAGCCGGATCGCGGATGAAATCTTCGCGATCCGGCACAATCAACCTCAAGCCGGATGCGTGCTTATTCCAAAAGCCTTCATCATCTGGCAACTTTTACAACTTGTTGCGGACTTCGCCGAAGAGGTCTCGGACAATTCAGACAAACTCAAATTCGTAGGAGGAAAATAGTGATGGCACGAGTCGGACATTTTGAAATTCATGCGGACAATCCATCGCGGGCAATCGCCTTTTACAACGCCGTTTTCGGCTGGGAGTTTACCCAATGGGGCGGGCAGGAATACTGGCTGATCAAAACCGGCCCGGCGGAAGAACCAGGCATTGATGGCGGCTTGTTGCCGCGACGCGGTGACCGCCCGCAGCTTGGGCAAGCTGTCAACGCCTATGCCTGCACGACGATGGTGGAATCGCTCGACCAGACGATTGCGGACGTGGACGCAAACGGCGGTCAGACCGCGCTGGCAAAAATGCCTGTGCCAGGCGTCGGCTGGCTGGCCTACTTCCACGATCCCGAAGGCAATATCTTCGGTGCGATGCAGCGCGATCCCAGCGCTCAATGAGGAGAAAAACATGACGTGGAAAAAGATTTCGCTGTCAATTTGCTCAATCGTGATTTTGGCAATCGCCGTTATCACCGCCACCGCGCAGTTGCCTGACACCATCGGCACGCGACACGCTCAGCAACAACAACAGGCACCACCGCAAACGCCGAAAGCCGATCAATCAAAGCCGCCGCAGTTCGATCTGGAAACATACCAGCTTGGCCTGTTGCGCAAAGGCCCAAACAGCGGTACCGGCACCAAAGAAGAAGCCGAGAAGATTCAAGCCGGTCATATGGCCAACATCGGCAAGATGGCTCAGGCGGGCAAGCTCATTGCCGCCGGGCCGATGGCGGATGACGGCGATCTGCGCGGCATCTTCCTGTTCAAAGCCGCCTCGCTGGAAGAAGCCAGGGCGTTGGCCGCCGAAGACCCTGCGATCAAAGCCGGGCGATTAAAGCTGGATTTATTCACGTGGATGGGGCCGAAGGGCATCGGCGCAAAGCTGAACGAGGAATACCGGAAAGACCCCGGCATCAAGATGACGATGACCCAATACCATTTCGCGCTGCTCAAACGCGGAGCGAATGCATTCGACGGTTCATCTGCCAGCGGCCAGAAGTTGCTGCTTGACCATCTGTGGAACATTCGCCGCATGATGGACGAAGGCAAAATGACAGCAGCAGGGCCATTAGGGAATGCTGGTGAATTGGCTGGGATTTTTGTTTTCACTACGCAATCCATGGATGAAGCTAAGGCTTGGGTTGGAACTGACCCGATGGTGAAAGGTGGATACATGCTGGCCGAGATTCATCCGTGGTACGTCGCCAAAGAAGTCTGGCCATAGACAAAAGGAGAAACCATGAAACGTTATGGATCAATATTGTTAGCGCTTGTGGCGATCATTTTGCTGACTGGCAAGGTTCAAGCTCAAAGTAAAGCAGCTCCCGCCTTCGATAAACTCAAATCGTTGGCGGGCGAATGGCAAGGCAAAGGCTCCGACGGGCTGGAAAGGAATGTGACCTACCGTATAGCTTCCGGTGGCTCTGCGGTGATTGAAACGCTGAAGCCGCCGGACGAACCAGAGATGATTACCGTCTACACCCGCGACGGTGACAACTTAGTGATGACGCATTATTGCTCCTTCGGCAATCAGCCGCGAATGCGTGCCGAAGTTCCGGCGGGCGAGGTCAAAGCTCTGAACTTCAAATTCATTGACATCACCAATCTGAAGAAAGCGACCGACGGTCACATTCACAATCTTTCGATTGTCTTTCAGGACAAAGATCATGTCTCACTGATCTGGACCTGGCGCGAAAACAGCCAGGACAGTTCAAACACGTTTAAGCTGGAGCGGAAGAAGTAGGCTTCGAACGGGGGAGCGATGGAATTCGATCTTGACGCCGCCGTGACCGTCCTGGCAAGGACACCTGTGGTTCTTACAAATCTGCTCCAAGGGTTGCCTGATGAGTTCGTCTTCGGCAATGAAGGCAAGCAGACCTGGAGTCCGTTCGACGTGATTGGCCATCTGATTCATGCTGAGCGTGCAGATTGGATTCCGCGCGCTCGGCTCATCCTGCAATTCGGCGAAAGCCGAGCTTTTGATTCGTTCGACCGAACAGCGATGTTTGAGCAAAGTCAGGGGAAGACGCTGGCCAGTTTGTTGGAGGAATTTGCAGCGGCGCGACAGGAAAGTCTTGTCGCGTTGCTTGAAATGAACTTTGGCGCGGACGATCTAAAAAAAACCGGCCTTCATCCCGACCCCGCGCTTGGACAGGTGACGCTTGGACAATTGTTGGCGACCTGGGTCGCGCATGACCTGGGGCACCTCACGCAAATATCCAGAACCTTGGCCAAACAGTATAGCGATGCCGTTGGGCCCTGGCGCCAGTACCTCTCGATTCTTCAATGACACTTCTTAGCGTAAGACCAACGAAAACCGCATGATGAAAAACAACCGTCGAAACTTTCTCAAGCTCAGCGCGGCATCTGCCTCCACAGGGTTAATGCCGCGACATTTTCTTGAGACATCAGACCAAAAGGCTGACCAAATTGAGCGCGTCTTCAACACGCCGGTACTTAAAACCGACTTCATCAAGCAATCGATCAAAATCGCTTCGGTCGAATTGTTGAAGAACGGCAAGCACTACCTTGTTCATGTCCGCTCAACGGATGGCGCGGAAGGGTTAGGTGGCGCGCACGATTCCGTGATGGCGACGACCTGGCCCATCTTCCAGCAGCGCATCGCACCGTTCTTTGTCGGCAAGGACGCGCGCGAATTGGAATCGCTGATTCACGGTGTTTACCTGCGCGATTCAAACTACAAATGGCAGGGGCTGCCGTTTTGGGTCTGCGTGGCGGCGCTGGAAATCGCCGTGCTCGATCTGCTCGGCAAGGTGGCGAACAAGCCTATCGGCGAACTGCTGGGCGGCGTGGTGCGCAAAGAGGTGGCCGTTTATCGCGCCAGCGGTAACCGGGGCAATTCACCTGAAGCCGAGATTGAATACCTGCAAAAGATCGTCGCCGAGACGGGCGCGAAGGCGATCAAGTTCCGGCTCGGCGCGCGGATGAGCTACGACGACGCTTCGACCAAACGCGATCTGGCGATGATTCCGCTGACGCGCAAAACCTTTGGTGACAAGATGACGATCTATGCCGACGCCAATGGATCGTATGACGTACCGATGGCGATCAAGATTGGGCGGTTGATGGAAGCGCAGAAGTTTCGTTTTATGGAAGAACCTGTCCCGTTCGATTATTACGATGAGACAAGACAGATTGCCGCCACGCTCAAAATTCCCATTGCGTTGGGTGAGCAAGAAAATAGTTTGCGCAGCTTCCGCCGCATTATCGAACACGGCGTGGCGCGCATCGTGCAGCCTGACCTGCTTTATTTCGGTGGGCTGATTCGTTCGGTGAAAGTGGCGCGGATGGCGGCGGTGGCAGGCCTGGAATGCACGCCGCATATGTCCGGCGGCGGACTGGGCTATTTGTACATCGCACATTTCGCTTCGTGCGTCGAGAACTGCGGGCCGCATCAGGAATACAAAGGCGATGACGACACGATGCCCGTGGCATGCGATACATCATCGCTGAAAAGCGAGAGCGGCTTGATGAAAATCCCGTCAGGACCGGGGCTGGGCATCAAGTTCGATCCTGATTTTCTGAAGCAAGCCAAGCCCGTCTAGCTATCAATTTAAAGAAAATGTTTGGCCACGAATGCACACGAACCAGCACGAATTTACGAAAGTAAGCGACTGATTCCTTCCCTTTTACGATTCGTGAGAATTCGTGGCCCTTCGTGGCAAAGAATTCCTTTTTATTGAATTCCATAGCAGAGAATTTGAGTCTCTCGCGAAGGCTCAGTTATGATGCGCTCCCGTTGGTCAAACCAAATCAAAATATAGACAGGAGTCCATCGTGACAGAAAAAATCACGTTACCCGCTGACCGTTATTTCGATCCCGATCCGAAACAGAAAGAGATCGCGCTTCACCTGTACAACCAGGTCGCCGCGAAACCGCTGGTCTGCCCGCACGGCCACGTTGATCCGCGAATGTTCGCCGATCCTGATTATGATTTTGGCTCGCCTGCTGATCTGCTGCTGATCCCGGATCACTACATTTTCCGGATGCTTTATTCTCAGGGCATCGCGCTTGAATCGCTGGGCGTGCCGCGCACAGACGGCGGCAAGGTCGAAACGGATCACCGCAAAATTTGGCAAATTTTCGCCGACAATTTCTATCTGTTTCGCGGCACGCCGACGGGGATGTGGCTGGCGCATGAACTGCACGATGTGTTTGGCGTAACGGACAAGTTGACAGGCGCGACAGGGCAAAAGATTTACGATCAGATTGCCGACTGTTTGACCAAGCCGGAATTTCGCCCGCGCCGGTTGTTTGAAAAGTTCAACATCGAAGTGCTGGCGACAACTGACGCTGCCGCCGACACGCTTGAACATCACCAGGCAATCAAAGCCTCCGGCTGGAAAGGTTGTATCGTTCCAACCTTTCGCCCTGACGGTGTTGTGAACATTGATCGCCCTGACTGGCGCGCGAACATCGAAGAACTGGGCAAGGTCTGCGGCTACGAAATTACCAGCTACAAAAAGCTGATTGAGGCGCTGGAAGAGCGTCGCGCTTATTTCAAAACGATGGGCGCGACGGCAACTGACCACGCTGCACTGACGCCTTTCACCGGCGTCCTTTCAAACGAAGCAGCGGAAGTCATCTTCGGGCGGGCGTTGGCAGGCAACGCAACGGAAGACGATGCCACGCGCTTCACCGGCCATCTACTGATCGAAAATGCGCGAATGAGCACAGAAGACGGGCTGGTGATGCAGTTCCATCCCGGATCGTTCCGCAATCACAACCCAGTCGTCTTCGACAAGTTCGGTTATGACAAAGGCTGCGACATTCCAGTCAGTTCTGATTTCACGCGCGGCCTGAAACCGCTGCTGGAACGCTTCGGCAACGATGCGCGGCTGACGATGATTCTGTTCACGCTGGATGAAACGACCTTCTCGCGCGAACTGGCGCCGCTGGCTGGACACTATCCGGCATTGAAGTTGGGGCCGCCGTGGTGGTTCAACGACAGCTTGAACGGCATGCGCCGCTTCCGCGACCAGGCGATGGAAACCGCCGGGCTTTACAACTCAGCCGGATTCAACGACGACACGCGGGCGTTCCCTTCAATCCCGGCGCGGCACGATCTGGCGCGGCGCGTTGATGCCAACTGGATCGCGGGCCTGGTCGTGCGCGGGATTATTGATCCGGACGATGCCGACGAGATGATTCACGATGCGGCCTACCGGCTGGCGAAGCGTGCTTACAAGTTTGCCTGATTGACCGAGATGAATTTTAACGAATCGGTCGCCTACCTTTACTCGCTCGGCAATGAAGTGCTGGCTATGAAGTTCGGATTGGAAACAATCCGGACTTTGGCTGGCGCGTTCGATAATCCACAGCAAAAATTCCCCGCAGTTCACATCGCAGGCACCAACGGCAAAGGTTCGACGGCGGCGATGACTGCCAGCATCACGCAGGCTGCTGGCTGGCGCACTGGGCTGTACACATCACCGCATTTGATCAACATCACCGAACGCATTCGCGTCAATTTCAAACCGATTACTCCGGCCAACTTTGCTCGGCTGGCGACGGAGGTTCGCGCCGCTGGCGAGCGGCTGGTGGCGGAGGGCGCGCTGCCCGCGCCGCCGACTTATTTTGAGCAGGTGACAATGATCGGCTTTCTACATTTTGCCGAACGGAAGGTGGATGTGGCCGTGCTGGAAGTCGGTCTGGGCGGAAGGCTGGATGCCACCAACATCTGCGAACCGCTGGTGACCGCAATCACGCCCGTAGGGTTTGATCATCAGCAATACCTCGGCAACACCCTCACCAGCATTGCAGGTGAAAAGGCGGGCATTATCAAATCCGGAGTTCCGGTGGTCGTCGCGCCGCAAGAAAACGAGGCGGACGCCGCCATCAAAGCGCGCGCCGATGAAATATCAGCGCCGCTGGTTTCGGTCGCCGATTCAGTGCGCCTGCAAAACTGTGATTACGTCAGGCCCGGCTTGAGCGCGATTGATGATGAACGCTTCTGCCTTTCGATTGCCGGGCAATACGTTTTTGATGCCGACACGCCGCGCGACTCTTATCACATCGTGTTGGAAATGCGCGGCCGCCATCAGATGATCAACGCGATGACCGCAATTCGCATTGCCGAAACGCTTCATCAACAAGGCTTGTGCGTGAAGAAGGAAAGCATTCTTTGCGGAGTGCAGCGCGCGCGGTGGGCGGGGCGATTGCAGATCATTGAGGTGTCAAAAGAAAAAGCGATGCTGTTGCTGGATGGCGCGCACAACCCTGCGGGCGCACGAGTGTTGCGAAACTTCCTGGACGATCACTGCCGGAAAGTACCAGTCACCATGATCTTCGGCGTGATGCAGGACAAAGCGCCGCAAGAAATGGCGGAACTGCTTTTCCCTGCCGCGCAAAAAGTCATTTTGACCAAAGCCAACAGCCCGCGTGCCGCCGCGCCACAAACACTGGCGGCTGAACTTGCCTCGATTCACAGCAAATTTGCCTGCACGGACAGTTTGCCAGAAGCGCTGGCAGAAGCCTTCAATCGCACTGCTCCCAATGAACTGATTGTGGTTTGCGGCTCTTTATATCTGGTGGGCGAAGCCCTGGCATTTATCAGGGAAATTCAAAAGTAGCGGCGCCTACTGGTTTGAAGAAGCGGCAGGGGACAGCCGCGCTTGAATGCTCAGGTGTTTGGCCTTCGGCATTTCGCTGAGCGCGCGAACGGTCTGTTCATCACTTTCCAACAGGAACTGTTCGGCAGCTTCGGAGCCATAAGCGGCAGTGATGATCTCAGCGCGGATGCGGCGGCGGATGTATTCCGGATGCCTGCTGAAATCGCTTTCTTTGATTTGCAGTTCGGGGTGTTCGCGCAGAAATTGACGAAAGGCAACTATCAATTGGTCAGTTAACTTGTATTCGTCTGCCCGCAGGCTGTCATCGGCTTTGGTTTTCTTGACCACGAACTCAGGAAAACCGGGAATCACACCCGCCACCAGCAAGCGCGTAAATTCAAAGCAGGCGTCGCCCAGACGAATGTCATCTTCCATTACTTTCACCAACGTATTCGGCCTGATGCCTCCGCCACTGAAAACCTCTTCACCGGTGGAAGTGTAAAACCTGTTGCCGTTGCTGGAAGATTTTGGAGCGGTAGCCCGCTTGTCTGCATGCTTGCCTGAAGATTTGCCTTTTGGCGCTTCATCGCGACGAGCGTAAAAGTAATCGTAGACGCCCAGGCTGTCGTAAGGCCGCTGAATTAAACGCCCGCTGGGCGTGTAATAACGCCCCGTGGTCAACGTCAACCCTGTCCCGCCACGCAAACGAAAGACAGTCTGCACCAGACCTTTGCCAAAGCTCTCTTCCCCCACAATCCAGGCGCGCCCGCGATCCTGCATCGCGCCCGCGACAATCTCCGAAGCCGACGCGGTATCGCCATTGATCAGCACCACCATCGGCATCAATTCCGGCTCCGCATTGTCCGAACGATAAACCTGCGGCTGGTAGCGGCCTTCGCGCCCGCGCACCGAAACGATCTCCAGCCCGCGGGGCAAAAAGGTTTCGGCCACCTGCACCGCCTGCCGCAACAACCCGCCCGGATTGCCGCGCAGGTCCAGCACCAACGAAGTCATGCCCGCCTTCCTAAGCGTTCCAATCGCCCGGTGCATCTCTTCCGTCGTCTCTTGGTTAAATCCCCCCGTCAGTCCGATGTACCCGACATCAGGTTTGAGCATGAAGCTGTTGCGCACAGAGGGGAATGGAACTTCATCCCGTTTGATCGTCACGGTAATAGGCTCCGGTTGGCCCGCGCGTTCGACCGTCATATCAACCGAAGTTCCGTAATCGCCACGCACATTTTTCAATGCGTCGGATTGCGTCCAGCCTTTTGCCGACTGTCCATCCACGGTCAGGATCGCATCGCCGTACCGCAGGCCAGCCTTTTCCGCAGGCATGCCCGGACTGACGCCCAGCACATAGATTCGGCCATTGCGTTGATTGACCGTCACCCCGATGCCGTAAAAGTGGCTGCTCTGTTCGTCCTGCATCTCGCTAAATTCGCGGCGGTCGAAAAACCCCGAATGCGGGTCAAGTGAATGCAACATTCCCAACACCGCGCCGCGCATCAGCCGCTCTTTGTCCGGCGTGCTGCCGTAATTCTCTTCGACCTTCTCCAGCGCCTGGACGTAGGCCTGCACAATCGGATCGTTGGCCATCTCCTTGCTGGGCACGGTCGGTTCCGGCGCGTCGCCGAAATAGACTCCCACAATCGCTGAGATCGCCAGCACCGTCAGCACCATCGCCAGGATCGTCCAACGCCGCCGGTCAAATTGTGGAAGTGAAAGTTTCATACCTTAAAACAGAGAAGGTTGTGCAATCAGCGATTCAGGTTCGATGACCGGCTCACCGATCAGCCGTTTGAATTGATTGGCCGACGCAGGCGAATGTCCCTGATAGTGATTATTGAAGTATCCGTAAATGACGTCAACCTGCTGGCGCAACGTCGCGAATGCGTCTGCCCACTGGCTCAACTCGCGGTCACGATCAATTTGCACGTGCGAAAATTGCGTCAAGACCCGCGGCCCCATCCATCGAACATACGCAAATGGCGCTGTCGGACGATCTATCAATGCAAGCGACAATTCCCGCGCGATCCACTTGCTGTCCATCAGTGCCAACGCAACGTTGAATTCAGACAGCAGTTCCAATAATTGCTCCACCACAGGATCAGTCACCCATGCACGATCCCGAAATTCCACGGCAAAGCGAATGTCCGAAGGTAGCAACGGGATGAATGATTCAAACGCGCTCCGGGATCGCGGCGAAAAGTCAGGCGGCAATTGAATGAGCACGGAGCCTAGCTTTTCTCCAAGTTCGCGCGCTCGCTGGCAAAACTGATCCAGTACTTCCCTGCAATCACACAGACGCAGTTCATGCGTGATCTGTTGCGGCAATTTCAGCGAATACGTAAATCCATCCGGCGCACGGTTGATCCACGATTTGACCGAAGCTTCCGAAGGAATGGCATAAAAGGTCGAATCCACCTCAACCGTGTCGAACGCCTTCATATACACATCCAGCAGATCCGCTGCCCGCGTTCCGCGTGGATAAAATGCGCCGACCCAATCGTCGTAATTCCAGCCTTGCGTGCCAATGTGAAGCTCGCCCACGAACTCTCCTCCTAGCTGCATGGTCAAATTTCCTACCCTCAGGGATTTGCCCGGCAATCATATACGAAGCACATTACCGAACCAATCTGGGAACACTCCGCCACTGGCCTTTCCATGTCCTCAATTCGAGTTTTTACCAGTTTGAGGAAATTGTCGTTGACAAGTCGAAGGCACGCGCGTATAAAACTGACCGGTCGGTCAACAAAGAAAATCAGACCAAATCTGAGACCGCAAGAAGAAAAACAGAAGGAAAGATCGCAGGTAGGGCAGAGATGGCAGCAAAACAGTTTGTCCAGGAATATGAAGATCAGCGCCGCGATGAACTCATCAAGGCGACCTACCACGAAGTAGCCGAAAAAGGATACTCTGCGGTCACTTTGCAGGACATCGCTAAACGCGCGGGCGTCAGCAAAGGCTCAACGCTTTATTATTTCGCGACAAAAGAAGATCTCTTTCTGGGCGCATTGGAATGGATGGTCGAACAGGTCCACACACGCATTATGGATACCATTGCGACCGTGGAAGGCCCTGTTGAGAAGATGAAGGCTGTGATTCGCACCATCTTCGCCAACGCCCAGGAGAGTCGGCAATTCTTTCTGGCTTATACGGATTTCATCAGCATCGGCACGCGCAACAAGCGATTCTACGATCTAAACGCCAAGTTTTATGATGGTTGCTGCGGACACGATCGCGACATCATTCTGGCGGGAATCGAGTCAGGCGTTTTTCGCAAAGTGGATATTGAAGACGCCAGCACAATGGTTCGCGCACTGGTAGACGGGCTGATGCTGCAATGGTTTTTCTCGTCCCAAGGGACATTTGACGATTATCGCCGCCGCTGTGAACGAATTGTTCTGGAGTATCTGACAGGCGGCAATGTACACGAAAACTCCGGGACTAAGGCTTGAAAAAGCCCGATTTTTTTTCGAGGAGCAGTTGACCGTCCGGTCAGTCAATCCTCGCAAACCATAACCACAGGAGCTTAGGAGGGAGTTAGTTATGTCGAAAAAACTGATGAATGCTACGTTGGCGTTGGCCGCAACTGCTGTTTTGAGTCTCGCGGTCTTTGCGCAAGGCACTGTCGAAAAGAAGATTTCGTTCTACCTCGATGGCAAAGTCGGCACTGAACTGGTCAAGAAAGGCACCTACACCGTTGCCTTTCCGGAAGCCGAGACCGGCACGGTGGAGATCAAAGTCGGCAAGAAAGTCGTCAGCGCCCCTTTCGCCAAGCGCCAAAATACCGCTGAGGCTGAAGCCGACAAGATGACTTACCGCGACAACGGCGACGGCACGCGTACCATCGCGACGATTACGCCGCGCGGTCAGAAATACACGCTGGTTCTGCAAGAGAATGCAGGCAGCGTCGCCAAGCAGTAATCGGCTTTTCCAAACATAGTCTTCAAGCAAGGTCTTCAAGCAAGATTTTTCTTTGGCTGACAATTTTGTACTGGCGGAAAACTTATAGGCTCACATCGGCAACGGTGTGAGCCTATTTTTGATTCCGTCTTGTCAGCCCCGCGATTAACATCACCACTGCTCCAATTCCAATCCCGAAAATCAGCGAAGGCACTCCCCACTTCCCTTTTCCATCCGTCATCTTTTCAAGCACGAATGTAACCGTGACAGAAGCCAGCATCGTTAAAATCGCAGTGCGCGCAGTAACCCATCGCGAATACAACCCGGCGACCAGCGGCAGCAGCAATGCCGAAGATAGCAGCGTGTAAAAAATCTTCAGGGCGGCAAAAACTGACCCGAACCAGATTGCCAGTCCTGCGCTGACAAGGCTGCAAATGACGGCGGTCGTTCGCGCAACGATCAACAATTGCCGGTCGTCGGCATCGGGTTTGAGAAAGGTCTTGTACAAATCTTTGCTCAGCGAAGTTGTCAACATAAACAGCACCGCATCCGCCGCGCTTAATTCCGCTGAAAACAGCGCCCCCAGCAACAGTCCGCCCAGCCATAGCGGTAGCGCATGCGTCAAAAGCTGCGGCAACGCCAGTTCACGATTTTCAAGGCCTGGGAATTGGCTGCGCGCGATGATCCCCAACAGCACCGGCACGATGGCAAAGGCCAACAACCCCAGCGCATTCAAACCAACGCCACGCCTTACCGAGCTTTCATCCCGCGCGCCGAAAATCTTTTGCAGCAACCCCGGCGAAACGATGAAAGAAGGCACCAGCAGCGCCAAGTATCCCAGCACGCCCGACACGCCGCCGCCAAACAGATCGAAGTATCCAGTGGCCTGCGCTTCTGACAGACTCTCCCCAGCCCGCATGCGCAATGCGCCCCAACCTCCGGCAGCCAAAAACAGAAAGACCAGTGCCAGCAGAAAGCCCACCAATTTGACGCACAGTTGCACGACATTGACGCGCGCCGTCGAGTGCAATCCACCAGCCGTGAAATAAATCGTAATGACGCCCGCCGCCAGCAGGCATCCGGCAATTTTGCTCAACCCTGCCGTCACCTTGAAGATCTGCTCCATCGCGATCAACTGCCCCGCCAGAATCGCCAGCGATCCAATCCACAGCAGCAACGCCATCAAACCGCGCACCGACCGGTTGTAGCGAAACTCCAGATAATCGCCGACCGTGTACAGATTGTTGTCCCGCGCCACGCGCCAAATCTTCGGCCCCACCGTAAACGCCAGGATCATCGTGCCAATCCCCGCCGATCCCACCCACCACCAAGCCAACATTCCATGTTGATAGGCAAGTCCTGTCGCGTTCACTGTCGAACCCGCGCCAATATTCGCCGCTAGCAACGTTGAAAAAATCAGCCCAGTGTTTAAGCCCCGTCCCGCAACAAAAAAATCGCTGGACGCATGCACGCGCCGCGACCAGAAAACGCCCAGCGCGATCATCAAGATTGAATAGCCGATGAGAATGAAAAGGTAGGTCATCAGATGGTTATTCGTATTGAAACTGAGAACTCAACTCACTTCTTACGACTCTTACTCTGCGGCTTCACGCGCACTGCCAGAAAGCCGGAATTATCGCCGTTATCAAAAGTGATCTCGCCTTCGATGTGATCTTTGTCGGTCAGGTTCAGCAAGCAGGAGCCGGAAGCTTCGTCCATTTCGGCGCTGCCTTCCCAGCGAAATTCGTATCCTTCGCCGTCTTCGTCCAACCAGCCGTCAGAGACATAGCCTCGCACCAGCCCGAACCGAAATTCGCCGTTGCCTTCGCGGTCGAGTTTGATGTAAGCCTGCACTTCCATATTGCAGTAGTCTTCGTCCCATTCGTCCATTTCAGTGATGTGCCAAGTGCCGGTGAATCTCATATTGCTTGAATCTGGTTTGCCGTATTTCTCATGACACTCTGACCACGATTCGCTGATTGCCCAACACAATCTCATTGCCGTTCACGGTCACATCCGGCGAAGGAGTGAACTGCAACTGGCCGCCGACAATGCTGGCTTGCGACTCAATGGTCTTCTCCGCGCGTTCCTGTTCAATCTCGGCCAGCGTCTCGAAGAAGGCGCGAGCAGTGATCTGCTCCTCGTCATTGCGAATAAAGTTTTCAAAGGCGCTGTCAAAACGCGCTTTGTTCATAACTCACATCTCCTCTTGTTGTCGTTGTCTGATTTTCTCCAACCACAATTCAAATGTTACGACGATCAGGTGTTGCCCTTCAAAGAAGATCCCTGACTGGCGGAGCCTTTGAGAATGAAAAGGTAGGTCATTGCTATGGCGAGACAGACTCAATGGCCTGCGCAATCTGGCGAATGGTGGAGAGACTGGCTGAAGCATATTCCGAAGACTCATAACGCTGAATCTGCTGCCGCTTCAGCCCAAGCTTTTCCGCCAGAGCTTCCTGCGTCAATCCGGCGGCGATGCGCGCACGCACGAGCTTTTGAGGAAGCTGCTCGACTTCACGCAGGCTGATCCGCACGCGCCCGGAGCGCAGTCGCTCGTATTCGCGTAACTCCCGCCGCAGCGTGGCAAGCTGACTGGCGATGCCTTCTTTTTCAGCTCGAATCAGACGCGGATGCGCCTTGCGATGCGCCGCTGGACTTTCATCAAAATTCTTTAGCGCCTCCTCGAACTTCTTCGCGGCGGCTCTGGTAATTCGATACTCTCTCTCGTTTGCGATCATAACAACTCCTCAATCAGTTCGATGCCGATGATGCCCTTGCGCTGATTCCTGCGGTCGCGCTGGAAGAATCCGAGAAAGACGTGCTGCTCGCTGGCCGCAGCCTGCGCAATGAACAGTTCACCGCCATACTTCGCTTTCTGCGCCGCACGCTCCTGACTGAAATCCAATAACACAGGATCGAGCTTCTCCGGCTCTACGCCTACCTTGCTCCAGCAAGCATCGAAGTCTTGTGGCTCCTCCTTGCTCGTCACGAAGCTCCCATCAATGTACGCCTCTTTGCATCCAGCCTGTCGCAGATTGTTTAACGCCGCTTTGAGTCCCATCAACAATGCTCGACGATGCGCATTGCCGCCAAAGCGATGAACGAACTCTTCCCACGTCGTCCAATGAATGCCCGGCGGCAGTGTCCCGTTTCGCCTGAATGATGGGATCATTTCTCTGTCTCCGACGCAACACTATCATTGCCTCAAGTGACGATCAAGAAGGTGACTTGGCTTATCAAAAGATGGCGAGGCGTTTCGCGCACAGGGGAAGGACAAAGGGTTACAGAGTCCTCGAAAACACAACCACACGAACGCCGAAATCGTTGTTGTGGATGCCTGCGGGGTTGCTGTTGCGATCGGCAGAGCGACAATAGTTACCATCGCCGTTCCACGAGCCGCCCCGCAACACCCGACTGTCTTGAGCGTTGCCGCTATCCCAAGCCGTGCCATCCTTTGGTGCGTCGTTGTAATTGCTATGCCACGTGTCCTGGCACCATTCCCAGACGTTGCCGTGCATATCAAACAAACCGAACGCATTGGCCGCGCCCAGGCTGCCGACGGGCGTGGTCTGCTTTCGATAAGCGCCCTTCTTGGCCCCGGCATATGGATAGTTGCCATCGTAATTGACCACCTCAGGCGTGATCGTTTCGCCGAAAGCGAATGGAGTCATCGTTCCCGCGCGACAGGCATATTCCCATTCCGATTCGCTGGGCAATCGGTAAGGCTTGCCGGTCTTTTTCGCCAACCGCGCGCAGAATTCCTGAGCGTCATCCCAAGAGACTTGCTCAACCGGCAGCAGATCGCCTTTGAAATTTGAAGGATCAAGCGTCAAATCAATCTTGACCTTCGGCCAGCGAGCAACGGTTCGCCACTGCGCTTGCGTGATTTGAAACTTGCCAATGAAGAAGGGCGGAACCATCACTTCGTGCTGCGGCATCTCGGTCTTCACCCAATCGCCACCGCCTTTGTAGTAGCGCTCGATCTCTTTTCTGACTTCAGCGGCTTCGGAAGCATTGGTACCCATCGCGAACTCGCAGCCGGGCACATAAACCATCTCCGGGTCAATGCCCCCGGATTCTTCCTTGAAATATCTGGCTGTGGCTTGCCGCCGTTTAACAACCTCGCCGCGCGCATCCAGCGTGACAACTGCGAAATCGTAGCTGAGCAGCGAATCCGGCTTCCTGGCTTCGTGATGCTCCGGCGTGGTCGCGGGCTTGCTTTCAGGCGTTGACGGTTTCAGTTCGATGCCTCGCCGTTTCGCGCCGACCTGCAAGGCGTTGAGGAATCTTGGCCATCCGCTTTCCCGGAACAGGTCAACCCATTGAAATTTTCGCAGTTCTTCAGGGGCCGGGCATTCTTCCAACCGCGCCGGGATGACGAGAATGTCATCAGGCATCATGTCGTGATACCGGTCGGCGCTGATCTTTATTTCGCGCTGGATGAAACCGCGCTTGGCGACGAAGTGTGGAGAGATGCAAGCGACGATAAAGTCAGCAATTCCCGGTGAGGCTGTAATTGAAGCAAATGCAAAAGAGTAGTCGCCGGAGTTTTTGCGCTTTGGTATCCTTCGCTAATGCGACCCCTCAAAAGTCTGACGTTGGAAACCATCATTGGCAAGCTGTCAGACAGC
>JBBQVH010000041.1:0-55432 GCA_038211695.1 Blastocatellia bacterium | reverse complement strand
AGTTTTTCGTAATGCATTGCTTTGCATAGACTTGCCGCCTTCAGCGTAAATCGTTAAACTGACTGCCATGAAGCTACAAATATCCGATTTAACTACTGAACGACAATGGCGCGCGGCGATTGGCCATGACCAAGTCAGGTTTGAGAAGTTACTTATCTTGTTCACTGCAAGTTATCTTACGCTATATGAAAAATCCGTCGCACAACGGCAAACGGAAATTCAAGGGACGCCTAGCTTGCAATCAGAAGAAGAGTTACTGTTCTTTACCTTATTTAGCCTGAAAGCCGGTTTAACTTACGATGTTTTGGGCTTCGTTAGTGGTATGGACGCCTCTAACGCTAAACGCAACCAGACACTGGGAAGAGAGTTCTTGTGCAAACCACATCAGCATCATTCGATCTCGTGAGCAGCGGCAAGGGCTTCGGCGCGTTGCTCGAACAGTTCGGCTTGAGGGTGACCGGCAAATTGACCAGTCGCGGCATGCAAATAAACATCGCCTACCTGACCAAGCGGGCCGGTCGCGCCGTATGCGAGTTCGACGGGAACGTGCCAGTAGAACGTCACGGGATCGAAGGTCGCGGAAGCGGCATGCAATGCGGTTCCGACTTGTTGATGCAGCCACCGGTTGACGTACGCGATGGCTGCTTGCGCAGTCCCTACGTTGAATTTGCGGCACAACAGAAACTTCGATTGTCCCAGATGGCGTCCCAGATGGCGTCCCAGATGACATGGTTGATTTCCTTTCAATGATGAAGCGATTGGGCGCAGCGAGTATAACGGCGGAAGGTGTTTGCGGGGAAGCTGCTGGAAGAATGAGGCCGAGTCTCGGAATGCCGTTTCAGTGATGTGTAGTAGAATTGCGGCTCCGAAAAGGTATCGCCAACAGAAGATCAAAGAAGGGGTGACTATGGAACTAACAATCACTTTACCTGCCGAACTTGAACCACAAGTCCGGGCCGCCGCCGCCCGCAATGGCCGCGCGGTCGAAGATTACGTCATTGATGCCGTCAAAACGGCGATGCTTAAACCGTGATCTTTAATTTCCCGGTCGTAGAGGCCAGCAACCTCCGGCTTGATGATCAGACCGAGCAAGAGCGGAATATCACCGACTTTTATATGGGTCAGTTGAAGTGTCTCATTCATGCCTCCAACAATACCCGGACAATTTCAAAAAGTCCCGGTTTCATCTCCGGGAAACGGCAGCTATAGAAGCGATTCGCCGACGGCCAATCGCATGACGTTCTTTTCGGTGCATTCATCGCGTTGCAGAATGCCTGTAATGTGGCCTTCGTGCATGACGGCCAGACGGTCGCTGAGCCCCAAAATCTCTTCCATATCGCTGCTGATGACAATCACTGCAACGCCGCTGGCGGCCAGCCCACGCATCAGTTGATAAATCTCCGCCTTGGCACCCACATCAATGCCGCGCGTCGGTTCATCGAAAATCATGACTTTGGGTTCCAATTGCAGCCACTTCGCCAACACCACTTTTTGTTGATTACCACCGCTCAAGTTTTTGACCAGGGTTTCAACCGAACCGGCTTTGACGTTCATTTGTTCGCAGGCCGTGACGGCAGCGGCGCGTTCGCTGGGAAGGCTGATCAAGCCATTCGGCGCATAACGTGGCAACGCAGGCAGGCTGATGTTTTCGCGGATGACGGAGTCAACGATCAGGCCCGTTTGCCGGCGATCTTCGGGAACCAGATAGATGCCATAGCGAATGGCGTCGCGGGCGGAGTTGATCCGCACTTCCTGGCCATTAAGAAATAGTTGCCCGCCCTTTTTGGCATTCACGCCAAAGATCACTTGCGCCATTTCTGACCGGCCCGCGCCGACCAGTCCGGCAAAGCCCAGAATTTCGCCTTTGCCAACGGCGAAAGAGATCGAACGGTGACGGTAACGCAGGGTTCGCAGATCCCGAACTTCAAAATAACCCGGTGTCAGTTCGTGCCTCGGCTGGTGGTAGCTGTGCTGTAATTCGCGCCCGACCATCAACTGCACCATTCGATCATGCGAAAGCTCGTCGCGTTCAATCGTGCCTGCGTTGTGCCCGTCGCGCAGCACCACCGCACGATCAGCAATCTCTGAGACTTCGCCCAACCGGTGTGAGATGTAAACCACGCTGACGCCCTGCGCCCGCAGTTCTTTTACCACTTCAAGCAAACGCGCAGTTTCAGCCAGGGTCAGGCTGGAAGTCGGCTCATCCATAATCAGGATGCGCGCGTTGAGCGACAGAGCCTTGGCAATTTCGACCATCTGCTGTTGCGCGATGGAAAGACGGCTGAGCAGTGTGTCCGGCGCAACGTCCAAGCCCAGCCGCTTCAGATGAATCCGGGTGTCGGCATTCATCCGCTTGCGATCAATTAGCCGGAAGGGCTTCCACAAGCCCGACTTCACCGGTTCGCGACCGAGAAAGACATTCGCCGCGACATCCAGATTATCCAGCACATTCAATTCCTGATGAATAAAAGCGATGCCCAGCCGGATCGAATCGTTGACGGAGTTGATGGCCACAGGTAATCCATTGACCTCGACCCAACCGGCGTCAGGCTGGTAGACGCCGCCCAGAATCTTCATCAACGTGGATTTGCCGGCGCCGTTTTCACCCAGCAGCGCAACGACCTCGCCCGTGTTGACGTGAAGTTCAACCGCGTCGAGCGCCACTACGCCGGGAAAGCGTTTGCCGATGCCATGCATCTGTAAAAGTGCGGATTGCGGATTGCGGATTGCGGATTCCATTGATTGTGGATTGCAGGCTTTGGATTGTAGACCGAAGATTGCGAATCCGAATTGAGTAAACTCTTCTTCAATCCGCAATCCGCAATCCGCAGTCAGGGAATTATCTGCCGCGCAGTGATTTGAGCTTGACAGTAAATTCATCCACGTTGCCTTGCTTGATAATCAGCGTGGGAACAAAGGCTTGTTTCGATGCAGGAATGCCGGATTTGTCGCCATCCAGAATTTGCTTCATCATCTTGATTGCCTGATAGCCAAACTCATAAGGCTGTTGCACCACAGTACCGGCGATCTCACCGGCCTTCACACCGGCCAGCGTCTGGTCTTCTTCGTCAAAGCAAATGATCTTCACTTTGCCGACCTTGTTCGCTTCCTTGATGGCGTTCAGGATGGCCGGGCCGTTGTATGACCACAGACCAACGAAGGCCGAAGCTTCCGGGTATTTGACCAGAGCATCCGCCGCATTGGCTTTGGCGCGCGTGTGATCGGCATCGTCCGTACGCGCGTCAATAATCTCGATCCTGGTTCCGGCGATCTCATTCTTGATGCCTTGCAGACGTTCCTTGGCATTTTGCGCGTCGAGCTTGCCGACGAAGATGACGATCTTGCCGCCGTCAGGCAATGCTTCTTTCAACAACTGGCCCGCCTGACGGCCTGCGGCAACGTTGTCCGTGCCGACGTAAACAGCGCGCTGGCTGTTGGGCGCGTCACTGTCCTGCGTCACGACCAGTGTCTGTTTCGCCGTCTGGTTGATCAGATCGGTTTGATTGGCGGGGTCTACGGGTGAGATCGCGATGCCGTCAATGCCTTTGGCCAGCAGGTCGTCAATGATGCGCTTCTGTTCGGCGGCAGTGCCATCGCCGGGAATCTTGAATTCGACAGTCACGTCGGCCAATTCTTGATCAGCCTTCTCTGTTCCCTTTCGGGCAATCGTCCAGAAATCCGATGCGTTGTTCGTCACAAAAGCCAAACGTTTGCCACTGGCTTTCTGACTGCACCCGGCAGGCACGATCACAACGACAGCCAGTAAAAGCAGCAAGTACAACTTTGCGGTGCGATTCATCAAATGGTCTCCTTGGTATAAGAGCATGGAGTTCAGGCTTTAGCCTGTCTGGATAATTCCAAAGTTACTTGGGATTGAATGATGCAGCCTGAAGGCTGAACTCCATGCCCTTTTTGCTCCCTGTCGTAGAGCAAAGATGCGCGCCATTGAAGCAGGACAAACAATCGTCTGTCCGGTCAATGGCGCGAGGGTTTCAGAAACTTATAAAGCTTGCGATGGTTGGGAAGCTCGCGCGGCGTGGCGCGATGCGGTGGGCAGATTACTCTTCATCGTCGTCGTTGTCCAAGATTTGCGGCAACAGTTTCAACTCTTCCGCCGCATTCCGCGGCTCATTGATGCGGTAATCCTCTTTGATCCTGCCATCTTTGAAAACAACGACACGGTTTGTGTATTCCGCGATGTCGTGTTCGTGGGTCACCAGCACAATGGTAATCCCCTTTTCGCGGTTGAGCTGCTGGAAAATGTCCATGACCTCAACCGACGTGCGCGAATCCAGATTGCCTGTCGGTTCGTCGGCCAGAATCAGCGCCGGACGATTGACCAGGGATCGCGCGATGGCGACGCGCTGTTGTTGTCCGCCCGAAAGCTGGTTGGAATGATTCTGTTCACGCCCGGCCAATCCGACGGCAGCCAGCGCATCCACCGCGCGCTGATGCCGCTCTTCGGTCGGAATGTTGGCATAGAGCATTGGCAATTCCACGTTCTCTAAGGCCGACGTGCGCGACAACAGATTGAAGCCTTGAAAGACGAAGCCGATCTTGCGATTGCGGATGTCAGCACACTCATCTTTGGAAAGCTCCGAAACATCCTGGCCGTCCAGTAAGTATTTGCCGCGTGTGGGGCGATCCAGACAGCCAATGATGTTCATGGTCGTGGATTTCCCGGATCCTGACGTACCCATAATGGCGACGAACTCGCCATCGCGAATTTCCAGCGAGACGCCGCGCAACGCATGCACTTCAACGTCTCCGGTCTTATAAATCTTGTGGATGTGATCCAGTTCAATGATAACGCGGGAATTTGTGGCATTAGCCTGAGGTGCCTGGGACATGTTCTGCGGGCCGTTCACTTCGGTCACCTGTGATTTCGCCTCCATTACCGATTGCATCTCTTCCTTTTGAAATCGAAGTCGAACTACGCAATGTTTGGAAAAGCAGTCTCCCCCAAAAGCGCGATGTTCGCAAAGTAGTTTGTGATTATTTTCGTTGTTTGGTTGGGATGGTCATGCGAGCGGTCAGTATGACGTGAACTGACCGCTCGCATTTTGCGATTCGCTGGATAAGGTTATGGCCTGCGTCCGCCACCGCCTGGGCCGCCGCCACCAGGACCGCCCATGCCGCCACCGAAGCCCGGCGGACGGGTCGTCGTGGTTGAGGCGCTATTGCCAGAAACCTTTTGGCCGACAATGGCGACATCGCCTTCTTGCAGATTGCCTTCGGCAGCTTCGGTCGCCGTGCCGTCGGTGATGCCCAGCTTGACCCGGCGTGGTTGTGGCTTTTTATCCGGGCCAAGTACCCAGACCAGACGCCACTGACCTTCTGCCGGAACGCCTGATCCACCACGTCCTCCACCGCTACCGGCACCGCTACCAGCACCGCTCCCAGCACCGCCGGCACGTTGGCCTCCCTGGCCTCCACCGGCAGTCGCGCCGCTGTTCCCTCCCTGCTGGCCCTGCCCACTTGCTGCTTGACCGCTGGGTTGTGCGCCGCCGCCGGCTGCTGGCGCTCCCGGTTGTCCCTGACTGGCTTGTCCAGCTTGTCCGCCCTGTTCGCCTTGCCCGCCGCGTTGTGCGCGCATGATTTCGCGGATTTTTTCCGGCGTCATATCTTTGGGTGAAAACCGCAATGCGGCATTGGGAATTCGCAGCGCGCCTTTGCGTTCAGCCACACCAAACGTCAGATTGGCCGTCATTCCGGGCATTAATTTCAGATCGGGATTCTGCACATTGAGCACGACGTTGTAGGTCACGACGTTTTGCACATTCTGCGGGCTAAGCCGGATCTCTTTGATCTGCCCGTCGAATCGGCGTCCCGTAAAAGCATCTACCGTAAAAGTGACGGTGTTGTTTTGATTGATCGCGCCGATGTCCGCCTGATCAATATTGGCGATCACCTGCATCTGGGTCAGGTCGTTGGCAATCGTAAATAATACCGGTGCGGACAAACTTGCCGCGACGGTTTGCCCGACGTCCACTGTGCGCGACACCACGACCCCGCTAATCGGAGAAGCAATAGTCGTATGGCTCAAATTGACCTCGGCCAATTTGACTGCCGCTTCGGTCTGTTTGACCTGCGCCTGCGCCTGTTTCACCTGTGCTTCAGCTTGAGCAATGCCCGAAGTTGCCGACGATTGCTCGCTGGCACGCGCCTGGTCTCCTTGCGCGGAGGCCTGTCTGTAGCGCGCTTCAGCCGCCTTGACGGTGGTGCGCGCAGATTCCAGGTCGCGATCCGGGACAAGGCCGCTCTTCGCCAGGGCTTCCTGCCGCTTAAGCAGGCTCTGTGCGTCGTCAAGTTGCGCTTTCAGCGCGGCCAGATTGGCGTCCGCGCTCGACACGCCGGCTTGTTGGTTTTGAACTGTGGATTTGGCGGCGAGCACTTTGGCCTGGGAGTCCGCCAGATTGGCGCGCGCCGAATCAAGATTGGCGCGTGCGGAAGCAACTTGCGCTTGCAGAATTGACGGGTCGAGTTGTGCGACGACTTGTCCCTTTTTCACGTTCGTGTTGAAGTCGGCATAGAGTGCGGAGATTGTGCCCGACACCTGGCTGCCGACCTGCACGGTAGTCACTGCCTGCAACGTTCCGGTCGCGGAAACAACATTGCGGATGTCACCACGTTCGACTTTGGCTGTCAGGTACTCCTCAGCGCTGGCGCCATTATTTCTCAGGAAAAACCACCACCCTGCGAATCCAGCCGCCAGTAAAAACACAGCCAGCAAAATATAATTTCGGTTGAGCTTCAGTTTCATATTTTATTCTGTCTCCTAAACCTGTTAGACAGCAATTCTCTCAAACTGGTTACACCTCGTGAGAGAAAGAGATCAGGGTAATTTACCCGCCTGGCAAACATTGCGCCCTTCGCGCTGTGTCAAGGCACTTGTCGTACAACGACCATTGGCCTTGCGTTGCGTAAACGCCCTGATACAACGAGAACTCCGGGCTGGCAGAGTGAGGCTGAGTTTCCAATCAACCGAAACTAAGTGAGCGTAAAAATTTAACTTCCCGGTTTCGGCGCATCCTCTGTCGTGGGACAAGATGCCATCTTGTCCCACATCGAGAAGTTAATTTTTTATGCCTACTAACGGCGATTGGCGGATTGGCTGCGAAAGAATACCAAACAACTATGCCGGTTTGGCATGCGCCATCAGGCAGTCGTGGGAGCAGAAGGATTGCGCTCGACCACGGACGGAAATGGTGACCGCATCGCGCGCGGTGACGAACGCGCCACATCCTGAACAGCGCACCATCTCAGCGGCGCTTGCCTGCCCGCCCATCTGTTCACGCAAAGACTTCACATCTTTGACCGTGCGGCGCAGATGAGCGCTGATACGAGTGATCATCTTCATCACATACACGATGAAGCTGAAGATGATCAGAATGATGACGAATTTGAAGATGAAACCCACCAGTTACCTCCACGCGAACGTAAGTGTTATTTGGGATTTTTCGGATCTTCCGGCCCGTGGCCGAGCATCGTTTTCGGACTCAACGCAGGGCCTCCCGTGCGAGCGAGCTTCAAATCCTCGCGTGCGCTGGCGATGACATCAGGGCTGATTGATCCGCTGGCGTCCAGCTTCTTCAATAGCGTTTCCGCTTCGTCCAGGCGGGTTTTCGATTGAATAAACGTGGCAGCCAACAACATCTCTACGCGGGGGTTGTCGGGACTCAGTTCCAGTGAACGCTTCGCCGCTTTGACCGCCTCCTCAAACTGCCCCTTCATCGAATAAACAATGCCAAAACCATGCTGCGTCCGAGCATCGTTTGGATTGGCCTTGGCGGCCTGTTCCAGAAACTGAATTGCTTCGTCAGGCCGGCTGATCTGAATGAATTGGTCAGCCGCCTCCAGTTGAGCCTCGACGTCATTCGGATTGCTCTTGGCTTTTTCGATCAAGGCCTTCACCTCGCTCACCATTTGTTCGCGCTGTTCCGGCGTCAGGTTTTGGCTGCCCTCAGAGTTGGAGTTTCGCGATTGCGGTGCGCGGCTGTTGGCTTGTGCCACGGAATTTTGCAAGACCATCCCTTGCGCGTGACGATATTGCCAATTGGCGGCCTTAAAGCCGACGACTAATCCAACGATCACGCCAATGATGGCCAGCGAGAAGTTCGTTCGTAAAAAAGCGTATTTCATTTGTCGTTTGAATGTCGTTCGAAATGCTTGAAGCGGATAAGCTGTCTTGAAATTTCTGAAGCCGCAGAGCTGGCCTGTAAGCCGAGTTCTGTGCCCGCACTGGTTAAAGCGCAGGTAGCGATCATTCATCTGGGCGTCGCATTACTGCGCCGCTCAAGCGACCTACCCGGAAGCGTCCCGCGTTGCGCGCGCATCTCAAATCCCGAATCTCAAAGTTGAAATTCTAAATTACCGATTTGAAATCCGCGCGCAACGCGATGCGGGCCGGACCAGCCCGGAGTCCGCTTCCCTATTTGGTCTTGCACCGCAGGGGGTTTGCCTAGCCGGACATGTCGCCACGCCCGCTGGTGATGCTTTTACCTCACCGTTTCACCATCGCCCGGCGCGCTGTTGCGCACGTAGGGCTGTCTGTTCTCTGTTGCACTATTCCGTCGGGTCACCCCGCCTGGCCGTTAGCCAGCCTGCTGTCCTGTGGTGTTCGGACTTTCCTCAAGGCACGCTCCGCGCGCATTCCGCCCGTCTAATTGATGATTTGAGATTTGGAATCCGCCCGGAGCGTGCCCCGCGATCACCCAGCCTGCTCTGCGACTTCGCCGGGCAGTATAGCACGTCAAGAAAACACGACAAGAAGTGCCGATTGAATGGATTGATAGGTACTGAACGAATGAAATTCAGCCAAAGGAAGGAGCTAACGGAAGAAGGTGGACGCTGAATAAAAATAAAGCGGGATTCGCCCCACAACGAATCCCGCTCTTTACGAAACGAGCGATCCCCAGTGACCACTCGCTTCTTGCCAGAACCCGCTTGCGCGTCAATTATCCCCACGATTACCGAGGCAAGGGGGTTCTGATCACTCAATAATCAACGACTGAATCGCGAACTGCACAAATTCAATCTGACAACGCAGACCTTACTCCTACTTGATCAGACCCTCCAATACGTAGAACTACGTGTTTCTTCGCTAAATCAAGAGAGGGGCTTACGATCTGATTCATAAGCCCCTCTCTTGAAGTTTGAATTCTGATTGAAGTCTACCCATCCATCGGCAGGATGCCTCGTTTCAAGGCGAACCGAATCAAATCGGCATTGTTCTGTAGCCCAAGTTTTCGCATCAGATTGGCGCGGTGGCCTTCGGCAGTGCGGGGACTGATGAAAAGCCGATTGGCAATCTCTCCGCTCGTTCGCCCTTCCGCGACCATTTGCAGCACTTCCCGTTCACGTGAGGTCAATAATTCGTAGGGATCGTCCGGCACAGACTTGACCTTGCGCATGTATAGTTCCAACGCGCGTTCGGAAAGCGGCGGGCTGAGATAGCGACGTCCGGCAATGACTTCGCGGACGGCTTGAATCAGGTCGGCAGCCTGCGAATCTTTGAGCACGTATCCCAACGCGCCATTCCTGAAGGCTTCAAAAACATAGGCGTCGGTCGTGTACATCGAAAGGATAATGACACGTGTTTGTGGCAAGCTCCGCGTCACCTGCCGTGTCACTTCCAATCCGTTCAGCCCGGGCATCATGACATCGGTGATGAGCACATCCGGTTTCAGACGTTCTGCCAGCCGGACAGCTTCAATTCCGTCGCTCGCTTCCCCAACCAGGCGAAAAAGCGGCTCGATTTGTAACAACGCTCGCAACCCTTGACGCACGATGTTGTGGTCGTCAGCAAGCAGGATGTTTGGCATCAACCTCTCCTTCTGCTCATCCGTTCAATTGCCGGTTGACTCCTCACTAACTCCTCACATTTCCAAGGGCAGCAACGCAGTCACAGTAGTTCCCGCACCCACAGCCGACTCAATCATCAACGTGCCGCCGAGCAGTTGCGCGCGCTCTCTCATTCCCGTCAGCCCACTTGATTCCCCTGCGGCCAGCGCTGCCTGCGGATCGAACCCTTTGCCAGGATCCGAGATATGCACGGAAAGATTTTCCGCATCCGCCGAAACATTCACTTTGACGTTGTCCACATCGGCGTGCCGTGCAACGTTGGTTAAAGCCTCTTGCACGATTCGATAGGCAGCGGTTTCGATTTCCGGCGTCAATCTCTGACCTTCGATGCCGGTATGCGCCAATGCCACACATACTCCCGTCTGTGCTGTATAGCGTTCGAGATGCCACAACAGCGCATGCATCAATCCCAGATCATCCAGCATCGCCGGACGCAAATCGAGCGATAACTCGCGCACGCGCCTCATCAACTCATTGACCAGCAACTGCGCTTCCCGCAGTTGGTTTTCAGTTTGATCCGCTGGCAACCGGCCCGCAATCTCAATCACCAACTTCAAGCCGGTCAGTAACTGCCCAACTTCGTCGTGCAATTCACGCGCAATGTTGCGGCGTTCGCTTTCCTGCACCTCGACCAGGCGATGCGAGAGCCTGCGCAACTCCTCTTCGGCACGGCGGCGTTCGGCAATCTGTTCTGAGAGCAAGATGTTGGCATCCGAAAGCTCTGCCGTTCGCTCCCGCACGCGCTGCTCGAGTTCATCGTGGGCGCGGCGTAACGCCTCTTCACTTCGTTTGCGTTCAACCGCGTAACGCATGGAGCGCGTCAACAACTGGCGATTAATTGACCCTTTGAACAGATAGTCTTCAGCGCCGAGTTGAATTGCCCGTAACGCCAGTTCCTCGTCACCAGTAGCAGTCAGCGGGACAATGGCTACTCCTGGCGAATGTTCGTGCGTCCGGAGAAAAGTGTCCAGCCCTTCGCTATCCGGCAAACCAAAATCCAATAACACCAAATCAATTGCACCAGCGGTCAGCCGATCCAGTCCTTCCTGTAGCCGCTCTACCCATTCCAGCCGGAACATCGACGCATCTTCGCCAACCAGTCCCTTCACAATTTCAGCCGCTGCAGGGTCATCTTCGATCAAAAGAACATTGATAGGTTCACGTTCCATTATGCCAGGACTCTATTGCCGTTTTTCAATCATCCGGGATGTTACTGCGGTAGGAAAGAGAGCAGTAAAATAAGAGCAGCCAGTGCTAACCCTGTGGGCACTGGCTGCTCAAAACTTCTTTCGACGAAATGCTTCCGTCTGACTGTCGTCAATCAGATCAACCCTGCGGCTTACTTTGCCCTTCCTTCTCCTTGGCTGCCGCTTCCTTTTTTTGCTGCAAAGCACTTGCTTGATCAGAAATTTTCTTCGCTTTTTCGTCTAGCTCTTTGCGCTTCGCTTCGTCCTTGATCAGCATCTGCTGCTGCCGGTAAAGCAAGCTTTTGTAAAACATCGCGTCCACATATTCCGGATCAATCGCAAGGGCTTTTTCAACATATTCCAAGCCCTTCGCAGCGCAAGACTCGGATTTCTGTTTGTCAGCCAAAGCTTCGGGCGAATAATCCATATTCCGGTAGTGGAATGGATCTTTTGCGGCTTTATCCGCATAACGCTTAGTCTGCTGGAAAGAACAATCCCAGTAATTGACGGCCACCGTGTAATCCGTCGTCGCCTGGATGTCCTTAGAGGCGCACTCGCCCTCAGCACGCTTCAGAATCCACTCGCGCCACTGATCCATCTTATCCAGATCCTGGTAGATGCTGGCGATGTAACTGATTGCGTTATCCCGATTTTTGCAGTTGCTTCCGACCAGGTCCAGCGCCCGCTTATAAGTCTGAAGTGCCTCATTTGCCAGTCTTTCTTTATCTGGCCCGATAGCAGCCTTATAATCCTTGACCAGTGTTGCGCCAAGGAAGAGGTTGCCAACCGGATTCTTGTCATCCCAACTTAACGCATCGCGGAAGAACTGCTGAGCCTCCTTGAAGCGTCCCTGATTGTACATGATAGCACCTTGATTGAGCTTGTCTTTGGCAACCACTTTACTAATGTAGTTACAGCCTGAACTAAACATCGCCAATGCTATGACAAATGTAACTCCGATCGCGGTGACAAATTGACGGAAAACTCTCATGACTTTAGGAATTCTCCCTGCTAGGAATTGATTTTGATTGCCTCGCGATCTGACCGACCGCATATTCAATTGCATCTTCGCGCCAAGTAACCAGAATAACGAATAAACTATCCGTGCCCCTGCCCGTGGCGTAATTGTTTCGCCGTTACTGATCCAAGCCTTCGATTTGAAGACCGATCGGCTGTCCACCGGCTTGTTTCACCACATCAATAACCTTGACGACTTCGCCATAGGCCAGCGTTCGTGGACCTTTAATAAATACCGCTTTGCGATCCGCCGGACGGCCAGTGATTGCACTGACAAGCCTGTCACGAAGAGAGTTAAGGTCCGGCAACTCTTCTGTGTTGAGCTTGTAGCCACTGCCCGATTTGGGTAGCGTCACCAAAAGGCTCAACGGATCCGGAGGCGCGTCCTTCATGTTCTCCGGCGGCTTTTCTGGAATCTTTGCTTCAAAGCGGTGAGGTTTCTGCGGACTGATCACCATAAAGATAATCAGCAGCACAAGCAATACGTCAATCAATGGTGTGACGTTAATATATGGAGTGGCGTCATTCCCGCCTCCGCCCATTGCCATAACGTTATCTCCTTAGTTAGGGAACCGATCCTAGCGGAATGCTGTTACTCGCCCACTTTCTTCTTATCAGAAACAAGGCCGAGCTGTTCAAAGCCTGCATCACGAATCAAATTAACTACATCAACCACGTCTCCATACTGAACGTTGACGCTGCCTTTGATGTAGACAATCTGCGGATCGCTGGGCTTCAAAGCTTTCATTCTGAGCTGGATCTTTTCAACCAACTGTTCTTTTCTGACCGGGTCACGGCCTAGGTAATAGACGCCATCACTGGGTATGCTGATAACGACTGCACTATCTTTCGTGATATTGGCATCTTCATCAGGGTTATTGCCCTTCGGCAGGATCACCGTTACGCCCGACTGGAGCATCGGCGTAACCACCATAAAGATGATCAGCAACACCAGCATAATGTCCACCATCGGCGTGACATTGATATCGGCATTAACGCTTGAAGTTCCCCCTGAACTCATTCCCATAATGGTTTCCTCCTCTGGCTAAAGTAGCTAGCCTTTCCAAAGCCTTCGACGAAATCTTGTGAGTAGCCAGCCTGTGATTCGGAGCATCTCTTACAATTTATCCGAATCACAAGCTTGAGTTTATCAGCAACCTTACGGAGAAGACTCTGCCGGGCTTCTACTTCTTGCCTCGCTGCTTCAGGAAATAGTCAATCAACTCTGCCGAGGAGTTATCCATTTCCACTACAAAGTTATCCACTTTGCTAACGAAGTAATTGAAGAGCCAAACCGCAGGCACTGCCACGAGCAGACCGAATGCCGTCGTGAAAAGCGCTTCGGCAATACCACCGGCGACTGCCGAAATACCGGCGGATTCGGCGTTGCGCATTCCCTGGAACGCGTTGATGATTCCAAACACAGTGCCGAACAGTCCCACGAATGGAGCCGTCGAACCGATCGTCGCCAGTCCGGAAAGGCCGCGCTTGAATTCGGCAACCTTGATTGCCGATGCACGCTGTAAGGCGCGCTTGGATGAGTCAACAATCTCTCCGGAAAGGTCGCTGGAGAGTTGATGCGCACGAAATTCCTGTAACCCCGCGTTCACGACCATCGCCAAGTGGCTCTTCTTGTATTTGTCCGACAGGCTGATCGCTTCATCAATCTTCTGACTCTTAAGCGATTGAGCAACCTTGGTGGCAAATTCCCTCGACTGGTTTTTAGCGGCGCTGTATGTCAGATACCGCTCAACCATAATCGCGATTGACCAAATTGACATAATCAGTAGCACGACGACTACTCCACGGGCGACCCAGCCCATGTTGCGAATCATGCCTAACAACGAAAAGTCGAATGCTTGCGCGTCTTTCCCGCTTTCCGCCAGAGCAAAAAGGAAGGGAGTCACTGCTAACCAGATTTGGCTAAGCAAAATCATCATGATGTCGATTTCCTCCAAGTAGGTAGTTGCTGATTCAGATTACTCACCGCCGCCAGCTTGACCACACAAAACAAAGACGTCTTCCGGCAGCGATTAAAATACAGCAGGCTTTTACTGATGCCCGCTTTGACGCCATCCGCAGAGTAATGTTCCCGCCGGACGAACGTCGAACGATTGGAAATTGCCGCGGCGATTACTGCAACGTGAAGTTGAATGTTAAAACCCCCTGTACTTTCACAGGGACACCGGACAATTCTGTCGGCTTAAAGAGCCATTGCCTTGCCGCTTGTAACGCAGCATCACGCAACAACGGATGCCCACTGATCACCTGCGCATCTATCACCTTTCCTTCTTCCGAGATGGTGACCTGCACTTGCACGGCACCAGATGCGCGTGCCGCCTTCGCGATAGGCGGGTATGGCGGTTGAGGCTTTCTGATCGCATTCCCCTGCAACACACCACCTGAGACACTAATCTTTTTGGGCGGCGCCTGTGTGGGTTCCGGTTTGGGCGGCGGCGGCGGCGGCGGCGGCGGCGGCGCATCATCCCCCTTCGAACCAGCCACGCCTCCTGGGACACCTCCAGTAGAACCACCTGGGACACCACCCGGAACACCCGTGGAAACAGCCTGTACAACGGGCTTCGATACGACAGTTGTTGGATCGGGAATCTTCTCAGGTGGTTTTGTCGGCGGAGTAAAGGTTGTCATTTCAGGAATGTTTTTGACGACAACTTGCACCGCAGCAGGTGGTGGCGGAGCCGCAGGCGGCGGCGGAGGCGCAAGCATCGTCGTGACGTCCAGCGCATCCGTCAGATTTGGATTCATGTAAACAACCGTGCCAATAGCAAGCGCGAGAAGCGCCACAACATAGATGATTGTCGTGACGACCATGAACATCCCTGTGCGGCTGTTCTCGCGACCATGCTTGGACGATTCAACTAAGGTATCGAACATGGCGTACGTCCTCCCTTAACTTCAATGCCGAACGGGTCAAGCGATCAGAAACACCTGTCCCGACCACATCATCAAAACCTTCGACTTCAGACCAGACTTATGAAGATCTGAACCATAAACCGGAAAGGTCATTGACTCGAAACCAATGAAAACCGAAATAAAGAAACCTGATTTGCCTGTTGAATTGAGGCGAATTGCCTCGAACCGATCTGCTAAACCCTACACTTACAGGACTCCAAATCAACACCGGAACACACATCAGTTCCAAGCTTCAGCGAGGCCGACAAGAGCGATAATGGGAATCTACCGCGCCTTATCCTCAGTTACTCGCTTGACGAACTGCAAGTTCTTCACTGCGATTATTTTTTATTACGTAACAATCTTGTTTACAATGAGTTTTGACGGGCCAGCAACGGTGCGGAGTCTACTATCCGACCACTCTTTCGTCAAGACGTCCAACCTATTTTTGTTGTACCAAATTGCCGCCCTTGAATCTTTTACCAACACCATTGTTATCTAGAGAATAACCTTTTTTTTCCTTACTTCCGTGAACTGAGCAAACTTCGAATGAAGACCACTCTTCACAAAAATCATGAACGTGAAATGGTGCGACGGATAATGCCTATTTGCCTTTTTTGCGTGGCTTCCGTGGGGCGGTGGAAACACCGGCAGCGGCCAGCATTTGTGGTGTCACGCCGGCCGAAGTAACAACCGGACCGTCACCTACTGCCACAGAATCTCTATTTACGGCACCCCCGATTTTGGCGGCGCGGGCGCTTGCGCGCCAGTTCTCCCACCACAGCATAAACGGGCTGGCAATATAGATTGAAGAATACGTGCCAATAATAATGCCGATGAATAAACACCACGAGAAGCTTCGAAGTACCTCGCCGCCAAAAGCCAACATTGCGATCACTGTCAGGAAGGTTAGACCGGAAGTAATGATCGTCCGCGATAGCGTTTGGTTGATCGCGTCGTTCGACACTTTCTCGACCCCCTCACGCCGCTTGGTCTTCATCATTTCGCGGATTCGGTCAAAGATGACGATCGTGTCATTCATCGAATAACCAACCAGCGTCAACAACGCTGCAATTACCGTCAGGTTAATCTCCCACTGCATGATCGAGAAGATGCCCAGCGTAATCAGCACGTCGTGAAAGACTGCAATCACTGCGCCGATTCCAAATCCCCAGGAGTTAAATCGAAAAGCAATAAAGATCAACATTCCGATGCAAGCCGCAATCGTCACATAAATGGCGCGATTACGCAGATCAGCACCGACTTGCGGGGTCACGGCATCGGCGCTCTTGACTGAAGCCGCGCCGGCAAAAAACTCTTTGTCCAGTGTTTCGGAAACCTGCGGTGGCACACCGCTGATATTCTTTACTTCGCCAATACTACCGATCAGCCCGCCTCTGGCTTTTTCACGATAATCAATAATTGCGCGTGCCGCCTCAGTGGCGCTCTGCGAATCGAGCTTGGCACGCGCTTCCAATGCAGTTTTCAGCTTGTCACTGCCAAGGGTATTGATATCCACCTTACCCTGCATCGAAGGATCATTAAATGTCTTGAGCGCTTCCAGGATTTTTTGCTTACCGATATCAGCGCTACTAGCTGCACCAGCGTTTCCATTAGGTTGTCCAGTCTGAGGGGCAGCGCCGACCTCATTCGGCAACCGCACCAATACCTCATTGCTTGGCGCCTGGCCGATTTGAGGGCTCACGTTTTGCAGGGAAATCTTTGTGCCGTCAATTCCCTGTTTTTCCAGCGCCACGCGCAACTTGTCCAGGTCGGGCTTGCTGTTGAATTTCACCGTCGCCAGCGTGCCCCCAACGAAATCCACCCCCATGTTAAAAGGATGTGTGTTCTCTTTACCGTCAAACGCGCGATACACGACAGACCCTGCCCCGGCCAAAATCAATAGCCAAGACAGGCCGATGAAAATCCACTTCTTGCCCAAGAAATCGAAGTTAGTGTTCTTAAAAATCTCGATCATAATCGTTCGCTACCAATCCACTGATGGACGATCAGAGATGATGCCATCAGCAAAATTCATATTCGATATTTGCTTAAATGCTGATTGTTTCGGCGCGCCGTCCGCCACGGTTGATTTCCCAAATGAACATTGAGCGCGACACATAAACAGCAGTGAACAGATTGGCCAACAAACCGATGACCAGAGTGACAGCAAAGCCGCGAATTGGGCCTGTGCCGAAGAAATACAGGAACGCCGCTGAAACGATGGTCGTCACGTGCGTGTCAATGATCGTCACCAGCGCTTTTTTAAACCCGGTATCCACTGCGGAGGAAACAATCTTACCGGCGCGCATCTCTTCGCGAATGCGTTCGAAGATCAGCACGTTCGAGTCCACCGCCATACCAATCGTCAGAATGACGCCCGCAATGCCCGGCAGCGTCAGCGTTGCACCAAAGACCGCCAGTCCAGCCAGCAAAATGATCAAGTTGAGCAAAAGGCCGACAACTGCGTTGACGCCAGAGAAGCGGTAGTAAAAGAGCATAAAGAGCACGACCAGTACCAATCCAACGATCGAGGCAAAAATGCCCTGACGAATCGAATCCGCACCCAATGATGGGCCAACGGTGCGCTCTTCCAGATACACAATCTTGGCTGGCAATGCACCCGAACGCAGCGTCAGGCCAAGGTTTTCGGCTTGCTCCTTGGTAAAGTTGCCTTCGATCTGGCCACTGTCAGAAATCTTCCCTCTGACAACAGCGACGCTCTGAATTTCATCATTAAGCACCACTGCCAGATACTTGCCGATGTTGTTTTCCGTCCACGTACCAAACTTCTCCGCGCCGGTTGGCTTCAGCGAAAATCCGACGCTGTAGCCTCCACCACCCTGCTGGTTTTGCTGTCCGCGAGCTTCGCGCACATCATTGCCGCCAACCACGATAGCTTTATCAACAACGTAAAACCCGCTATCAGTCGTGCCGTCGGCTTTGCGCTCCTTGTACGGGAGCACCACTTTTTCCTGATCGGTGCCTAGAGAGGCTGTGGCTTGATCCAAGGTGTCGAATTTTTGCGGATTCGCAACGGCTCTGATATCAAGACGCGAGTCGCCTTTAATCAATTCCTTAACGCGTTCCGGATCGTCCAAGCCAGGCATCTGGACCAGAATCTGGTGGTTATTTTCGTTCCCGTATTCTTGAATGGTTGGCTCAGCTACACCAAAGTTATTGATGCGTCGCTCAATGATGTTCTTGGCTTGCTGGGTTGCCTCTTTGCGGAAGAAATCAGCCGTTCGCGTATTCAGCTTGAAGGTAATTGAAGTCGGGGTTGTGGAGGTATCCCAACCGTCGCCCATAAATGTGAGCAACTTATCCTTGATCTTGGTATGTTCGCTGGAGTCTGGGGTGTCGACCACAAGCACCCCTGGCGAAAGCTTTTTGACATCGGTAAATTTGATGCCTTCTTTTTTCAGATCGTCAGAGGCCTTCTGGCGGTTACCATCCGTGATAAACCCAATCGCATCATTGGCCTGCACCTGCATGAGCAAATGCGTGCCGCCTTTCAAGTCCAGCCCAAGCTTGATGTTGTCAGCCAGATTCTGTTTGAGTTTTGAAGGCTTAAAGAAATCGCCCGCACTGCGCGAATATCCTTTGGGCTTATTCCATGGCCCAATGAGAATGATTAAGCAAAAGGCAGTGAGCACCGCGATAATGATGCCTCGTGTACGAAGATTCTTGTTCATAAGACTATTCAGCGCCACTGTCAGAGAGATGTCCGGACAAGCGGCTTACCTTCCAGATTTAAGATTCAGGGTAGGTTGGAAACGCTCCAGTCAACAATCAAAAACCCTAACTTGTGTTCAAGATCAGGCTTTCTGCTCCGGCGTTTCCTGCAAGCCGGAGATTGCGGTGCGCGCGACTTCCAGGCGCACGTTCTCAGCAACCTTTAGCTGCACGGTGCGCTTGTCTTCGCGCACGCTGACGATCTGTCCGTACAGCCCGCCGCTGGTGACGATCTTGTCGCCAGGTTTCAGGTTGTTCAGCATCTCATCCACCGCACGCTGGCGTTTGCGCTGCGGAACGATGATCAAAAAGTAGAAAAGCACGAAGACCAGCACCATCGGAACCAACATTCCGAGCGAGCCAGCTCCTTGCAAAAAGACCAGAAAAAGGGCGATCTGTTGTGACATCACTTAGGGCGGGTTTAACCTTTTTTTATAGATTTGAAAGATTTTTTGTCTCGCGTCAATGTTCATTACGCTAAGAGTTTGCGAGACACGGTTCATTCATTCTTCGTTTGAACGGCTCCGAAATTTATTCAGGAAGCTTGTGCGAAAGGAAGTGAACTCACCGAGCGCGATACTTTGCCGTATGGATCGCATGCTGTCAAGGTAGAAGGCCAGGTTATGATACGAGCAGAGCGTCGCGGCCAGCATCTCGCTGCTGTTATACAAATGCCGGATGTAAGCCCGTGAATACCGGCGGCAAACACTGCATTCACAGGCATCATCCAGCGGGCGATCATCGCGGGCGAATTTGGCGTTACGGATGTTCAGCTTGCCGGTCGAAATGAAAACCTGACCATTGCGCGCGTTGCGCGTTGGCATGACGCAATCAAACATGTCCACGCCACGCGCCACACATTCGATCAAATCCTCCGGCGTGCCGACACCCATCAGATAACGCGGCTTGTCCGCCGGAAGCTGCGGTGCCATGAACTCCGTAATGTCGTACATCTGCGACTTCTCTTCCCCGACGCTCAAACCACCAATGGCGTAGCCTTCAAAGCCGATTTCGACCAACTGCTCCAAGCTTTGCTGCCGCAATTCGGGATAAACGCTGCCTTGATTGATTCCAAAAAGCGAAGAAGCCACCCCGGTCGAATGCGGCGTGTTCTTCAAACGATCAAATTCATCTCGTGACCGCCGCGCCCAGCGCGAAGTCATCTCCAGCGAATCTTTCGCCTGCTTTGGCGTGGCAGGAAACGGAGTGCATTCGTCAAAACACATCACGATGTCCGAACCAAGCGCATGCTGAATCTGCATCGAAGCTTCCGGCGACAGGAACTGCTTCGAACCATCCAGGTGCGAGCGGAATTCGACGCCTTCTTCGCGAATCTTGCGCAGATCGCCCAGGCTGAACACTTGAAACCCGCCACTGTCGGTCAGAATCGAGCGCGGCCACGAGATGAATTTATGCAGCCCGCCAAGTTCAAGGATCGTTTCGTGGCCGGGGCGCAGGAAAAGGTGATAGGTGTTGCCCAGAATGATCCGCGCGTCAAGCGATTCCAGCATCTCCTGCGTCAGCGCCTTGACCGTGCCCGCGGTGCCGACCGGCATGAAGACCGGAGTTTCGATCACGCCGTGCGCCGTCACGATGCGACCGGCGCGCGCCTGCGTATGAATGTCCCGATGTTCTACGTGAAATGAAAGATGATCCAAATACCGTTTCTCCCTGAAGATTGAGCCGCGCGAAAAACACCTGCTAACAGATCATAGCACGCGAGCTTATCAAACTTCGGCAGAGTGAACGCGCCTCAATGTACAGCCGACTGTCAGTCGGCTGTACATCTTATTGCCAGTCATGACCTCTCGAAATCTGTTAGATTCCCTCCCGGCGAATCAGCTGAATGAGTCTTGCCCACTCATTCCCAAGTGCGGTCATCCAGGCCGATGGCCGTCTACAACAACCGTCAGCAAGGCGAGCACCCCGCTCGCAGGAGGTCAAAAAAATGATTGACAATCGCATCAGCGCAACGCTGTCTCAGGAGGACGTGGACACAGTTCTCAAAGCCATCAACACCATCAAACAGAAACTCCCTTTCCTGACCAACCTGACGCCCGACGAGCGGCGCGGATTGACCAGGCCCGGCGACCGCAGCCGAGCTTTCATCAGCGGGGCGCTCGAAGTCGCCACGCAAAACCCCGACATCCTGCCGCGCATCTTCGACCTCGAAGAGATGCGCAAGGACGTAGTGCTCAGCCAACAACTGCAACCGATCTTGCTGGCACTGACGCAGCTTCAGGAGTTGGTTGACAGCACGGCGGCGCTGGTCAACAGCGAGGCCTACGCCGGCTCGCTGGCCGTCTACACCTTTGCCAAAGCCGGAGGCAAAGCGGCTGCTCTTCAGGACACATTGGACGAACTGGGCAAACGCTTCGCCCGCAAGTCCGGAGCCGCCACAACCGCCACCGCCAAACCGCCCGCTAATTCATAAGCTGTGTTTTCCGCGGGCAGAGGCCGAAACCGTCGAGTCTGGCGCTCGGCCTCTGCCCGCATTTTCCTGCCCGCCGGTATCATCACACCTATCGCCGTGTATCATCTTTCGTATGCTCGGTATGGTCTTCCCTATCGTCCGATATGGCCATCGCCACCCGCGACAGGATCACTTCCCAATTTTGAGCAACCGTTTTGTTCCCACGACCCAAAATTCCGTCGCCGCGAGGGAAAATTCTCCGATTTTTACCCAACCGTGCCTTCGCGCAACCCAAAACTGAGTCGCGGCGATAGGAAATTCGGGTCGCGGCGAGGGAACTTTCCCTGATTTTCACTCAACGCTGCTATCGCGCGACCCAAAGCTGAGCCGCGGCGACGGAACTTTCCTTGATTTTCAGGGAACTGCGCTTGAGCGCGATGAAACGTTGGATCATCGGGATGGAAACGCTATTTGGCGTCAGCAATGACTCTCTGAATTTGATTCAACTTTGGCGGATACGGAAGGAAAGTCCCGTTTCAGGCAGGCACAAGCCGCAATCGCCAACGATGGAAATTACAAAACTGGCGAGCGATGAAGCCATCGCCCGCCGGTTGCCAACCCAAATGACTGAGGACTGACTGCGCTTTTCACTTGATGCTGACGCGCACGACATTGGCCAGAACGCTATCCACATTCAAAACCACATCCACCTCGCCTCGCCCGGCCAGCGAACGCGGCAAGCGCACATTCACTTGATCCAGCCCAACATAAGTTTGCTGCGGCCCGGCAAACAGCACTTCAGCATTCACGCCGCCAATTTGGCAGGTGACGTTGTTCAGGCTGCTGCGAAAGCGCACTCCCGTTCCGTAAAGCAGCAAAAACACCTGGTCAGTTGCGGGGCCCAGATCAATTGGAACAGACACCCACTGCCCTTGCGGGTTTAACTGCGCGACCTTCTCGTAGCCGTCTTGTCCGGCAACGTTCCGGCGCAGCACATCCGCTGCCGCCACGCCGCGTCCGTCAGCGTTCGCGGCAAACAGCCCTGGCACGACAGGAGCAATCTGGCTCGTCCCCGTCGTCACTGTTCCGTTGCCGCTCGTAATGGTGATTTGCGCCGCGCCCGTTGATGTGCCAGGCGGGATGAGAAAATTGATCTGCGCCGGCGAGACGAAGAAGAGAGGGGCACTGCGCTCAGCGCCCGTGCTGTCTTTCACCTTCACAGTTGTGCCGGCCAATGTCGTTGGAAGAGGAACTGTTGTAGCCGATTGTGTTGTCGTCGCGAAACCGCTGCCGAAAGCGGCGGCGATTGATTCCGTCGCCAACTGCTCGCCGCGAAAGCTCGCTGCCGAGACGCTGCTGACGACGGCCGGCGCAAACTCAAACTTGGAAACGACGATCTCCGTATCCTGTCCATTAAGCGGCGGATTTACGGCCCACAAATTCAAATGGACGCGCTCGTCGAAAGTCTGCGGCAAAGTCGGCGACGTGTAATTCCATTGCTGAATCAGCGCGCTTGGATCAGCCGGCTGCGGCGTGTCGCCGCACCAACTGCGAAAGATGATGCGCTCCTTGCGCCAATCGAAGCTATGCACCGACTTGGCGCACGCCGTCATCTTGAAGGGGTGAAGGTTGGCCGGATTGGTGAATGGCTGCACGACATACTGCGCGTTGAAGCTGCTGTTGGGATTGCCCCAGCGCGAGAATTCCACGTCCAGTTCGCGGTTGGCAAAGTTGCCGTCCATGCCGAAGGTGAACAGTCCCAGCACCACGTTTGGATCAAGCTGATCAACCTGGCTCTCCAGATAGAAACGGTATTCGCCGTAGCCGAGCGTGAGCCGCGATATGATCTCCGCCGAATACCACTCACCATTACGCTTCGTCATTTTCAGATGAAGCCTTCCCTGCGCGTCGCGTGAGACATTGTCTGTGCTGTCCGAGAATCGGTTTGGCCCAGGATAGACAGGCGCGGCGCTCGCTTTGACCACCCAATCCAGGTTGGAAAATTGGAACGCGCGTTGGTTCGGGTTGTCGCGCGTGGCAACGGCGGGCGGAGCAAGCGCTGACTGCGTCAGTTCAGCAGGCAACGAAGCTGCCCCTAACACGCAAGACATACTGAAATTGGCGGGCATCAAATAAGCCGCCAGTACGGTCGCCTGATTATCAATGCCGCCGGTTGCGTATGCTGTCTCCCAGGTTAGATCACTGTTGATGCTCGTCCGCGGGCTTGCGCATGATGGCTTGGTATACCAACCCAAATCCGGCACAAAAATGAAAAGAAAGACATACGCGTTTTGCGGAGTAACTCCACTCACGCGCCCGCGTACAGTCTGACTGGAACCGTAAGGCGGGACGAAGGTGAACTCGATTGATGGGGCGGCTTGCACCACGGACCAATTCGTAGCCAGGGATTGCGCCATCGCATCCACCACTTCGCGCGCCACCGGCTCGTCGCCGATTTTCACCGCCGTCGCACCGCTCGCGTTTGCCTGCGCCGCGAATGTCACGACCAGCAATTGCCGAGCGCCAGCCGCAAAGCTCTGCCCGGCTGGCAACGCCAGTGCAATGCCGACGCGCCCATCGGCTATTTGCGAGGTGTTGAGGTTGAGCGTCGCATCTTCAGCACCGCTGCCCAACGCAGCCGAGACAAATCGCAACTGCGATGGATCAAAATTCAAGCTGAAGCCCAACGCATTCTCGTTGCCCAACGCATCGAGTTCGAGCACTAGCCTTCCGTTCTGTCCAGGTTCAAAGCCAGAACTGGCTGCTCGAACCGCGCGTGAAGTTTGCTGCTCCAACGCCAACGGCTCGCTGCCAAATTCCGCCTGCAAACTGCTCACTGGCCCGGTCGGGCCGCCAGCTGCTGCCGCCGCATCTATTCCGGCAGCATAGCGTCCCGCCTGCACCCAATCGGCGATACTGATCTTGCCATCGCCTAACGTTGCTCTGGGCGCACAATCCGCGCGCTGAAATTCGCTGCCCATCGCTGCTGTATCTATACCCGCTGCAAAGATCCCGACCTGTACCCAATCGGCTATCGTCACCGCGCCGTTGTTGTTGCCGTTTGGACGCGGGCTAACATCGGCCTCATACCCCGGCGTCACCCTCACCGTGCTAGGCGTGTAAGCCGCAGGCAAAACGCTGGCGTCTGACGCGACGACTTCGCGGGCAATCGGTTGATCGCCGAAACCAACTTGCGTCGTAGTGGCCTGTGCATTCGCCGCAATCGTGAAGGTCACGGTGACAAGTTGCCGCGTGCCTGCGGTGAACTTTTGCGAGGCAGGCAGCGCGACCGCCACGCCTAATTTGCCTTGCGCGGTCTGACTGGTGTTCAGGTTGAGCGTAGCTCCAACGGCGTCAGCGCCTAAACTGACTTGCGGGTTGCTGAGGACGCTTGGATCGAAAGTAAGACTGAAGCCCATTGCGTTTTCGTCGCCCAACGAAACAAGCTCAATCGGAAGTGGCACGTTGCTGCCGGGGGCGGCACTGTTGCTGAGGACACGCAGAAGTCTTGGACTGAAAGCTTCATTCACCGCCAGAGGCACACCAACGCCGCGTCCGGTAGCTCCGCCAACCACGTAGAGCGTGTCGTTGATGACTCCGGTCGCTGTTTCCCAGCGCGCTGTTGGCATTGAGTCTTCAGCGCGCCAGGTATTCGTTGCCGGATCATAGGATTCATTGACTGCTGTTTCAGAAGGGCCTGTGTTACCCGGCACTCCGCCAACGGCATACAGCCTGCCGCCGAGAAAGCCGGACGAAAGTCCGTAACGTGGCGTCGGCATCGGCGCTTTCGTAGACCAGGTGTTCGCCGCAGGATCGTAAACCTCCAACACACCAGTTATTCCGCTACCGTTCAGAGCGCCTCCAACCACATAAAGTTTTCCGCCAATTTCTTCCGCCGCGATGTAAGCCCTTGATGTCGGCATTGGAGCTTTCGTCGTCCAGGTGTCCGTGGCCGGATCGTAAACTTCAAGCACGTTGATGCGCGGAAAAGTGTTATTCGAAGTGATGGCTCCGCCGACCACGTACAATTTCCCATCTATTGCTGCGGCCTCTGCCACGCAGCGAGAGGTCGGCATCGGCACTTTCGTCGTCCACGCGTTCGTCGCCGGGTCGTAAACTTCCAGAACATTTGTGAATTGATTGCCCGCCTGCAGGCATCCGCCCGCCACGTAAAGCTTCCCGCTGATCGCTGCCGATGCCCCGCCGTGACGCGCCGTAGGCATTGGAGCTTTGGTCGTCCAGGAATTGGCAGCCGGATCAAAAACCTCCAGCACGTTCAATTCCGTGACCACGTTCGCTCCACTGACGGCGTAACCACCGGCCACATAAAGCAGCCCGTTAATGACGCCGGACATCGGATGCGGTCTGGCCGTTGGCATCGAAGTTTTGGTCGCCCACGCTCCTGTATTCGGCATCAACGCCGCTGTTGCAGTTCTTGCAGAAGCCGTTTGGATGAACTTCACCGATGCGCACAGCGTGATCAACGCGCACAGAATCGCGCCGACGAGAATTCGATTGGTCGCAATAGACAATTTTCCTGTCATGACTTTCCTCCTGACTGTTGTTGGTTACGGAGCGAGTCTTATCCCTCGCCTAGTTAAGATGTACTTGCGCAAGTGGCAAGACACACCTTCATAAAGCTTCGCCTCTGTTCCGAAGTAGATATTGATTATTTGCGAATGGCCGAGTTAATCGGCTTAGATCCGTAAGCAGGAAGGCCAGCGAGACTGGCCGAGGCTAACGCAAGCTAGCGAACCCAACGGACGATAATCTTGTAAGTAACAGTCACGTTACTTCCTTCTTCTAGGGTATACGTTTCCGGCGGGCTGACCGCATTACCGCCGCGCGCGCTGATTTTGTATATTCCTACGGGCAGGGTGATGGTTTTACTGCCGCGTTGAACGGTTACCACCGTCTTTTTTCTCGGCCCATCAATGGTTACGCTTATGGCAATGTTACTCTGGTTATCAATCGTCAATTCTGCGGTAGGGCCTGTGATTAGCGGCTCTTGTATCACCGGCGCAATAGGGGTGACACGTCCATGGAAGGTCCAGGTAGTCTCACCCGACTCGAATTCTTTCGATCCACTGTCTCTCGCCGTTCCTGCCACGGCTGTGAAATCATACCTTCCGGCAGGAATAACGATGACTTCGCTTCCACGCGCCCGAATTACCAACCGTCGAGTTCCCACTGTCAGGTGGAGTGGCGCATTTATCTCGTTCACGACCCGAACGGTTGTCATTGCAGGTTTCGGTCTAGGTACAGAACGCAACACGAGCGCGTTACTTTGCTGCCCGCCAGAGACAATGGTAAGTCGCCCTCCCTCGGAGTTCTCAGGCACTTTGACCACGACCTTTTGGCCGCTCCAATTGAGTACGCCGATTGGCTTACTGTTCAGAGTCACTTGGCTACGAGCAGACCTTACGCCGAAGCCCTGGCCTAACAGAGTAATTACCGGATATGGCCCGATGCCATTGATTGAATAGTTGGTAATGATCGGGCCGCTCGGTACCCACTTGATGCTGCTGTACCTGATAACACGAGTGAACCGCCGGTCTGATGCAGGGATAGCAACAGCCGTCAACCTCTCGCCGTTCATCTCGAAATCCCAACTCGCCTGTTGCCGGTCTGCAGGACGCGATTTCAAGACAGCGAGTTTAAGCCCGGCAACTCTTTGATCTTGATCTGGAACGTAAGAGTTGGGTTTTGTGAAATCTACTCCGCCAGTCATGCTTCTCTGCTGCCAACGCACCAAGATGCCGTCCACAGATTTCTTGGTGATCTCAGCCGTAATCGCGGGCGTGGTATCCGGCGTATATCTCTCTTTAATCCCCAACGACGCCAGATCAATAAACAGTCCCTGATCCCTTAGCCATTTGGCGACTCCTACCACTTTTGCTAATTGCGTGAGTTCCTGCAAAACGCCGTAATCACGACTGTAGTCGCCGTAGTTTCGGTTAAGGTGCTCAACGAAGTCTTGAACAGCTTTTCCCGGCGCAGGCACACCCTGCATTTGTTCCCAACTGCAATCCATCGTTGCTTTGGTGAAAAGCATTGAGCGGCCATCAGCGGATTTCTGAAGCTCCAGTTCTTTAGGCTTAAACCAGAATCGGTAAAGAGCGTATCCGACGCTGCTCCCCGGTTCGTTGCTTTCACGATCAAGGATATTTCGGTAGCCGTACACTGAAGATCGAATTGGCTGTCCAGTTACGTTGTCTCGCCCCAAAGTCAGGTTCTTGAGGATGCGATCCGCTTCGAACATTACCCATCCCAAACGCGTATTTTCCGTCTGTCCGAAATAACGTACCTTCATCACTTCGGGGCTGGCAGTAGGATCAATACTTACGGCGATAGGCTTGCCATCATATGCGGCTCGCATCGCGACTGCGAAAAGGTCTTTGTCCATTGATGGCAGCGGAAGATTCCTCTTTCCGATCAGGACGACCTGCTGAGTTCTCGCGTCAAAGACCGCACCCATTATGTCACGTAAGTCACCAAGAAACTCTGCCGCTTTGTTTAGGAGAATCCCTCCTGGTTTCGGAGGATTATTGCCTGGGCCAGGGGGATGAAGCGTTTCGGCAGCGATGATCTTCTCTGTCTGCTTACGCGCTTCCCGCTCTTTGGGCGTCAGGGATGACGGATTGTATTGAGTGTCGGACTGAGTTGGGACGGAGCTTTGTTTGCCCACCGACTGGGTGACCTTCCCGAAAACTTGTGCTCGTTCTTTCTCCATATCGAAGTTCATGCCAAGCTTGAGCGCCACCTTGTCTAGCTTGACTGACTCAGCAGTGCTTAGCTTGAGGCGTTCGCTCGGCGGCAGTTCAGGCTTGATGAATTCGTATGCCTTATCGAACGTCGACATCATCTTGTCATAATCAGCGCGAAGGTCCTCAATTCGGAGATTGGGGTTCCGTCGCCTCTCTTCCTCAAACACTGCATTTATAGCTCGGGGTAGATCGCCTTGAATATGAGCCCTTGAGCCTTCAATGATTGCTCTCGCCGCCCCACCTCTGAAAGCTTCTGTTGGGTCGAGAAGGCGCGCGGGCCCATAGTTGAAAGCACGGTCCATTTGGCTAAATGCCTCCCTCCAATGGGGGTCTACTTGATCCTTCCTTCCAGCCACCCAATTTTTCAGGTTAGTCGCATAAAGCTGGTGAAAGCTGATGACCTCCTTCATAACGATGTCAGCGTTTTGAAAATCGCCCCGCTGCGCACGCATGATTTCGTCACCGGTAACAAAAAAGTAGGTTTTCGTGAACCAGTAATATGGGGTTCCCTTGAGCGATTCTGCCATTCGAATTTGCTCGGTGCGTACCTGCAGTGCTGCTTGCATAGAGGCCTGCGATGCTGGGGTTTGCGTCTGGGCAGGCTTCTGCTGACCACCTTGGGCAAAGCATAAGCTCAATTTGCTGAGGATAAGCAGGCAGAAAGTAAGGCGAATATAGTTGCTCATAGGGTCTCCTGTTGACGCCGCCGCCGGTTTGGCAGTGAATTGGGGAAAACATTGCGATCGGCTGAAAGCGGTGATAGATTGCGGCTCTCTTACCAGCGACAATTCATCAAAACGCCATCAGCCTTTCTACCCGCACAGTGCGGGAAAAATGGCCGGATCGGCTCACGAGGCGAAAATAATTTTCCAAGCTGATCTTGCCTTTCTTCAGGATTGAGTCTGTCCGATCAGTTCCTGCCACCAACCAACAACAAGACGTACCGCTGTGGAGGCCCCAATGAAAAACGACGCCTTAAAGCACACACCTCAGCGCGAAAATGAAGCGATCACACATTGGCTGTTGCAATGGAAATCGGGTGACACAGAAGCATTCGATCGTCTGGTCGCGCTGATCAAACCCGAGCTCAGCAAAATCGCCAAGAGTTGCCTGAACAAAGAACTACACCATCGCCCGCAGACCACAAATGATTTGATTCAGGAATTCTATTTGCGGCTGATTGATGTCCATCAGTTGCGCGCTGAAGACCGAGCGCATTTCTTTTCGCTGGCGGCAAGTGTAATGCGCCGAATCCTGGTGGATTGGGCGCGCAAGCGGAATTACCAGAAACGCGAGGGAGAGAAACATCGGGTTTCGCTGGATGCGGCATTGACCATCTCACCTAAACACAGCCAACAGCTTCCTGCCCTAGACGAAGCTCTCGTTCGGCTTTCCCGATTCGATCCGCGACAAAGCCAGATCGTCGAGTTGCGATATTTCGGCGGGCGAACGATCGAGGAGACCGCAGAGGTGATGAAGATTTCCGTCGCGACAGTGAATAGAGAATGGAGCACGGCCAGAGCATGGCTGAAACGCGAACTTGAGAATTAGCGGAGACGCCGATGGATCGTGAGCAATGGCAGAAGATCAAGAAGATTTTGCAGGAGGCCATTGAGCTGCCCGTACAGGAACGCGTGGCTTTTCTGGATGAGGCCTGCGCGGGCGACCAAGAGTTGCGGCGTGAGGTCGAATCGCTGCTTGCGCGGTCTGATCAGACCGGCGGATTTCTCGACCGCCCCGCAATCGAAGAAGTCGCGGAGGAGATCGTCGCCGACCGCTCGCCCTCGCTTGCGGGCAGGGCCATCGCGCATTACCGAATCGAATCGGTGATCGGCGCGGGTGGAATGGGCGAGGTCTATCAAGCCTACGACGAGAAGCTCCAGCGCAAAGTCGCCGTCAAATTTCTTCCGGCTGAGTTCGTCGCCGATCCCGACCGCGTACTCCAATTTGCGCGGGAAGCGCACGCGGCTTCGGCGCTCAATCATCCGAATATCATCACCGTCTATGATATTGGCCAAGCTACCATCACCGTCAACGGCCACGACGAGGAAGTTCATTACATCGCTTGTGAACTGATCGAGGGGCGGACGCTTCGCCATCGAATCAACGAATCCCGGCTCGACTGGCCCGAAGCTGTCGGCATCGCGGCACAGATCACCGATGCACTCGCTGCTGCGCACGCCGCCGGAATCATTCATCGCGACATCAAGCCGGAGAACGTGATGCTGAGAAACGATGGGCTGGTGAAAGTCCTGGATTTCGGTATCGCAAAACGGTTCGACATTCCGGAGCAAGGCGCGCAGGTTGGCGAAGATGCCGAAAAGCCGCCGACCGCCGAGAACCCAACACTCGCCGGAAGGCATATGACCCTCGATTACGCCTCGCCCGAACAGGCGCGGCTTGAAAAAACGGATGCGAAGACCGACATCTTTTCGTTCGGATTGGTACTGTACGAAATGCTCACTGGCCATCAGCCGTTTGCGGGCAAGACCAGGGAGCAGAAGCAGACCGCGCTGTTGAGCGAAGACGAAATGCCGCGCATCAGCGAAATTTGCAAAGACATCCCAGCTTCGCTCAGAGACCTGGTCACGAATGCCTTGCGGAAAAATCCTGCTGAGCGGCAGGCTTCAATGAATGAACTGCTCGAAACGCTCCGGGAATTAAAACCCCTTGAAAAGAGCCGGGCGACGCGCCAGACGCTCAAATCAATCAAGACCGGCAACGCAAACCGAATCCTCAATCAATCCGTTTCCTTCTATGCTGCGGACAAAAACAAACTTCTGTCGTTGCTGACCCTCTGGACAATCTGGCGGCATTCGGACATCGAACGCGGAAGCATCGAACGCGAACTGATTCGGAAAAGCTTGATCAATCAATTACTCAGGGCGCTTGCAGTTGCTCTACCAATCCTTGTCCTGACGGCCTTGCTCTCTATCACCGAAGAATGGACAGAGCAATCTGACGGTCTCAAGGCAGCCGTGCGCCGCGCAGTCTTTTCGCCCCAGGATGGCCGCTTGGTGGTTTCAGTTGGCGAGGACAAGCAGGTGATCGTCTGGGACTTCGCGCAGCGCAAACGCTTGAAGACTTTCACCGATCATACGGGCTGGGTGACTTCTGTCGCGTTTTCGCCGGATGGAAAGTTGTTTGCGACGGGCAGCCACGATGGGACGGTGATTGTGTGGGATACGGCGCAGTTGAAGAAAGTGGCTGTATTGAGCGGGCACCAAGAGTGGGTCCACGCAGTAGCTTTCTCACCGGATGGCTGCCTGCTGGCTTCCGCATCTCGCGGCGAAACCGGATATGGCAAAACCATTCTGTGGGATGTGGGACGCTGGGAGAAAGTACGGGAACTACCGCAAGGAAGTGATTACAGCAATATTTTGTTTTCTTCAGACAGTCGCATTCTCATGCTTCCGAATGGGCAATGGGATGTATCCACCGGGCAAAAAGTGTCTCGTGATCAGGATTGGGAATCCTGGAACTGGGCGGAGTTCTCGAGAGACGGAAGGCGTTTGGTGAAAGCGACGAACAGCGGCAATGCAGACTTCTGGGAACTCGCCCGACCGGGTGAGATCGTCGGTGGTCGGCGGATTGATCGTATCCATGCTCATCAGGATTCCGGGCGCGCAGCAACATTTTCTCCGGACGGCAAATTAGCCGCCACTGGTTCAGAAAACGTCGTTCTTTGGGATGTTGCTGCAAGGACGATTCTTGGGCGGCTTGAATACGATTCGGCTGTGTGGAGCGTGGTGTTTTCTCCTGACGGTCATTGGTTGGTCTCGACGCACGGCGATGGTGCGATTCTGGTTTGGGATGTAGCCGAACGCAGGCGGTCAGTCGGATTCGATAGACACGGTGATGCGGTATTGGCCGTTGCCATTTCGCCTGACGGCAAGCGCATCGCTTCGGCTGGCGAAGATCGGTCAGTAGCGATTTGGGACGCAGAAAGCAATCAGAAAGAGACCGTGCTGATTGGTCATCAAACGCGCGTCATCGGCTTGGCTTTCTCGCCCGATGGCAAATGGCTGGCTTCAAGCGATCAGGATGGCAAGATCATTCGTTGGGATTTGGAAACGCAACAGCCGCGATGGAGTGTCGAAACTAGACACTCCGTATGCCTCGCGGTTTCACCAAACGGGCAATGGATCGCGGCGTCGAGAGGCGTTTATGAAAGCGACACAGGCCGTGAAGTTTTCAGTTTGTATCATCCGCCAATGGATATTCAGTTTCAGGGAGTCGCCTTCTCTACCGATAGTCACTGGCTGGCTGGGGTGAAAAACGAAAGTATCTTTCTGATAGACACCACAAACTGGCAAGCCCTCCCGCAACAAAAGAAAACAAACGAGTCATCAATTATCGGCGTCAGCTTTTCGCCCGATGGCACGAAGCTGGTGACTGGCAGCGATGAAGGCACGGTAGCGTTGTGGCAAACCCACCCCCTGAGCTTGTTCGGTGAACTTGGCAAGCATAAAGCGCGCATCAAAGCCGTCGCCTTCTCCTACGACGGCAGCGAAGTCGTTTCCTGCGGCGATGACAAACAGATCAATTTGTGGGATGTCGGGCGGCGAAAATTGATCCGAACCATCGGCGAGCATTCATCGCCGGTCTATGCCGTAGCCTTTTCGCATGATGGCAAGCACATCGTGTCGGGCGAGCACGACCGGACAGAACGGATTTACACGCGCCATCGCACGCTGTGGGGCTGGCGGCTGGATTAAGGCCAGGGTTACTTGAGGGTTTGGTAAAGTTTTGACTGCCGCTGCGGATCGGGCGAGGCAACGATCATCATCGCTTTCCCGACGATGTTTTCGCGCGGGACCGTTCCCCAGTAGCGGCTATCCAGACTGTTGTTGCGGCTGTCGCCCATCACAAAGTAGCTGTTCGGCGGGATCGTCATTGGGTCTCCAACGCCATACTTCATGCCTTCAGTGACGTTAAACTGGTCGTTGCCGTTCGCACGATCCACATCCAGATAGACGCGATAGGTCGCGCCCAACGGCTTTGGGTCAGCTTTAACCACGGGCATTTCTGCGTCGCTACGGTGCCCTTCGAGTTTGATATAGGCGCGCTCTTCGGGTAGTTCCTGGCCACTGATGAAAACTTTCTCTCCCTTAACTTGCAGGCTGTCGCCGGGCAATCCAATTACACGTTTTAGGTAGTGAACCTTCGGATCAGATGGCAATTTAAAAAGGACTATATCGCCGCGTTTGACTTCGCCAATCCGCTGACACAAGACTCGGTCACCGGGAATGATCGTATTGGCCATTGACCCGGTCGGCGCGACGACGACTCTGAAGGTGAAAACCCAATACACCCCTGTCACAAAAATCATCAGCGCGATCAGCGCAATCACGCCAAGCCAGATTTTTTTCGTTTTCGACATGGCTCTATTTTTTCCGGCCAGAGCCTTTCTGCTTAATGCGAATCGGCGTGGCAAAGAAATCATACGTCTCGCGCAGCCGGTTGATCAGGTATCGCTCGTAGGAAAAATGCAGCGGCCTGATGCTGTTGGTGAACAACACGAAAGTCGGCGGACGAATCCCGGCTTGAGTGATGTATTTGACCTTCAGCGGTCGCTTGGCCGAACTGACGCCCTTGGGCTGTTCCAGATATTCGTCGTAAAACTGATTCAACTGGCCGGTCGGGATGCGCAGGTTTCGCGCAGCATTGGCTTTGGCAATCAAGTCCGGCAATCGCTGCAAACGCTGGCCGGTCAGCGCCGAGATGGTGATGATCGGCGCATATTCTAAAAACTTCATGGCTTCGCGGATTTTCTCTTCCTGCCGGTAAACGGTATTGGTCTCTTTCTCAATCGCGTCCCATTTGTTGACCAGTACGATCAGCGAACGCCCCGCTTCGTGGGCGTAACCGGCAATGTGAGCATCAATCGCCGTCACACCTTCGATGGCGTCAATGACCATCAGCACGACATCGGCGCGCTCAATATGCTTGCGCGCCATGACCACTGACATTTTTTCGGCCATCTCGTTGGTCTTGCCCTTGCGGCGGATGCCAGCGGTGTCAATCAGACGGAGTTTGATTGACTTTCCGTCTTCGTCCTTGGTTTCAAAAACAGTATCAATGGCATCGCGCGTCGTGCCGGGGATGGGAGTGACGATGACGCGTTCCTGGCCGAGCAGTTTGTTGATCAGCGACGATTTGCCGACGTTCGGACGGCCAATGATCGCGACATGAATATCATCTCGTACTTCTTTCTTAGCTTCGGCTGTCGGTAATAGCTCGATCACTGCATCCAGCAGATCGCCCAATCCTGCGCCGTGTTCCGCCGAAACCGGGAAGACTTCGTCGTAGCCGAATTGATGAAATTCCATTGACAGCTCGCCCACTTTGGTCGAGTCCGATTTGTTGGCGACAATAAAGACGGGCTTGTGAAGCGTCCGCATCATTTTCGCCAACTCTTCATCCAGCGAAGTCACGCCGTCGCGCACGTCCACAACGAACAATAACAAAGATGCTTCTTCGATCGCCGCCTGCGCCTGTTTGAAGATGTTCGAGGGGATGATAGCTTCGTCATCGGGCACGATGCCGCCGGTGTCCACGACGCGAAAGGCTCGATTCTGCCATTCGGCTATGCCGTAAATGCGGTCGCGCGTGATGCCGGGCAGGTCACCAACAATCGAGCGGCGCGAACCGATCAGGCGGTTAAACAATGTGGATTTGCCGACGTTCGGGCGGCCAATGATGGCGACGACGGGAAGCACGGGCTGTTCTTCAGCCGCAGGGTCAACTTCAGTTGGCACTGCCGGTGCTGTCAGATCGTCAAAAATTTGCGGTGTTTCTTGCTCCATATATCGAATCTGCATTCTTACTGTACAAACTATGAAACCGGTTGCCGGTTTTCAAAGTCTTGAAGCATAGAGTAAAGATCGCTACGCTGACAACTCAGATTTAATTCAACCCCTTTAACGGTGATTCGGAAAGCTCATTAGGAGGAGTCAAATGAAGAAACTAACGCTGGCCTTAACGTCGGCTTTGATGCTGCCCTTGATACTGATTGCAATGGGAACCGCCACGGCATTTGCGCAAGGCGATGCCAAGGCAAAAGCCGATCAGGTTCTGAAACAAGCGCGTGCCGCCATCGGCAGCGAATCGAAACTGAAAGCATTACAAACCTTGTCGGCCTCCGGCACGGTTCGTTCAACCTTCGGCCAATTTCAATCGGAGAACACGCTCGAAATTGAAATGATGATGCCGGACAAGATCAAAAAGACGACTGACGGCCAACGCGGCACCAACATCCTGGCACTCAACGGCTCGACCATTTGGCAGGATAACATCGCCCCTGTTGGCGGCGGCGGATTCGGTGGACCGGGCGGCCCCGGCGGCGGCGGAACCCGTGTAAATATTGGCGGGCCTGGCGGCCCCGGTGGAATGGGCGCCAATTCGCCAATGGCCATTTACCGGCAGCAACAGAATCGCCGCGAGATGCTGCAACTGATGATCGGCCTGGTATTGGCAGCGCCAGAATCGGCGCAGATTCAGTACACCTATCTCGCCGAAGCTCCCGGCCCCGAAGGCAGCAAGCTCGACGTCATCGAAGGCAAGGGCGCGGAGAATTTCACCGTCCGTCTTTACATTGACCAGCAGAGCCATCAGTTGATTGGGATGAGCTACAAAGGGAAATCCATGGCGCAGGCCTTCAGACGCGGCGGCCAGGGCGGGCCTGGTGGCCCCGCCCCTGCAGGTCAAGGCGGACAGACCAATCGTCCCCCACAGGCCACGACTCCACCAACTGCCGGTGGGCAAGGGCAGCCGCAGGGACAAGGACAAAGGCAGGGAGAGCAGGCACAGGGTCAACGCCAACAGCGCCCGCAGCAAACTCCGGAAGAGATGGAGAAGCGGATGAAGGAAATGGCCGATGCGTTTGAGAAAAGCCCCGACGTTGATTTCCGCTGGGCCATCAGCGATTACAAAAACGTGGGCGGGTTGAACCTGCCTCATCGCCTGACCAAGAGCGAAGCCGGCACGCCCAATGAAGAGTGGGAGATCAGCAAATACAAGGTCAATCCGAAGCTGGCCGCCGACAAGTTTGAGAAGAAAGAGAAAGAGAAAGCCGCCAACTAAACCCGGCGCTGCTCAAAAAAGGCGCAGTGAAGATTCCCATGAATCTTCACTGCGCCTTTTTCATTTGTCAGGCTGAATTGTTCATCCTGCGATTTCTCTCCCCATGCCTCTCCATGACGTAACTTCGATCCCCATTGCCGCCAGTTGATCCGGCAGCGATGCATCCAGCAAAGCTAGCCGTTCGCGATTGCCGAACAGGCTAGGGTAAGGCGATTTGTCCTGTGTGCTGGGGTGCAGCGCAACTTCTGTCACGCCAGGCGAGGCCATCCGCAAATCGGCAATCAGTTCTTTCAGCCCGTAGGCCCCGGCGCGTTTGAAGCCCAGAAAGTGATCGTTGTGGCGCAGCTCTTTGCCATCACGATTGCCATCATGACTGAGTGACGCCGCAAGCCTCGCAACAAACAGCGACGCGCTGAGCGCCAATGTCCCGCTACGCCGCAGCGGCAGACGGTTCTTTTCCAGCGGAAGCCGCAGTGATGGAATGTTGTATTCGCGGCAAAGTTTGACAGCGCAATGCCAGGCAGGGGGGAAAGCGTGAAGATGCTGATGGCTGTCAGCGTGCGAAAGGCGCAGTCCGGCGGCATGCAATCTTTCAATCTGCGCGCGCCATTCCAATTCAACAGCGCGCGTCACCGCCAGCGGATGCCTGATCCAGCGCGCAATCAATCCCTGCGGGCCGTTTAACCCGGCAAGCTCCCCATCCGCATTGCTGATCCAACGGATTTCGGAACTCGCTGAAACGGGCTGTCCTTCAACGGCATTCAAATGCACGCCAGCGCTGACTTGCGGATGGTTGAGCAGAAAAGCGGCGGACGATTCCCACATCCTGCCCGTTGCCAGCAAGGAAACATCTCTCAATCTGCCTGCCTCGATCAGTTCTTCAACGGCGGCGTTGACCTGAGCGCACTGGCCGTAATCGTCCGCGTTGAAGATTACTCTTCTGACCATGACTTTTTCGCCTGCGCGGACAGGTTGGGCTGAACTGCCAGCGCCGTTCGCAACAGATACTTCATCATCTCACCCAGGATTCGAAAGATGACCGTTGGACGCGAAAGTGTGGATTGCCCCAAGGTTCGCGGGTAATAGACCAGCGGCATCTGGGTCAAGGTCAGGCCATGCCGCTGCGCTTCAAGCAGGATTTCAGCATCAATGAAGGAGCCTTCCGAATGCAGTTCCATGACGCGCGCCAGCCTGAGAGGAATGATCTTGCAGGCGAAGTTGACGTCCTGCACATGCAATCCGAACAGCGCGTAGATCAGCCAGTTGTATCCTTTCGTCAGAATCCAGCGGCGCGCGCCTTCACCCCGGTTCATGCGATAGCCAGATACCACGCGGTTGTGGTCGGCCAATGAGATCAAGCTGGGAATCAGGCTGAAGTCAAATGGCAAGTCGGCGTCGGTGTACAGAATCAAATCGCCAACGGCTGCTTTCAATCCTGTCCGGATTGCCGCCCCCAAACCGCGATTGCGGTCGTGTTGCACCAGTCGAATGCGCGGATTGTGGCTGGCGTGCTCAAGCACCAGTTCTGCCGTTCGATCACGGCTGCCGTCATCAACCAACACCAATTCCAGGAAAGCGGGGTCGTGGCCAAACTCCCTGATGATGGTTTCGATCAATAAGGGAACCGTCTCTTCTTCGTTGTAAAGGGGAATGATGATCGAAACAGACGGGTCACCAGTTTGGGTGCTGGGGGACATAGGGATTCTCATTTAGATTTAGGTAGATTTAGTTTTTGCCAAACGAAAAAACTTAAAACCAAATGATCTGCCTTCGCGTCTATGCCAGCGACAGGCAGACCGATGGAGGGAGTTGATTCATTCGACGGTTTGTCCATTCACAGGTCGGAATGTCACGCTTTCTCAGGGCCAAAGACATTTCGACCTGAACTTTTTTATCACGAACTGTATCTCTGACAGACTCCCGGAAAGGAGTCTTTCTAGGTTTGCCGTAATGTTTGAGAGTCACTGAAGCCGATTGCTTAGCCGCCTGTTGTTGCAACCTGAAACTGTCGGGTCTCATTGCAACTGTTTTGAAATCCGTGTGGCCTGCAAATTATGTAGATTGCAGGACGTTTGTAAAGTGCATCAAGGTTTCATTTCCCCCAAAACTAGCGCACTTCTGGGCGCAACCGTCGCTTGATTATCGGCAGTCAAGTGAGATTTCAACCGCAAGCGTATTGTCCCAACCCCTTTTTTATCTCCGAAGACTTGCCATTGTCCTTCCGGAATCGTCAATTCGATAGGCTTTGGATTTGCGTTCAGAATCAATAGCGCCCGTGCCCAATCATCCGTGCCGGTGACGTCTTCGATGACATAAGCCACACAGCCGGGCGGGACGGCCAACTCCAACTGATCGTCCAGAAACTTCACCGCGCGGCGCACCTCGTCCGCAGTCTTCAACCGGAATAGAGGATGCGCATGACGCAACGCAATCAAGCCTTGATAGTATTCGTACACGTCGCGATGTTTGACCTTCTCTTGCCAGCGAATCATGTTCACCGCGTCGGGTTTGTCGTAGCTGTTATGGTCGCCGCCCTTGGTGCGTAAAAACTCCTGCCCGGCTTGGATGAACGGAATGCCCTGTGAAGTAAACAGGACGACGGCGGCAAGTTTGTCCATGGCACGTCGGTCGGCGTCACTGATGCTGGCGTTGTCAATTGTACTGATGACCAACCGATCCCACAGCGTGTGATTGTCGTGGCATTCAACGTAGTTGATTGTCTCCAGCGGCGAATCGGCGAAATCATCAATCGAACCGCAAATGCCCCGCTTCAGGTCGTGAATATCCACGCCCGATTGCGCAAATCCGCCTTCGCGCGCCTTGAAGACATCTCCCTTAATCGCATCGCGGAAATGATCGTTGAAGACCGACCAGCCCTGGCTGCGTTGTGCGCCTTTATGCGCAACCAGAATCGGCGTCGTGCCGCCTGCCCACGGCTCGCCATAAAGCATGAGGTTGGGGTCAATCGCGTGCAGTTCGCGCACGATCAATTGCAGCGTTTCATGATCCACCAGTCCCATCAGGTCAAAACGAAAGCCATCCACTTTGTATTCGGTCACCCAGTGACGCAGACAGTCCACAATGTAGCGGCGAACCATCGGCGCTTCGGTGCGAAATTCATTGCCCACGCCGGAACCGTTCCAGTAACTGCCGTCCTGCTGCAACCGGTAGTAATAGCCCGGAACCAGCCCTTCAAAGCTGTATACGCGGTCACGCGTGATGTCTTCGAATGTGTGGTTGAGCACAACGTCGAGCGTGACGCGCAGGCCGCGGGCGTGCAGCGCATCAATCATCTGCTTCACTTCACGCACACGACGCGCGTCGAACCGCTCGGTTGCATACCAGCCTTCGGGCGAAAAGTGATGCACCGTGTCATAACCCCAGCCGTATTCGTCCTCTGATTTATTGTTGTGGAATTCGCTGATGGGCAGAATCTGCACGACGTTGACGCCCAGTTCGACCAGATGATCCAGCCCTGTCGTCACGTCCAACCGGCCCGTCAGGTGAGTGCCGCTTTCGGTCAGGCCCAGATATTTTCCGCGCCGTTGTATGCCTGAGTCCGGATCAATCGTGAAATCGCGGATGTGCATTTCGTAGATGATCGCTTCAGACATCGGAAAGACCGGACGATCCGCGACAGGAGTTTCGTCATGAACGACAATGCCTCGCCCATCGAAATTGGTCACGGCCCTGGCATAGGGATCAACGATTTCGCGATACGGATCGAAGCGGGAATCTTCGCCACTGGCCGTGTAGGTGTAGTAGCTGCCCAGCATATCTTCCAGGATTGTGGCCTCCCAACAGCCGTCTTCGCGCTTTCGCATCGCCACCAGTTTTGCCCGCCCGCCCGCCGGAGCTTCGTACAAATGCAGCGTGACTTGATTGGCTGTTGGCGCCCAAACACGAAACGTCGTCTTTTGCGGCGTGTAAATCGCACCCAATGCCTGGTCTGACACAATCCCATCCGCTGGATGGGTCAATGGAGGCGTAGCTTGATAAGAAATCGGGGCGAAACGAGCAGTCGAATCTTTATACATCGTCCTGTTTCCGTGAGAAGTATGGATCGAATCAAGAGCGTATGCGGATTCCCTATAGCTTTCAAGTCTGGCAAGTCTGGCAAGTCTGGCAAGTCTGGCTCAGTGCCCGGAGATTATTCGCTTCATCGTCAACGTTCCCACCGCAGTACCAATGTGGGCGGTTATCGTAGGCTTCTTTAACTTCGGCTTCTATCAGTCTAATAGCCTAGTGGACAGTTTCGGAAGCCCTCTTCCCATTTCCAGGCTTATTTTCCTTTCCCACATTTTCCTGTCCGCTGGCCACTGCTCAGACAGGAAAATGTGGGAAAGGAAAATAAGAACAGGGGGGCAAAACTTCTGAAGTCTTCCACTAGATGTGGCCCGCAATCAGAGCTTCGCGCCTTGATCCGGTCGTGGCCATACGTGGCGAGTAATCTCATTTTGTTTCGCCGCGGGTCATGGTTGACTTTAGAACCCAAAGCTTATGAGACTTGCTTGGAGTTGTCAGTTCGTCACGGATAACGTTTTGAAACAAGAAATTGGTAGAACGAGTTACCAGCCCGTTCTACCAATATTTATACGCATGCAGAAAAATCATTGAGTCATTTTCCTGTATCAGTAACGACGATGACGTCTTCTGTAACTGCGTTTCTTATGGTAGTGGTACGCCGTTCCCGCGCCTGCGCCCACACCTGCGCCAATCAGAGCCCCTTTCCGGCCACCGATTAATGCCCCAGCCCCTGCGCCAACAGCAGCGCCAATTCCGATCCGTTTTGCCGCTTTCTTTTTGCCTGCCTCAGGATTGCGCTGTTGCAAAGTACCTGCATCAGCGCTTGCTGCAAGGCTGACAGCCAATAGGCAGCTCATGAGAAATATGGAAATCATTTTGACGAGATTTGTTTTTAGCATACAGGTTCACTCCTAAATTGAACTTTGGTGTTCTCAAGCTGTACAGAAACAGCATCAGTTTCAAAGGGTGCTGAATAACTGCAAGCTGGATACCATAAACACTGCGCGAGAGGAGTTGAAGCAAATCAACTAAAAATGGCTGCGCAAGAGAAACTTTTGCGCAGCCATTTTGATAGTCCCAGCAAAGCGATGAGGGAATCTCGCCGTCGTTAGTTACGATCACGATTGTTATGTTTGGCGCGATAGATTCGACGATTGGTTTTGTTCAGGTCTTTGTTGATGTCTTTTCGCTCGGCTGCCGTCACCGTGCCGTCGGCTCTTGCCGCACGTTCTTCCTGGCGAATCCCTCTCTCGTCCTTTTCGATCTTCTTTGTTTCTCCTTTGGTCAATTCGCCGGAGCGGACGCCCTGACGAATGCGCTTCTGTTGTTCGTGCTGGCGTTTGTTAATGTGCGGCGTGTGCGTTCCCGGCGTGGTTTGCGCCAATGCAGTCAATCCGACGAACAAAGAGATAACCACGGCAATTAAAATCGAAGATGTCTTTTTCATAAATGTCCTTTCCTCCAAAAGCGGCGCGGATAGAGTCCGCGCATTGTGTTATTCAAAGGGGATGTTTGGTAACGCGCCATTGGACGGACGGAGCCAAAGGATAGTCTGAAAAATATCCGGTGCGCCCACCATGAATTTAACCGTGGCGTTAGTGTGAGGCAGATGTGTTGTTCGATGGGGCGGACTTCCCCGTTGTGTCATCAAGCCCAGTAAGCATAGATGGCAGTCCCTGATGTTGCGCGCATCGCTGTCCTGGTTGCACCAAATGGCGGCAAGGGGTTCCCCGGCGCGTTCGTGCGCCACATAAGACTCGTGACTTGTTTTCAACTCGAAGCTTTGAGCTTGGATTGACGACGGAATCCTGTGCCGAGACAGGTACGCCAGAGAGCGGGGAGACGGCTTGATGAGGCGGCGTGTTCCCGCGTTTGTAGCTGAAGGCGAAGAGGCCCAGCGACGCAATCAGCAACAAACTTGTCAGCGGTGTGATCAGCCTGTGCCGTTTCAATCGGACCGCGCAATCAGTGCAGAAATAGCGCGGCCAGAAATAGGACAGTGCGCCGCTGGGATGCGGCTCTACCCGGTTGCCGCATTCGGCACAAAAGTTGGCCCGATAAAATGAGTAAAATGGGCTGCGCATCGTTGAAGCCTTTCCTGCTGAAGCGCGCGCAGTATAGCGCAAGGACGTTGCCACTTGTACCTGCCCGACTTATGATCGCCCGCGAAATAGACTCGCATTTCTTTTGCTCACAAACATCAATGGCGTGATTCTGCTCACGCAAAAAAAGGAAGGGAAGATGATTCATAACTCCACCTGCCGTGCCGCTGTGTTCTTTGTCCTGCTGATTCCAATGATCGCGCTGGCTCAACAAGCGACGCCCGCGCTGAAAGTCGTCGCCATCAAAGCGGGTCGCGTGCTGGACGTTCGCACCGGCCAGATCACCAACAACGCTTTTATCCTGATTGAAGGTGACCGCATCACGGCTGTCGGCCCGAATGTAACGGTTCCGGCGGGCGCTGAAGTGATTGACCTGACAGGCAAGACATTGCTGCCTGGCTTGATTGATTGCCACACCCACCTGACCTTCGAGCCGAGCCAGATGGGCTATTCGTCGCTTGGTATCTCAATCCCGCGTTCGGCGCTTACCGGCGCCAAGAATGCCCGCATCACGCTGGAAGCCGGATTCACAGCCCTGCGCAACGTCGGCGCGGGCGGTTATGCCGACATTGCTTTGCGCGATGCCATTAACGCCGGAGATGTGCCCGGCCCGCGCATTGACGCTTCCGGCCCAGCGCTGGGAATCACAGGCGGGCATTGCGACAACAATCTGCTGGCGCCGGAGTTTCATCACGTTGATGAAGGCGTTGCCGACGGCGTGTCCGCAGTGATGCAAAAAACGCGCGAAGTCATCAAATACGGCGCGGATGTGATCAAGATTTGTTCGACCGGCGGCGTGCTTTCGCTGGGCGACGATCCGAAAGCATCGCAGTACACGCTGGAAGAAATGAAAGCCATCGTCGCCGAAGCCCATCGGCTGGGCCGCAAAGTCGCCGCGCACGCGCACGGCGGCGACGGCATCAAGCTGGCCGTGCTGGCCGGAGTGGATTCGATCGAACACGGCACCTACATTGATGACGAAGCCGTCAAGCTGATGAAAGAACACGGCACCTACCTGGTTCCGACGCTGTACCTGGGCGATTGGTTTTTAGAGAACTACCAGCGAATGGGCGTCCCCGCGCAGATGGCCGCGAAAGCAAAAGAAGTCATGCCTGCAGCGCGCATCAACATCGCGCGTGCCTTCAAACAGGGCGTGCCTGTGGCGTTCGGCACGGACGCGGCGGTCTATCCGCACGGGCTGAACGGACACGAATTCGCGGTCTACGTCAAATTGGGGATGACTCCGCTGCAAGCAATTCAAACCGCCACGGTGCATGCATCGAAGCTGCTCGGCTGGGAAGACCGCATCGGCGCGATTGAAGCGGGCAAGTTCGCCGACCTGATCGCCGTTGATGGTGACCCGACCAAAGACGTGACCGAACTGGAACGCGTCAAGTGGGTGATGAAGGGCGGCCAAGTTGTGAAGAAGTAATTGGACAGGATTTACGAGATTGAACAGGACAATTTCTCAGTCCTGGAAAATCCTGTGAATCCTGTCAACCTTATTTTTGGAGGCATAGCCGATGGATATTCAAGTCTTCTCGATCCGTCAAATGAGAGACCAAATCACACAAGCCTACGCACCGGTCAACCTGGCCAACGTGGATGAATTCGCTATTCGCCTGGTCAAGTTTCAAGGTGAATTCGAGCGCTGGCACGCGCATGACGACGAAGACGAATCTTTCATCGTGCTGGAAGGTGAAGTCCTGTTTCAGACCGATCAGGGCGATTTCCTGCTCAAAGGCGGCGAGGGTATCGTCATCCCGAAAGGCCTGCGCCATTGTCCGAAGGCTGCCGACGACGGGCCGATGCCGTTGGCGCTGATTATTGAACGAGCCGAAACCAAACGGCTCGGCGATTGAGTTATTGATTTCAAGAAATGGAGCTAGACATAGATGAACCTGCCGGAACGATTGCCTGATTTTGCTGAGCTGCCAATCAACCCCGACCATCCTCCGCATGCCGCGTGGGGCGTATTCGGGGATGACGATCAAGTCGGGACGCTGAATTTATTGACGCCGGAACGCGCTGCCGCTGCCGCTCAGTTGGTGAAGACTGGCGAGATTTTTGCAATGAACTGGGAATTGGAGTTGCCCGCTCCGCCGCTGTTCAATCGCCAGACTTTGCGCCACACGATTCACCGGCGGCGACAGAACGTGTTCGATGATATTTACGACAGCTTCAACACCCAATCGTCTTCGCAATGGGACGGCTTGCGGCATTACGGCCATCGTCAATTTGGCTTTTACAACAGCGTGACCGAAGAGCAGATTGCCGACCCGGCCAACTCACGCAACGGCATTCATCATTGGGCGCGGCGTGGCATCGCCGGGCGAGGCGTGTTGATTGACTTTCAACGTTTCGCCGCCGCGCACGGCATCACGTATTCGCCCGGCGTGCGATATGGCATTACCGCCGAACAGATGCAGGCAGCGGCGGATTGGCAAGGCGTCGGCTTTCAAACCGGCGACATTTTGTTGCTGCGCGTCGGTTGGATTGAATGGTACAACTCGCTCAATGAAGAGCAACGAATGCAGCTTGCTCAACCCGGCGTGATGCAGGTTGCGGGCTTGGGGCAGGGTGAAGATTCGCTGCGCTTTCTGTGGGACAACCATTTTGCCGCTGTCGCCAGCGACAATCCCAGCTTTGAAGCCAACCCATTTGCCGGAGCGGCAAATGCTCCGCCGGGAGAAGCCATGCATGACACGATCATCGGCCTGTGGGGAATGCCGATTGGCGAAATGTTCACTTTGGATGCGCTGGCTGCGGCTTGTGCGGCAGATCACCGCTACGAGTTTTTCTTCACCTCCGCGCCGCTCAATAAACTTGGTGGCGTTGCTTCGCCACCGAATGCGCTGGCAATCAAATAAGGAGTCACCCATGCGAATGAAAAATACCTGCTTCACGTTGTTGATTGCTTTTGTTGTTTTGATTCCGGCGTTTGCCCAGCTTAAAGCTCAGCTCAAATCCGGCCCGCCCTTGCCGCATCAACTGGTCAGCGACTGGGCGAAGCTGCCCGCCCGTTGGAATTTCGGCGAATGCTCCGGCGTGGCGACGGATAAACAGGACAATGTCTGGGTCTTCAATCGTGGCGCGCATCCGGTCATGCAGTTCGACCGCGCGGGGAAGTTTTTGCAGGCGTGGCCGGACATCAAAATCGTTTCGTCGCACGGCATCCGTGTGGACGACGAAGGCAACGTCTGGCTGATTGATGTCAAAGGCCATGTTGTCATCAAGTGCAACGCGGAAGGCCGCGTGCTGATGGTCTTGGGCAACCGGCAGGGCACGCCCGGCAATAACGACAGCAAAGATGCCTTCAACGAACCGACCGGCATTGCCTTCGGCAAGAACGGCGATCTGTTTATCAGCGACGGCTACGTCAACGCGCGTGTCATCAAGTTTAACCGCGATGGCGAGTACATCACGCATTGGGGCAAGAAGGGCACGGGCGATGGTGAATTCAATCTGGTGCACGATGTCTGCCTGGATTCCGAAGAGCGCCTGTATGTCGCCGACCGCCTGAATCAGCGCATCCAGATTTTCGACACCAACGGCAAGTTTTTGGGCAAATGGACGGACATCGGCGCGCCGTGGGGTCTGGCGTATTCGCGCAAAGAGAACTGCATTTATATGTTCGACGGCGTGAACAACCGCATTGTGAAGTTGGGTCTGGATGGAAAGGTTCTGGGCGTGCTGGGCAGTTACGGCAAAGCGCCGGGCAAGCTGGATTTCGTGCATAACATTGCGCCGGACAGCACGGGCGCGATTTACGTGGCTGAGGTCAAAAACTGGCGCGTACAGAAGTTTGCACGTCGCTGAAACTAAAATTGACTCAGCCCGGATGAACAGGCTATAGACTTCAAGAAAAGACGTACAGGGGACTGTTAGTCCCCTGATGGCTTAGATTGAGAGGACACGCGAAAACCAAAGGGCTTTCCAACCACGACCTCAGCCGACTAACAGTCGGCTGTACATTTCTTTTTCTTGAAAGCTATAGTTTGTCGGTGAGTTCTAGAGCCTTAAATCTATTGATCGAAATCAGGAAAGCATTTGATGACAGAATTAATTACAGAATTAATTACAGATATTCGTTGCGGCGATTGTCTCGAAGTTTTGCAGCAGTTTGAGGATGATCGGTTTGATTTGATCATGACCTCGCCTCCTTATGCCGACAGCCGCGACAAAACTTATGGCGGTATTAAACCTGAAGACTATGTCGAATGGTTTTTGCCGCGCGCTGAACAATTCTTGCGTGTGTTGAAGCCCACCGGCACGTTCATCCTCAACATCAAGGAAAAGGCTGTGAACGGCGAGCGGCATACTTATGTGCTGGAATTGATTCTGGCTTTGCGCAAGCAGGGCTGGCTGTGGACTGAAGAGTTCATCTGGCACAAAAAGAATTGCTATCCCGGCAAGTGGCCGAATCGTTTCCGCGACGCCTGGGAACGCTGCCTGCAGTTCAACAAAACGAAAAAATTCAAGATGCTTCAGGATGAAGTCCGGGTTCCGATGGGAAGCTGGGCGGAAACCCGGCTCAAGTCTTTGGGCAAAAACGACGTCGTCAGATTTGATTCTCAAGTCGGCAGCGGATTCGGCAAAAACATCGCCAATTGGTTGGACCGCGATCTTGCTTATCCGACAAACGTTTTGCATCTGGCGACCGAAAGCGGCAACAAACGTCACAGCGCAGCCTTTCCATCGGCTTTGCCAGAATGGTTCATCAAACTTTTCACTGAACCTAGTGATTGGGTGCTTGATCCGTTTGCCGGTTCGGGGACGACCTGCGAAGTTGCCGGCAAGCTGCGCCGGAACTCGGTCGGAATAGACATTCTACCGGAATACTGCGAGCTTGCTCGATCTCGTACGCGCGAATCAGAGTTGTTGCTGTTCAACGAGAGGGCTAATCATGCCTGAAGTTACCAAGCAGGAAATCATCGAATTCATCGAAAACAATATCCAAAAATTCCACCGCAGAAGACTTGATAGCTTGATCAGCCTCAAGCTTAATAAAATCCTGAAACGGAAAAATCCATACCTTTACAAAGCCAAGAATATTGTCATCGCACAAGACCTGGTCAAAGAAATTCTGGATGCTCATCTCTCCGCGCAGGAGGAAGGCATCTTTGGCGACTTTCTGGAAGAACTGGCAATCTTCATCTGCGGCAAGTCATACGGCGGGCGAAAATCTTCAGCGAACGGGATTGACCTGGAATTTGAGCGAGAAGGAATTCTTTATGTCGTTTCAATCAAATCCGGACCAAACTGGGGCAATAGTCGCCAAATCAGTAAGATGAAGGATGACTTCAGTAAAGCCAAACGTATTCTCCGCACCAGTGGTCAAGCCCGGCAAGTAGAAGCTGTCAATGGATGTTGTTACGGTCAGGAAGCAAGCGAGGATAAAGGTGATCATTCAAAATTCTGTGGAGAGTCTTTCTGGGAGTTTATTTCCGGTCAACCACGCTTGTACCTCAACATCATTGAGCCACTCGGCCACCAAGCAAAAGATCGTAACGAACTCTTTCATCAGGAATACGGAAAAGTTGTCAACTCATTCACAAAGCAATTCATTGATGAGTTTTGTGATTCGTCGTTTCAGATTGATTGGGAAAAATTGGTGATCTTCAACTCAAGCAGAAAAAACAGAAAGGGTGAATCGAATGAATCGTCGTGAATTCAACTTGAATCTTTTGGGCGCAGCCGCAAGCGGCGCGCTGCCGAAGTTTCAAGGCGCGCCCAGTCTGCGTGTTAATGGACAGCGGCTGAATGCGCATTTGACCGAACTGTCGCAGTTTGGCAAAACGCCCGAAGGCGGAACGCATCGCGTGGCCTACACCGACGCCGACCTGCAAGGCCGCGAATTCACAATGAAGTTGATGCGCGAAGCAAAACTTGATGTCAGCGTTGATGCGGCGGGCAATTTGATTGGCCGTCGCGCGGGCAGCAGCGCGAACTTGGCTCCACTGTGCATCGGTTCGCACATTGATTCCGTTCCGCAAGGCGGCAGCTACGACGGGCAGGTGGGTTCGATGGGCGCGATTGAAGTCGCGCAAGTCCTGTTTGAAAACAACCTCACGCTGCGCCATCCTCTGGAAGTCATCATCTTTGCGAACGAAGAAGGCGGCACGTACGGCAGCCACGCGATGGCCAGTGGGCTGACCGAAAAACAGCTTGGCTTGACGACCAACAGCGGCAAGACCCTGCGCGAAGGCATCAAGTTCATCGGCGGCGATCCGGACAAACTCGCGCAGCCCCTGCGCAAACGTGGCGACATCGCGGCATTTCTGGAACTGCATATCGAACAGGGCGGCATTCTGGATGCTGAAAAGCTGAACATCGGCGTGGTCGAAGGTATCGTCGGTATCAACCAATGGGAAGTGACCGTTGACGGTTTTGCCAATCACGCCGGCACGACGCCGATGAATCAGCGGCACGATGCCTTGCTAGCCGCGGCAAAATACATCGAAGCCGTCAACCGCGTCGTGACCAGCGTCCCCGGCCGGCAAGTCGGCACCGTTGGTCGCATTCAAGCGCAGCCCGGCGCATACAATGTCATCCCCGGCAAAGTCACGACGACATTGGAGCTGCGTGATCTGGACGCGGCAAAGATTCAAACACTGTTTCAAAAGGTTCAGGCCGAAGTTGCGCAAATTGAAAAAACCACCGGCACGAAGTTCAGCTTCAAAGAAACCAACACGGTCATTCCCGCGCCAACGGATGTTCGCGTTCGCAGCTTGATTGACGAAACGGCGAAGCAACTCGGCTTCACAACCAAGACAATGCCCAGCGGCGCAGGCCACGACGCACAGGAGATTGCCCACATCGCGCCCGTCGGCATGATCTTCGTCCCCAGCCGCGACGGCATCAGTCACAGCCCGCGCGAATTTTCCATGCCGGAAGACATCGCCAATGGCGCGAACGTGCTGTTGCATACCCTGTTGAAACAGGACGTCAGGTAGAGATGCAAGACATTGCGTCTCTACCGTCGAACACACAGGCAGAAGGTAGAGACGCAAGATTTTGCGTCTCTACCTATCGCGAATGCATTGGGAGGGCATATGAACCCCAACAAATATCAGGAGACATATCGTATTGCCAGTGCACGGCTGGCCGGATGGGATTACAGCAGCAACGGGGCCTATTTCATCACCATTTGTACCCACAATCGTGTGCATGCGTTTGGTGAGATCATTGATGGTCAAGTCAATCTGACCTCATTGGGCCAAGCCGCATGGGATTGTTGGCATGCCATCCCGCAACATTTTCCGTTCGTGCTGTTGGGTGAATTTGTCACCATGCCAAATCATGTGCACGGAATTGTGGTGATTGATAAACCGCCGCCAAAAAGGGCAGAGACGCAAAATTTTGCGTCTCTGCCGGGTGGCATAAACCAATTCGGCCCGCAATCGCAAAACCTGGCGTCCATCGTGCGCGGGTTCAAAATCGGCGTGACAAAATGCGCGCGGCAATACCAAATCCCCTTTGCTTGGCAGTCCCGCTATCACGATCACATCATTCGGAATGCGGCGGAACACGACCGCATCCGCAAATACATCCTCGAAAATCCACAGAAATGGGAGGAGGACTGTTTTTATTCATCTTGACAGTTCGCCATGCCCACAGGTAGAGACGCAAGATTTTGCGTCTCTACCTCCATCTCTACCCCCGTTTTTATTCATCTTGATGGTTCGCCATGCCCACGGGTAGAGACGCAAGATTTTGCGTCTCTACGTCCATCGTGTCCTGACATCACTGATGAGGTAAACCCGGTTATCCTTTTCAGCCGTATTGCGAACCGGAGTAACGATGATGTCTAATGCCGCGCAGTTCTTCGAACCCACAACTTCAACAATCCAATTTCAAGGAGGCAACAGTAATGCTCAAGAAGATTTTCGCGTTGGGCGCGCTGGTGCTTGTGTTGAGTTTGACTGCGATGGCGCAGCAACCAACACAGCAGGCAGCGCCGCCCGCGATCAAAACTCAATTGAAGGTCGGCGATGCCGCGCCCGATTTCACACTGCCGGGCACGGATGGCAAGACCTACAAGCTGAGCGATTTCAAAGGCAAAAAAACAGTCGTGCTGGCGATATTCGTGCTGGCATTTACCGGTGGCTGAACGCGTGAAATGAAGCAGTATCAGGCTGATATTGCAAAATTCTCCGATGCAGACACCCAGATTTTCGGTCTTAGTGTGGACAGCGTTCCGGCGCTTAAACATTGGTCGGAAGAGCTGGCGCCGGAAACCAAGGGGCTGAGTTTTCCGATGCTCAGCGACTTCAAACGGACGGTCGTTAAACAGTACGGTGTTTTCAACGAAGCCACCGGATTTGGAATGCGCGCAACCTTTGTCGTGGATAAAGAGGGGATTATCCGCCACATTGAAGAAGGCAATAGTGCCGTCAATCCGGCAGCCGCTTTTGAAACCTGCAACATGCTCAAGAAGAAGTAGCCGCGCTTTTTCAGAAACAGGGGCGTGAGCGATCTGACCTTCTGCCGGTTGATGTATTGGAGCCGGTGTATTGCAGGGTGTTCGGATCGTTCATTCTCCTGTTTTTGTATTGGAGGCACTAATGGCAATCTCCGCTGGTTCTCAAATTGCCCGGTATCGCGTTTTGCAAAAGATCGGCGCGGGTGGAATGGGCGAGGTTTATCTGGCGGAAGACGCTTCGCTGGGCCGCAAGGCCGCAATTAAAATCCTGCCTGAACACTATACGCAGCAGCCAGACCGAGTGCGCCGCTTTGAACAGGAAGCGCGCGCTGCTTCGGCGCTCAATCATCCGAACATCATTACCATTTACGAGATCGGCAAGATTGAATCAGAAGAAGGATCGCTCCATTTCATTGCCACCGAATTTATCGAAGGCGATACCCTGCGCCAGCGGATGAATGCGCGGTGGATGACGCTGAGCGAAGCGCTGGACGTTGCCATTCAATCGGCCAGTGCACTTCAAGCCGCACACGACAATGGCATTGCGCATCGGGACATCAAACCCGAAAACATCATGCTGCGCCCGGATGGGTACGTGAAGGTGCTGGATTTCGGCTTGGCCAAATTGACCGAACTGAATGTGACCGGCGAATTGCCTGATGAGGCCAGTGATCTTGATGCTGCAACCAAATCGTTGTTTGAAACGCAACCGGGATTGGTCATCGGCACGGTCGCCTACATGTCGCCGGAGCAAGCCCGCGGCCACCGCGTGGATGGGCGCACGGACATTTTCAGCCTGGGCATTGTGCTGTACGAGATGATCAGCGGTCGCCGCCCGTTCAACGGCGCGACGACCAGCGATATGATTGCGGCGCTGCTGGTCGGCGAACCCGCTCGGCTTTCATCACAATTGCCATCCATCCCCGTGGAGCTTGAACGCATTGTCAGCCGGATGCTGATCAAAGATCGCGACGAACGCTATCAGTCCGCGCGTGAAGTCGTGAATGATTTGAATCGCATCAAAGCGCGGATCAGTCTTGCTGCGGAGACGGGCGAAACCGCGCTGCTGGAAGCGCCGACAGCCAGGCTGGTTGACGCTTCGTCGGCAACTGAAAATGAACCCACGGCGATGACGTATGCCACGAATATTGGGCCGGGAATCATTCCGGGCTTGTCATCACAGCCTTCGGGGCAACCTTCGGGCCAGGCCTCTGGTCAGAAAAGCTACGACACGATGATTGCGTCGTCTGCGATGGCGCAGCCCTTCAGCCAGCAGACAATTGCGCCGGCACAGACCGGGGCGATGGGCACAACGGCAGCGATTCAGCCGGCAAGGCGCGGTTGGCGTCGTTATGCATTGGCATTGGTCGCGCTGTTGGCAATTGGTGTGACGGGGGCGCTACTGCTGCCGTTTTATGGTCGCACGTTTGGAAAGATTGATTCCATCGCCGTGCTGCCTTTTAACAACGTCAATGAAGACCCTGATGCCGAATATCTGAGCGACGGCATCACCGAGAGTTTGATCAACACGCTGTCGCAATTGCCGGAAGTCAGCGTCAGTTCGCGAAACGCCGTCATTCGTTACAAAGGCCCGGACCCTGACGCGCGCTCCGTCGGGCACGAACTGGATGTCAAAGCCGTTCTGTTGGGGCGTCTGGTGCGGCGCGGCGATAGCCTGACGATCAACGCGGAGTTGGTGGATGCGCGCAATGGCCGCCAGATTTGGGGCGAACGCTTCACACGCAAAGTTTCCGACCTGTTGGCTTTGGAAGAAGAGATCGCGCAGAAGATTTCCGGCAAGCTGCGCTGGCGGCTGACCGATCAACAGCAGAATGCGCTGGTCAACGTCGGCACACAAAACCCGGAAGCTTACGACCTGTATTTGAAAGGCCGCTATTACTGGAATCAGAACTCGCCCGACGCAAAGAAGAAGGCCGACGAATTCTTTGAAGAGGCAGCGGGAATGGATGGAAGCTTTGCCGCAGCCTTTGCCGGATGCGCGGCCTGTCACGCGGCGGGTTCGGACGGTAACGCGCCAGTGCAGGGCATGGTAAAAGCCAAACAAGTGGCATTGGCTGCCCTGAAGCGGGATGCCACTTCGTATGAAGCCCATCTGACGCTGGCAACGGTCAATTTTCGCTACGACTGGGATTTCCCCACCGCTGAGCGCGAATTCAAACGCGCGCTGGAACTTGCGCCCCGCAGCGCCGTCGCCCATCAACGATATGCTGAATTTTTAGCACTGATGGGGCGGCACAAAGAGGCGAACATCGAAATCTGGAAAGCGCGTTCGCTTGACCCGCGTTCGCTGCCCGTCAATCAAGCGGTTGGCGCAATTCAATATTACGCAGGCGAATACGATCACGCGCTCGATCATTTGAAAAAGACGCTGGCCATTGATGACGGCTTTGCCCCGGCGCACACCAGCCTGGGGTTAGTTTACGAACAAACCGGCAAACCGCAGGACGCCGTGCTGGAACTGCTGCGCGCCAAATTGCTGATGCACGAAGATCGCGCTTACCTGGATTCGCTGAAGAAGGCTTACGCGGCATCGAATGCGGCGGGGTTCTGGCGCGCGGAACTTGACCACCTGAACGCAGAAGCCAAACAACACTATATTTCGCCTGCGTCCATTGCCGCGCTGCAGACGCGGCTGGGCGAAAACGATCTGGCGCTGGCCTCGCTGGAAAAAGGGTTGAACGATAAAGATGGCGGGATGGTGGAATTGAAAGTCGAGCCAGTTTTTGAACGCTTGCGCTCGCTGCCGAAGTTCAGGGATTTGGTGCGCCGCGTGGGACTAGAGTAAAGACACGGTTGAGTCTGAAAATAGAATGGGCAGGTCATTTGCTGACCTGCCCATTCTATTTGGAGGAGACGTGGCGAGATTACATCGCGATCGTCACTGAGTAGTTCTTGCTGTTGGAGCAGTTGTTCGCGCCTGTGGCAGTGATCGTGAAGTTATACGTGCCAGGCACAGCGGGGAAGCCAAAGAGCAGACCGGCTTGGCCGTACAGCGTGACGCCGGGCGGCAGGCTGCCGGCGGTTACCGCGTAGCTGTAAGCGTCAGCCGGACTGGCCGCAACGCTGTTGTTGTACATCTGACCGACGTTGCCGCCTGTGATCGCAGGCAACGTGATGGCAGGGCATTGGTTGCTACCAATGACGATGGAATAGCTCATGACCGCCGGACAAACGCCAAAGCCGGTGGCTTGCAGCAGGAAGTTATACGTCCCAGCCAGCGTCGGCACGCCAGCGATTGCGCCTGTTGCCGAATTCAAACCAAGGCCGGTTGGCAATGCGCCGCCCACCAGCGCGAAGTTGTACAGGCCACCGGCCGGAGTCGCCGACACGGTCTGGCTGTAGGCCACTCCTGGCGCGCCGCCCGGCAAGCTGGCGGGATTGAAAACAATCGTTGGGCAACCGAACGTCAACGAATAACTCTGCGTTCCGGTCAGGCCCTGTGCGTCCGTGACTTTGACGGTAAAGTTCCAGGTTCCGACGACGGTGACCAGGCCGCTGAGTTGGCCGGTCATGCTGTTCAGCGTAATGCCAGGGGGCAGGTTGCCTTGCACCAGCGAAAAGACGTAAGGCGCAGGGCCGTTGACGGAAATGATTTCGTTGTATGGCACACCCACTTTGCCATTGGGCAGCGCTCCCAGACATAACATGTTGGCTTCGTACGAGCCGATGTCCACGAATCCTTTATAGGGGCGCGCGATGCCGCGTTGATCGGTGGCGGGCGCGCCGTTGTTGTCACCGGCATCCGCCGCCGGGCTGCCGCACAGCAGCGCGCGCGTTTGCGTCGCTCCGCCGTTGTTCGCCAGCGGAGCGAGTTTGGCGTCAATCGGCGAACCTGCACTGCCAACGATGTCGCCGTTCACGCCGTTCGCAAAACCGCTTGTTCCGTCGGTGTCCAGATTGTGGCCGAGTGAAATCAGCATGCCGCCGCTATTCGCGAAATTCGCCGGACTGTTGGACGCGGCGAGTGTGTTCTTGACGCTTAGGGTGCCCGCCGCCGCCGCCGCGAACTTGATCGCCCACAGCGCAGCGCCTGGCCCACTGTTATTCGCCACCGTGCAGTTCGTGACAGTGGTCACCGCCGAACCTGAAGTGCCACGGCTGACAATGCCGCCGCCGCCCGACGTGGCGCTGTTATTGCTGATCGTGCAATTGGTCAGAGTGACAATTGAATCTTGAATCCCGACACCGGCCTGGAAAGCGGTCGTATTGTTGTTGATCGTGCTATTGCTGATCGTGGCGGTGGTGAACAGGATATAAAATCCGCCGCCGTTGCCCGCTTTGTTGTAGGAGATGGTGCAGCGGTTAATGTTCAACGCGCCAAATGACAGGATGCCGCCGCCGAAGGAATAGCCTTCGTTGTCCGTGACTACGCTATCGGATAAATTCAGCGTCGCGCCTGAATTGACAAACAGTCCGCCACCGCCAGTGAAACCGTTCGGCAGCACACGCCCTTTGGTGATGGTTAGACCGGAGATTGTGGCTGTCTTGCTGACGTTGATCGTGAAGATACGGTAATCGCCACCTGTATTGCGTCGCACGGTCATTAGATCCGCGCCCGGCCCATTGATCGTCAGGTTATTGTTAATCAGCGGCAGTTCGCCTGCCAGATTGATCGTGCCGGTGACGGTAAAGTCTATGGTGTTGCTGCCGCCCGCCGTATTGGCGTTCGTCATGCAATAACGCAGATCCCCGTTGGCTCCTGCCCCTTCGCCGCCGCCAGCGGGGTTGTTGTCGGACAGCCTGTCCACCGTGCAAGCGCCCAGCAGCATGTTTAATTTGGTGGGTGTCTTGATCTGGTCGCTTTCGACGGCTTCCGTAACTTCAGCGGGAAGTGTTGGACGCTCCATGGCGGGCATCTGAATTAGTGATTGATCCTG
>JBBQVH010000040.1:0-55542 GCA_038211695.1 Blastocatellia bacterium | reverse complement strand
ACCAGAAATACCAGATCGCTCTCCCCAACCCCCCTCCCCGACCGCTGAATCTCGAGCAGGGCAACTTCGCGCACGCGCGAGATTATAACGGTCAACGCCTCGCGCTGCCGCAAGCGCAGTCTGACAAAGACGGCATCGCACAGACGCTCGACAGTTTGGGATTGCTCTATCAGGCGCAGGGTCAACCGGCGCAGGCATTGGATGCTTTACAACAGAGCCTGTCATTGCGCGAAGAGTTGACAGACCGCGACGGCGTGGCCGAAACACTGGTCAATCTGGGCGGCCTGCATCTCGCCCAGGGACGCGCCGCAACGGCTTTGGAACAGGCCACGCGTGCCATTGCCATCGCCGGACAGATCGGCAGTCGCGAGCGTCTGGTGCAGGCGCAGACGCTCGCCTGTCTTGCATACCGCGCGCTCAATCAACCGGATCAGGCGCGCCAGGCATGTGGCGACGCCATCGGCAACATCGAAAGCCTGCGCGCCGATGTCGCGGGCGGCGAACAATCGGAGGAGCAGTTTTTTGAAGCTCGCGTGGATCCGTATCACGAGATGGTCGAGTTGCTGCTTGCCGAACAGCAGCCTGGTGCGGCACTCGCTTACGCCGAACGCGCCAAAGCTCGTGTGCTGCTTGACGTGATCCGCAGCGGCAGAACCAACATCACCAAAGCAATGACCGCCGCGGAACGCGAACAGGAAAGCCGGATCAACCGCAGGCTCTTTGTTCTAAACACTCAACTCACCATAGCAAACTCCGCCCCGCAGCCTGACACCGCGCGCGCGGCCGCACTCAAAATGGAAACGCAGCAAGCCCAAACCGCGCGCGCAGCTTTTCAAGAAACTCTTTACGCCGCGCACCCAGAGTTGAAAATTCAGCGTGGCGAAACTCCGCCTTTTCAAATGGCGGATGCGGGCGGTCTTTTCGCCAACGACCGAACAGCGTTGTTGGAGTACGTCGTCACGCCGGAGAAGACCTACCTCTTCGTCATCACACAAACCAAAACACAAACTACATCCGGGCCCGCCGCGCAGGTCTTCACGCTGACGATCAAAGAAAAAGAACTCACCCGCCGCGTGGAGGGCTTCCGCCGCCAGATGGCTGAACACGACATAGACTTTCACGATGCAGCGAGCGGGTTATATGACCTGCTGCTGCGCCCGGCGAAGGCCTTGCTCAAAGATAAAACCAGTCTGGTGATTGTGCCGGACGCCGCATTGTGGGAACTGCCGTTTCAAGCCCTGGAATCGGAAAGCGGTCGCTACCTGATCGAGCGTAGCGCCATCTCCTACGCGCCATCCTTCTCTGTGCTGCGTGAGTTGAAACGCGTGCGCCATCATCAGCCTCTGACGGGGGCTGATCTGTTCGCGATCGGCAATCCGGCAATCAGTGCGGAAACGGCCAAGAGCGTGCAGCTTGCGCGGCGCGATGAAAAACTGACGCCGCTGCCGGAAGCAGAGACCGAAGTCAAAAGACTCGCGCGGATGTATCGAGTCCATGGGGCGCACGGTTCGCAAGCGAGCCGTGTCTACATCGGCGTCGAAGCGCGCGAAGATCGCGTCAAAGCCGAAGCCGGCAAATACCGGCTGCTGCACTTCGCCACGCACGGCATTCTCAACGACGCCAGCCCGATGTATTCGCACTTGGTGCTCGCGCAAACCGGCGGCCAAGGCGGTGAAGACGGGCTGCTCGAAGCTTGGGAAATGATGAACCTCGATCTGAAGGCCGATCTGGTCGTGCTCTCCGCCTGCGAAACGGCGCGCGGGCGAGTCGGCAAAGGCGAAGGAATTATCGGAATGAACTGGGCGCTGTTTGTGGCCGGCTGCCCCACGACGGTGGTTAGCCAATGGAAGGTCGCGTCGGCCAGCACGGCTGAGTTGATGCTCGATTTCTATCGCCATCTCAAAACGGATCGTCCCAAAGCTGCGATGACGAAAGCAGAAGCCTTGCGACAGGCCGCACTGACGCTGATGCGGGACGGCAAACATCGCCATCCGTTTTACTGGGCCGGGTTCGTGGTCGTGGGCGATGGGCAGTGAGGTCTGGTACGGAAGCGCGGAGCGTCAGCGACCCGTGCTTCGATTAAATGACCGCTTACCGAGTCACAGGTCGCTGACGTTCCCCGTTCCGTACCAGTGACTGAACTTGACGAAGAAATTGTTGCGCAATGGGCGAAGCCGGATTGGCCCTTTGCAACAGACGGAATTCCTTCTCGGCGTCATCCAGCAACCCCGCCCGCGCATAGAGCACGCCGAGCGTTAAATGCGAATCGCGGTGCGTGCGCCGCGCTCGCGCCAGAGCAGTTGTTGTGGTTGCGTCGAGCACTTTGAATCTGGCTTCGGGCACGGGTGCAACCGGCGATTTGACCTCTTCGCCCTCTTTAATCGCCGTGACCTGCCATAGATAAACCCTGCCGCGCGCGAGCGGCTCCGGCATACGCCATTGCGCATCGGTCAGCAGTTCGCTGCTCGCCACGCGCTGAAAGCTCTCATCAAAAATCTTCACCTGATAACCGCTCGCGCCAGCAAGCTCGCGCCAGCGAAAGATCGGGCTGGCATCCTGCACAATCACGCCGAGAGGACTGACTAACGCAAAGGGCAATCCCGCGCTCGCACCGCGCAGCAGGCTTGCTGAATCTTCGCTCAACTTGGCGAGTTCGTGTGGCGTGGCGATGCGTTGCGCGGTCAAGGCGTCTTTGATCGCTTGTTCATCGGCAGGCGGCAACGATCCGAGTCCCGCAATCTCGCCGCGTTCATTGATCGTGATCCGTCTGCCGCCGTCATTCAAAGCAATGAGATTGTTCGAGGCTTCAGCATTGGTCTGCGGCGGCGTTGGCGATTCAGCAACCGGCGACGGGGTTGATCCGCGCTGCGGTGTGGCGTTGTTGGCTTGTTGTGGTGGGCCGTCGCGCCCAGCGCGCTGGCGTAGCGTGTAGACCGTCAGCCACGCCAGTGCCAACAGAAACGATGCCGCAACTGCCACCCGAAGTGACATTCCAAAAGAAGGCAGCCTGAAGGCTGTCAATCGTTGCCGGAAGCTCAGCGGCGCAACCGGCTCTCGCATTGCAGGCGTCACCAACTCACTTTGAATTACGCGCAGCGATTGCACACGCGCGTTGCATTGCCGGCACCATGCGAGATGGCTGCCGACCAGATCGCCGGACGGGCCGTTCAATTCATCATCCACGTAAGCCGCGAGTTGTTCGTATGGCAGATGCTCCGGCTCGCGCTCCACTTCAGCGGCCAACTCCGCCAGCAGTGAGTTGAGAGCCGCGCGCGGTTGCATCGCCGCGTTCACGCCTGTGCGGCACTGCTCGCACGCCGCAAGATGATCGTGCGCCCGGACGAGTTCATCCGGCGGCAACGCGCGCGCGCGAAAACGCTCAACTTCTTCTGCCAACAAATGTCCTGACATAAACGCTCAAGGTAATGAGAGAGATAATGGGCTTCAACCTGATCAGGATGCGAAATGCGCTGCGATATTAGCAAGCCTCGATATTTCTCTCTTGTTCTTCCCGCAGCTTATTCAAGCAGCCGGCGCGCCAATCGCTCGCGCGCCGATTTGCGCAGGTTGATGACCTGCTGCCGAGTTAGATTCAAATGCGCGGCGATTGCCGCGTCGTCCAATGGCAGGCGATTGAAAAATTCCGCCAGACGTTCGACCGGAAGCTCCAGCGCCTGCGCCATCTCGCGCAAAGTGCAAACGCCGGTGAGCGGCAGCAGACTGGTCAGGTCGCGCCCTTGCCTGTCCTTCAAGTTCATCAGCAGCGCGAAGCGCTGGCGCGGCGGCAATTCGCAAATCTCCGCCCAGAGGCGGCGCAGATGCTGGCGCTGTTGCAACTCCGCCTCGGCATCAATCCGTGAATCTTTGATCTCCGGCTCGGCCCGCTCTTCGGTTGCGGGTTCGGCGGCGGCGTGCGCGACGTGATCCTTGATCCTTTTCAATTCGGCGACCAGGCCGACCAATTCATCCAGTTCGACAGGGCCGCCCATCCATCGAAAGATCGCATCCAGGAAATCAGGCAAAGGGAGGTTGCGCCAGCGCAGCCGCGCTTTGAGAGAGGCCGTCGGCTGGTCGCGCAGTTGCTGCAAGCGCAGCGACGCACCGGGCGCCGCCGTTTGATCCCGCCAGTCCGCCAGACCGCACATCCAATCCGAAGAGCCGGAAGCGCCGGCTTGAAACTCCCACAATGCGAAGTCCGGTTTGTGTGTCAGCAGATAACGTAGTTGGTCGCGCAGGCTGGCGCGCAGTGGGTACTTCCGTCGCAGGTATTCCGCGCAGGCATTCGCGGCAACGACTTTGACGTAATGGCGAAAATTGCCAATCGCCCGCTCCTCAGGTTCGGCTCTGAAATCTCGCAACCGCCCCAGCAGTTTGATGACCACATCGCCATACACATCGTCGGCGTCTTGATTGTGGCGGCTCTGGCCGGAGTGGCTGATGAAGACGCGCAGCTTGTAGCCAATGACGGATCGCGCAATCGGCTCGGCCTGCTCGCGGATGAGCGCGGCCAGAAGCGATTCCAATTCTCCGTCATTCCCCGCCGACAGCAGAGGTAGCAGGAGAGGATCATTTTGCTGACGACCTTTTGGCTCACGCATCAAGCCCTCTCCCGCCGGCCCTCATAATTGAGTGACTTCAATTTTTTCCGCTACTTCGTCACGTCCGCAAGAAACTGCTGGTAGAGCGTCTCCGTTTGTTCTTTCGTCAGCTTGCCCGAATGAATCAAGATGCGGAAGCGGAAGGTGGCTGACTGTTTTGGCTCCAGCGTGTAATTGAGCGTCGTCTTGCCTTTGGTGAACTCTTTCGCCCCGAAAGGATTGATGGCGAACAGGCCGTAGCCACGTGAATGCCAGTAGGCGGGATAGGTCGGATTCTTCGGATGATCGAAAATGGCAATGACAACGTCTTCTCCTTTGACCGTGCCGGAAAGCGTCATCCATTTGGCGCGCGTGCCCCAGGCACCCTTTTCGCCGACCTTGCCTTCGCTGCTCAAATAGACACCGGCCACGCCGGTGTTATCCATCACCGGCACTTTGGTCGGGTTGCCATTGGCGTCGGTGAAGACTTCAGGCTTATCTGTAGGCTCTTCCAGTGCGCGAGTGACGCGGATGCCAAGCGCGCCTTCTTTGCTATCATTGAAGACGACCTTCTTGTCCTGCGCGGTCAGCGTGATCACGCGATCAATGATGCGAATGTCTTTGGCCGCACGGAAGAAGATTTCATCGTCTTCCTGCATGATCTTTGAACCATCCGGCATCAGCCAATCCATCGTGACATCAAGCTCCGCACTGCCCTTGCCGGATTTGCCATTCTTGATTGACTTGATTCCTTGATGCTTGATCGTGCCGAAGCCACTTAATTGTCCCTGATCGCGTTTGACGCCTTCGGGCGGCGTGTTCCAGAAATCAACGCCGTTGATGTTGCCGTAGTTGAACCAGGACGAAATGTGATGTGGATGGTCGGTGCGTTCCCCCGCCACTTTTTCCAGCGGATAACCGCGCGTTACTGTTGTTCCATTCGCGGTGCGCAGCGGATACAGGATCGGCTTTTTCTGATCGTCCCAATAAACATACGACGTGAATAGTTTGCCATCCACCAGCACGTCCACCTGCTTCTTGTCTTTGTTTTCGACCAGCTTAATATTCTGGGCCATGGCGGCCATTGAAGTCAGGCTAAGCCAAAATGCCACAAGAAAGATGATTGTCAGTTTTTTCATGAAGGTTCCCGGAGATGGTCAATAGACCGTCAAATAGCTGTGATGTTCGTCCATCGGTAATAACTTTAGGCTCTGGCTGTGTAAATCCAGTTCAATTCCCAAAGCCTCCAAGGGGATGACGCCAAGCAAGGCACGCTCACTGTTGGGAAGCTCGATGCAATCAAATGTGGCATCGCGTCCCATCAGGCTGATTCTGGAGCCGCCGTATGTCTTCGTTTTGTGTGGGCCGCTAGCAGTTTCGACCATCACTTCGCGAATGGGTCTGAGGCCAAGCTTGGCGATTGCATCCGAAGGCAAACACAGATGTGTCGCTCCGGTATCAACCAGCGCCAGGATTTCCAAAGAACGGACATCGCCCTTTGGGATCAGCCCGTTATCTGCATTTTCCTGGTCAACAAAATTGAAGATCTTCAGCGTCGTCTTGATTTGTCCCACAGCGTACCCCTCTGAATGGTGAGCGATGAGTAAGCAGAATTCGCTCACCATTCAGCCAAAGCCAGGTTTAAGCGGCGACGACCTCTCTCTTCTTGTCGTCGAAGGTCACGCGCGAGCCGGTTTGGATCGCCTTGATCGTCATGCACAACGCCGTCGAATGGTTGTAGGCCGCATGAATGTCGGCGTTCGTCTTTTGATTGCGCGACTTCACGCACTCCATCCAGTTGCGCATGTGAGCGAGCGTCTGTTTGTCCACGCCGGTGTTTGCCGACGTTTCCATTCCGCTGGCTTCACCCAGTGAAAACGGGTCCAGCAGATTCGCCTTCATGCCCATGTCTTTGGCGTAGCGTTCTTTCATGCCGCCTTCAGGACCGACCTTGTTGGTGTCGAGGTTGAGCGAACCGCCGTTGGAGTAGTAAATCTCTTTGACGTCGCCCGCTTCGTTGGTCATGCGCGAGGCGTATAAAACCTGGAAGGCTTTGTCGGTCTTCGGATTGTGATAATCAAAGACCGCCGTCATCGTGTCCCAGTTCGCGCGCCCGTCTTTCCACAAGTAAATGCCGCCGTTAGCAACGACGCTGCGCGGATGCGGGATGTCCGTGAACCAGTGCACGGTGTCAATCTGGTGCACCAGCCATTGATCGGGAATGCCCGACGAGAACGGCCAGAACAGGCGGAACTCAAGGTGCTTGCGCGCGTCGAACGGTATCTTCGGGTCGCGGTTGATGAGGAAGCGTTTCCAGTCGGTGTCCTGCTCTTTCATCAGCGGCACCACGTTCGGGCGACGCCAGCGCCCAGGCTGGTTGACGTTCCAGGTCATATCGGCAAATACAATGTCGCCGAACTTGCCCGAGTCCAGATAGGCCTTGGCTTTCATGTAGCTCGGCGTCGAGCGGCGCTGCGTGCCGACTTGGAAGACTTGCTTCGAACCGCCGATTACTCTCAAGGCTTCGTTGGCGTCGGACATGATGTTGGCGAACGGCTTTTCGCAATAAACATCCTTGCCCGCCTTGACGGCTTCGATGGCGTGGTAGGCGTGTTGAAAGTCAGCCGTCGCGATCATCACGGCGTCAACGTCCTTCATGGCATAAAGCTCGTCGGTGTTACGCGCGGTGGGAATGATCGGGAGCTTGGTTTTGTACTTGGCGTTGTTGGCGATCTTCGCGGTGTTGGTTTCGCGATGGTGCTTCCAGATGTCGCAAACCGCAACCAACTCGAAGTTGAGTTCCTCGGAATGCGAAAAGAACGCCGGGACTAGCGAACTCATCATCCGGTCGCCCGCGCCGATGATCGCCGTGCGAACTTTGCCATTCGCGCCGATGATGCGGTCGTAGCTGTAGGCGGGAATGCTCGCCGCCGTCACAGCAGCCGCTGCCACCGAAGTTGTTTTAATAAACTCTCTGCGTGTTGTCTTACTCATGGTATCTCCTCGGTTTGTGATTCGTGGCCAGTGGGAAGTGGCCAGCGCCGGATTCGCCGCTGGCCACTCTCCATGACCGCAAAATCAGAAGATCAGTTTCAACCCAATCTGCACATTGCGCGGCAAATTGGCCTGACTGGTGATCCTGCCAAAGTTGGCGCTGGTCGGATTGGTTTCCGGGTCGTTGAATTGCACGTGATTAAACGCGTTCAGGAACTCGCCGCGCAACTGCAAATTCAGCCGTTCGTAAATCTTTACATTCTTGATGACTGAAATGTCCCAAAGGTTCAGGTTCTGCCCGCGGAAGCCCGGCAGGCGCGATGGGAAGTAGCGAAGGTTGTTGACCAACTGAATGCGCGTGTCGGCACGCTGTTTGGCCGGATCGTCCACGCCATTGGTCTGTACCGCTGCATCGTGAAAGTAGAAACCGCTGATATCGAAAACCTTGCGCGTCGGATCGGCATTTGCGCTGCTGATGCCGGTACGCAACGTACTTGGATCGCCATTGTAATAAACATTGCGGTCGCGCAGGTCAAGCGGGCGGCCGCTCTGCCATTGATAAATCGCCTGCGCCTGCCAGCCGCCCAGAACTCCGTCAACGGCGCGATTCCAGCCTGCGCCCCATCTGCGGCCTTTGCCCAATGGCACTTCCCAAATGCCACTCGCAACGAAGCGATGCGGGACATCGTCACGCGAAATGCGCCGTTCCAGGTTGGTGTCCTGCACATTGAGCAGAAAGACCTCCTCGATGTACTTCGACCAGGTGTAGGCCGCCAAAAATGTATAGCCTTTGCTGAATCGCTTTTCGGCGCGGAACTGGCCTGAGTGGTAGATGGTCTTGCCGTCGTTGCGAATCGAAGCAATGTTGCCGAATTCAGGGAAAGGCCGCAGCAGTTGTTGCCGTTGAACAGTCGCACCGTTCAGGCCAGTGCCAGGCAACAGATTGCGGAACGGATTCGGCACGTTCGCGGTCAGGAAGTTGTTCGTGGTGTTATCACGCGACAGGCTGGTGGACAGATATTGACGCGGGATGGCATTGACGAAGTTGATGGTCGCGGGATCGGTGTTGATTACGCTGTAGCCTCTGTTGCCGACGTAAGACGCCTCGACCAGCCAATTGCCCGACAGTTCGCGTTGAATGCCGAACTCCCATCGCTGCGTCTGCGGGTTTTTAACCGTGTTCGGCACGAAGGCGATGTCGCGCCCAAGGGAGGTTGCGATGCCCTGGCTCGCGCCCGGAGGAGTGGCGACTCCATCGGGGAAAGGATTGAACAGAGTTGAAGTGAAGCTCAGTCCATTATCCAGCGTCGGCACGATATTGGTCGCTTGCGAAAAACCGGTTTGAATGACGCTGCTGGTAATCAGCGGGACAGTGTAGATGCCCCATCCGCCGCGCAGCACGGTTTTGTCGTTGAGTTGATATGCAACGCCCACGCGCGGCTGCACGTTATTCTTGTCCGCATCAAAGAAGCTGCGATTGTCCTTGGTGGCAAAGAGCAATCCGCCTTTGGCATTGAAGCTGCCCACGGCAACTTCGGGAATCGGACTGGCGGCATACAACGCTTTGGCTGCTGCTTCGATGGGACTTGTGACTGTCGGATCGAAGCCGCGAATGTTGCGATTGTATCGTTCGTTGGTCGCGCCTTCATACTCATAACGCACACCCAGGTTGAGCGTCAGCTTGCGCGTCACCTTCCAATCGTCATGGATGAAAGGCGCGTTGTAGAGCGTCTGATTCGAGCGCCCGGTGTTGCGATCAATCAAACCACCGGTCGGCTGCCCCAGTAGAAAAGCTGCGAGCTGCTGACCGCCCGCCACGCCAGCCGAGTTATCAAGTTGGCGCGTGAAGTTGTTGCCAAAATCATAACGCCCGCCCGCATGGGCACTGGGAATTCCGTTTTCACGGTAAGACCGGAAGTCGTAACCGATCTTCAGCGAATGGCCACCGGCAATCTTGGTTAAGGTTGGCTGCACCGAGTAGATATTGAAGGTCGTGGTATCGCCCACCGTGTCGCCCAGCACGGAGATGCCGCCGATTTCGAAACGCGGCAAGTATGAGGCACCGCCGAAAAAGGCCGCCGCCGCAGGCGAAAACCCGAGCGAGGCCGGGTTGTACGCGCCTTGATGCTGCCGCTGGTTCCTTTCGACGAAGCGTGAGAAGCCGATGCGCGTATTCAGAATCGTCGTCGGCGACAAATTGTAGACGTGGTCGAAATTCGTGTTGTTGTTGATGCGAAAAAGGAAATTGCCCGTCGGATTGATGCCGTTGACCAGCCCAGTCCAGTTGCCGCGCGATTCGCGCCGCCAGTTGTGCGAATAGCGGACGAAGAACTTCTGTTTTTCGGTGACGGTCTGATCGAAGCGCACGCTTTCAGAATTGAAACTGTCGCCGCGCGGTTGCGAGCTGAAGAAGTTGCTCGTGCCCAATGGGTCGGCGGTCGTCACATTGGGCAGCGGATAGAACTGCAAATAGGCTTTGGCAATCGGACTGATGCGGCTGTCCGGAATCTTGTTGTTCAGGAAAGGCGAACGTTCGATACGCCCATCAGCGCGCAGCCGCGCCGTTGCCGGATCGTAAATCACGATGTTCGGCAGCAACGCCGAAAAATCGCCGCTGCGCATCGCCAATGTCGGCACGGTGAAGGAGGCTGGTTCCTGGAAAGCGTCCTTCAGACCTTCGTAAGAAAAGAAGAAGAAGCTGCGATCTTTGCCCGTCCAAATCGGCTTACCGCCTGTGCCGAAGTGTGGCAAGACTACCGGCCCGCCAATTGTCCCGCCATAACGGTTGTAGCGCGTTATGTCACGCTTGCGCCCGTTGAAATTCGAAAAGAAATTATTGGCCGAAAGAACGTCGTTACGCACGAACTCATAGGCCGTGCCGTGAAACGCATTTTGGCCGCTGCGCATTGTTACATTGACTGTCGCGCCGGCAGTGTGTGACTGCTGCGCGTCGAAGCTGGCGGTTTCAACCTTGAATTCCTGCACAGCGTCTGCCGGGGGAATAAAAGCCACGCGACGGCCACTGGCCTGATTCGGCGTCCCATCCAACGTGAACTCATTCCCGCCAGGCGCGCCGTCAGCGACGATTGACGAAGAGCCGCCATTATCGAACGGGCGCGAAAAAAGCAGGTCGCCGTTGTAGGCAATTCCCGGCGCAAGCCGCGCCAGCACAAACGGATTGCCGTCTGAAAGCGGCAACTCAGAGATACGGCGGCGATCAATCACCTGCCCCGACGATGCAGTATTGGTTTCGAGCAGCGAAGCATCTGAAGTTACATTGACCGTCTCCGAAACCGTGCCGACTTCGAGCAGCACGTCGAGTTCGAGCTTATCGCCGACGCGAACTTCAATATTCTGATGAAGGGATTTCTTGAACCCTTTCGCCTCAACCGCCACCGAGTATTGCCCCGGCGTCAGAAAGAGCACCGCGTAAGCGCCGCTCTCATTCGTCGTTGAATTGGTTGATGCGTTGGTTGCGACGTTGGTGGCTGTGACTTGGGCATTGGCCACTACTGCGCCTGAGCCTTCAGTCACGCGTCCGGCAATCGAGCCGCGAAATTCCTGCGCGAAAACGACCGCGCTCGCGCAAGCCATTAAGCAGATGACAAGCAAACTGCTCTTTATTTTATTCAATGCTGACATAGAGTTTTCCTCCGTAAAGGTCTAATTAATAAAGAAGGTTGATGGACCATAGCCCCTGAGTTTCGAACTCTCCGTTACCGGTCACGGCTTTTATGTCATCAACCCGCGACTAATTCAGCATCCCAATTTGGGCCAACTAAGGCCAACTTAAGCTAGCTTGCGTTTATTGTCCTTCATCGGCATTGACAAGCCGTGAGGCGTCGAGAGGGTTTCTCTTCGGTGAATTGGTCAAACAGATGACTGGCGCGAATTATAAACATCCGGGAAGAAACTGCCAGCCTTTTGAAGTAGATTTTCTGGCTAGAACAGAAAAGAAAGTGACTAAGCGCCTGAAGAGAACTGGCAGTTCTTGTCTTCAGGCGCTCGGGGAGTCAAAGAGAATTCAGCTTAACAGGCGTTCTATGCGTCATCGCCGGTCTTGGTCAAATAAGAAGCCAAACCATCATCAGCGGCGGCCAACGCGGCGGCCAGCTTCCTGTTTTTCGTAATGTCTTTGGTCAGCTTTGTTGTGGCAGCCTTATCGTTTGCGGCCTTGGGCAATTGTTTTTCAAGCTTGGCAACTTTGGCGGCCATCAGCAGAGAGGCAGTCTTCAGTCCATTTTGGGCAATGATCAATGCCAGAGTTTCTTTATCCATCGGAGTCTCCTTAGATGAGTGTTGATTGTGATTGGCGAGAAATTGATCCGTACCAAGGCAGAGCCGTATTGCTTTAGGCTGGCAGGCATTCGATCAATTGGTCTACTTCCTCTCGCGTGTTGTACAAATGGGGCGAAATACGCAATCGGCCAAGCCGAGGCGTCGTGATGATACGACGCTGGTTGAGAATTTGATAGAGAGCATCCGCCGAAAAGCGTTCGTGACGGCAACAAACCACTGCTGACGATTCTCCCTTCCGGCGCGAACTGACAATTGAGTAACCCTTCTCTGTTAAACGGCCGCACAAATAATCCGTAAGTTCGAGCAGATAACTTTCAATTCGATCAGGGCCGATCCGCAGAAAAAGTTCTATCGCCGCTCCCAATCCAACAATCCCCGCCGTATTCAGCGCGCCTGGTTCAAAGCGCTGCGCGCCTGCCGCATAAGGCTGATCAATCGCGGCAAAATCAAAAGGCCTGGCCACTGAAGTCCAGCCCACGACTGTTGGCTGAATACGTTCCAGCGCCGGTCGCGAAACATAAAACAGTGCAACGCCATCAGGCCCCAACAGAAACTTGTGCGCATCCGCCGACAAAGCGTCAATACAACAAGCCTCGACATCCAGTTTCAGGGCACCCAGTCCTTGAATGCCATCCACCACAAACAGCACTCCGCGCTGACGGCAATGGCGGCCAATCGCGGCCAGATCATTGCGAAAGCCGCTGCCATATTCGACAAAACTCAAACTGACGACGCGCGTGCGCGAATCAATCAATCGTAAAATCTCTTCCGTCTCCAACCGCCCATCACGCTCACGCGCCAATCTAAGCTCAACGCCAAACTCGCGGCTGATGCGCCGCCAGGGAATGAGATTGGCCGGAAACTCGCAATCGGCAGTGACGATATTGTCCCCTTCCCGCCAGTCAATTCCATTGGCAACAAAGGCCAATCCCGAAGAAGTATTCGGCGCGAAAGCAATTTCGTCGGGATGGGCATTGATAAATTGCGCGGCCAGCATGCGCACTTGTTTGACGGCCTCGCCCCATTCGCGAAAATGCACCAAGCCGTGGCCCAGCAGATCAAGCGTGTACTCCTGCATCCGCTCAAAAACCGGGCTGGAAATCGGCGCAACAGCAGCGTGATTCAAATAAACGTAGTTTTTAGTAACGGGGAATCGCTGTCGAATTTCGGGTGTCATAAATCTATTAAAGTGTGAAGCAAGTCCGGACTTCGCCAACTTCGAGTTTGCGGTAATTGCGTAAAACCGAATGTGAATAAATGAAACGCTGTTCAAGCTGATCGCCATCAAGCAGGCCGAGCTGCCGCAACGTTTCAATGACGACAGGGTCGCGCGCGCGGCGCGTGTCGCCATCTTCAATCTTGATCGCGATGCCAAGCCCTTTCGGATACATTTGACAGGGCCGCACCCCAAGTAGCTGAACGCCTTCCGCGCCGACCTTCGAGACAATTGCCCCTTTCGCCGCCCGCATCAAATCAGTGTCCAGTCGCCCATGTGAACCACCGATCATTTCAGGGAATGTAACCATCGAATCCACAACGCGCTCCGCGGCAATTGCCAATTCCGGTTCAATATCCATTTGCCGTGCACTGACAAGCCGAGCGTAGCTGCGCGCCATTTCCACAAGGCTTAAACCAAAAACCGGCGCGCTGCATCCATCAACGCCTATGGCAATTTCCTCTTCTGTCATTCCAGCAAAGCTCGCCAGCACTTCGCGAACTCGTCGCTGAATCGGATGCTGCGGGTCAATATAATTTCCTGTGGGCTGGTTGATGAATTTGGCAAAGGCAAGCATTCCCGAATGCTTGCCCGAACAGTTGTTATGCAACACTCGCGGCGGGCGGCCTTCCGCCCGAAGCTGCTTTGCCGATGCCTCATCAAAAGGCATATGCGCGCCGCATAACAAGTCTGCTTCGCTCAACCCGATCTTTTGCAGAATTGAATTTACGGCTTCCAGATGAATGTTCTCGCCACTGTGTGACGCGGTGATAATGGCAAGCTCTCGCTGAGTGAAGTCGAAATAATCCGCCGCTCCGCTGGCAATCAGAGGGATTGTCTGAAAAGGCTTGGCTGCTGATCGGTACCAGGTTCGCGCATTGATGTTGCCAAGACTGACAATGGTTTTTCCTTCCGCATCAACAGCCGCAATCACGCCCCGATGAACCGATTCAACCATCGAGCCACGCGTTACTTCAACCAGCGGTATCGCTTCGCACTGAAGACTTTTTGCATTCATTGGTTGATGATAATCAGGCTTGCGCACAAAAGATAATCGCCGCCGGATTTGATCCTGGCGGCGAAAGATAAAAGAGCTTGATTGCTGAGTTAGTCTATTTCTTGGTCCGGCGTTGTGGGCCCATCTTCAACACATTAAGCTGAATTTTGCGCCGTCCAAACTGACGCGCCTCGCCTCTATCCGGAACCCAGACGTCAATGATATTGCCTTTGATCCTTCCGCCAGTATCGTGAACCGTATAAACGCCGGAGTATTTTCCAGCCCTCAGTTGCACGACCGATCCCAAAGGCAAGACGCGCGGATCAGCGGCAATTACGCCTCTGCGCACCGATGCGCCCGTGCGCGTGCGGCCCTTCAACGCGTAAGCCGTCGCCTGAAAAGACTGCGACTCACCCAAACTATCCGGTGCCGCAAAAATACGTGCATCGGTCTTTGATTCGCGGGCTGTGACTTTGAAATTCAGGGCAGGATTTTGTGGATTGACCTTCGGACTTTTTATGGCAGGTTCAGTGTTTGATTCAACTTTCGCTTCACTTCTGGCTTTGGTTGTAGCATCCGAAATCAGAGCTATTTTATTGGAGCCGGAATTTACTGATGATGAGCCGGATGAAGATTCCGATGATGACGCGTCTGATCGTAAGACTTTCTCCTGAAGAGAGCTTACCGATGTGGATGATGGTGATGATGTTGCATTTTGAGCGGCGGCGCTGAATTGAAGCAAAATTGAAAAACAGCCGATTCCCACGATTTGTTTAAAATGATTATCCATATGATCCATTCGTCTCCTTGTTATAGGTTGACACCAACTTCGCACTAACGCGTTCCCCTCGTGCGGATCAAACACAAAAGGGCTCAAATCAAAACTATCTGCTCATACTTGTGGCTCGCACAGTTTTGACCGAGCAGGGGCACCCATCACGTTTTCTTATGTCTTTTTACTCATTTAAGCTTGAGCTTCTTGTGGTTCGAGACTGCAACCACAAACGTGAAAGAACTTCACGGCGTTAGTAGAAGCATTGAAAAGAACAAGCGGAGTATAGCATCCGAAAATTTGAATTTGAGTATACGATTTCGGATAAAAGCCTAACTTCAAAGTTAAGGGCGTGTTAGGTAGGAAAAAAACTTTCCGGTTTAGGCAATAAACTATGTAAAAAGGAATGACTGACTGAAAAGGGGACAAGTCTGAGAAAAATCGCTTGCATCAACTTGGTTCATCTACGATTCCAATTTCGGAATCTATTGGCCAGATCAGAACAAGATTAAGGCGAAGGCTTTGCCTCACAATAGTGGTAAATCCAACAATTCCAACTCTAATTCGTTGAATAACACTGTTGCGGTCCCAACCTTGCCGACAACAATGCCGGCTGCGTGATTGGCGATGATTGCGGCTTCATAAAGGCTCGCACCTGCGGCCATTGCCAAAGCCAGCGTAGCAATCACGGTATCGCCTGCCCCCGTCACGTCGTACACTTCGCGCGCGACAGTCGGAATATTGCTCAGCTTATCTTGGGCATCGAACAAGCTCATTCCGTGTTCGCCACGTGTAATTAAAACATTGGCGCAATCAAGCATATTGCGAATGCGCTGAGCAGCAGCCAGCAAAGACGCTTCATCCACGATTTCAATTCCGCTGGCGCGTTCGGCTTCCGGTTGATTCGGCGTAATCACATCAACCCGGCGATAGCTGAGGAAGTTTTTGATCTTCGGATCAAGACAGACGATTTTGCCGCATTCGTGCGCATGGGCAATGACCATCTCCAACAGTCGCGGTGTCAACAGGCCTTTGTCGTAATCGGAAATAATCAAGGCATCTGAGTCAGCGATAGCCGATTGAACCGCAACAAAAATACGCTCTTCGATTTCAGCATTGATTGGCGAGCGATCCTCGCGATCAGCACGAACGATTTGCTGACTGTGCGCAACAATACGTGTCTTGCGCGTAGTCGGGCGCGAAGCATCCACGATCAAACCATCAGTCACCGCGCCACATTCTGCAAATTTGCGGCGCAACAATTGACCGGCGTTATCGTCACCAATAATTCCAATCGGAATCGCGCTCGCGCCCAGTTCAAGCAGGTTTGAAACGACGTTCCCTGCTCCGCCCAGATGCCAGGACTCGCGTTTGACTTCAACTACCGGCACAGGAGCTTCCGGTGAAATGCGGCGAACTTCCCCCCAGATAAATTCATCAAGCATCAAATCGCCAAGGACGACCAGCCGGCAGCTTGAAAAACGATGGAGAATTTCCCGGACGCGTTTTTGGTTCATAGTCAGTGCCAACAATGAGCGAGGCAAAAAGGGTTCGTCCAAATTCACTGAGCGGCTTTCATGTCCGCATCGAAGAGTTTGGTCAATCCCGCGCCACGAGTATCTTCGTCAGCCAGCACCATCAGCACACTGCTCCAGGGCTTGACCTCTTTGGTTTTTCCGGCAGCGATGAAGATAAGGTTTGGCTCGGCCTGCGTGCGGCTGCTACCAACCTTCTCATCGCGAACTTTCCATTCGGCTTTTAGCCCGGCAGGCAAGGCGCGGCGGAGTACTTCTCCGTAGTAAGCCGTTAGTTCCTGAAAGACGTTCGGATCAGTCTGAGCGGTTGTATGCGAGCTGTGATAACCGGCAATGAAGCTATCCACGCGGCGCAGGCTGGCGCGAGAATAATCCAGCTTTGCGTGCAATCGCTTTTCCAGTTTTGCGACCAGCATTGGAACATCCGCAACGAAGAATCGGCCATCGGGAATCAAGTCTTCCAATGCATGACGCGGCCTTGTCGTTTCTTTCAACGCGGATTCGGATTCGTATAACAATCCATATCCCGGCACAGTCAAAGGTTTGCCACGACGTCCGCGGTTAGGCGCGGTCAGCGGATAAAACAGTTCCAGCACGCGGCCATCGCCCAAACGCGTGCGCGTGAATCGCCCGGGTTGCTTGTCCAAATTCCCTTCTTTTCCATCTACCAAAAGTTTTTGCGCCTCGGCGAAGGTGGTGCGGCGCGCAGCGGCTGGCCTGGCTTTGGGTTTTAATTCCTGGGCAATGGCCGCCGGATTGATGATGAGTAACAAGCTGAAAAGAAAGAGCGCAAAGAAAAAGAAATGGCTGCTTTTGAGTCGCAAATTGACTACCTCTCAATTTTGAATTGGCTGTGGAGAAGCTTCCCACAAGCCTTGTCTTTATCGGGTGAAGCAGGTAAAAACCCTGCCAACTTCAAACAGTCTAAAGACTGCGCCTCTTTATAAGAGTCGGCAGCGTACACGTCAAGAACGGGAAAAACGACTGGCAAGAGCGGCTTTGCTGAAAAACAACTTCGCCACAAGTAAACATTCGCCCTGAATCTTTTGGAGGTTTCATGCATTCAACTTGTTTAAGAACCATTCTCTCTCTATCTGCTCTCTGGCTGGCGTTACTTTCCGCCGGAACATACGCACAAACCATTACCGCAACTGTCAATGGGGTTGTTGCCGATCCAACCGGGGCCGTTGTTCCCAAGGCGACTGTCAAAGTCACGGCTGCGGCAACCGGCCAAATCAAAACCGCGACGACTGACGGCGAAGGCCGTTACTCTGTTGCCTTCCTGCAACCGGGCGAATACAGCTTCGCGATCGAGGCGCTTGGATTTGCTAAGACCACGCGCAATCGCGTGACGTTGGAGGTGGCGCAGGTCGCAACGCTCGATTTCAAACTGACGGTCGGCGCAGCGTCCGACGTGGTTGAGATCACAGGAGACGCGCCGCTGCTTCAGACCGATCAGTCCGCCCTCGAAAGCACCATCGAGAACAAATTGATTGAAGACTTACCCTCGGCACAGCGCAGCACACTGGCCTTCATCAACAGCCTGCCCGGCGTGATTGACGCGGGCTTCGCGTTGGCGCAGGGCGAAAACCTGAACACTAACGGCAACGCGCAAGGTCCTATCGGCAGCCCCGGCAACCGCAACTTTTTCGATTCCAGTTTTACAGTCGGCGGCGGGCAGAGTTCGACCAACGACGTGCTGCTGGATGGCGTGTCGAACACCGTCGGCGATTTCAACGGCGTGGCCGTCAATCCGCCGCCTGATTCGATTCGTGAATTCAAAGTGTTTTCCGGCGCGTTCTCGGCGGAGTACGGGCGTTCGGGCGGCGGCGTGGTCAATATGATCACCAAAGCCGGCACCAAGAAATATCACGGCTCGCTTTACGAGTACTTCCAGAACGGCGGCTTGAACGCCAACGGTTATCAACGCAACCGCAGCGGCCCGTTGGCGAATGGTCTGAATGTACTGCCGCGAATTCCAATCAAGCGCAACCAATTTGGCGGAGCGATCGGCGGCCCCGTCTGGCTACCGAAAAAAATCTTTGGCCCGCTGGGTTACGAGAATAAAGAGAAGACGTTTTTCTTTTTCAACTACGAAGGCCGCCGCGAACGCAATCCGTTCTCGCGCCAGTTAACGGTGCCCACGGCCAAAATGCGGCGCGGCGACCTTTCTGAATTGCTGACGGGCGCGGCGCGCACTGGCCAGACCGACATCAATAATGCGGCTTCGCTCTTTGGTCAGCTTTATGATCCGTATGCGCCGCTGGTCGGCGGCAAGCGGCAGACCTTTGCGGGCAACCGTCTGGACACATTGCCAGTCTGCGGCCCTGCCGGACGCACGGGAGCTTGCCTGGACCCTGTCGCGCTTGAAATCCTGAAGTATCTGCCACTGCCCAACCAACCTGGGCTGGCCGACAACTACGTTATTTCGGATATCGCCAAGTTTTCGCGCGACCTGTTTGCGATCCGCGTGGATCAAACCATCTCTGAAAAACACAGCTTCTTCGGGCGCTACAGCCGCGAAAACCGCTATCAGGCGGAACCGGCTTTCCTTGGCTCCGTGGCCAGCAACTCGCGCGTCATTGTGGACAACTTCCATAACTTCACCTTCAACGACGTCTATGCCATCAAACCTGCGCTGATCAACAACGCACGCTATGGTTATACGCGCGCGCGCGCTCACCAGACGCCAGTCAGCGAAGGGTTCGATCCGGGCCTGCTTGGCTTCCCATCCTACATTCTGAATACTTCGCCGATTGGTGCGTTCCCGATTTTAAGTTTTGAAGCCGGGGCACAAGGGCAAGGGCGTCCCAGTGAAATCACAAGCGGGCAGATCGGCGGCAGCGGCAACAATCAACCGCGTGATACGCAAACCGTCGCCGATTCAATCACATGGCTGAAAGGCGCGCACACCTTCAAATTCGGCGGCGAGTACCGCCTGCTTCGCTTCTTTGCGTTCCAGTTCAACAACCCGGCGGGAACCTACAGCTTCAGCCGCAGCCAGACGCGCGGCCCGAATCCGAATACTACGCCAACCAACATTCTGGAAACCGGTTCCTCGTTTGCGTCCTTCCTGCTCGGCATTCCGTCGGGCGCATCGAAAGAGCAGGTCACGCCGATCACGATCTACCATCATTATTACTCCGGCTTTGTGCAGGATGATTGGAAGGTGCGGCGCAACCTGACGCTGAACTTGGGGCTGCGCTGGGACTATGAAACCGGCACCGCCGAAACGCACGGCCTGATCAGCAGCTTTGACCCGGATGCTGCGTCGCACCTGAAGGGCAAAGTGACCGCGCCCGCCGACCCAATCGTGCGCGCATTACGCCCGAACTTCACAGACCTGCGCGGCTTGATCAGCTTCCCCGAAGGCCCGCAGACTGAATATCCGAAGAAGCGCTTTGCACCGCGCATCGGTCTGGCCTACCGGCTGGGCGAAAAGACAGTGCTGCGCGGGGGCTACGGCGTCTTCTTCGTGCCGTATTCGGTCGAACAGACTTCGGCCATTGGCAATGTTTTTTCGGTCAGTGCGCCGCAAGCTTTCGACAACGGCCAGGTGCGACAGCCGGGCGGCACTGCTGCGCCGACGCTCTTTCTGAGCAATCCTTATCCGAACGGCATCACTGCGCCCCCGGGCAGCGCGCTCGGCCCGGACACACTGATCGGTCAAAGCCCCTTCCTGGTTGAACCGTTCCGCAAGAACGCCTACATCCAGCAATGGAACTTTGTCATCTCGCGCCAACTGGCCAAGAACCTGGTGCTCGACTTTGCATATGTTGGCAGTCACGGCTTGCGGCTGCCCTACCGCACGCTCAACATCAACCAGATTCCCAGCCAATATCTGGACTACGCCAAAGCCCACTTTGCTGAAGCGAAGGATGTTAACGGCGTGGCAGCGACCAGCGTCTCGCAGTTCTTCAGCCAGTCGGTAGCCAATCCATTCTTCGGTTTGATTACCAACCCGAACTCGACAATTCGCACAGCCAACGTCACGCGCGGCCAGTTGTTGAAGCTTTATCCGCAGTACGACAACCCAGCGATCTTCAACGGACATTTTGGCGCCAGCAAGTACAACTCGTTGCAGGTCAAGCTGGAGAAACGCTTCAGCGCGGGGTTGTCGGCCAACGCCAGCTACGTTTGGGGCAAGCTGATTGACATCGGGCGCAACGGCAACAACAACAGCAGCACGGCCACCAGCGTTGAAGACGCCTTCGACCTGGCCGGCGAATATTCAATTTCCAGCCTGGACGTGCCGCACCGCTTCGTCGCCAGCTTCACCTACGAACTGCCGTTCGGGCGACGCAAACACTTCGGCAAAGACTGGAATGGCGTAGTCAACGCGCTGGCTGGCGGCTGGCAGGTGAGCGGCACGGCGACGCGCCAATCGGGCACGCCGCTTTCAATTTCGGCGGCGGGCATCGGCCTGGGCTACGCCACGCGTCGTCCCGACCGCTTGCCCGGCGATGGCAGCTTCGACAACGCACGCGATCGCGCACGTGCCGGACAAACGTGGTTCAACACGGCGGTCTTCGCGCAACCCGCCGACTTCACGCTGGGCAACGCCGCGCGCAACTATTCCGATGTGCGCCGCGACGGTTATCGCAACGTTGATTTGTCGCTGCTGAAAAACTTCTTCTTCGCCGAAGGCCGGCAGAAGATTCAGTTTCGCGGCGAGTTCATCAACGCCTTCAACATCGTCGTTTTCGGCACGCCCGGCACTGCCGTCAACGATCCGGCCAACTTCGGCATCGTCCGCACGCAAGGCAACCAGCCGCGCCTGATTCAACTGGTGCTGCGGTACACGTTCTAGTTGGCGTTTTATTCAACGACGGCGTTCAGAGTACCAGCTTTAGCTGGCAGGCGGCGGCTTTAGCCGTACTGACGGGGATCGTAAACGATCCGCTGCCGCCTGAAGGCGGTACTCTGAACGCCGTCGTTCACGTTGTTGGGTTTCTTGAAAGCTCAGCTCAGCGATTGATCTGCTTTCACGACTCAATCAGCAGCAACTTCATCCTCAACGCAAGAGGTTTTCATGGCCAAATTCCTATTTATCCTTTGCATTCTTTTTTCAACCGCGGCAGCGAGAGCGCAATCAGTCAGCAAGTATGACGTTGTGATTTACGGCGGCACGGCGGCGGCGGTGACAGCGGCGATGCAGGCCAAACAGATGGGCAAGACGGTCGTCATCGTCTCCCCCGACAAACACCTGGGCGGATTATCGTCCGGCGGCTTGGGCTTCACCGACACCGGTAACAAAGCAGTCATCGGCGGCCTCTCGCGCGAGTTCTATCACCGCCTCTGGCAGCACTACGACAAGCCGGAAGCTTGGGCCTGGGAGAAGCGCGCCGAGTTCGGCAACAAGGGACAAGGCACGCCCGCGATTGACGGCGCGAATCGGACGATGTGGATTTTTGAGCCGCACGTCGCCGAACAAGTGTTTGAAGACTTCGTCCGGGAGTACAAGATTCCCGTCGTCCGCGATGAATGGCTCGACCGAAAGAACGGCGTCAAAAAACAAGGCGCGCGCATCGTCAAAATCAAAACCTTGAGCGGCAAACACTTTGCCGGAAAGATGTTCATTGACGCGACTTATGAAGGCGACCTGATGGCGGCGGCGGGCGTCAGCTACCACGTCGGACGCGAAGCCAACAGCGTGTACAGTGAGAAATGGAACGGCGTACAAACGGGCGTGCTGCATCACGGCCATCACTTCGGCGCAGTCAAAGAGAAGATCAGTCCATATTGGATTCCCGGCGATCCGAAAAGCGGCGTGCTGCCGCGCATCTCGACCGTCCCGCCGGGCGAATACGGCGCAGGCGATAACAAAGTGCAAGCCTACTGCTATCGCATGTGCCTGACCAATCATCCGGACAACCGCGTTCCCTTCCCCAAACCCGACGGCTACGATGCGAAGCAGTACGAACTGTTGCTGCGCATCTTCAACGCGGGCTGGCGCGAGGGCTTCCGTAAATTCGACTTGATCCCCAACCGCAAGACCGACACCAACAACCACGGCCCCTTCAGCACGGACAACATCGGCTATAACTACGATTACCCCGAAGCGAGCTACGAGCGCCGCCGCGAAATTCTGCGCGAGCACGAGCAGTACCAGAAAGGCTGGCTCTACTTCATCGCCAACGATCCGCGCATGCCGCAGGACGTGCAGCAGATGATGCGCCAATGGGGTCTGGCCAAAGACGAATTCAAGGACAACGGCAACTGGCCGCATCAAATCTACGTCCGCGAAGCGCGGCGGATGATCGGCGCTTACGTCATGACTGAACACGAACTGCTGAAAGAACGTGCGACGCCAGATTCCGTCGGCATGGGTTCCTACGGCATTGATTCGCACAACATCCAGCGTTACATCGTCAACCCCGGCCCTGGTGCTTACGTCCAGAACGAAGGTGACATTGGCGTGCCGACCAACGGTCCGTATTCAATCGCTTATGGCTCGCTCGTGCCGAAGCGCGGGCAGGCCGATAACCTGCTGGTGCCAGTCTGCCTCTCGGCCTCGCACATTGCGTTCGGCAGCATTCGCATGGAGCCGGTGTTTATGATTCTGGGTCAGTCGGCGGCGACGGCGGCGGTCATGGCGATTGATGGAAAGTTAGCCGTGCAGGACGTACCATATGCCAAATTGCGCGAGCGAATGTTGCGGGACAAACAGGTTCTTGAGTTCGCGACGACAAGCCCGGCAAAGTGAAAAGGACAAATCTTGTGACTAAAGACAACACCAAGGATAACTATGACGTGCTGATTGTCGGTTCTGGCGCTTCGGGCGGAATGGCGGCGTATACGCTGACGCAAAAAGGCGTGAAGTGCCTGATGTTGGAAGCTGGCCCCGCAGTTGATTTCAATCGGCAACGCGGGTTGAAGCCCGTGTATGAATTGCCGTATCGGGGCCTGGGCAAACCGGGCAAGCTGCCGCTTATCTATCAAGCAACCGAATTCAACGCCAATCAATGGGTGGACGATGCGCAAGTGCCTTACACCTACGATCCGAAAAAGCCGTATAGCTGGGGGCGTATCCGGATGGTCGGCGGCAAATCGCTTTTCTGGGCGCGGATGTCTTACCGCCTGAGCGATTATGAGTTCAAAGCCAAAGACCACGACGGCTTCGGCGACAACTGGCCGATCAGTTACGCTGAACTCGCGCCGTTTTATGATCGCGTCGAACCCATCTTTCGTGTCAGCGGGCGCAAAGAAGGCCTGGCGCAACTACCCGATGGAATTTTCGTGGATGACAATTCGCCCGATGGCGAAGTGCTAAAACGAATTGCCAAAGTGGCGCAGGGGCGAGGCGCGGCAGTCACGAAGATTCGCCGTTCGTTGGGCGACGGACAGTTCGCCAGTTCATTCAACTTGCTGTTGCCTACGGCGCTGGCGACGGGCAACTTAACCATTGTCCCCAACGCGGTCGTGCGCGCCGTCACGATAGACAAGCAAACGGGCAAGGCCGATGGCGTCAGTTTCTTTGATCGCCAGTCGGGCCGCGAACTGCACGCCAAAGCCAAAGTCATCGTGCTCGGCGCTTCTTGCTTGGAAAGCACACGCATCCTGCTCAATTCCCAAATCGCCAATTCCAGCGGTGTGCTGGGCCATTACTGGCACGATCAGTTTTACATTCCGAATGGGGTCGTCGCGGTAATTCCCGAAGCCAGAAACGGCAAGGCTCCGCGTGGATTGATTGGCAGCTCCGGCTACATCCCGCGTTTTAGAAACCTGAAAATACGGGAGAAAAACTTTTTGCGTGGCTATGCTTCTGATTTGAATCCGGGCCAGTCGCCGGAGGCAAAACTGTTTCCGGCCTGGGGCGCGGAACTGCAACAGCAACTCGACAGCACGCGCGGCGCGGGCCTGGGCACGACGATTATGGGTGAAGTGCTGCCGCGGTTTGAAAACCACGTTAAGCTTGATCCCAAAGTAACCGACGCCTGGGGCATCCCTGCCTTGCACTTTAATTGCCATTATTCAGACAACGAATTCAACATGGCCAAAGACGCCGTCAACACCCTCAGCGAGATGTTTACCGAAAGCGGGTTTGAAGTGTTGCACCGCAACGAAGTAATGAACCGAGTAGGCCGCAGCATGCACGAACTTGGCACATGCCGCATGGGCGACAATCCGAAAACAAGCGTGCTGAACAAATGGAATCAAAGCCACGACGTGAAAAATCTGTTTGTCATGGATGGCAGCAGCTTCGTCAGCGGCGGATCGCAAAACCCCACGCTGACAATCATGTCGCTTTCGATGCGCGCGTCTGAATATCTGGCTGAGCAATTACGCAAAGGCGATTTGTAGTGTATCCATAGCCGGATCATGAGAGGGGCTAATTGCGTGTCCGTAGCCCGACCGTGAGAGAGGGCTACCGTGATGGTGTGTACCTCTCACCAAGAGGGCGTAGTTCCTGATGTAGCCCGACCGTGAGAGAGGGCTAGAGGACTAAGGACACGCCGACTCACGTTTTATTCGCATCTGACTTCCCTGGTCGCTCAAACCTTTCACCCTCCTGACCAAACAACACATATTGCACTGCGATTTCCACTTCTTCTTCCGTCCACAGATACAGAGTGCTGCCGTGTCTTGACCAGGGTTCTATCTCAACTGCCATCAGCCCGGTGTCACGCAGCTTCCGAGTGGCGTATGCCTTAAACGACCGCATCACCGGCTCCGGCTTGTTCGCAGCACTCACCACAACGTGAATGTGATTGGTTCGAGCGTTGATGGCCCGCAAGCCATAGCCACGCACTGTGCATACCTCAGTGATTGCTACTTCAACAGCCTGGCGTTGTGCCAGATTGAGTATGACAGGCGGATGTTTCAATAGTTCCTTTTCGTGTCGTACGAGGCCGGGGCTTTGGGCCATCCTGGGTGCGCCGACTCGATTATGAAAACGGCGATCCATCGAACCGCGCCCGTCACCATGCAACCACGTGCCGTACGTGCGAAACGTGATGAGATAAGCCAGTGGCGTTGTCCGCGACTGAAACTCGATGTAATCACGTGTTGTCATAATGTGTCCGTGTCTAGTGTCCGTAGCCCGACCGTCAGAGAGCGCGCCTTGTATCCGTAGCCCGACCGTCAGAGAGGGCTACCGTGATGGAGCATTCTTCGTGGCCGTAGCCCGTCCGTCAGAGAGGGCTACTGCGATAGTGTCTACATCTGATCCAGAGGGGCACAGCGCCAAGATAGCCCTCGCTGACGGTCGGGCTACAGACACAGTTGTGCATCGCCAAGCCCTCACTCACAGCGGGGCTACGGACTCGCCAGCGCCTGTTGCCGCACCTGTTCCAACAACTCATCCACCGCCGCCTGCAATTCGTCCACGTCCATCTGCCGCGAGGCGAGCCAATCGGCCAGCGGGCGGAAGGCCAGGTCGGCCAGCAAGGCGGCCACGCGCGGCACGGCCAGCGGCGTTCCGGCTTCGTGGGCGCGGCGGAAGCGTGCGGCGTAATCGCGCAGCGAGAACTGCATGCTCTGCTCCAGCCCGGCGACGAGTTTATAAACGAGGGCGGCGAGCATATGGCGCGGGGATTCGGCCAGGGCGGACGGCGCGCCGCTGCGTTCCAGGTAGTTGGCAAGGTTGTTGTGCGAGGCGGCGCGGCTGCTGGGATCGGGCAATTGCTCGTGCAGGGCGAGGGCGCGGCGCTCCTGCCGGATGGCCTGCGCTACGTCGCCTTGTTCGTCGAACAGGTCGGCGAGGGAACTGAGCACTTTGGCACGATTGGCGTCATCGTGCTGGTTGATCTGTAGGCAGGCTTCAAGCTCGGCCTGCGCTTCGCCGAAGCGACCCAGCCTGCCCAGCACGTTGGCGCGGTTCATCCGATCTAGGGCGATCTCTTCCGCCGGGCGTGCCAGCGCGCGCTTCACCGCGATGATGGCGTCAATGCGGGGCAGGGCGGCGGCCCAGTCCTGCTGGGCAAAGTGGGCTTCACAGGCGATGTCGAGCGCGCCGATGTACACGCGGGCGAGGAAGGCGGGATCGGGGGCTTCGGTCACCGGCTGGCCTGCGCTGTGCTGGTGCCACCAGGCTTCCACCTGTGCCAGCCGGGTTTCGACTTCCGGCAGCGCCTGCGCAACCTGCCCCTGCATGATGTCAATGCGCAGCGCCTCCAGTTCACTGCCGATGACGTTGATGGCGGGACGGCCCGCGTTTTTCTCGGCCTCGGCGCTATCGAGATGCCGCTGGCGCGAGGCGTCGAGGTCACCGACATCTCTGAGAGCGTTCGCCCAGTTGCCGGTGATCCAGCCGACATCCGCCCACGCCTCGCGCGCGGCGGCGCTGCTAACCGGAGCGGCCTGGGCGGCGGTGCGAGCCTGGGCGGCGGCCTGTTCGTAAAAGGGCAGGCTGGCATCGGGGTGGCCACCATACAGCGCATCGGCGAGGTAGCAGAGGCAAGACCAGCGCGGGCGGCCTTCCGGCGCAGTCTCGGCGGCGGTTTGCAGGTGCGGGATCAGCCCGGCCAACAAGCGGGGATCGCTGGTGCTGGTAACGACGGCGCTGGCGAATCCGCCCAGCCGGTCGTAGGCCTCCGCCTGCACGCAATAGACCAGCGCGCGGCTGCCCGCTGCCAGCGCGGCGGTCATCTTCTGATTCCGAAGCGCCTGGAAGACCGCGATCAATTGGTCGGCATAGGCGAGGCGGATGGCGTTTTCGGTCAGGCCGTCGCGCTCCGCCGGATGGTCGCGTAAGCGGGCGCGGATGCGTTCGCGCACCAGTTCGTGGCAACTCAAGCTTGGGTTGTCATCGTCCGGCGCATCGCGCTCTTCATTGACCAACCCGACGGCGATGAGTTGGCGCAGCAGGTCGGTCGCTGGCGGTTCTTGGTTGGTGGTTGGCGGCGGCAGGGCGTCGAGCATTGCGTAAATTTCGGGCGGCAACGCTTTCAATTGCTCCTGCATTTCCGGCGGAAGCATCGGCAGCATTTCCAGCATCTGTTTGATCTGCCGAAGCTGCTGCGTCTGTTCGTCGTCTTCCTCGCCGCTCCACACGCTTTCCAGTAAACGAAGCTCGACGGGATCGTTGGCGATGGCGATCATCCACAGCAAGCGGCGCGCGTCGGGGCTGGCATGCTGAATCAGTTGATCCAGCGAAGTAGCGAGCGCGTCGTTCAGGTATGCCAGTTCCTTCGCTGCACCCGGTGTCGTCGCAAGCGTCTTTGTAAACAGGGCGGGAAGCTGGGCGAAATCTTTGCTCGTTTCCAGCGTGGTCAGCGCATCCATTAATTGCGGTCTGAGCGCATCACCGCCCGCCGCCAACCGCGCCAGCCGATCCATCAACAGCGGATGAAAGCGGCTCACTTCCAGCAAGCGCTCTACCAACTCGCGCTCTTTCTTGTCCGCACTGAAGTACATCGGCATCAAGGCATGATGTTCGCGCAAATAGAGCGCGGCTTCGCCCGACGGCAACGGCCCCAGCAAAACAGAGTAATGCCCTGCCCCAACCAGCGCCGCCAAAGGATGACGGCAAGTCACCAGCACACGCGACCGCGTGCCGCGCAACTCTTCGGCCAAGCGCGTCAAACACCGATCCCACGCCGCATCCTGACAAGCCCACGCTGGCTCGGAATCCGTGTCGGTAGCCCGCGCGTCAGCAAGGGCTTGGTCTTCCGAGTCCAAACCCTCCCTCACGGTAGGGCTACTGACACGCGCCACGGTCGGGCTACTGACACGCTGCTCCGGTTGCGGTTTCAGGTTGGTCTCGAAATTATCTAGCACCAGCAAGATGGCTTCGTCCCGCAGCGCGCGAATCAAGTTGCGCGTCAGCCGGTCGTAGCGATCCTGCCCCGTGAATTCGGCGCTAGCGTCGCGATAAATGGCATCGGCGCGATGCACAGTAACGTGATCGTGATAGCGCCCCAGTTCGCCGACGAGTTTCAGATGAATGTCGCGCAAGGTCGTCTCGAAACTCAGCGCGTTGGGTTTGGCCTGATAAAGCAAGACCCAATCGAAGCGCGTTTCCCACAGCGCCAACGCTTCGGCGGTCAGTGCCGTCTTGCCCATCCCGCCCAAGCCGGTGATGAGGGAAACAGGTTGTTGGTCTGACCCGATGAAATCTGCGCCCAGCCCGGCCAGTTCCCACGTGCGCCCGACGAAATGCGAGTGCTGGGCTTCGGTCAATTCAGCAATCTGATGCAGGCGCGGATCGCGCGTATCCAGCGCGGGGCTGCGGCCTTTTGGCCAGCGCAAATCGGGCTGCTGCGCGCCGTACAAAATCGGCGTCGCGTGATCACAGGCGTCGTAGCGGCTTTGATCGTTGGCCGCCAGCAATGCCCGGCGCGCCATGGTCAACGCGGCGGCGGCGTTCTTGGGCTGAGCGTGCGCCAGCAGCGCGCCGTAAAACTCCACGGCCAGATCGCGGGCATATTCATCGCCGACGGCATAGCGCATCGCCACAACCGAAGCCACGCCACCCTGCAACAACGCGTGCGCCGTGCCGGTGTAGCCGGGCTGTTCGTCAAAACTGATGTCCTTGGCGGCGTCGGGACTCGCGGCTTGTTTGGCGGCCTGACCGCCTGGCTCTTTGCCTGCGGCGATGGCGGCGAAATCGTTCCAGTCTCTGACGCCCAGGATGTCGCCGGAATGACAGGCGCTCAGGAAAAACAGGCGCGGCAGAAAGCCGCCCGCACTCGTGAACAGACCAAGCAATTCGTGGCCGGAAAGCCGGTCGCTGCCGCCGCCCGGCTTGGCGAGTTCGAGCGAATTCAAATGGCCGTGCCCGCTCCAATGCACGATGTGGTAACCGTTGTTTTCCTGAATCTGGTCCAGCAGCCGCTGGCGCGTGACGCCGTGCGTCAAGAAGTGAGCTTCGATGCGGCGGTTGGGATAGATTTCTTTGGCAAACAACTGCAACAACTCGCGCCGCTCTTTGCGCGCCGCCAACGGATGCGAGCCGCGCGCTTCAGCAAAGACGAACAGCACGCGCAAGGTTTCATCCGTTTGGCTGTCCAGCGGTTTGGTCGCCGGTTCGTTCATCTCGTGAACGACGCGGACAAGCAAGTTGCGTTCGCCAAGCGTTGGTTTGTCGGCAGCGGGGCGCGCAATCTCCCACGGCACGCGTGAGAGCGCGGCGGCCAGCAGGTTTCCTTCTTCGGTTGCGCCGGGCAATTGAATACGCAGCGTGCGCTGATCTTCCGCTTGCCACAGATGCTTGAAGATTTCCGCGCCCAGCACTTGTTCGGCGATACACACGCCGACCTCTGCAATGCTGGCGGCTTCCTGCACTTCGGCCACGTAATTGAAGATGTAATCGCGCAGATCGAACAGCCCTTGCTGATGCGACAGCGCGATGGTTTTGAAATCGGTCTGGCGATACGCGATCTGCACGCCGCCTGCATCCAGCAGACTGAATTCAGCGGTGCGACTTGGATAATCGGCGGTGATAACGAGGTCAAAGTTTGCTGGCATAAACGAACCCTCTGGCAAAAACTGTTTCCGGGCGGCGTCGAAAATTATGTTGGTTGATACGGCCTTAATGAGTAGCGGGCGGGAGTATAAATCAGGAAGCACTTTACGTAAGCAGCAGATTGCAAGTTTGCCTGCTCGCGCCATCAGACAGCCGAACCTGTCGCTTTGAAAATGCGGCCGCTGAATCGGCCCGATGCCAGCAGCCACTTCCGCTTCCGCTTCCCTTCGCCCTACAATGCGCCGCCGGCAAACAACGCGGTAACTCAAACTTTAATTCCATTGTTTATCAAAATGAGACTTCTCCTTCTACTCTTACTTTCCATCCCAATTCTTGCTCAAGATTGGCCGCAGTTTCGTGGCCCGGATGGGCAAGGGCATTCAGAAGAACGCGGGCTGCCTCTGACGTGGAGCGAAACCAAAAACGTCAAATGGAAAGTAGCGATTCCTGGAAAGGGCTGGTCGTCGCCTTCGATTCAAGGGGATCGCATCTGGCTAACAACCGCGACTGAAGACGGAAAATCCCTGCGCGCCATTTGTGTTGATCGCAACACGGGCGCGCTATTGCAGAACATTGAACTCTTTCGCCTGAAATCAGCGGGGCCGCTGCATGCCAAAAATAGCATGGCCTCGCCGACGCCTGTGCTGGAAGGCGACCGCGTTTATCTGCACTTCGGCACACACGGCACGGCTTGTATCACTCAATCAGGCGAAATCATCTGGAAGACACGTCTGGATTATGATAACGGCCAGCACGGCCCCGGCGGCTCTCCGGCAATTTACGACGACTTGTTAATCGTCAGTTGCGATGGACAGAACGAACAGTACGTTGCGGCGCTGGACAAACTGACCGGCAAGGTCAAATGGAAGAAGCCCCGCGCAGGCGCTCAGGCCTACACAACGCCGCTCATCGTGCGGCTGCCCACGGGCGATCAAGTCATCAGCCCTGGCGCGTTTCGCGCGATTGCTTACGAACCGCGTACGGGCAAAGAACTTTGGAACGTGACTTATGGCGATGGCTTCTCGAATGTGCCGCGCCCGGTTTACGGCAACGGATTCGTCTTCATCTGCACCGGTTTTCAGCAACCCGCTTTGCTGGCGGTTCGCCTGGACGGGCGCGGCGACGTGACGAAATCGCATATTGCATGGACACTAAAACGCGGCGTGTCGTTGACGCCATCGCCGTTGCTGGTCGGGGACGAATTGTATCTGGTCAGCGACAACGGCATCGTCAGTTGCCTGGATGCGAAAACCGGCACCCTGCATTGGCAAACTCGCCTGAGCGGAAATTACTCGGCTTCTCCGCTGTATGCCGACGGGCGGATTTATTTCTTGAGCGAAGAAGGAGAATCGGCGGTGATCGCGCCCGGCAAGCAGTTCAAGCTACTCGCGACAAATCAACTGGATGGACAAACGCTGGCTTCGATGGCGGTTTCCGGCGGTTCTATCTTCGTGCGCAGCCAGACGCATCTTTATCGTCTGAGTAATTAATCCCAGGCACCGATCCTAATCGCTTACTTCAAGCGCGGAACATACACGGTGAAGGGAACGGTAATGATCTTGCCTCGGCGTTGAAACTGCGACCAGATGCGGTAATTGCCCGGATGCGGGAAGAAAGTATCGAAAGTAATGTCCGGCTTGCTGATCAGTTTGGCTCGATCTTCCGCGCTCAGCGCTTCGTCAATCATCTCGGTCGGATGCGAATGCAAGTAGTCCGTTCCGTCTTCGCTCAGGATCAGCGTGTGGCCCCAGGCACCAAGGTAAGGCTTCAAGTCCGTCACCGGCTCGCCCGATTTTTCATCCACCAGGTGATAGCGCAGTTCGGCAGGCTTCCCAGCGAAGGGGGCAGCGGGTTCGAAACCCAATTCAAAACGAATGCCTTCGACGGTCTTGACCATCTTGCCGTTCATCGTCTTGTCCGGCGTCAATGTGGCTTCGGAGGAGATCAAGTCCCCATTGAAACCTGCCGTTACCAGGCTGTGATGCGTGACCTGCGGCGTGCCGCCTGCCGGGAAAAAGTCGCAGTAGATTCGGTAATACCCCGCTTTCGGCAATGTCGTTTCAATCGTGAAGCTGCCGTCGGCTTGTTTGTCGGGGTGGATGTGTTGGAACTCCTCAAAATCCTGGCTGACGACGAACAAGTGAAAAAGCATATCGTGCAGAACATTAAACTCTTTGATCTGCGCGTTAGTCGTCGGATGGAAAATCGTAAAGCGAAGTTTCACTTTCTGTCCGGCGCGTGGCGGCGATGGACTCATCTGAATTTTGACAACGTAATCGCTGGTTTCTGGCGGGGCTGATTTGACCAGCTTCATTTTGCACTTCGGGCAAGTTCCTGGCTGATTCGAAACAATGTCAGCGTGCATCGGGCAGACGTAGAAATCCTGGCTGCCAACCGCTGATGCTTTGGTTGCCACCAGCTTCATATTGCACTTCGGACATTTGCCCGGCAGTTTGGATTGCACGTCCGGATGCATCGGGCAGACGTAAACAAAGGTCTCTGGCGCAACCGGATTCTGAGCCAATGACAAGACCGGCAATCCAGCGGAAGCCAGGGCGATCCCATGAATTAAAAACTCTCTTCGATGGATGTTCATAGATGTTGTACTTTATATGAAAAATACAGCTGCGGATATTCCGACGCTGGCGTTAATCCAAAGAGCCGAAGAAAACTATGCTCGGCAATCTGCCCGCGGCGATCATAGCTCAGATTTGACTCACGCGAAGATTTCATGTTTCATGCGGCATCGTAATTAATTGAATAAACAGGACGATTTGGTGACGCACGAAGCGATTTCCCCGCCGAGCAACGCCGACATTTTTTGAGTTTCAATCATAGATTACCGTGAGCGCAGTCCTTACCCATTTACAGACTGGTTCGCAGACCCCAACGCCTGCCCACGCGCCTGAACCAACCTTCTGGCGTGTCGAAGGAAGTCTGCTTAATTTGACCGCAGTGCGGCCAGTAGCATTCTTTACCTGGAATACACAGAGCTTTTCGGAACGCTGGCTTCGTCGCAGCGGGCTGGCGCTTTCCGCGTTAATTCGCCCGTTGCTTTATGCGACGGATCGCATCTTTGCCACACGTATGTTGCATACGGCACTGCGCGGCGTCACCCGGGATAGACTTGACCTGCTGGGCGAAGAGTATTTCGAGTACCAGCTTCAACCGAGGCTCAAACCCGAAGGCGTCGCACTACTCAAAGAAGCAATGGCCCGCGGCGAAAGGATCGTTCTGGTCAGCCAGGGACTGGATCACGTCATGCGCCCGCTCGCCAAGCATCTGGGCGTCACTGAGCTGATTGCAAACCGCCTGGAATTCTGCGATGGCCACGCAACGGGCAGGTTACTTTCACCTGTTATTCGCCCTCGGCAAATAATGGCCAGACTCATCGGACTGAACTCCGATGGCCGCGTCTCGATGGAAAAGCTTGCGCGCAATCTGGGCAATTCGCCGGAAGTGTTGCTGAACGCCATTTCTCCTGCCCGCCGCATTGCGCAAAAACTTGCCGCTCCCACCATCGTTTTCGATTCACACAGACGGCTCGATCCGCTTTCGATGCGCGCGGCGCTGGCGGGCAAGAATATTCTGCTGATCGGCTTCACCGGCTTCATTGGCAAGGTCTGGCTGGCGAAAGTCCTGCAAGAGATTCCGGACATCGGCAAAGTTACCCTGCTGATCCGGCGCCAACGTTCGACCACATCGCAAAGCCGTTTTGAGAAGATCGCCGCTGAATCTCCGGTCTTCGACAGGCTGCATGAAATTCACGGCGAGAACCTCGGAAGATTTTTGTCGGAAAAGATCGAAGTAGTCGAAGGTGATGTCAGCCAACCCGGACTAGGATTATCGCCTGCGGTCTACACCCGGATGCAATCGCAGCTTGATGTCGTCATCAACAGTTCCGGCTTGACTGACTTCAACCCTGACCTGCGCCAGGCGCTAGCAGTCAATATTGACGGGACCATTTATCTGCTCGATTTCCTGCGGGGTTGTGCCCGCGCCGCGCTGCTGCATCTTTCGACTTGTTACGTTGTCGGCTTCCACGATGGCCGTATCACTGAAACCCTGATCCCGAATTACACGCCGAAAGGCATCGCCGATTTTGATGCTGAGATCGAGTACGAGTCGCTGCACAGGTTGGCCAAGCAGATCGAGACTCATGCCGAGAGCGCGGAAATTACCGAGCAACTCCAGCAGCAGGTTTTGGAAAAGGCCCGCCGCAATAATAAACAACTCACCGAATCCGAAATCGAAGCGCAGACGCGCAAACAACGCCAACGTTGGGTGCGCAGCGAATTAACTGACGCCGGAATGCTGCGCGCGCAGGAGTTTGGCTGGCCGAACACGTACACCTTCACCAAGAGTCTGGCTGAATCGCTGATTGCCTTACGTGTCAAAGAAGGACGTAACGGCGACAGCTTGCCGGTCGCAATCGTTCGCCCCTCCATCGTCGAAACCTCCACGCACGAACCCTTCAAAGGCTGGAACGAAGGCGTCAATACCTCCGCGCCAATCTCTTATTTGCTGGGCACGTTCTTTCGCCAACTGCCTTCAAACGGCAAAAAGTGCCTGGACATTATTCCCGTGGATCTGGTTTGCCGGGGAATGGTGTTGATCGCGGGCGCGCTGGTCGAACGTCGTCAAGACCTGCTTTATCACCTGGCAACATCGGCGGTGAATCCCTGCAATATGCACCGCACGATTGAGCTGACAGGCCTGGCGCATCGCAAATACTATCGGGCGCAAGACGATTTCAACTATCGCCTGCTGTCCATGTTCGATTCGATCTCGGTTTCAAAAGAGCGTTATCAAAAGCTATCGGCTCCGGCGCAGAAACAACTGGTGCAAGCCTTGCTGCGCATCGTGTCGCCGTTGCCGATGATGCGCTCGCCGCTGGTGCGCCGCGAACGCGACCTGAATAAGGTCGAGAAACTTGTTGAGTTGTACGAACCATTTATCCTGCATAACGAATATGTGTTCGAAGCCAGTAACGTCGAACTGCTTTCCGCCACGCTGCCTGATGAAGAGCGCGAAGCCTTCGGCTATGACGCCGCCTGTATTGACTGGTGGGATTACTGGATCAACATTCACATTCCGGCGTTGCGAAAATGGTCATACCCATTGATTGAAGGCCGTCCCGTGGACAACAAATCCAAACGCTCGCTGACCGTGCAAGCATCGGAACAAAGCGTAGCGGCAAGCTAAAAGAATATGGCAATCTTTCTGACCGGCTCGACCGGTTATGTCGGAGCGCACGTTGCGTCGCTGCTGCTCGAAAATCATCAAGATCAACTAAACCTGCTGGTGCGCGCCAAGACCGGACAGGAAGCCGCTGAGCGTTTGTGGAAGTCACTGCAAATCCATCTGGGCTTCCCACGCTTTTATGACCACCTGAAATCCCGCATCAACATCTTTTGCGGCGACCTGACCGATAAGCATTTTGGTCTGTCCGAAAGCGATTATCGCCGTCTTGCTGACACCACCGAATCAATCATTCATTGCGCGGCTTCGCTGAATCGCAAAAGCGAGAAGACCTGCCTGAACGTCAATCTGCGCGGCACGCTGGAAGTGATCAAGCTTGCCCAAGCCGCGCGAGACCTGCACGGGCTAAGGCGTTTTAGTGACGTGTCCACCGTCGCCATTTGCGGCCACCGTTCCAACCAAATCGTTCAGGAAGACGAATCGCTGGATTGGAACCGCTCTGATTACGATCCTTACGCTCGAACGAAAAAATTCTGCGAACATATGGTCGCCGAATTATTGCCCGATGTGCCGCACACGGTCTTTCGCCCAAGCATTATTCTGGGTGACAGCCGTTTTGCCGAAACCACGCAGTTCGACATGGTTCGCGCGTTCGTGTTCCTGGCGGGATTGCCTATGCTTCCCTTTCGGCCAACAGATCAGTTGGACATCGTCAACGTAGATTTCGTTTCTGAATCCATCGTCACCATTCACCAGAAAGAAAAGCCAAATCACGACATCTACCATCTCTCGTCCGGCGTTGATTCCCAGACTTTCAAGGAACTGACGGATGCACTGGCCCGGGCGCAAAACAAAGGCGGGCCGTCTTTTCTACCTGCGTTCGAAAAGCCATTCACCGGAATCAACAACTGGTTGGCCGATAACATGCGTGGCAATGCCGTCGGTAATGGAGCCACCCTACTGAAGGTGTTCATTCCGTATCTGGTCTGGAACACAGTTTTCGATAACACTCGGATCACGACAGAGACAGGCAAGAAGCCCGCACCATTTTCCGCCTACAGCTATCCGTTATTACAGTTCAGCAAGGCGGGGAATTTCATCTATCCATACAAACCGTGGCCGCCCGAAGCAGCGCCGCTTCCTCAACCCGCATCAGTTACCGCAGCCCAGTAACGCAAATACTTTTCTTAGCCAGTGCAATTATTTTGCACAAGGTAATTACAATTTTGTGCTAAATGACTTGCCAACTTCTGGGAAACCGTTTACAAAGCGCAGTAAGAATTCAGCTAAGAAACGTAGCAATACTGAATTCAACGTTCTTGACACAACCAGAGCTGCTGGCAGTTACTCAAAGCAAAGAGTTTTCCCCAGCGGCTCAATTTGTAATCAGCGACTCTTTAACCCCTGCAGTTCAGCTTTTATGACAGGTGCCCCGTCGAATCGCTACTGCTGTTGGCCTGAAGATGATAAAGAAACCCCACAGCACCCACATCATGGGATGCCTACAAAATTCAGGTTTTTGCCAACAAAGCAGCGATTATCGTCCTCACTATACGCAGCGAATTTATTCGCATCTCTGATGGCCGCGCGGCGGCTGCGTTTTTCCCGTTTAACTGTTTCGAGCAAACTTCCCTCTGATCTCTTTCCACAGAGTGTCTCTCTCAAACTGCTCGAGATGCTGGCGGATGAAACGCAAACAAAGCGCTTGGCTTATCAGGAACGTCCGGACGAACGGAGCTGGCTCGCGTGTTCGAAGATCGCAGTCTCGAAGGCCCACCCTTTCGCTACTGTATCGAAGACATCCCCTCACACAGCTCTTTGGTCACTCTTGTTACGGCAGTCAGAACACAAGGCCGGTGAATATCTGGAACCGAAATGTCCAGATGGCAATCTAGCCGCTCGGCGTTGAAGACTGAAGCCGCAGAGCAATCCCAAGTCAGGAGGAATCAAAGCTATGAACATGGATATCGCTTTAGAAGGATGGGTTAGTGGTCTGATTGAATTATCGAAATTCAAGTGGATGCTTGGTGCTGGTCATCGCTGGCATCCGGGACAGAAACTCAAACTCCTTTTCACAGGCTACAACGGTACGCGCAACACCGGTGCGGACGTGCGCGTAGAAGAGATGCTTCGGCAGGTCAAACACATTCTCGGCGACGAGAATTGTGAGTTGAGCGTCCTAAGCCAAAACTTTGATCTGACACAAGGCTATTTCAAGGGCGTGAATCAGGTCAGGTTGCCTGATATCTTTCCCCCAATGCTCTACCGCGAAATTCCGAAATACGATGGCGTCGTTGCCTGCGAAGGTTCGATGTTCAAGAGCAAGTTCGCCAACGCGCTGACGACGATGATGGTGGGAAGTCTGGGCATCGCCTCAGTACAGAATAAGCTGAGCATCGGATATGGCGCGGAAGCCGGACAGATGGATCCGCTGCTGGCGAAGATGGTCGCGCGATATTGCAGCGATTCACTGGTCGTCACACGAAACCCGGAATCACAGGATGTATTGGGCAAACTTGGTGTTTCGACCGAACTCGGCACTGATACCGCCTGGACGTTCGAGCCGCAATTGAACGGTTTCGGGCGCAAGATTCTGCGCATTGCCGGATGGGATGAACAGACGCCAGTGATGGCCATTTGCCCAATCAATCCTTTCTGGTGGCCAGTCAAGGCATCGTTCTCCAAATACATTGCCAAGGCGCTGACCGGAGCGTATCAGGATAGCCATTACCGTTCGGTCTACTTCCACCGTTCAGGCCCGGAGGTTGATCAAGCCTACGACAATTACCTGACTGCGATGGCCAATGCCGTGGATCGCTTCCGCAAAGAAAACCGTGTCTTCCCGGTTCTGATCGCGACGGAAATGCTGGACAACGATGCGTGCGAAAAGATGTCCGCCAAACTCGGCGGCCTGCCGATCTTTTCGTCAGGCGAATATGACATGTATCAGTTGGTCAGCTTGATGCGTAGTTGCCACATGATGGTGTCTTCGCGTTATCACGGCATCGTGACAAGCATGCCCGCATTGGTCGCTTCGGCGGGCGTTACGATGGACGAGCGCATTCGCAATTTGATGCACGAACGCGGCCATTCTGATTTATGCATGAACGTGGATGATCCGCAGCTTGAAGACAAACTGTATGTGGTCATGGGCAAGTTACTCAAGGAAAACGAAGCCATCCGCGAAGGCATTGGCAGGACTGTCGCCAAGAACTTGAAGGTGATGGCGCGGATGGGCGTCTATTTTGAAGAGAACGTCCAACGCCGTTATCCTGAGTTTCCGATCCGCAGAGGGTTGCAGAACTGGGAAGATTATCTGCCACCGCTGAGTCCGAATCTGCGGCGACTGCTGGAAAATTACGGTTGATCAATCAGCCCATTGCCCCCGTTTATAATGATGCGGCGGATCGAGATGGAGAAAATCCATGACGATCCGCCGCATTCGTTTTGCCCAAGTGCATCTCCCGCTTGTATCATCCGCCCGATGAATTTTCTTGAAAGAATCTTCCAACGGTTCACACAAACACCCACTCACCCCGTTATTCAGGAAATCCAAAGCGGGCAGGAAATCCATGATGGGCCTGTTATCAGCACCTCTTGCGCCGGCCTCCTTGCGCAGATTCGCACCGCACGCACCTTCATTCGCCAATCCGGTTTGAAAGCAGGTGATCGTTGCGGCCTGCTCGCGCCGAATTCAATTCGCTGGGCTGCGATGGACTTGGCTTTGATGGCAGAAGGCATCATCGTCGTGCCGCTTTATTCACGCCAAGACCACAGCGAATTGGCCAACATGCTGAAAGACTGTGGAGCCACGATGGTCGTCTGTGCCGATCAACCGTTGCGCGACGGCATTGCGAAGAACTGGACGAACGATGCGCCGCCGCTGGCGTTATTCGATGACATCTTTGCAATGACGTCAGATGGGGCGATCAAAGACGAACCGATTGCACTGGACGATAGCGACATTGTCACCATCATCTATACTTCTGGCACCTCCGGCGAACCCAAAGGCGTAATGCTCACTATCGGCAATTTGAATTTTATGGTTCCCTCCACCGGCGCACGGCTCAGCCAGTTAATGAAAGGCCAGACCGCCCAAGTCGCCGATCAGGTCTTTCATTACCTGCCGTTCTGTTTTGCCGGATCGTGGATTCTGCTGCTGACAGTGCTGTCACGAAACAGTCTGCTTTCGCTCTCAACTGACCTGAACAAACTGGCCGACGAATTGAAGCTGGCTTCGCCGAACTATTGCCTGAACGTGCCGACGCTGCTGGAACGCATCCGCACGGGCGTCGAAAGCCAGATAGCGCAGAAGCCTCCGATGATTCAGAAGATTTACCACAATGGCAAAGCAGCCTGGCTGCGAAAACACGAAGGCAAGGGCCGCGCGGGCTTCGCCTTCACGCTGGCCAATTGGCTGATTTTTGCTCCTGTCAAAAAGAAGATCGGGCCGAACCTGCGCGCTTTGATCTGCGGATCAGCCCCACTAGCCAAAGAGACACAGTTATTCTTTCTGATGCTGGGCATTCCAGTCTTGCAGGTGTATGGGCTGACGGAAACAACCGCCATCTGCACGATGGACGATCCCAATGATTTCACGCCCGGCCGCGTTGGTCCGGCGATTCCCGGCGTTGAAATGAGGCTGGGCGAAGGCGAAGAACTGCTGGTTCGTGGGCCAAACATTTTCGCTGGCTATTGGAATCGGCCCGAAGCAACGAACGCTGTGATTCGTGACGAATGGTTTCATACCGGCGATCAAGGCGAGGTGGACGAAAAGGGTAATTGGGCGATCACGGGCCGCATCAAGAATTTATTGATTCTGAAATCCGGCCACAACGTAGCGCCCGAACCCATCGAAGAAAAGGTCTTGTTCAATCTACCGGCTGCGCAACAATGCGTAATCGTCGGCAACGACCGCAGCTTTCTAACAGCACTGGTCACGGGAGAAATCACTGCCGAACAAACCCAGCAAGCGATTGATGTGGTCAATGCAGGCTTGCCGCATTACAAACGCATCGTCGCCTTTCATCTCAACAAAGAACCGTTGACGATTGAAAGTGGTCTGTTGACTGCCAACGGCAAACTGAAGCGCGATGCCATCGGCGCGCACTTCGCGGAAGAGTTGGACAAGTTGTATCAGGCAAAGAAAGCCTGATGGAGCATCAATGATCTTTTTAGGATTTACCTGTATCTTCCTGGGCATCGTGCTGGCCATTATGTTTCTGATGGCGCTGGGCGCGCGAGGCATTGCCAAAGACAAGCAAGAAGAAGCCGAGGCAGCAGCAGTGGAAAAAGCGCCAGAAGAAGAGGGCAAAGAGTAAATGCAAAGCTATACAGGCAAAACACTGTCATGGGAATTGATTGACGGCTGCATTGAGCTGGCGCTCCATCGCGAACCGGCGAACGAGATCGGCCTGCAAACGTTGGAAGAGCTGGAGAAGTTCATCGCCGCGCACGAGACGCTGAAAACCCAGGCGCACGCGCTGATCATTTACAGCAGACAGAAAGCTGGCTTTTCCGCAGGCGCGGATCTGCGCGACCTGTACCACGGCGCGAACGAAATGGGCTTTCAGAACGCCGCGCCGCTGGTGCGTGATTTCCTGAACCGAATCCACGCAGTGATGAACGCGATTGACGCTTCCCCACTGACGACGATTGCCGCAGTTCATGGCGTGACGTTCGGCGGTGGATTCGAACTGGCGCTGGTCTGCGATCTGATCTTCGCGGACAAGATGGCGCGATTCTGCTTCCCTGAACTGCGGCTGGGATTGATTCCTGGCTTCGGAGGCATTCCGCGATTGAAGCGTGACCTGGGCAACGCCATTGTTCGCGACCTGTTGCTGACTGGGCGCAGCATTAACGCGACAAAGGCGCAGGCGATTGGCCTGGTCAGTCAGCTTGCCGCCGAAGGCGAGGCGTTAAAGCTGGCGCGCTTCACGGCCGCGCAAGTCAAAAAGTTTGACCGCGCGACTAGTGCTGTCGCCAAGCAATTTCTGAAACCGATTCCTTACGCGGAACTGGAACGAGAGATTGAAATCTTCTGCGAACTGTTTACCAAACCAGCGGTGGAGGCAGGTCTGCGCAAATTTGTCGAAAGTGCGGATGCCCAACCGTATCTGCCTTAACCTGTGAATCGCATCCTGTCTCACGCTCCTGGAAACTCACATATGATGAAGATATTCCGCATTCAAATTCTGATTGCTGTGCTGATGATCGTCTGTACCAATTTTGTTCCGGCGCAGGCCCAGAACAAAATTGATGTCAAAACGAAATCAGCCAGATCATCGCTATCAAATAGGGCCAGATCGAAAAACTCCGGCACGCTGAATGAAGGCTTTTATTTTCTGATGAACGATTACAAAATGGATCATCAAGGCGAGGTCAACATTCTTAATATCAAAGTGAGTTACAGTTACGTCAGAGGCATCGCCGACAACCAGTATCCGGACTTCATTCCGCTGAGAAAGGGCGTTGAGAAGTTCTTGACCGAATACCCAAACGAAACGACTTTTTGGGAAATTCTCAACAAGGAAGTGACTTCGATGCTGATCGAAAAATATCCTATGCTGGCGTCGGTGACTTGCGAAATCCAGGTCACGCCTTCATCCAAATATCCGTTCACTCGCGGCAGCGTCGTCACCAGATACAAACCTGAATTATCAAAAACTGCGGGCAAGACCGCGCGTTCCAGGCCAAGTTACCGGCGAACGCAACAACGCATCGCGCATTTATCAAAAGGAGTCACCCAAAATGGCTGAGCGAAAAAGAGCCAAAATTACATCCTTAGGACGTTATGTTCCCCCGCGCGTCGTCACCAACGACGATCTGTCGAAGATGGTGGACACCAATCACGACTGGATTGTCGAACGCACGGGCATTCACGAACGCCACTGGGTTGAAAAGGGCACGCCAACGTCCGAACTCGCCGTCAAGGCGATTGACGATTGCCTGAAACGTCGCGGCATTGAAGCCGACGAAATCGAATTGATCATCGTCGCCACTGTCACCCCGGATATGTTTTTCCCCTCCACGGCTTGCGTCATTCAAAACAAGATTCGCGCGACGCGCGCCTGGGGCTTTGATATTTCCGCAGCCTGTTCGTCATTCCTGTATTCCCTGACCACAGGCGCGCAATTCATTGCCAGCGGCCAGCACAAAAAGGTTCTAGTCGTCGGCGCGGACGTCATGACCAGCATCCTGGATCCTGAAGATCGTTCAACGCTGGTGCTGTTCGGCGACGGCGCAGGCGCCGTGTTGCTGGAACCCACCGAAGAAGGCGAAGAAGAATTCGGCATTCTGGATTATCACCACGAGATTGACGGATCGGGCGGCGAAAGCTTGTATATGCCCGGCGGCGGCAGCCTTCATCCGCCTTCGCACGAAACCGTGGACAAAAAGATGCATTACGTTCACCAGAGCGGCCAGGCCGTCTTCAAATTCGCCGTCCGCAAGATGGAAGAGATGAGCACAAACATGCTGGCGAAAAATAACCTGACCGGTGACGACATCGGCTGCTTTATCGCGCACCAAGCCAACATGCGCATCATTGATGCGGCGGCCAAGAAAGCGGGCCTTGCGCCGGAAAAGGTCATCAAGAACATTCACAAATACGGCAACACCACTGCCGCGACGATCCCACTAGCCATCGGCGATGCCATTGACGATGGCAAACTGAAACGCGGCGACTTGGTTTTGTTTGCCGCTGTCGGTGCCGGTTTCACGTCAGGGTCTGTGCTGGCGCGGTGGGCTTACTAATCTTTGCAAGTTATGGCAAGAGAGTCCGTTTACATTGAAACCAGCGTGGTGAGCTATTTAGCTGCTAAACCTAGCCGCGATCTAATTACGATGGCGCACCAGCAACTCACTACTGAGTGGTGGGAAAATCAACGCCAAAACTTTGATCTTTTCGCTTCGCCGGTTGTGATTGAGGAAGCGCGCGCTGGCGATCCCAATCCCGCCGCGAGGCGTTTGAAATACCCGGATAAACTAACCATCTTGTCAGTCACTCCTGAAGCCGACCAACTCGCGCAAGCCTTGATCCAAAAGCATGCGTTGCCAGCCAAAGCCGCCCAAGATGCACTTCACATTGCGGTTGCAACAGTTCACGGGATGAACTATCTGCTCACCTGGAATTTCAAACATATCGCCAACGCTCATCTACGAGGCGCGATTGAAGCTACCTGTCGCCTTGCCGGTTACGAAGCTCCCAAGCTTTGCACGCCGGAAGAATTGAGCTATCAAGAAAAGGAGCAATAACAATGTTTGACGACCCGATCATTGAAGAAGTCCGTCAGATTCGCGACCAACTCGCCTCGCGTTTCAACTACGACGTGAAAGCTATTGGTGCTTACTACCGGGCGATGCAGGAACAGGAAGCAATGCCTGTGGTAACGCGAATACCACGGCTTCCGGAAATCTCCGGTCAAGTGGCTGAAAGTGAAAAGGAAACTGCGTCAGAACAAACGCCTGAAGCATTGAATTCATCGTCTGTTGCCAGGATTTAGGAGTGTTGAATGCGAACGACTGAACAAACCATTGACGAAATCCTTACTCTTGCGTCCACGCACTTCAAAGTCTCGCGCGAATCGCTTTCGCCCGACGACGACTTTTTCAAAACGCTGGGCATAGACAGCCTGCAAGCGTTGGAATTACTGACGCGACTGGAAAACCATTTCAGCGTCGAACTACCCGACTACGAAGTGCAAGGCGTCAGCGACTTTCGCACGCTGGCCGAACGAATCGAATCAAGACTCTAACCCACAAAGATGGCTGATAAATCAGAGCCTCAAACCGTGATGGTTGATCTGAGCCAGCAGCAATCGCTTGGCGCTGCCCTGCGCGAAGCGCTGGACAAATTCGCCGACGAAACCTGTTTAATCGAAGCCGACCGCGAACGCGAGAACCATCGCTGGACGTATCGCCAATTCAAAGAAACGGCTTTGCCGCTGGCGAAGTTCCTGCAGGATCGCGACTTGGCTAACGGTTCGCGCGCGGCGATCATTCTGACCAATCAGTCGCGCTGGCCTTTGGCTGCCTACGCGATCTTCCATTCCGGTGGCGTCTTGGTTCCGCTGGATTACAAGCTGAGCGCACCCGAACACGCGGCGTTACTTGCCCACAGCCAAGCCGAAGTCCTTGTCACCGAATATCATTTCTGGCGCGCGTTGGTACAGTACCGCGACCGTGAGGGAGCGGAGTTTCCTCATCTCAAAACTATCATCGTCACTGACGTTCCGAAAAACGCCGATCTGATGGGTGCCACACGATTCGAGGAAGCGCGTGGCGCAGGCGAGCCGACGTTCGTTCCCCGCCAGCGGAAAGATTGGGCGTGTATCGTCTATTCGTCTGGCACCGGCGGGCGACCGAAAGGCTGCGTGCTAACGCACGAGAACTATCTGGAGCAGTGTGCTTCGCTGACCAGCCTGTACGCCTTCTGGCCAGGCGTGCGCTACCTGAGCATTTTGCCGACGAACCACGCGATAGACTTTATGGTCGGCTTCATCGGGCCGTTCGTCTGCGGCGCGACGGTGGTTCATCTGCGAACCCTGCGCCCGGAATTCGTCCGCGAAGCCTTCACGCGATTCAAGATCACCTATGTTGCGCTGGTGCCATTGATTCTGAAAAACCTGCAAGCCGGATTGCAGCAACGCTTCAATGATCTGCCGCCATTCAAACGCTTCGTCTTCGACCAACTGCGCACAATCAACAAAACCATCACGAAGAGGCAACCGAACTTGGTGCTGAGCCGCAAGCTGTTGAAACAAGTTCACGAAGCCTTCGGCGGCGAACTGCGCGCGATCTTCACGGGCGGCACGTTCTGCGATGCGCAGATCATCCAGTTCTTTTACGACTTGGGCATTCAGGTCGCCATCGGCTACGGCCTGACCGAAGCGGGCACGTCAATCACGCTCAACGACTTCAACCCCTTCCGCGCCGACACCGTCGGCAAACCGCTGCCGGGCATGGAAGTAAAAGTCCTGAATCCCGGCGATGACGGCATCGGCCAGATCGCCGTCCGCAGCAACACAGTGATGTCGCATTACCTGGACGATCCTGAACTTACCAGTGAGACGATTGTGGACGGCTGGCTGATGACGGGCGATCTGGGCCGCTTCGACGCGATGTGCCACTTGCAGCTTTTCGGTCGCGCCAAAAACATGATCGTCACCGAAGAGGGCAAGAACGTTTACCCCGAAGACATCGAAGCCGCATTTGGCGGTCTGCCCGTCAAAGAGTTCTGTGTCTTTGCGGCGAACTATATTTGGCCAGAGCGTTCGATGCTCGGCGAAAAGCTGATCGTAGTTTTGCGATTGAACGAAGGCCAGCAGTTCACCGAAGAGTTGAAGAAAGAAATCGTCACCCGCAACAATCACCTGCTCAATTTCAAACGCATCAGCGGCTACATCGTATGGGACGAAGACTTCCCGCGCACGGCTTCGATGAAGATCAAACGCTTTGCCCTGGCCGAAGAGATTCGGGCGCAACTCGATCGCCAAACTGAATTGCAGAACTTGTAAGGATTTGCTTGTTTCTGTGGTCAGCTTCAAACTATGAATAGTGTCGCCCTCCCCAGGCGACCCAAGAAAAATTTCATTCAAGGAGATTTAATGATTGACCAACCGCAGATGAAACGCGCGATTGTTTTTATACATGGCCTTGGAGGAAATGCAAAAACAACTTGGGGTAAATTCCCGGAATTAATTAGCAGTGATCCTATTCTTGGCAAGAGCTATGATACTGATACATATGGATTCTCAACTAGTCTTTTTAGTTTACCATTCTTTAGCCTAAGCCCTAGAGTTCAGTTACTTGCTAGCGGCCTGAGTACATTTTTGATTAATCGCTTCGGTGAATATGATGCGGTGACTTTAGTTTGCCATAGCTTAGGTGGTTTGGTTGCGCGTCAATATGTACTTGAACAAACTCTTGACAAGGTGCTTGGCCAAACTTCTGGTGAGACTGTAGTAAAAATCCGTCGCCTTGTCTTATATGCGACTCCCAATAATGGCTCCGAGCTTGCCAATATAGGCAAACTTGTATCCTGGTGGCAACCACAGATTAAACAAGCTTGCAATGATTCTGACTTTATAACCACTCTTAACAAGCTTTGGCTCCTACTAAAGAGAAAGGATAATCTGAATATTCCCGTAACATTTGTCATGGGCGATCTGGATAGAATTGTTTCTCCAGCTAGTGCCCGCCCAGACTGGGATTTTCAATACTCAGCTACTATAACAGGGGCTAGCCACACAGATATTGTGAAACCAAGTGATTATTATGATGACCGGTATTTAACCTTACGTGGAATATTATTGAAAGAAGATTTAGATATAAGCACAGTGCGAAAGGATTTGCCCGCAAAAAATGACTTGACATACAAAAGAGCCGCCTTCTTTTCCAGACTCTTGAGATCAAAAACTACTTGGTCTTTAACAACGGCAGTGATTGTTGTTTTGGCAGGAATTTTTCTTATGGGACGCTTAAAAGGACTAGGTCCTTCTATAACAAAGCCAGCATCATCGCAAATTCAACCACCCACACCAAATGCTATAAAGACGAGTCTGGGGGATATATTCTCGCACAGCGAAGAAGAGGCAAAGAAATGGCTAAAAGAGGAAAAGAAGATATATAGCATAAATGATAAAGCCCTAGCAGATGAACTGGCAATAACGTTACCCCTCAAGCCTGATATGCCTGCTCAAGATTACGCACGCTGGGCTCAAGGTATCTTGAAAAACAACGAGTTAATATCAAAACTCCGTGAGCTTTCTAGGAAGAAAAACCCTCCTTTTCATACGTTGGGGGAGGAAGCGGCTGTGGAATGGGGTGACGTGAAAAACCCCCTCATCGCTCTGGTACCGAGAGAATACGACCTAGACGAAAAGATAATTCAGGTATCCTATAAATCTGGCAGCATTGTAGTCCATGGATGTAAGGGAATACCTAATACCGGCTCCGTAAGAATTCAGCTTAATAAGCAGGCGTTCGATAAGTTACTCGGTAGTGATAAAAGCGATGGTCGTACAAAGGGGGTAATAACGATTTGGAACCCTGAAGATGTTCCTAGTGAGCCTGCCGCCCAAACGGTTTGCCCAAGACTTGGGAATAGGGCTCGGTAAACGAACTATGAATAACAATCACAACTTAGTGAGAACTGTGACTCGCCGCCACTTTTTCAAACAAACGGGCTTCGGCATTGGCGCGATGGCGTTAGCCTCGCTGGCAGATCAAAAGATTTTCGCTGCCGATAACGATGCGCTGCGCGGGCCACACTTCGCGCCAAAAGCCAAGCGAGTCATCTTCCTGTTTATGGCAGGCGCACCGTCGCAGTTAGACATGTTCGATTACAAACCGAAGCTGAATCAGTACGACGGCAAAGACATTCCCGAAGAGTTCATCAAGGGTGAGCGCTTCGCTTTCATCCAGGGCACGCCGAAGCTGTTGGGCACACCGTTCGAGTTCAAACGGTACGGCAAATCCGGGCAGGAGATGTGCAACCTCTTGCCCAATCTGGCGCGCCACGCAGACGACATTGCGATCATTCGTTCGATGAAGACGACGCAGTTCAACCACGCTCCGGCGCAGATATTCATGAACACCGGCCACCAGATTGTTGGCCGACCAAGCATGGGATCGTGGATGAGTTACGGACTGGGCAGCGATAACAAAGACCTGCCGAGCTTCGTCGTGCTGCTGTCGGGCGAAAACAATCCCGACGGCGGCAAAAGCTGTTGGGGCAGTGGCTTTTTGCCGACCGTTCACCAGGGCGTTGAGTTCCGGTCGAAGGGCGAGCCGGTCTTGTTCGTTTCGAACCCCGAAGGCGTCAGCAGCAGTGTGCGCCGCCAGTCGCTGGATGCCATCCGCGACCTGAACCAGATGAACCGCCAAGCCATCGGCGACCCCGAAATTGACACGCGCGTCGCGGCCTACGAAATGGCCTATCGAATGCAAACCAGCGTGCCGGAACTGACCGACATCGCCAAAGAACCGCCAAAGGTACACGAAGCCTATGGCACGCGGCCCGGTCAGGCGTCGTTTGCAAACAACTGTTTGCTGGCGCGGCGATTGGTTGAACGCGGAACACGCTTCGTGCAGCTTTATCATTGGGGCTGGGACATGCACGGCAATGGCGTTGGCGTGGATATTCCCACCAAGCTGCCGCGTATGTGCCGCGAGATTGATCGTCCAATTGGCGCGCTGCTCGACGATCTGAAACAGCGCGGCTTGCTGGAAGACACGCTTGTCATCTGGGGCGGTGAATTCGGTCGCACGCCAGTCAACGAAGCTCGCGCCGGATCAAAGCTGCTGGGCCGCGATCATCATCCACGGGCTTTTGCTTACTGGATTGCCGGTGGCGGCATTAAACCGGGCGTGACCGTTGGGCAGACGGATGAGCTTGGTTACAACGTCGTTGAAGATCCGGTTGAAGTGAATGACTTGCACGCGACGGTGCTGCACCTGATGGGCATTGATCACACCAAGCTAACCTACCGTTTTCAGGGCCGTGATTTTCGCCTGACCGATGTCAGCGGGAATGTGGTGAAGAAGCTGCTGGCTTGAAGGTTCGTGAAGGGGGACCAGAACAATGCCGATTTCGCATTTTGAGATGGCCGCAATCGAAAGAGGTCTTGAAAAAGGCTATGAGCAAGGCATTGAGCAGGGCCGTGAACTAGGTCGCAAGCTGGCCCGTGAAGAATTTCTGAGCGGCTTTGTGCAACGTTTGCTGGTCAAACGTTTTGGCGTGCTGAGTAGCCGGATGCAAAAGCAGGTTCAGCGCCTGCCCGCGCCACAACAGGAAGAATTGTGCGAGGCGCTGTTCGGCTTCAATCAAATAAAAGACCTGCGGGAATGGCTGAGCCAACACCCACCTGAAAAATACTTCAGGCCACGAATGAAGGCGCAGACCAAGAAGGGATAGCCGCAGCAGTTTAGGAGCACCGATGAAACGATTTGCCATTGTTATTGCATTCACGCTGTTGGCATTTACCAGTCAGGTGTCTGCGCAGAACGAACAAAAATTTGCGGAGCTTGGCGATTTCAAACTGGAAAGCGGCGAGGTGATCCGCGATTGCAAGCTGGGCTATCGCATCTTCGGCGCGCTTAATGCGGATAAATCAAACGCGATCCTCTTCCCGACCTGGTTCAGCGGCAAAAGCGAACAACTCAGCGGCAACATCGGCAAAGGCCCAAACTCCGGGAAGATGGCGGATGACGCGAAGTTCTTCGTCATTGCGGTAGATGCCATCGGGAATGGCGTGTCTTCTTCGCCATCGAACAGCCGGTTGCAACCGGGCGAGAAGTTTCCGCGTTTCAGCATTCGGGATATGGTCAATGCCCAGCATCAACTGGTGACGCGCACGCTCGGCATCAAAAAGCTCTACGCAGTGATGGGCGTTTCGATGGGCGGAATGCAGACTTTTGAGTGGATGGTTGCGTATCCCGAAATGATGGAGAAAGCTGTGCCGATTGTCGGCACAACGCATCAGACGGCCTTTGATTTATTGCTCTGGTCAACAGAGCTGCGTGCGATTGAAGAAGCCCGCAAGCTGGACACCAGTGACAATGCAGGCGCGGCGATGGTGGCACGCATTCACGCGCTGGCTTTGTTTACGCCTGCCTATCGCAATTCCAATACACCGTCGAAAGAGTTTCAGGCCTTTGTCGAAAAGGAAGAACAGAACTATCTGAAGACCTTCAAGGCCGACGACTGGACAGCGCAACTGAAAGCGATGATGGGGCACAACGTCGCCAGACAGTTCAATGATTCGATGTCGCAGGCGGCGTGGGCCGTCAAAGCCAAGACGCTGGTCGTCGTTGCGCGGCAGGACATGATGGTCAATCCCGATCCGGCGATTGATTTCGCTCGATTGATCAAAGCTGAAATCTTGGAGGTCAACAATGCCTGCGGCCACGTTTACGCAAGTTGTGAAGGCGCTACGGTCAATGCGGCTGTGGCTCGCTTTCTCAGTCAATAACCTTCCCAGCCATAAGGAGGCAAAATGAAAGACAATGTTGTTCTCGAAAAATCCTACAAGTTCGCATTGCACATCGTGCGGCTATACCGGAAACTGACCGAAGAAAAGCATGAGTACGTGCTGAGCAAAGCAATGCTCAGCGATGGCACAAATGTCGGCGCATATGTCGAAACCGCGCAGGAAGCTGAATCGCGCGACGGTTTCTGGCACGACATGAAGACCGCGTTGGCCAAAGCAGGCCGCACCAAATACTGGTTGAATGTTCTGCACGATGGAGGCTTTCTGGACGATGCGGATTTTCAACCAGCTTACGACGAATGTCTGGAGTTGAAGCGGCTGCTCGGCAAGATCACCAATACAACAAGAAGCTCTTAACCTGAAGGTCATTGGGAATTGGGCATTGGTCATTGTTAGGCCCAATTAGGCCCAAGAGGCTCTTGCCCTGTTTTAGGGAATGACCAATATCCAATTCACAATGGCCAATCGTAGAGTCCAAATTCACCATCAGAGAGGAAAAACGATGTCTCAAAATAATTCTCGACGGGATTTCATCACCAAGAGTGCGGCAGGCATTGCACTGACTGCTGCCAGTTGGAACAAAGTGCTGGGCGCGAACGACCGCGTGCGGCTGGGCGTGATCGGCACGGGCAATCGCGGCAGTGACGTGATGGGCTTTTTCTTGAAAGAGCCGGATGCCGAAGTCGTCGCGCTTTGCGATGTGTATGAAAAAGCCATGAACGAGGCCAACGAAAAGGCTGGTGGTAAGGCCAAGACCTACGGCGATCATCGCGAATTGCTCGCAAATAAAGACGTGGACGCCGTGTTGGTCGCTACGCCCGATCACTGGCATGCACAGATTGCCATTGACGCCTGCAATGCAGGCAAGGCGGTGTACTGCGAAAAGCCGCTCACCTATTCCTGGCAGGAAGGTCACAAGATCATTGAGGCCGTCAGGAACAACAAAACCATCTTTCAAGTCGGCCTGCAACAACGCAGCGGCACCCATTACGCCGAAGCAAAGCGCGAATTTATAGACAGCGGCAAGATCGGCAAGATCGCAATGGTTAGGACATACTGGCACGGTAACGGCTATCACCTGCGCAAGCCGAACTTCACCGAACAACCCGCCGGGCTGGACTGGAAAAAATGGCTGGGCAGCGCCAAATATCGCCCCTTCAATGCGCATCAGTTCTACAACTGGCGAGCCTATTTCGACTTCGGCGGCGGCCAGATCACGGACTTGTTTACGCACTGGATTGACGTAGTGCATTGGTACTTGGGCGAAGAGTTGCCGGTTTCCGCGACGGCTGCGGGCGGCGTCTACAATTACAAGGACGGACGCACTGCGCCTGACACGATTTCGATTCAGCTTGAATACCCGAAAGAGTGGATGGCGACCTTCGACGCAACGTTAGTCCCGGGCGCACGCGGTGCTGCGATTGAACTGATGGGAGCGGGCGGCAGTTTGTACATTGACCGTGGCGGATACCGTTTTCAGGGAGCAGCCGAACGCAGGCAAGCGCCCCCTGAACCAGTCATCGGCAAAGCCGCGATGGCACTGGAAACCGAACACGTTCGCAATTTCATCAGTTGCGTCAAATCACACAAGACGCCCAATTCCGACGTGGTCAGCGGTCATCGTTCGGCGCTCGCTTCGAATCTGGGCAAAATTGCCTATCTGCAAAAGCGACGCATCACGTTCAATCCAGCCACTGAGAAAGATCACGTCCTGCCGACCAGCGCGGACAAAACACAGGCGAAGATGGCCAATTCGGTGAAGTAGTCCGGTACATAATACAGAACCGCGACCGTGAGGGAACGGGTGGCTGACGATGGCATCCGCTCCCTTACGGTCGCGGTTCTGTACCGAGCTTCGGAGTTCAGGATGCAGAAATACGATCTGATTGTCATTGGTTCCGGCCCCGCCGGGCAGCGCGCCGCAATTCAAGGCTCGAAGCTGGGCAAACGAGTCGCGCTGTGCGAAAAGCGCGAAGTCGTCGGCGGCGCGTGCATCAGCACGGGAACCATTCCCAGCAAAACGATGCGCGAAGCCGTCATTCATCTGTCGGGCTACAGTTATCAGGGGCTGTACGGGATGAACTACCGCGTTAAGGAAAAAATCACGGTCGGTGACCTCTCCTTTCGCGTCCAGCATGTCATCAAGACTGAAACTGACATCACCTACGCGCAGCTTTCGCGCAACGGCATTGAAGTCATCACCGGCGCGGCCAGCTTTCTGGATGCGAATCACCTGCGGGTGGAAAATTCGCGCGGCCAGTCCGATTACGAAGCCGACATCATCGTCATCGCCGTCGGAACTCGTCCCGCTGAAACGGCGACTGTCCCGCTCAACAACCGCACAATCGTCAACAGCGACCAGATATTTGCGCTGCAGGAAATTCCCAAAACATTGCTGGTAGTGGGCGGCGGAGTGATCGGCGTCGAATACGCTTCGATGTTCGCGGCGCTCGGCGTGCGCGTCATCCTGATCGAAAAACAGCCGCGACTGCTCGGCTTTGCCGACAGCGAGATAGTCGAAGCCTTGTCTTATCACCTGCGCGACAACCGCGTCACGATGCGTCTGAACGAAACGGTTCAGAGCGTCGAAGAGGCCGAAGACGGAACCGTCATCGCCAATCTGGAAAGCAAAAAGAAAATCTCCGGCGACGCGCTGCTCTACGCCATCGGGCGGCAGGGCAACACCGACGGATTGAAGCTGGAAGCTGCCGGACTGGAAGCAGACAATCGAGGGCGCATCACGGTCAATGCCGAATACCGCACCAGCCAATCGCATATCTTCGCGGTCGGCGACGTGATCGGCTTTCCGCAACTGGCTTCGGTTTCGATGGAGCAGGGACGCATCGCCGTTGGCAATGCTTTCGGTCTGAATCTTCAGACCGATCCGGCGAATTATCCTTATGGCATTTACACAGTTCCCGAAATCTCCTTCGTTGGCAAAACCGAAGAGCAACTGACTGACGAAGACGTGCCGTATGAAGTCGGCGTCGCCTATTACCGCGAAATTGCGCGCGGCCAGATTCGCGGCGATACCACCGGGCGATTGAAACTGATCTTCCACCGCGAGACGCGCGACTTGCTCGGCGTCCACATCATCGGCGAAGGCGCGTCGGAACTGGTCCATATCGGGCAAGCGGTACTGACGCTGAAAGGCAAGGTGGATTACTTCGTCAATACCGTCTTCAACTACCCGACGCTGGCCGAATGCTACAAGGCGGCGGCCTTCAACGGGCTGAACAAACTGACCAAGCTGACCGGACGATTGGGCAGCGCATTGGTCTAAACCGAGTGTCAGTACCCCGACCGTGAGGGAGGGGAACACTCTCCCTCACGGTCGGGGTACTGACACACCATCCACAATTCCTTCATGGATCATTATGCAAAAAACGATTGGCGTGATGGCTGCGGAACACATTGCCGCCGGACTGGTGGAAAACAATCAACTCACCGGCGCGCTGCACGTCTTTCCCGAAAGAGGAAGCAGGTCGGATGATCTGGCTGACGTGCCGTCGGATCAGCTTGCCGAGTTGATGGTGCGGCAAATTGAAAGCGTCCGGCAAGGGCAAAAGGTTGCAGCCATCGGCGTCGGTTTCCCCGGCATCATTCGCAACGGCGTGATCGAAGATTCGCCGAACCTGATCCAGACCAAAGGACAGAATCTGGGGCAAGTGCTCAGCGAACGCCTGGCGCAACTCGGCGTCACAGCGCCAGTTCATATCTTCAACGACGCGGACGCAATGGCGGCGGGAGTGGCGGCAGCCAAAGGCCATCTGGACAAATTGATTCGCGTCTGGTGGCTGGGCAACGGCACGGGCTTCGGGCGCTACCCGCAAGCCGAAGGCATTTGGGAGGGCGGCCACATCGTCGTCTCGCTCGATCCGAAGGAACGTTTCTGCGGCTGCGGCGGCGTAGGCCATCTGGAAGGCATCACCGGTCATCGCTCGATGAGGTTACGGTTCCTCGATCTGGAACCTGAGGAGGTCTTCGCCGAAGCGCAGGAAGGCGATCAGCGTTGCGCGGACTTCGTCAAACTGTGGCACCGCGCGCTGGCCGCCGCCACCGCCAGCAGCATTCACCTGGACGGCCCCGGCAAGTTTTATATCTCCGGCCCGAATGCCCGGTTCGTTCAGATCGGGCTGTTCGATCTCTACCTGCACGAGATGGTCAAGATGAGTCCGTTGCAGGGCAGCCAGGTCGAAGTCATCTCCACCAGCGACGAAACAGCCATCATCGGCGCGGCAATCAATGCCGCACAAGCAGCCGCCTGAATTCAGCTAGCCTGGGAGCGCAAGTGCCTCCGGCCTGCGGGCCTTGGCGACTCGCCCTTCTCTTTCTCCGAGCGGTTTTCCTCACAAGACCCGCAGGCTGGAAGCACTGCGCTCCCGGTTTTTTTTGTGGCGCGTGAGCGATTTCGCCTTCCGATTCCGCTTTAGATAGCCGGAGGAAATCCGGGAATCGTTATGCAGCTTTCGCGTCATCTTCATTTCCGTGTCGGTCAATTGATTGACTCGGTTTGCGCCAAGTGGCTACCCTCTACGGCGAATTGTTCAAACTCTGACGCTCCGCCGGGAGACCCACTGGGAAAGATGATGGCATCGTCTTCACCGCACGACATCACGCAGCTTCTGCTCGAATGGCGTAACGGCAATCAGCAGGCATTGGAAAAACTGACGCCGCTGGTTTACGACGAATTGCGCCGCCTGGCCTCGCGCTATCTGCGCCGCGAACGCGCAGACCACACGCTGCAAGCGACGGCGCTGGTCAACGAAGCCTACGTGCAATTGATCGGACAACAGCAGATGGATTGGCAGAACCGCGCGCACTTCATCGGCGTGGCGGCGCGATTGATGCGAAACATTCTGGTGGATCACGCCCGCGCTCACGCCTCGGCGAAACGTGGCGACGGCAAAGATGCATTGCCGCTGGATGAAGCCATCGCCGCGCCCGCGCGAGTCCCAGCAGACGTGATTGCACTCGATGATGCGTTGAAAGATTTGGCCCGCAGAGATGAGCGCAAAAGCCGGATCATCGAATTGCGCTACTTCGGCGGCCTGAGCATGGAAGAAACCGCCGAAGTCACCAGCCTGTCCGTCGCCACCATCCGGCGCGAATTGCGAATGGCCGAAGCCTGGCTGGGACGACAAATTCAAAAGCAGTGACCCCTGGGTACGCATCGCCTCCGGCGTGCAGGCGTGGCTGGCAGACCTGATGGAATCCGACGGGCGCTTAAAGTAAGACTGCACGCCGGAGGCGATGCGTACCCAGGCTAGACAACCCTGAAGATAGGAGCAACCAAATGACACCCGAACGCTGGCAACAGATCAAGAATCTGGTCAACTCAGCTTTAGAGCAAGACGCCGAACAACGCGCCGCCGCACTGAATCAATCTTGCGCCGACGATTTGCACCTGCGCCGAGGCGCGGAAGCCCTGCTCTCTTTCCACGAACAGGCGACGCGCAATCTGGCCGCTGCGCCTGCTTAAGCTGCGTTCAATTCCCACGTCACGCTCTCGCCCGAACAATGGGAGCGCATCGAGAAGCTCTTTCAAT
>JBBQVH010000039.1:0-55930 GCA_038211695.1 Blastocatellia bacterium | reverse complement strand
GGTGAGAACGTGACGGGGCCAATCAGCGGCGTTTCGGCGCTTTGCAGGAAGTCGTTGATCGCCTCACTGCCCTTCGGTTCGAAACTGCCGACCAGCGCAAATACCTCTTCCTGTTCAACCAACCGGCGAGTCGCCACAGCCGTTCCTTGCAGATCGCCGCGTGAATCTTCGGCCACCAGAACCAACCGGCGGCCATAGATGCCGCCCTGCGCATTGATTTGATTGAAACATGCGGTCAGTGTTGCGTGAATATCAATGCCGATCTGAGCCAACGGGCCGGTCAATGGCAAGGCCGCGCCCACTTTGATGGCCTCGTCGCTGATTCCCGGATCAGTTTCCTTCCCTTGGCCCAGTATCTTGAGATAGGCGATCAAGCTGTTCATTTGCTCAGCCGTCATCCGGTAATGGGGCATTGCCGCATGCAACTGGCGGCCGGCGGGGTCCAAGCCCAGGCTGATGGCGAGCTTCAGCGAAGAATCATTGTATGGGCCGCGCTCACGCCCGGTCATCGCGGACTTGGCGGTTGAGGTCAGTGCCGTCCAGGATAACGGAGGCGTTTGCACTCCGCCTTCTTTTGCGCCTTCGCCCCGCCGACCGTGGCAGTTGGCGCAAGGGAAGGCCGTGGCTGGCATCTCGATGTTGCTATTGATCAACACTGCCCGAATCTCAGCGCCAGTACCTTCTCCAATGCCTGCACCAGTGCCTGCTGGCGCTTTGCCAACTTCTCCTTTGAGGAAAATCTGCTGGCCGCGCCGCTCCTGCGGCGAGAGCGTATCCAACCTAAGTGAGCGTAAAATTTTAACTTCCCGGTTTCGGCGCATCGTTTGTCGTAGGACAAGATGGCATCTTGTCCCACATCGGGAAGTTAATTTTTCATGCCTACTAACCACGGGGCGGCCCACGAGGCCGCGCGCCACGGTTCGATCAATCTCCGGCCACCCCGCCAGAGCGCAGACTGTGAAAACCAGAGCGAGTTTCAGGCTACAGATGCGAAGTTTCATGCCTGTCTGTTGTCATTATTCTTTGATGGGTTCTTTGAGGGTTGCCACTTTCGCCACTTTTAATGCTGCTTCGGCGATCTGGGCCGGGTTGCCCATGGCAAAGACTTTGACCCATTCGCCCGTTTCGACGTTGCCGATGATGAGCAGGTTGGTGTGGTCGGCTTTATCTTCGACGTACCCGCCGAGTTTGTAGAGAACCCAATCAACGTTCTCTTTTTTTCCGGTCAGAAAGTACCAGCCCGGTGTGACTTTGAAACGAGCGGCGTACTGCTTGAGCGATTTGGGTGTGTCCACCAGCGGATCAACGCTGATTGAAATCATGCTGATTTCGCGTCCGACGTGTTCTCCTAGAATTGCTCTCGCCTTCGCCAGGTTGGCTGTCATTGGTGAACAGACGCCCGTACATGTCGCAAAAAAGAAATTGATGAGCACCGTCTTGCCTTTGAGCAGATCATCGAAAAAGCGAACCGGTTGGTTGTCCTGGGTCAGCAGCACCGAATTTGGAAAGTAATGCGCGGCGGCATCAGTTGGGGACATTGACGGCGATGGCGATTTCCCGGATTCACTGGGAATGGGCATTGCGGCGTCCGGGGAAGCCGCATTGTTGATGGCTTTGAGAATGGTCGCCGCCGGAGCCAGCCCATTGATTCGCGTCCATGAACCGCTCGCTTCATTGCCCACCAGGATCAACGGCGTGTGGTCGTTCTTGTCTCTGACGGCAGCGCCCAGCGACTGTAACAGCGCGGTAATTTCGGATGGCTGGCCGGTCAGCAGATTCCAGCCATGCCTGACATTGAATTTGGCGGCGAAACTTGCCAGCCGTTCGGGGACATCGGTTGCCGGATCAACGCTGATGGAAATCAACGCCACATCACGGCCCACACGATCGCCCAATTCCTGCTGCACCTTGCGAAAGTTGGCCATCAGCGGCGGGCAGATTGTGGTACAGGTCGTAAAGATGAAGTTGATGGCAACGGTTTTCCCCTTGATCAAATCCGTGAAGAAGTTGAGCTGACGGCCATTCTGGTCATACACCGCCGTGTCAGGAATGCGCATTGGCGACACGGCGCTCTCAGCGATTTTTTCCACTGCCGCTGCGTCTTGACCGGCAATTGGAGAGGCCGGTTGGGAGCTCGGAGCTTTCAGGGCCATCCCACATTTGGGGCATTTCCCCGGAGACTTTGATCGAACCTTCGGATGCATTGGGCAGACGTAACCAACGCTGACGGTCTGCGCCATCAACTGCGCCGCCGGCAATTCAGCGGCAAAGGGCAACAGGCAACAGGCCAGCGCCAGTTGCCACAGCATTGCGGCAAGGCGAGCTTCCAGCCTTGTAATTTGATGTCTTTCGCTTTTTGTCATCACTCTGCTCTGAAGTCTACTGCGGAAAATGCGGACGGACTTGAGCCTAAATCCACGGTTAAGAGATGTAATTTCTGATTCCTATTCCCTGTCCTCTGTTCCCTGATGTTTCAAACCATCTTGAATTCTGGTGGTCTGAAACATCAGGGAACAGAGGACAGGTCTCAGAGACTAGCGGCTTATAGCGGCTTGCAAATGCGTGCGCCCAATAGGCGACTTGACCAGCGACTGTGGAACAAGATGGTATCTTGTTCCCGACCGCCAAGCACAAGATGCCATCTTGTTCCACATCTGTCAGCGGTCGCACACAAGTGCAAACCGCTATAAGCGTCACTCTGCTGGTGAATCTCTCGATTTCGGTAGTGAGCCGGGAGAAAACAACGATCTCACGGCTTAGTAACTAGACGATTCGCGGGCAGGAACTGTGAATTAGGTCAGGCGCTGGTGGTGCGCAAAATGCCTGGTTGCAAAATTCACAAACCGCGATTTGCAATCGTCTTGAGAGGGAAGTCTTAGCTGGGCGATCTATCACCTTTTATGACCAAAGCTACATTAGTCGCAACTCTGTTCACCTTGCCTCTGCCCGGAGGTGAAGAGTTGGCTGCACTACCAGCAGCCGTGGACTGGCTGGAGGTGCGAGCAGATCTTGTCGGGGATCAGAACGCCAGCCGGTTGCGCGAGCATTTCCGAGGCCGTCTGCTGTATACGCTACGCAGCGCTGCAGAAGGCGGCGGCTTTACAGGAAGTGATGAACAGCGTCAGCGCCGCCTGCTGGAAGCGGTAAGCGAGTATGACCTGATTGACCTGGAAGGAGACCGCGACCTCACGCCTGATTTGTTGGAGAAGATTCCGCCGGAAAAGCGGCTGATTTCCTGGCAGGGCTTGGCAACGGATGGCGCGGAACTAACGGCCCGCTTCGAACGGTTTTCGCTTGTTGCAGCGCGACTCTACAAGTTGGTTCAGACTTCGGCACAGAGCGGACAAGAGGTGCAGGCCCTGACGATGCTGAAAGCACTGGGCCGCGCGGACGTCATCGCCTTTACCACTGGCCAGCAAGGCGTCTGGAGCCGGTTGGCTGCGTTGCATCTGGGCGCGCCGTGGATTTTCGGAGCCGTCGGACGAGGGTGCGAATCCTGTGGCGAGTTGGCAGTCTCGCAACTGATCGAAGATTACGGCCTGCCGGAGATGATGCCCTGGGAAGAGGTCTACGGAATAGTCGGCAGCCCCGTCTCTCATTCGCTTTCGCCCAGGCTGCACAACGCTGCTTACCGAACCCTGGGACGCCGGGCGCTGTTTGTGCCGTTTCACGCGGATAGCTTCAACGACTTTTGGCGCAAGATCGTCCTGAGCGAAGCGCTGGAATCGTTAGGACTGCCGGTCAGGGGATTTACTGTTGCCTCTCCGCACAAGGAAGCGGCCTACGCCGAAGCCGAGGTGAGCAGCCCATTAGTCCGGCGCATTGGAGCGACCAACATCTTCATCCGTAAGCAAGGCGTGTGGGAAGCCAACACGACGGATCCCGAAGGCGCAATGGTGGCGCTGCGCCAGCGGGGGATTACCATTGCCGGAAAGAAAGCCGCCGTCATCGGTTGCGGAGGCGCGGGCCGTGCCGTCGCCGCAGCGCTGGACGAAGCCGGCGCTGCTGTCACGCTGGTCAATCGCGGACACGAACGTGGCGACCAGGCGGTTCGCTTGCTCGGTCTTCCCTTTATCCCATTGCCTGAATTTTCAGCCGCAGGCTTCTCGATCATCGTCAATGCGACTCCCGTTGGCCGCAACGACAATCAATCGCCTTTCGAGGTGGAAAGCTTGCGCGAGGATGCCGTCGTGATTGACCTGCCTTATGGTTCTGCTGCCACGCCTCTGGTGACCCGGGCGTTGGCGCTGAATCGAACCGTGATTGATGGCCGGGAAGTGCTGCTGATCCAGGTGCTCCGTCAATTTCGCCTGATGACAGGGCAGGAGATGCCCGCGAACCTGGCACGGAAAGCTCTGGGCATGGAGGTCGAACTTGAAGCTTCGGCTTCCGCCGGAAGCTCAGAAGCCAGAGGGGCGCAAGAAGGAAGGTAGATGAAGATAGGGAGGAAGAGAAGCAATCATGGCATTTGCAATCTATACCAAAGCCGATGCGTGGCCGATCACGGAAGGGCAGCCGGATGTTTCGCCGTTGCTGGGGCATTGGATCAATACCAAATCTGACACGGATTATATTTCAGAGTTGATTGTCAGCCAGCGGGGCGGAAGCGTGGTCATTCAACTCTTCGGTGCCGGCACGGCTGAACCGATTGATTGGGGGGAAACAACCGCGACTCCCTATGTGAGCGGCAGGTCGCTGGAGGCAGGGGGATTTCATGCCCGATATGACTTCGGGCAAATCGAAACGCTGATCGCGGCCAATCAAAAACTGGGCATCCTTGTCATTCAAGTTTATTCGTCGTTCAAGGATGGCAGTGGCCGCCACGATCATTTTTCCAGAGAGTTTTTTCATCGCCGGGGAGGGAGCCAATGACAGAGGCGCAAGATACCGTTGGGCTGCCGGCGGCACGCGAAGGTCAAGTAGACCTCTCTCCGTTGCTGGGCACCTGGGTCAATAGCAATGACGCCACCAAGTGGATCAAGAAACTCATCCTCGCCAGAAAAGGCGACTTGTTCACCCTGCATACGTTTACTGTTGAAGAACCCACCGACTGGGGCGAGGTTGAAATCACGACCTACAGGGACAGCGGAGGCGAACTGGGCTTCCACGCGGTTTACCAGGTCGGTTCGATAGAGGCCGTCTTCGCGGCCAACGTCAATAAAGGATTGATTGTCATCGTCGCCTTTTATCAATTTAAGGATGGCTCCGGACGCCCGAATTTCCTTTGCCGGGAGTTCTACTACCGTGAGTCGCCGTCAGTTTGAATCAATATGAAACCGGAACTGGCCGCTGAGAAACAAGAGGCACTTGCTCTCATCAGGGAGTTGGCGCGCGAGAAGTTCGCGCCGCGCGCCGCGCACTACGATCAAACGGCGACCTTCCCAACGGAAGACTTTGAAGACCTCTTCCAGGCTGGTTTGCTGGGGGCAGCCATTCCACAGACGTATGGCGGAATGGGGCTAGGGCCTTATTCGGGCGATGTCCATTCCCTGTGGATGATGACCAAGGAATTGGCCAAGGCCGATTTGTCGCTCGCTCGTTGCTGGGAAGGGCACATCAACTCGACGATGTTGCTGCAAGGTCTGGCCAGTGAGAAGCAGAAAGCGCGTTGGTTCGAGGGCGTGGTGGAACACGGCCAGACCTGGGTGGCCTGGAGCGGTGAGCCGCAGTCGCGCGCGCCAGGGGAAGAAAGCTCATTCGGTACCCATACCGAAAAGGTCGCCGGTGGTTACGTCGTGGACGGAACGAAAGTTTTTTGCACCAGCGCGGGCGGAGCCAACTGGGCCATCTTATTGGTCAACACCGCAGGGCCGGGCGGAGCCAGGCACGCGACGGCTTCGCACGAACATCTGCTGCTGCTGGCCTGCGATTTGTCCGATCCGACCGTGACGTTTGACGATTCGTGGTGGGACCCCATCGGCATGCGCGCAAGCGTCAGCCACCTCGCCCGCTTCGAGCGCACCTTCATTCCCGAAGACAATCTGATCGGCAATCCGGGCCAGTACATCAACGAGGGGTGGCAGACCTGCTTCATCCCGCATTACACCGCCAGTTTTCTGGGCGCGGCGGAGGCGGCTTATGAATACGCGCTGGAGTACCTGCGGGCGCAACGCAAGGGCGGCGACCCTTATGTTCAGCAACACGTCGCGCATATGGCCGTCAAGGTCGAGACTGGGCATCTGTGGCTCAGGCACGTCGCCCATTTGTGGGAGTCGGGCCAGGTTGAAGCCGCGCAACTGGCCGGCAGCCGTGCCCGCCACGTCATTGAGCATCTGGCCGAAGAAACCGTCCAGCATTGCATCCGCGCTTGCGGAGCGCGTTGTTTGAACCGGCCGGGCGCACTTGAACGCATTTACCGGGACCTGACTTTTTATCTGCGGCACGACAATGACGATCAAATCCTGGCGACGATTGGCAAATCGTTGCTCGGGCAATCCTACGATCCATCATTTTACAAACCCTGATTGGGTTACAAACCATAATTGAACACGATCCATCTGGGCGCCCGGCTTGAAGCAGCTGGGCATCGGGGGACGACATGGAATCCAGGCATCGCACATTCAGCGTCGGAATCTGGGGATTGGCTTTTGGGTATTTCGCCTTCTACATCCCCTACAGCGCGCTGATCAAAGCCATCACCACGGGGATTCTGCCAGGCATTCGGGGGCCGATTTCCGGTTTCGCGCTATTGCCTTCCACGGTGATTGCCACCGCTACCGTCATGCTGCTGTTCATCACCGGCATGGGCTGGTGGCAGCATGCGGGTCGGCGTCAGGTCTTCGGCCTGAGCATTCCGTGTCCCGACCGCTGGACATTCGTCTCCGGTCTCGGCTTTGCGATGATCATCGGCACGACCACGCTGGCCTACGCCTTCCGCGGCGTCTCGATTGTTTTTGCGCTGTTGCTGTTGCGCGGCGGTGTGTTGATCATTGCGCCCATCATTGACATGGTTTTCAAGCGCAAGGTTCGCTGGTTCTCGTGGATGGCTCTCGCGCTGAGCCTGGCGGCGCTGGTGATCGCGCTGGCGGACGTGAAGAGTTACACGCTGACTCTGATTGCCGTGCTGAATACCGGGGTCTATCTGAGCGGTTATCTCTTCAGGCTTCCGTGTATGACCAAATCCGCCAAATGTGGAGATGGGCAGGCGACCTACCGTTACTTCGTCGAAGAGCAGATGGTCGCAATGCCCACGCTGGTTATCGTGCCGGCCATTTTCGCCATGGTTGGCGCGGGCAGTGAGATGATGGATTTGCGCCACGGCTTTCTGACGTTCTTCAGCAGCGCAATCACGCTTCCCGGTCTTGCGGTAGGTTTCTTCTATGCCTGTCTGGCCATCTGCGGAACGTTGATCTACCTGGATCGGCGAGAGAATACTTTCTGCATCCCTCTTAACCGCTGCTCTAGTCTGTTGTCGGGCGTCGCCGCCGCTTACGCGCTGACGTTCCTGTTCGGCCAGAAGCCGCCCGGCATGCCTCAACTGGTTGGCGCGGGTTTGGTTGTGACTGCCATCATTTTGCTCTCGCCTTTGCATCATCTTCAATTTTACCTGGGCAAGGTGGGCAGGGTACTGGGGATTAACTCCGTCGGCGTCGCACCGGCTTTGAGCGCGAGTGATGGCCGCCTGCTCCAGCGACTCTTCCTGTTCGTTTGCAGCGGCAACACTTCCCGCTCACCGATGGCCGAATGGATTTGCAAAGCGGAGATTGCGGAGCGATTGAATCTTTCTTTTGAGGCATCATTGAACGATGGTGAAGGCGCGCGCGTGCGGGCGATGAGCGCGGGAATCTCGGCCCGGGACGGCGCGCCGATGACCGCCAATGCGCAACAGGCGTTGCAGCATCTGGGCACGTCCGCCGCGCCCCATGCCGCGCGGAATTTAACACCGGAATTGGTGCAGCAGGCGGAAGTCATCTATTGCATGACCGAAGCCCAGCGCCAGGAAGTGATCGCAAACTTCCCCGCCGCCGCCGCCAAAATAGAATGTCTGGATACGCAGGGAGACATCGCCGATCCGTCCGGGTCTGAGTTGGGCGCATTTATCAAGTGCGCCGAACTGCTTCAACGTTTGATCCGTTCGCGCCTGGACGCGGCTGCACTAACTGTGGCGGCGTAAAAGTCAGGTTGATTACGGGAGAGATGCCCAATGCCACTGAGATTTCATTGGAGCCTGTCGCAGGTCGGCGATAAGTTTCGTCGGGCCGGGCCGTCGGCGGCGATGACTGGCCGTCTCAGCTTGGATGCACAGATCGCTTTTTGCCGCCAGGCGGAAGAAAGCGGGATCGAATCGCTTCTGATGGCGACCGGATTCACCAGGCCTGATCCGATCGTGCTCTCGACGGCGTTGGGGATGGTGACGACAAAAATCAAGTTCATGGTGGCCTGCCGTTCCGGTCTGTTTTCTCCCACCTCTTTCGTCCAGCAAGTGAACTCCGTTTCTGCGATCACCAACGGGCGCATCTGCGTCAATATGGTGACGGGGCATTCGCCGCATGAACTTCGCTATTACGGAGACGGCCTGTCGCACGATGAACGGTATGAGCGGGCGGATGAGTTCCTGTCGGTTTGCCGGGCCTTCTGGCAAGGCGAAGAGGAAGTCACCTTCAAGGGAAAGTATTATCAGATCGAAGGGGGAAAGCTGAATGCTCGTTTTGTTTCGCCTGAACGGGCCTCGCCGGAAATCTACCTGGGAGGGAATTCGGAACTGGCGCAGCAATTGGCCATCAAACACGCACAATGCCTGTGGCGCTTCGCGGATACGCCGGAGAGTTTGCGGCCACACGTTGCGCCAGTCATCAAACAAGGGGTCGAGGTCGGTTTGTTCGTTTCGATGTTAGCCAGGCCGACGCGCCAGCAGGCGCTGCGTGATGCCCGCGCGATGATCGAAACATTGAGCCAGCAGCCAACCAAATTTGGGAGGGACTTTGCGCTGAAGACCGACTCGGTTGCCTTCAGGTCAACGCTCGAGCTGGCGGAAAAGAATGATTCGGAATGGCTGACGCCGGTGCTCTGGACAGGCGCGATCCCTTATCTCGGATCGCCAGCCATTGCGCTGGTCGGAACCCCGGAAGAAATTGCTTCGGCCCTGATGGAATACAAAGCAACCGGCGTTTCGCAATTCCTGTTTTCGGGATGGCCGGACCTGGAGGAAATGACTTACTTCGGAAGGGAAATACTGCCTCTGATCAGGAAGAAAGAAGCAGACGCTGAGCGCGCCCGCTCCGCTTCGATGGCGTAGCGTTTGGGCGCAACACAGGAAAAACGAGATGGGGTTGAGATTTCACTGGAGGTTGCCATTTGGCGGAGAGACTTCGGTTACAGGCATTGCAGCCCAGGCCGCAATGCCTGAGATCGGTCTGCCTGATCTGGAAGCGCAAATCGCATTCTGCCGTCGCGCGGAAGCATGCGGCATTGATTCCTTGCTGACGGACTTTGGTTTTGCCAAACCGGACCCCATTCTGCTGGCTGCGGCGCTTGGCCTGGCGACGGACAAAATCAAGTTTATCGTTGCGTACCGCTCCGGGCTATTATCACCGGCAACCTTCGTTCAGCAGTTGAACACGCTGTCCGCGCTGATCAATGGCCGCTTCTCGCTGAATATTGTGGCGGGCTATTCGCCGGAAGAGCAGCGCTCTTACGGAGACTTTTTATCGCACGATGAAAGGTACGCCCGGACAAATGAATTCCTGTCTATCTGTCACGCTTTCTGGCGGCGCAACGGAGCAGTCAACTTCGAGGGGAAGCATTACCGGATCGAAAACGGCAGGCTCAACACTCCGTTTGTCTCGCCCGACCGCACGTTCCCGGAAATCTTCGCTGCGGGCAGTTCACCGCCTGCCCAGAAACTTGCCATCGAACAGGGAACCTGCTGGATGCGGCTGGCGGATGCGCCGGAAAAGCTGCGCCTTGAAACCTTGCCGATGTCGAAGCAGGTCGAAGTCGGGCTGCGATTGTCCATCATTACGCGACCAACACGAACGGAGGCCGTCCGCGCGGCATCTGCCCTGATCGAAGGCAAAGATGGCAGTGGGAAAGAAAAAGGCTTCGTCCACAGCAGCGATTCCGTTTCGATGAAGGCAACGTTTGACCTGGCCGAGGTGGAGTGGCTGACGCCCTGTTTGTGGACGGGCGCCATTCGCGCTTACGGAGCAACGGCCATCGCGCTGGTCGGAACGCCCGAAGAAGTGGCCTCGGCGTTGATTGAATACAAGAACATCGGCGTCTCTCAATTCATCCTTTCGGGCTGGCCGAAGCTGGACGAAATGGTTCGCTTTGGCCAGGAAGTCCTGCCGCTGGTCAGAGAACAGGAAAAGATGCTTGAGTAATGCCCGCTGGGGCGATGGCTTGAAAATTTCACAAACTTACTTTTAAGAACGTCATGGGGATAACGAGGATTGGCGCTGCCGAAACATTTAAGGCCCGAATCCTCGACCGTAATACCAAGCTCATCTCAAATTTCGGCAAAGGTGTAATCAGTTCCTTCAGTAGCCAGACCATGATAATCGGCCCGAGGCTATGTTTGCCTTCAGCCGCCAGGATGGGACTTATCAACCGCTGGCGAGAAGTTTCAGGAATTGGTTAATTACAAAGAGGGACTATATGGGGAATAAGCAGCGTATTTTGACAAACGTACTTTTTAGCATCCTGGCCGGGTTGGCATTAATGGCGACGGCCATCTCTGCGCGGGCGCAAAGCCCGGCGTGTCAACGGACGATCACCGCCGACGTGGCTGCGATTAATCAGCCATTTATGGTCAACCGGCTTGGCGCTGCCGTTCCCAATGGCATGGTCTTCGCCCTGATGGGGGATGTGGTGGCGATTGACACGACCAAGCCATTAGGCCCCGGCAACGTACAGCTTCGCGGCGATAAGCGCGCGCGTCCCCTGGTGCTGCGGGCAAATGCCGGCGACTGTCTCAAAGTCAATTTCAGAAACTTCACTGTGCAAGCTGCGGATACAACCCCGCAGCTCTCGCTCCACGTTCAAGGGATGCAGGTGGCGAGCAGCATTGGCAGCGACGGTTCTTTCGCCGGCGCGAACGCCTCCAGCCTGGCTGACCCCGCCGCAGTCAACGTTCCCTCCAAGATGCGAACCTACACGTTGTTTGCGCAGGAAGAGGGAGCCTACCTGCTTTACACCCTGGGCGATTCGTCCACGACCGGCGACCAGCTTGAGCAAGGGCTGTTCGGAGCCGTCAATGTGCAGCCAGCGGGCGCCTTGTGGTACCGCAGCCAGGTCGGGCAGAAGGATATGGCGCTGGCCATTGACCGCAGCAAAGGCAATAACGGGATGACGCCGGACGGACATCCGATCCTTAATTACAACGCCGTCTATCCCGCCGGAACTCCTCGTGCCGGCACGCCGATTCTCAGGATGCTCAATGACAGCAACCAGATCATCTACACCGATCTGACGGCGATCATCACCGGCCCGACCGGAGGACGATTCCCCAATTCGGATCTTGCGAAGCCGAACTTTCGCCCGAACCCAGCTTCGCCGGATCGGTTGCAACCTTTCCGAGAAGTGACGGTGATCTATCACGAGACTCCGTCGCCACAGGTGACAGCGCAGGCTTTTCCCATCTTCTCCGACCCAAGCCTCAAAGGGACATTCACCACAGGCCCAGACCTGTTCAGCATCAATTACGGAACCGGCGGTATTGCCCCGGAAATTTATGCCAACCGGATCGGCGTTGGGCCGATGGGAGGCTGCGCTGATTGCAAGTTTGAAGAGTTCTTTTTGAGCGCCTGGTCTGTCGGAGACCCGGCGATGGTTGTGGACGTGCCGGCCAATGCTCCTTACAAAGCGGGGACGAAACCACCGCCCTTGCCGCAAACAGGGACCAGCACTCCGGCGGGCTTTCCGTCCACTCAGCCCTACACCGTCAAGCCGCAGCCCAAGGCGACGATGGCTTTTTACCCGGACGATCCGTCGAACGTTTATCACAGCTATCTGAATGACCATGTGAAGTTCAGAATCCATCACGGCGGGACGGGCATCACGCACGTCCATCACCAGCACGCGCATCAATGGCTGTCTTCGCCGAACAGCGACGATTCCACTTATCTCGACAGCCAGATGATCAGCCCCGGCGCGTCCTACACCCTGGAGATGACTTACAACGGCAGCGGCAATCGCAACAAAACCGTTGGCGATTCGATCTTCCATTGCCACTTCTACCCGCACTTCGCCGGCGGTATGTGGGCGATGTGGCGTGTCCACGATGTGTTCGAGGCGGGAACTCAGCTTGATAACAATGGAAAGCCGATTCGCGGCGCGCGCGCGCTGCCGGATGGTGAGATTACGGCGGGCACTCCGATCCCGGCGCTGGTGCCGCTCCCGACGTTGGGGATGGCACCGCTGCCATCGCCTGTCTTTATCCAAAACGGCCAGGTTGTGTATGGCACGCCGCAAACCCCTGACCCGAACGGAACGAACGTGACGCAGAATCCCGGCTTCCCATTTTTCATTCCCGGCAAAGCCGGTGCGCGTCCGCCACATCCGCCGCTGGATTTCGCGCCCGACCTGGACGCACAGGGGAATCAAAAGAAGGATGCCAATGGGAATCTTTTGTATCTGGACGGCGGTTTGCCTCGCCATCTGGTGACGGGCGGGACGATCACAAACGAGCAGCACACTGCCACGGATTGGAGCAAGGACTTGGCTGCGGCGCGGGCCATTCAGCTTCCCGAAGATGGCACGGGCGTCGAGAAGGTGGCGATGAAATATTTCGGGCAGCGCCAGCACTCGACGTTTCTCCCGAACGGCAATCCGGGCAGCTTTACCACGAATGGCCTGCCGCGCAAGACTGCCCAGAATCCGACCGGCGCGCAATCGGGCGCGCCTTTTGCCGATCCCGCGGTTGATGATAATGGTGGGGCGATCGGCAATCTCCGCCGTTACAAAGCGGCCGCCATTCAGTTGGATGTGACCTTGAATCCGGCGGCGGGCACGCACTACCCGCAGCAGCGAATCCTTACTTTATGGAAGGACGTCGCTCCGACCTTAAACTACTCCACATCGCCCAGTACCGGACGCAAACCCGAACCGCTCTTCTTCCGCGCGAACTCAGGCGATGTGGTTGAATACTGGCACACCAATCTGGTGCCGAATTATTACCTGTTGGATAACTTCCAGGTGCGAACCCCGACAGACATTCTGGGCCAGCACATCCATCTGGTGAAATTCGATGTGACTTCTTCCGACGGTGCCGCCAACGGTTTCAACTACGAAGATGGGACGTTCAGTCCGGAAGAAGTGCAGGAAATTTTCAAGGCGGTGAAAAACACCGGTGGAGGCGGTTCCTGGCTGCCTTGCGCAGGATGCACTCCGTTGCGAGTGCCGCAACCGCCGCCCGCCGACATCTGTGCGGGGGTCGGAAATCCATGCCAGAAGAATGCAGCCTCCTGGATGGGAGCGCAAACGACGATTCAACGCTGGTACGTTGATCCTCTGGTCAATAACCAGAACGAGGATCGAACGCTCGGCACCGTGTTCACGCACGACCACTTCGGCCCTTCGACGCACCAGCAGGCGGGGCTTTATGCCGGGTTGGTGGTGGAGCCGCGAAGTTCGTCGTGGACTCTGGCCAATGGGACGCCCATGTATACAAACAGCGACGGCAGCCCGACCAGCGCAGTCGCCAGGATCATCAACAACCCCAATCCTGCCGATAGCTACCGCGAATTCCTGCTGGAATTTCAGGACCTGCAGCTCGCGTACAATCAGGGGAATACCGTTCAATGCAATAAGAATGGAACGATCACCACCATTCCCCAGTCCCAGTGCCCGGTGGCAAACATTGTCAGTTACGTGGATAACGCCGGTAAGGCGATCAGATCTCCGGGCAAGAATCCGCAATTGGTGAGTATCGGTTTGAGAGGCACATACTCCCTCAATTACAGCAACGAACCGATTCCCAGAGGCGGGGGATCCGGCGATCTGTCGTTCGCCTTCAGTTCGATCTATAAAAATCAGGGCGATCCGGCGACGCCGTTACTGCGCGCATACCAAGGCGACAAAGTCCAAATCCGCACGCTGGTGGGCGCGCATCTGCAACCGCATTTCTTCAACCTGCAGGGCCTGAAGTGGCTGGCAGAACCCTCCTGGTCGAATTCCGGCTACCGTGCCAGCCAGGCGATGGGACTTTCAGAACATTTCGAGTTGAAATTCAACATCCCGACGACGACCACTTCCAGCAGTCCTAAGTGTGGTGATGGCGCAGGCGTCAACTGCGCCGATTACCTGTACATTCCCAGCGCCGACGATACCGGCTACCAGAATGGATTGTGGGGCCTGCTGCGCGCTTACAATTCAGGCAGCGGCGCCCAGAATGTACCCGGATTGGCGCCGCTTCCGAATAACACCGCGGGCAAGACCGTCACGGCTACCGATACCAGTTGCCCGGCCGGCGCGCCCGTGCGGCAATACAACGTCACGGCCACCACCACGCAGTTGACGTTCAACAAGCGTGGGCTGGGCACCGGCGACGCGACCAACCAAATCAACAATCCTTTCGGGATCACATACACCTGCACGCCAGACCCGCAGGGCAATTGCAAGCCCAAGCCCGGCGCGCCCAACGAACCTTTGATTTTGCGCGCCGCCGCCGGAGAGTGCCTTGTTGTCACGCTGACGAACGCATTCAACCCGAGCGCACCGGTCTTCACGAATCCCAGTGGGCAGCAAATATCCCCGCCGTCTACATCCGTGGGGTTGAACCCGCAGCTCCTCTCTTACGATGTCACAAAATCCAATGGCGCGAATGTCGGCTATAACCCGACGAATCAACTGGCGTCTATTGCGGGCGTCAGCCCTTGTCCGTTGCCTCCCTGCAATCAGACCGTGACCTACCGCTGGTATGCGGGGAACGTCGAACTGCAAGCCAATGGTAGCTTGAAAGGGACTCCGGTTGAATTCGGCACGCTTAATCTGCTTCCCTCCGATCCGCTCTTCCAACATCCGAATGGTTTGGTCGGGGCGATCGTGATCGAACCGCAGGGGTCGAAGTGGACTGAAGACACGATCTCTCGCGCTTCGGCTACCGTCACTAAATCTGATGGTACGACGTTCCGCGAGTTTGTGGTCATGGTACAGGACGACGCGCAGTATTACGTCAATGGCCAGTACATTTCGACCAATAACAATAATTATAATGACAACAGCGGAATCAACTACGGGACTGAGCCGATGGATTACCGGTATGGCAATCTGACAGGCGCGTATGCCACAAATGGCAACAACCAGGCTGCAACGTCGAATAGCCTGGTGGGTGGCGATCCGCGGACGCCGGTCTTTACTGCTCCTGCGGGAACTCCTGTGCGTTTCCGTCTGGCTCATTCTCCGGGAATCGGTCCTGAGGTCTTTACGATCAACGGGCACGTCTGGCAGCGTCAGCCTTACATGAACAACTCGACGCAGATCGGCCCCAATCCCTTATCGCAATGGATCGGCTCGCGCGACAACCACGGTGCGACGGATCATTTCGATCTGGTCATTGACAAGGCGGGTGGCAAGGGGGCTGTGCCGGGGGATTACCTGTATTCAGTGTTTCTCCCCGGACAAGCCAATCTGGGAATGTGGGGCATCTTCCGCGTGACTCCACCGTATGTGGCAGGCAGAAGGGGGGCCAGGCCTGCTGCTGCTGCGATGGCTGCCGCGCCTGTTGTACCTGTTGCCGCGCCGCCGCCAGCGCCTGGGGCTACAGCACCTCCCAGGAAGGAAGATGCTCTCGAACCATTCAGGAAACAGGGAGTTTCCAGCAAGAAAAAAGATAATTGATTGATCAGTTATTCGTTGACGCGCCCGCTTGTTACTCCCTCACGATACATCGGTGAAAGCCTTTGTATTGCGAGGGAGCGATGGGCGGGCGCGTCGCATTTCATCACGGAGACGGCGTAATGAAACCAGGCCGCGAAGAGAGAAGCTCCATATCGGCCTCTCCGGCAACCCCTCAATATTGGTCAATCGGCATCTATGCCGGCGAATCTCCCCTTCGTTTGCAATCTCACCCGGAAATAAACAATCCGGTTATTCATCAAGGCAGCGTTTCCGATGTACCCGCTACTTTCGTCGCTGACCCGTTTATGATTCGTTCTGGCCAAACCTGGTGCATGTTCTTTGAGGTACTGAATGCGCAGACTGACAAAGGTGAGATTGGATTGGCTACCAGCGATGATGGCTTGCAATGGGTTTACCGGCAGATCGTTCTCGCCGAATCCTACCATTTATCTTACCCCTATGTATTTGAGTGGAAGGGCGATTACTACATGATTCCGGAAACGCTGCTCGGTGGAGCGGTTCGGTTATACCGCGCAGCCTCTTTTCCAACGGAATGGCACTTTGCCAGTAACATAATTACCGGCACGTTTGCAGATCCGTCAGTTTTTTACTGGCAAGACCAATGGTGGATGTTTGTCTGTTCAACACCTTATCAACACGACACGCTCCGCCTTTATTTTGCCGATGAGTTATCAGGGCCATGGATTGAACATCCATCCAGCCCGATTGTGACGGGTGATAAAAGCATCGCAAGGCCAGCCGGCCGGGTGTTGGTATCCGGTGACAAAGTGATCCGGTTTGCGCAAGACTGCCGCCCCTATTACGGCTCGCAAGTTAGGGCCTTTGAAATTACCGAACTAACGACGACCACGTACCTGGAATCAGAAGTCAGTGAGAGTCCAATCCTGACGGGCACTGGCAGCGGCTGGAATGAGGCACGCATGCACCATGTGGATGCGCATCTGACAGAAGAAGGGCAGTGGATCGCCTGCGTGGATGGTTACTGCCAGCCAATCTCCGGCTAGCATCCTGGGAAACCATTATGCGTTTGAATTACTGGAATGATTCGTACCAGCTTTCGGAGGATGAGTGCCCTTGTGATATTCACTTCGTGGAATACCTGGATCAACGAGCAATCAGCAATAAAACTATTTTTCATTTCGGCACTGGGGAACATCATTTCCTGGGCACAAATAACCTCCGCAGAAACCCGTCCGAACGCAATGAAATTCTGGGAGTCACTGCCTCTGTCGAGGAATATAATGCGTATATGCAGTTAGTCATCAATTGCGCTGAGATGGCGCGGTATTACAAGGTGATGTTTGCGGATATTTATACCTTGACCTCTCGCATTCTTCCCAATTTCGATCTTGTTACTTTATTCCACCTCTGCGAGTTCTATGATCCGGCGAAGTCGGAGTACGCGCTACATAACGATGTTACTTTGCTCGACCTCTTTCTCTCCAAGCTGAATCCTGAAGGGCTGCTCTTCTTTTACCGCCGATCCATGCGCTTTCACCTGGCTGAAAAGATCATCAAAGACCTTGTCGCAAGAAAGAAGATTGCCGAAGTTGATGAATACAAAACATTGCTCGTGTGCAAACCAATCATCCAATGACGACCGGTGGCAAGATGCGTATTGATGAATTGGCCGGCCAGGATGCCCTTACTTATCAAACCCTGACTGATTTGCCGGAGGTTGCGGAAATCGCCCCGGCCTGGAACGCGCTGTTGTCTGAGTCCTCTTGCAACCGGGCATTCAGCGCGCCGGAGTGGTTCATTGCCACCTGCCGCTATCATCCGTCCATGCGTCCGCAAGTGATTGTGGCGCGGCGCGGCTCGGCGTTGGTGGGTATTTTGCCTCTGGTCTTGGTGGAAGATGGAAAGGTCGCGGCGTTCCCAAATCACTTCTGTGATTACAGCGACATGATCGTCGCGCCGGATGACTCTGTTGTGCCGGATGACTCTGTTGCGATGGAGGGTCTGCTTCGTCACGCGGTCTCATCCGCGCACGGATATAAACGGCTGCGCTTATCCCGCGTGCGGCGTGATTCAAACTGTCTGCGGGCAGCGCGCGCGCTGGGGCTGAGTTCCATTGTTGATTGGCATGGCGATGAATCCGGAATCTGTCATTACATCGCCCTGCCAGATGGGTATGAAGATGGCTATGAGGAATACCTGGCGACGAGGGCGAGCAGGTTTCGCAAGAGCATCAGGCAGTCAAGGCGCTGGGCTGAGCGTGCCAATGTAACGATCAGCGAATTGCAGCCGGAAGATTTCCCCGCCAGCCAGGTGCCTGAAACTTTTCTCTCTCTGTTGTTGAGCCGGCACACAGGCCGGTCGAGTTTCAATTCCCCTGTTACCCAGGCTGTTTTCAGAGATGTACTTCCGGCGCTCTACCTGAAGCGCAGCTTGCGTGTGTTCGCGGCCTTCGAAGCGAGAAAGATGATCGGCATTGATTTGTGCATGCTGGGGGCAAACAGTCTTTGCGCCTGGAACGGCGGCTTTCTGCTGGAGGCTGCGCACTGGTCGCCCGGAAAACTGCTGACCGACTACGGAATTAGATGTGCTTTCGAAATGAACCTGGCGGAATACGATTTTCTGCGAGGTGACGAACCGTACAAAGCAAGCTGGGCGAATCACTCACGTGACATTGGGCGGCTGGAATTTGACGTAATCGGTATCGAACGTCAGCGTATCGCCGTCCGAATGGAAGTATGAAAATTAAGGCGCTGATTATTTGCAAGCACTTGCCTTACCCGGTGGTTACCGGAGGGATTGAAAGCCTTATCCTCAGTTACGAATCGCAAGTCTTTTCTGATTATGACGTGTACCTGCTTTTCTACCATGAATGCTTCCCCGCGCGGTTATTCCACCACGGCCAAGCAGTGAGCAGCGACGTCACTGCGGAAAGCTTACTCGCTTACAATTTCGCGTTTGCTTTCTTTTTTAATTACGAAACGGATTTTAGAGATGACTGTTTTATGCGGCCCATCATTGCGCGAATCCCCTCCTATTGCTTCCTCCAATCTCATCCGGAGGAACAAGTCTCCGACAGCCTCTTCAGGGGGGTCATCACACACCGGAGCTTGCTGCCGCACAAAGACGTGCTGCTGTTGGGCGGATTTTATGATTCGAATATTTTTTTTAAGCGCGAACCGGGCGAAGAATTTATCGTCTCGGTGGGAAGAATCCACGAAGCCAAGAACCAATTGGAATTAGTCCGCGGTTATCGGTCAAGGATTTATCAGCGGTATGGTATTCCTTTGTATTTGGTGGGCGGCACGCTGAAAGCGAGTTACTTTCAGAAAGTGAATGCCTTTGTAGATAACATCAGCGTGCTTTCGACGATTGATCCTGAACAGCCTTGGGCCGCGACAAACTGGCGCACGCCTGCTGAACTGGCCGGAATTTACCGGCGGGCGAGAATGTTTGTTATGGCATCGCCCGAAGAAAGTTTTTGTCTTGCACTGATTGAGGCTCTGGCTTGCGGTGTTACTTGTGTGGTCAACGGAAACTACCAGGGTTTTGACCCGAATGACTTGTTGCCCCGCGTTTATGGTCCCTGCACAGGGATGCAAGGATCAATTCTCGATACCCTGGAAGAGGCATTAGAGCGAGATGTTAGGCTCGATGCTTCCGGCTGGGCGACGAAGTTCTCGATCTCAGCAACCAGGGATCGCGTCTTAAGCTTCATCCGTGAAAGGCTCTGAAGATTATCATCGAATATGTTCATGCCTTTGAGCGCGAGATTTCCCGTTCATACTCTTTGACGTAATCTTTGGCCATGCGCAGATAATGATATTCCGCCATCGCCTTGTTGCGGCAGGCTCGCGGTGAAATTCGACCGATGTGTTCAATCGCTTCCAGGTAATCCTTCCGGCTTTGGCATACGAATCCGGCTTCGCCGGAGATAACCTCCGGGCAGGCTCCGTTGTTACTACAAATGACGGGCGTCCCGGACATCAATGCTTCCGCCATCCCCAATCCGAATGCCTCATTCACTTGCGTCGGGAATAAAAATGCCTTTGCCCCGGCCAACAACTCTGCTTTCTCGGCGCCTCGCACATCTCCCACATACTTTGCGCCGTAGTGATTGCATAACCCGGTAACTTCGTGAATCACCTGATACTGCTTGCTCGTTCCAGCGACGATCAAAGGGAATCCAGACTGCCCGGATACATCCAGCGCGATCTCCAATCCCTTGGCGGTTGCCCAATCAATGCTTGCCATAAACAGCAAATAGCTATCTTTAGTTTCGGAGTAAATGTAATCAGCAGGGTCTATGCCATTCAGGACATATCTATTGCTGCCATAAGATTCGGCCATCGTTCGGGAAACAAATATCCAATCTTCCGTTGCCGGAAGCGGTGCTCCTCCGCGAATTCTCAGATCAAGGTGGCAGGTCGTTACCCAGGGTTTGCCGTGATGTTGCATATACTCAACCAAATCATCATCCCGATATGTCATGCGGTGGAGAAGGTCTACATCCGGCAGCGGTTCGGAAACCCATGTAACTCCAACCGGCAGCGGTGACGCAGGGCTGTGAGGTAACAAGTAGAGAACCTCGTGGCCAAGTTCGGCTAAACCTTTGGCGAGCAGGTCGTGGATGTGGCCTCCGGATCCGGAAGGAGAAGGCTTCGGATGCAAGCCGCTGCCAGTGTTACCGAACGAAGGGTATTGATGGTTAGACGAAAGCAGGATTCGCATTGATTGGTTCAGGGGAAACGATGCAGTATCAGGATTGGCCGTGCTGAAAATGTAATACGAGTTCACCGCAGAGGCGCAGAGAACACAGAGGAAAGCGCAGAGAGAATGCCGGCAGGTTCTTTGCTCTCTCTTCTTCTCTGTGAAATCTCTGCTTTCTCTGCGCCTCTGCGGTGAAGATTACACAAGTTGTAACATTACTTTTTACGCACCACCTCGAGATTTACTAAGCTTGGTAACTCGGCACAGCCAACCGCGTCGGACTTAGCGTTGAGACTTTGATGCTCTTTTCTTCCATCAACCACCTAATCAACGGGTTTATTCGTTGCACGGCGGGCCAGGTTTCTCCGTGGGTCGGTTGCGGATTGAGGTCGCCGTTGTAGTATTCATCGCCGGAGAAGTCAGCGCCGCATAACAGAATTTCGGCAGCCCCCAGGTTATAGGCCAGTTGCAGCGCGCAACCGACGATGGAGCCTCCAAGCCTGATTACTCCGTCAATCGGCCTGAGCTGATCCGGATCAAGCGGCTCTTCCGCCGGTGTGAAATAGTAACAAGCTTGCTTCCCGGTCAGCAGAGGCCGCGCTTCCATCGCCCCATCGCCGAAGATGCACACGCCACTGAATGACGCCTCTGCTTCGGCATACCAGGGCTGGTCGGCATGGTTCATCATCCAAACCTTCGCCCGCACTTCGGGGATAAGCACGGCACGGCTGACGGCAATTACGCAGAAGCCGGCGGGGATACGACTGTAATGCCTCTTTCCATTCGGCCCGGGTGCCAGGATGCATACTTTATCCGGCAGCCGGAAACCGGAGTCAAAGATATTCACATAAGCCATCAAGTGAACCTCCTATTAACTCGTTATGCTTTCTGCTGCTCCCGGTTGAACCTAACCCATGCAGCGATCTCCTGGTCGAGATCGCCACGCGGAGGGTCTTTCAGAGACTCAAAGTGACGATAATCGTCCCGGCCACGCAGTTGAATGGCGGGAGTGGAAGTCTGTTTGAACTGCGGAGTGGCGAACCGCGCGATAAATCCGATGCGCTTCGTAGCGGAGCGGTTAGGGTTTGAGCCGTGGATCAGATTGTTATGGTGCAGTGACATCTCCCCCATTTTTAAGCACACATCTTTGACCTGAGACTCATCTACCTCGATTTGAACCTGCGGACCGCGCTTTAATATATTGTGTTCGGCGTAGGTATTGGCGTGGGGTAACATTCCCTGCTGGTGAGAACCCGGAAGTACTCGCATACAACCGTTCTCAGGCATACTGTCGCTAAGCGCAATCCAGGCCGTCGTCGTCGGCGTCTGGTAAGTGCGGGAATAGGTTCCGTCCTGATGCCAGGAGGCATAGTCCGGGTCGTAAGGGTATTTGCAAAGTAACAGTGTGGAGAGAAGGACGATGTCAGGCCCCAGCAAACTTTCGACCGCATCCGCGATTGCGGGGTGAGTGGCCAACTCATAAGCCCATCTGAAATGTAGGTGGAGCCAGGCCGCATAACCCAACTTGCCGCCGAGTCTGGTTTCCAATTCTTCGAACGCCGAATGGTACTTACCGGCCTCGTCCGGTGACAACACCCGAACCGGAAACGTTATTCCATCGCTCTGATATTGGTTGAACTGTTCCGTCGAAAGATTGTTAGACATTCCGTGCTACCTCCAAAAATATATCTCTTCCGGATCATGCCTCCATTGCAGGTAATGATGAGTGCAGCCTCGCGTGGGATTTACCCAGTCCGAGGCTAGGAAAGGTCACACGGATTTTCTCCTCGTCATCGAACACGAACAGGCGGTCGCCAGCGCCTTGCGCATGCACGACCAGGCTTCGTAGCACATCTTCACAGGAAGTTCCCCATAAACTATCAGGAGTGACCCGCAAGCTAACCTGATTGTTACTTTGCTCATCTACATCAGGCCAATCTTCTGGCTGCGGGCTGGGGAAGATGCGTTGGCCGTCTCTGAAACAATACAGTAATTCATGCACAGCCTGCATAAACTGGTCGTGTCGTTTAAAGAAAGCAGTCTGGCCGACATAGAATCCCCCGGTGACTTTTCGTCCATTTGATACGCTTAGAGTGCGGCCTAGTTTTTGTTCTACCAATCGCCCGGAAAGCTCCATCGTTATGTTGGTAAACCCTTCATCCGGGCCGAAAAGGACTGCTTCATTATGCCGCGAAAGATTCCGATCTACATAGTTGACCCAGTCGCTACGCAGGTAAATATCAGCGTCCAGCTTGATGAAATGCGGGGCCGATGCCAGTCGGTTAATGTCCCGAATGCAGAAAAGCTCGAAGTTACGGTAGCCCTGCTCGTGGTACCGGGGTTGATGAAGAACATCATAGTAGGGCCTGAGTTCCTTCAATTCTTTCGCCGTTAGTACAATTGAACCAAGATGGATTGTACCGAATGGATGAAGCAATGGGAGAAGAGCTTGTAGCATCGCGAAATGTTGCGTGCCGCCGCAGATGAAGATGTCATACTTACTTTTATAATCCATCGTTCCAGAGTGTCCGGCATAAAGTCGAGAAATCAGGCTGGCATTCGGGTATTCAGGCTCGTTTCGCTCCAGCCAGGGGGAGTTTGAAATACCTGAGGCGACCAACTATGCAAACCCGGATAACTTCTGTAAAGACGTTTCCCAGGCGTGCTTTGTGAATCGTTGAAGCTGTTCCTACTTCACAAACCGGCGTTGAAAAACGTCTTTCAGATACCCGGCAAGTACCCGGTCATAAAATCTTTAGAGAAACTTTCAGTCGGACTATTCAAGGCATGAGGCTTACACAATGTTGAGGTTCCGTTCGAACAATCTCTATTTACTGCGCCGTTGGGCACGTATTGCGGCCATCTTGTCCGGGTGGGCCATTTTGTGGCCTCTGCTCCATCCGCTGCCTGCCGCCCTGCAATCGGCAGCGCAGCAAGGGCGAATCGTGAATCAGGGAATTGCCGTGCAATGGCAGTTGGAACCGGCTGGTGCACAGGCTGGCCGCCCAGGCGTTTTGCAGGAGGGCGATGATGCCATCTTCCGCTTTACCATCAGTGATACCACGACGGGCGCGCCCGTGCGTGGAGCCAATCCGGTGGCATGGATGGACGTGCAGCGGCAAGGCGGACTGACCGATTGCGCCCAGAAAGTGGCGGCGCTGAGCGGAGGCAGCTTGATGAGCCGGCCGGCAATTGATCTGAATAACTATTTTGTGCTGGCCCTGAACCAGGATGCGACGATCAGTGTTGTAGACCCTCGCTTCCAATTCGGCGGAAGCAAGCTGCTGGCGTTGGTGGCGCTGAAAAGTCCCGGCGTTGATTGGGCACTGACCGCTGACCAGTCAACCTTGTTTGTCTCTTTGCCAGATGCCGGCGAGGTGGCTGTCATCGAAACTATCTCCTGGAAGGTCATCGCTAATTTGCCGGTTGGGCCACAGGCTGCTCGGCTGGGAATTCAACCGGATGGACGAAATCTGTGGGTGACTTACGGCGCAACCACGGACGCAAAAGATTCCGGCGTTGCCGTTTTCAACATTGCCGAGCTGAAATTGGCTGCGCGAATTCCGACCGGGCTTGGGCCGCATCCGCTCGCCTTCAGCGACGACAGCCGGTTCGCCTTTGTGGGCAATCAGGCCGCGGGGCAGGACAGCGGGACGGTAACGCTGATCGAAACCGCCAAGCTGGCGAAGATCAAGGATCTGGCCACGGGCCGCAAACCGATTTCGCTGACCTATTCAAAGAGCGCACAGGCGGCTTATCTGGCGGATGAAGAGGATGGCAGTGTCGTCGCCATTGATCCTTTAAGGCAGAAGATCATTGCCCGATTGCAGCTTGATCCGGGGTTGCGGCAGATCAAATTTGCGCCGGGTGATCGCTATGGTTTGGTCATCAACTCGGCCCGGAATCTGGCGCAGGTACTGGATGCTTCGACAAATCGCGTCATTCAGACGGTAACGGTGAAGCAAGAGCCAGATCAGATCAGCTTTTCCGACAAGCTGGCTTACATTCGCCATCGCGGCAGCGAACAAGTGTTAATCATTCCGCTGGATCAACTAGGCCGCGCCGGTCAGCCTATTTCGCCAGCAGATTTTCCCGGCGGTCAAAATCCGTTCGGGAAAATTTCTCTTGCCAGCCTGGCCGACACAATCATTCCGGCTCCCGGTTCCGGGGCAATGCTGGTTGCCAACCCCGCGGATGGGGCGATTTACTATTACCAGGAAGGGATGGCTGCCCCGATGGGGACGTTCAGCAATTACAAACGCGAACCGCGTGCGGTGCTGGTCGTGGATCGCACGTTGCGCGAATTGTCGCCGGGCGTTTATCAAACCAGCGCGAAGCTTCCGGCGGCAGGGCCGCAGGAAGTGATCTTTTTTCTGGATGCGCCACGCATCGTCCATTGCTTCAAGGTCGTGATTTCCGCTAATCCTCGATTGGCGGCCCAAGCTAAAAAACAACCGCCTTCTGTCCAGCCTTTGGTGACGGAGCAAGTCATGCGAGTCGGTGAAAAGACTGTCTTGCGATTCAAACTCTCTGATGCCGTTACCCACGGGCCATTAAAGGGGCTGACGGATGTGCGAGTGCTGACGTTTCTCGCTCCCGGCATTTGGCAACAGAGGCACGCGGCAGTGCCAGCCGGCGAAGGCGCTTATGGAATTGATTTTGTGCCTCCGCAATCAGGGATGTATTACATCTATGTCGAATCTCCTTCTCAGGGACTGACCTTCAGTAACTCTCCGGCGCTCATTTTGGAGGCAAGGGAAGCTGACCATCAGCATTAGGCATTATCGGTTTTATAGTGGTTTGCAGTTGCGTGCGTCCTGAGCACGGCCTGTACGAAGGAGCTGTGGGACAATATGGTATCTTGTCCCAGGCCAGTAGGTACAAGATACCAACTTTTCCCACAGCTTCCGGCGGTCGCACGCATCAGCAAACCGCTATAAGCATGGGGTTCAGGCTTCACTGTGTGCACAAAACGGCCTGAAGGCCGAACTACAAGCCGCAGGCTGACGCCTGAACTCCATGCCGCAGCTATTTCCGATGCCCTCTATCTTCAGCCCAAAAATTTACTCAATCGAGAGCATCTGTTTAATTGCCACCGATAAGCGATTGATGTACTCTGCGCTCGCGGTGCATCCGAGAGTTTCTTAACAGCCTTTTCACAACAAACAAGCCTCCCAGTGTTATCAACGTGGGAGATAAAATTTCCAATTTAACCGGTTCAGTGGTTGGCTCGGCGGCGAGCTAAGAAGCCTGACATATTCCCGAGTCGTCTGATTGGCGTCAGACGTCAGCGATTGGCAGAAGCGTGCTACCCATCTGAGATTTGATTCAATGAAACGTTATTGGACAGTTGTCGGAGCAATGATTGCATTCTTCCTGCTGCTGTTTTTGCTGGTCGAATGGTTGCAAATCCCATTGCTGACCGACCCATCAAAATGGCTGGGGCGTGGCGGACTTCTTGCAGCGCTGCTTGGCGTAGGCCTGTTGATCGCGGATGTCCTGCTGCCCGTGCCATCCAGCTTGGTGATGATCGCTCACGGAGCGTTGTTTGGCGTCGCGCTGGGGACGCTGCTTTCGCTGATTGGCAGCGTTGGCGCGGCATTAACGGGGTTTGCTTTGGGGCGGCGCGGCGGCAAGTGGCTGGAAAAAGCGGTGACGGCGGATGAGCGAGAGCGGATAGAGCGAATGTTGGAGCGATGGGGTGCGCTGGCGATTATCGTTACCCGTCCGGTTCCACTGTTGGCCGAAGCCACAGCCATCATGGCGGGCGCATCGGCAATGAGTTGGCAGCGGCTGGCGGCGGCGTCTTTTGCAGGCTCTCTGCCGCCATCTCTGCTGTATGCCTTGACCGGATCAGTCGCGGCCAGCTTTCAAAACACCACGCTGATGTTCTGTTTCATTATGCTGGTTTCAGGGGCCTTTTGGATCATCAGCCGCAGGTTGGATCGGCAACCGGCGGGTATTCGCGAAAAATAGTCGTCAGCAGAAAAAACCTTGAGGGAGTCCGCCCCTCTTTTACGGTTGAGCCAAAGACACGAATTTTCGGAGGAATAACGATGGTAAAGGATGACGTCCCATTTCGGCGCAGCACACAGGGCTGGCGGCGCATTGCTCAACGGTCGGAGCGGGCGGCAACAGTTGTATGAGTTGTCATTATCGCGCCGACTCGACCGACTTCAGTTGGGCGCTTAAGCGGAGGGCGCATTAGGTTATGGATAAACGGACTGAGAACCGCAAACAAAGTGTGCGCGCAACCGCATCCGTCATTGCAGAGCCGATGGCAGCGCCTGCTGCCGGGGCTGAGGCCGCCGAGCCTGCCGCCGCCGCCTTTCCCGCCATTGACGGATGCGCAGACTCATATGTTCCAGCAGTGGTTCAGCGACGGCTTCCCGCCGTAGCAGCATGGCCCAGCCTGGAGTTCAGCCTTAAGGCTGGGTATGGCTTGCAGCCTGAAGGCTGATTGTCTGATTGCCAAGCTTAATTGCCGTCGCTGGCGAAGGCAGCCTAAAGGCTGCGCGACCAAACTACAGGCTGAAGCCTGGACTCCATGCCGAACTTGAGTAAGTTGTACCGGGACAAGAATTCAGGCCGGAGACCTTTTATGTCTTTAAGCAGAAAATCCCCAGGCCGGCCGCTAGGCAGTGGCCGCTCAATTCTCTCCACCCACTCCAACAAAAAATTGCAGCCCTCCTGGCAGAATGGTCGCCAGCTTCCGGGCGGATTCGATCCCCCTCCTTGTCCGGAGGAAACGATGAACGCCGAAGAGGCCGTCTTGTTAAAGCTTCTGGCGCAGGGCGAGCTGGCAGTCTTTTGGAAATTATGGGAAGCGCATCAAAAACACCTCTACTCCATTTGCCTGCGGCAAATGGAAGGTATTCAGGAGGAAGCCGAAGATGCGCTCAGCCGTATCATGCTCAAGGCCTGGGATAAACTTCCCGCCTATGCTGCGCAGATCGAAAATCTGAAGGCCTGGCTGATTCGCCTGGCCTGCAACCTTTGCATAGATATGCACCGCGAACGGCGGCGAGCGCGGGGCCTGGAATGTTTGGATGAGATCATCCTGACTGAGCGCGATCCGGCGGCGGGCCGGGGGACATCGCCGGAAGAAGCCTCGATCCAGCGCGAGATTTCTCTCTGCCTGCACCAAGTCGTCGGCAACTTGCCGCCGAGGTTGCGCGAACCTTTCGTGCTGAGATTCTTTCACGAAGCGTCTTATCCGGAGATTGCCGAATGTCTCGCCCTTTCGCCAGCCAACGTACGCAAACGGATACAACAAGCGCGCGTGATTCTGCGCGGGCAGTTACATCAGCATCTGGCTGGCGCGTCCGGGCAGATACCGGCTCAACCGGCAACGCAACGCAATTGCACCAAGCTGTGCCGTAGCCTGAACAATTCACAGACCGAGCTATGGGATCGTCTTTATGGTGAGCAGGTGTAGACCGTAGCCGGATTTTGGGTAGCTGTGATGCTGACGCGCGGACGAAACGTCCACGATCCGGCTTTACGAATCTCCCTTCATTGAGCCACCATCGGGAGCCACTACCGATTTTTGTTCGAGCAACCACTTCACCGGAACCATTCGTAATGAACTGTTCCGGTTTAACCTTCAGGAGGCTAAATAATGGCGAGCAATGTTGTATCCAAAAAAGGGAATGTAAGTGCTGGCAGCGATGCAGACCATGTGACGATCAGGTTACATAAAGAAAAGGCCAAAGACTTACTTTTAGCACTCACTACCGCACTGGGTGGGGGAGGAAGTAAGGGCAAGTCTGTCAAAGGCAAGGGCGGTGTTACTCCCAAACCTAGCCCCAAGGGATCTGCCGTAAAACCCAAATAACAAATGGGTCGCTCATCAAAGACAGCATGGGGTTTAGGCTTTCGTCCATGAGATTCGCAAGGAAGCAATCACGGACCAGAGGCTAATCCCCATGCTCTTTTTTCGTTGATTCAGAGCTTTGTGCGGTAGGCTGAGCGATTTCAAGGAAAATGAAGCAATCACAGAACCGATCGTCCGATTGCCTGCCGGATCATTTACGCCGGGTAGTGACTGCCGAATTTGGCGCGGATCAGCGTGCCTGCGAATTGTTCTGGAAGTTCCTGCAAGCCCGGTCTTACCGGCGGAGCTTTAGCCTGGAATTGCTTGCAGTTGGCCAGGGAAAGACATGTGATGGCTGGAACCTGCGGCGGCTGGCCATTCTGATGCTTGAGCGAGAGGTACTCAGGCTACCTGCCGAAGAAGCCGCCGAATACGAGTTTCTGTTCGCGCAGTTACATCTCAAATCTAACGCCGAACCACCAGAGAAGGTGAAGGATTCGGTCTTAAAGGAAGGTTACTCAACGACCACTCTGCCAGGCTTCATTGCGGAATTTCGGCAACGGCTGGAACGGTTGCGCCCCATCCACAATCGCCTTGCAGGGCGGCGCACTTCACAAACGGCGCTGCGTAATTTCATCCGCCAATCCCGCCAGGAGTGCCAACTAACGCTTGCCAGATACTGCTTCACCCCGGCGGAGGTCATCACCCAAATTCGTCAACATCTCAGGCTTTCGCGTGGCGTCAAAGACCTCGACTGCTTTGATCCGTCTTCCGATGCACGCCTGCTTAGGCAGGAAGTAACAAGCGCCCTGGCTGGTTTGCCGGATTATGAAGCGGCGATTCTCAAAGGGTTATGCCGGCAGAGCGGCATCTACTGGGTTTCGGGCGCGACCGGTTCTGAGTTGAATTCATTGGTTGAATACCCGCTGACGACCGTCGTTGTTGTTATCAAACCGCCCGGCAGCCAAATTGAGTTCGAAATCAAAAGGACTGGCCGCAAAGGAGAGCATCCACTTAACGTTGTTTTCCGCCGCGACGGCAAAGAGGTGCCGATTCCCCATTATCTGGATGGCGGAAGCATGGGAAAACAATTGGGGTTTGAAGCCAGATCAGGCTGCCGGTTCTCACATCTCTACCGCGCTGTGCACAATTGCGAACCACCGCTTTCCAGCATGTACTCGGTTTCCACCATCTACACGGTTCCCGCCTCTCACGGCGAAGAGCACCTGCTAAGTTACTTTACTGAGCCGCAAGCCTTCGGGGACGGCTTTGGCCAAATGCGGCGCGCGATGAAAGAAGTGGTTAAGGGGTTGCAGGAAAGTAACGAACTCGAAGCGGAAGAATTACCCGGCGATTTAGGACTGACCGTCCAATTTCTTGGCTTTATGGAACCTGCACAGGCGATCCTTGCCGGTTCAAGCTCCTTCCGGTTAGATCGGCTGGCAGCATACCTAACCGGCCAAGGCTCGAAAAAATATTTTAAACAGGGTCTAAACGTACCTTATACAAGCTCCGATGCGAGGTGGTTGGCGGATGAGTTACTCCGTGAAATCTTACCTCATTACGCGCCACCCACCGTCAGGAATTGCAGTTATCAGGAATATGTTACTGAAGCATTCCGTGCCAACCGCGCATGCGCAAACGATGCCTACCTTTCCGTCGTCCGTCAGCTTGGTGTTTGCTGGGGAACCTTGATGGGCGCCGGAGGGTGCTCCTGGGGCGAATCTTTTGTTAATCGGAATGTCGGGCTGAAAGGTTACTGGAAGGGCGGCCAATGGCAGATCAAATTTATCTCGATGGATCACGACAACCTATTTTTGAACGGGTATGAAGCAGGAAACTTTCATCCGTTGGAGGCAGTTCAGGGGATGCTCAAGGATGAAAAATTTATTTGGGGTAACGCACCGGTTGCTAAACCGGTAGTTGGCACGATGACCCGCCTGGGTGATATTTACAGAGTGGAAGGAAATATAGCCGCCGAAGGTACGCAGCAATTTCATCAGGCATTGAAAGAGGCATATCGTAAAACCCAGATTGAACTAGCCGGCAACCCGGAACTCCAACGTATTTTTTCTGACTCATTTGTTGAACAAGTTTGTTACTGGAATCAAGTCGTCAAGGGCTATCTGAAAGCGAAGTGCAGATCGGGCAGTTTGGATAACTGGCGGAAGGAAATGGGTAAGCTACTCACTAAAAAATGGAAACTACCATTGCTTTCAGAAGAGTATCTGAAAGCAGCGGAAGAACACGGCGACTTTCTGGAAAGATATTCGTTTTTGTATCAACACTGATATTTATTCCGAAGCTTTTCGTAAAGGCAATCAGGATGATAGCGCTGATCTTTATCCTGTCCATTCTGACGCCACATTTCATTCCAGAGATGAATTGCGTAAGTCTCCTCACCCAGTTCCCAAACCTTATTCGGGTCCAAGACCTCTCGCCACTGCTGGTAAGGTATCGGGCAAAACACCGGACAGGGTTGCTGAAACCTCTCCAAAGAAAATTTCCGCACCGCTTCGGCCAGCAGGCGGGGGCCGGTTTCTCCCCAAGCTAACTTCTCAACGTCTTTTGTCTGGCAGGCCTGCCAGGCATATGCCATAACTTCGCTGCTGGCGGGGGCGCTGATGACCCCGTTGGTAACCATGATTCCATCCTGCCAGTGTTCGCTGGCGAAGGTATATTCCTGGCCGAAGGTAAATGGCTTAAGGCAGATCATGTCTGCATCCGCCCACCATCCTCCTTTTTCCAGCAGCAGCTTATAACGGAAAAAATTGGCGAACCCGGCATAGCTTTTCCGGTGAGGGTATTGAAAAATCATGGAAGCCGGCAAAATCTCATTGCCATCTTTCACGACCGTTCCCGCCGGGATATTTTCCACGTGGTTATAAACATACAAATGGTATTCGTGTCCATTTCTCAAGAACGAAGAAACAGACAATCGTTCCAGTGCTGATAATTCGGTGCCAATCCATAACCCCTGAATTGGGCGACTTTCATTGATTAGTAACATTGCATATCCCAAGCTAATAGAAAGGTACAACAAACTTTCAGTGCAGGTACCGAAAACGCCATCCGGCTCCTTCGGGCCAGCACATCTGACGCACACTTTCCTAGCACTTCGCGCGGCCTATCAACTTATCGCTCTTGAGCAGATTCAAAGTATGCCATTCTCGATTTCTTTATCAAAGAACAGGAAAAGTCCAACGGCGACGTTAGCTCCCCGATTCGGCAATTGAGTCTATAGCGCAACTCTCGGTTTGGCCGTACCGTAGGTTGTCCAATCTGCGCGCGGCGTGGCTGGAAAAGGCTTCCGGATTACCCAAATCGCACGGGAGTAAACCTGCCGCAGGTACGGTACAGTTCCGCCTCCTCTGAATTGGCTCAAACCGAGAATTGCTGCTATTGAGCCTTTCTTTATCCGGTAGCGGCCTTGAGCAGAATGCGCGCGCGTTATTTTGCGACAGGCATGTTTGCCGCCACGCAGCAGTTGTTCGTGTTCGGCATCCGTTAGAGTGGCCATGCACTTTTTGGCATTACCGGAATGTGAGTGGCTCTTCAGCAGTTCATCATCATCTGATACACGACCAACGAGAGAAGCTAACAATCGCAGTTCATCATCATCATCTGATACACGACCAACGAGAGAAGCTAACAATCATGGAAGATTGGACAATTCTTGTTGTGGGTGAAGAAGCGGCCGATCGCGCTGCATTGGAAAAGTGTCTGCTCAGAGATTACCGGGTCATTGCAGTCGCCTCAGTAAAAGACGCTTTACACGTTCTGGAAGAGGAAGAGATTGATGTCATCGTCAGCGATCTGCATATGTCGGACGCTGCAACTGCGGCTGTAATAAGCTGCGGCAGGTTGCGGGAACCGAATTGAAGGTCAAAGAAATGGAGACGGAATAATGTGTGCAACATGCGGTTGTTCTGAAGGCAATAAAGTCACCGTGACCAATCCTGCGACTGGCGAACAGACGATCCTTTCGCACGCCGAAGCGCACGCGCTGGGTGCCGCACACGACCATTCGCAAGGGTCTAACGGTCATTCGCATTCACTTGCGCAAGAGGGGAAAAGCGGATGGAAATGGCTGGATGTAATCAAACAGGGATTCATGCACAGCCACGCGCACGCGCACGGCGATCATCATCACGATCATAATCATGCACAGGCGCATGAGCATTTAGCCGCCCTGTCAGTAGCAGCCATTACCGCCACCGCACACGGCGTGACCGTTGCGTTGGAAAAGAGATTCTCGGCAAAAAACAATTGCTTGCCGAACGCAATCGCGGCTGGCTCACCGGGCGCGGCATCCGGCGCTCAACATGGTCAGTTCGCCTGGCTCAGGCAAGACGACGCTGTTGGAACAAACCGTGCTTGATCTGAAAAATGAATTTGAGATCAGCGTGATTGAGGGCGATCAGGAAACGGTGAATGATGCCGAACGTATTCGCGCCACAGGCTGCAAGGCTGTGCAGATCAACACGGGCACGGGTTGCCATCCGGAAGCCGAGATGCTGGCGCGCGGGCTTGAAAGCCGGAATCCCGCGCCGCATTCGCTGCTGTTTATCGAGAACGTCGGCAATCTGGTTTGCCCGGCGCTTTTTGATCTGGGCGAGCGCGCCAAGGTCGCCATTCTTTCGGTCACTGAAGGCGAAGACAAACCGCTCAAATACCCGCATATGTTTCGCGCCAGCGAAGTGATGATCCTGAACAAAATTGATCTGCTACCTTACGTTAAATTCGATGTTGCTCGCTGTCTCGCCTATGCCCTGGAAGTAAATCCGGGGATCGAGGTGTTTCAGGTATCAGCCACCACGGGCGCAGGAATAGAGAGTTGGTACGGATGGTTGCGCAGCAAACTCCGTGAGACGCAATCCATGGTTCCATTTCAGAAATGATGATGGCAAATTTTAAGCGCGACTCGGATTCGCGCCGGCCAGCCACCTGCTTTTCGCTCAGCCCAGGCGCGTCGTCTGCGTTCATCAGCGGCCGGTGCAATTTCTGCGCCGGCCTATCCCGCAAGCCCTATCATCGCGTGCAAGAATATCGCGTGCAATAATAACGACGGCCAAAGCCACCTTTGTTGGCCGGGCGTTAAGCTTCATGGAGAATCGAAAAAATGGAATCACCAAGATACAAGGCGGCGATGATGGAAATGGATCGCCTGCTGGATGACATTGACGAGGCCGAGAGCGAAGAACGCGCCGCGCTTCTTTACGCCTTAATCGAGAACCAGCAGGCAATCGTCACGGAGGAAATCAACCAATACCGGCAACGATGCGAGAGCTTGTATAAAAGCGCAACCCGTTTGATGAGTGCAGCTTCGCCAAAAGAAATTCTTCGGGAAGACTTGGACGCCTTGAAGATCGCGATTGCAGATTCCGCGCAGGACTTCCAGGAAGAGTAAAACAGAAACGTGTCTGTCATCACGGTTACCTTTCTTGTCAGCCTTATTTAATAGGCACCCACGCAACTTTTCTTGGCGCATTGCGTTCTAAGAGCACGGGTGAACCTCCTGAAATGGCGGTCACAGCGAGTTTCCTGGGTGGGTTGCTTGCTTGTGGCCGCCATATTTTTATTCCATTCCTAGTCAGTCAATGTGTCCAAATTCTGATGCGGCTGTAATGTGGATATACAGCTTCTGTATTCTTTGCCTAGTACACCACACACTTTCCACTCAGTGACGATTGATTTTCCAGCGTTTAAATTCTTTTGCTCTGGGGAATGATTGTTGCCTTTGGTCTGAGGTGTAAGTAAGTATTTGTGAAGGTTCGAAGGCTGTTAAGCAACAGCCTTCACCAAGGCCGACTGAACATTTAAGGGTTGGGGAGCTCGTGAATATTCAGCCGGCCTTTCGCATTTAATGCATGCTCTTGAGGAGATAACGAATGAAAAAGATAATCAGAACATTGGCTTTTTCGGTCCTGGTGGTAATTGGGTTTGCGTCCGCAAATGCGCAAACTACCCCAGGCGCTGAAATGAAGAAGTCCGGCAGTGAAGCTAAAAAAGCGGGCCAAAGCTTGGGGCATAACGTCAAGCACGGGCGCATAGTGCGTGGGGGGAAGAAGTTTGGCCAACATACGGGAAGCAGCGCCAAGCACGCAGGCAAAGGCATCGGCAAGGGCGTAAAAAAAGCGGTGACGCCCTAATCAAAGCTTCGCAGCCCTGAGGCTTGATTATAGTTAAGAGGCCGTCAGCGCTCTATGCTGATGGCCTTTATGCTTGTTGGGTACCAACCCGGAGTAATTACTGACGAACTTGCTGGCCGACAGCCCGGACAACAACGGTAATCTTCCGCGTCAGGTCAACACTATGCCGCAGGGAAGGTTCAATCAGGATTCGCAACAAAGCGGTATCCCAAACCGCGCACAGTCAGCAGGTGGCGGGGTTTGGCGGATTCGTCTTCGATCAGTTTGCGCAGGCGGGCGATGAAGTTATCAATGGCGCGGGTGTCTGTGTCTTCGTGCAGGTTCCAGACATCTTCCAGAATGTTGCGGCGAGAGACGGCTTTGCTTTCGTGCTGAATCAAATATCGCAGCAGGTCCGCTTCCATCAGCGTCAGCCGCTCCACGCGATCACCTACGCGCAGTTCCAGCGCGGCAAAATCAATGGTCTTTCCGGCAAAGCTGAAAACATCGACGTTGGGCTTGGTGTGGTGACTCGCGGCATTTTCCTGCGAACGGTGAAACCATTCGCGCCGGCGTAGCAGGCCGCGCAAGCGAGCGATCAGGATTGTCAGTTCAAATGGTTTGGGCAGGTAATCATCCGCGCCAGCTTCGAAGCCTTTCAATACGTCTTCAGGGCGATTGCGCGCGGTCAGCATCAGGATCGGGACGAACTGTCCGGCTTGGCGCAATTCGGCGGCGACTTCGAAACCGTCCTTGCCGGGCAACATAATGTCCAGCACTACGGCGTCGAATGCGGCAGGACTGCGAGTCAACATCTCAAGCGCGGTTTCGCCATCGGCGGCAATCTCTACTTCATATCCTTCGGCTTCCAGATTGAAGCGCAGGCCGTTGGCCAGGTGCTGCTCATCTTCGACAATTAAAACGATACCCATAGCTTTTACTTGTTGGCCTTCGGCAATTGAATTGTGAAGGTGCTGCCCAGACCTTCGCCTTCGCTTTCTGCAAATGTTTTGCCGCCGTGTTTTTTGACCACGGATCGAACGATATACAAGCCCAGCCCAGTGCCTTTGACTTTCAGGGTGGCGCGGCGCGGCACTCGATAGAACCGTTTGAAGACCTGCTTCAGGTGAATGCGCGGAATGCCGATGCCTTGATCGGTGACGCGGATGGCGACTTGACGCGGGGCAACGTCGGCGACTTCGACGGAAACGTCCGTTCCTTTGCCTGAATATTTAACCGCGTTGTCTATCAGGTTAGAGATGGCCGCGCGCAGTTCGTCCGCGTCACCACGCACCAAGGGGCGATGGCCTTTGTCGAACTGTTCCTGGTAATGCACTGCGACCTGGCCCTGATGCGTCCGTTTGCTGGCAATTTCAACGCATTCGCGCGCCAATTCACCCACGTCTATTTCGGACTGTTGAATCTGGCGGCGACGGTCGCCTGTCAGACTGGCGCGCAAGACTTGTTCGACCGTGTGCAGCAGCCGGTCGCTGTCTTCGAGCATGATCTGGTAAAACTCTTTTCGCTTGGCTTCGTCTACTTCACGCGTTTGCAGTGTTTCCAGATACAGCCGGATCGAAGCGATAGGCGTTTTCAGTTCGTGCGTGACGGCGTTGATAAAACTGTCGTGCTGTTCGTTGCGGCGAATTTCGCGCACCAGAAAGATGGTGTTCAGCGTCAGCCCCGCCATAATCAGAATGAAAAAGATGACGCCGAAAATCAGCAGCGCGACCTGCCGCCAGTGAAAGACGATCCACCCGACGTTCAGCGCAATCGTCAGCACAAGCAGGCAAATGCCCAGGACGGTAAAAAAGATGGTGGATGTTTTGCGGTGACTTCCGAATTTCATCTTTGACATCGTGGGGCCATTGTAGGCAAAGGCCCAGGCCCCGAAAAGGAGGAATGTTGTGCCGAGGACGGCTCACCCCAGGGCTGCCTGAAGAAACAAGGCTGATGGCTGGCGTTGCGCAAACTGTCAGTTTGCGTTGTGGTGAGGAAGATTCGCCCCGCAGCAACGACGCAAACTGACAGTTTGCGCAACGTCGGCGGCAGGGTCTTTATTGCTCAAACGACTTCTTCCATCGCCTCGAACGTGGAAGATTGAGGCTCGGTCTTCGGCCATTCGGCCAAGCGAATATTTTTGGCCAGGCCAAGTTTTTTCATGACCAGGATGCCGTACCAGTTAATGTCAATCTCGTACCAGGTCAGGCCGTGGCGCGCCGAGGCTTGATGGGCGTGGTGGTTGTTGTGCCAGCCTTCGCCGAAAGCCACCAGCGCCACCCACCACAAATTGCGCGAATCGTCCTGCGTGGCAAAGCGGCGACGCCCCCAGACGTGCGCGGCTGAATTGACGAACCACGTCGTATGCCACGAGAAAACCATCCGCAGAAACACGCCCCACAACACAAACTGCCACCCGCCAACCGCAAACAACACCGCCGCCAGCGCCACCGTCGTCCAATAATGCCAGCGCATCAGCCCGCGTTGAAACGGGTCGCGGAGCAAATCCTGGGCGTAGCGCGCGGTGGCTTCGGGGTTGCGCTGCATTGAGCGGCCTTCGAGAATCCAGCCCATATGCGACCACCAGAAACCGTGTCGCGGCGAATGCGGATCGCCATCGCGGTCGGTGTACGCGTGATGAATGCGATGCGTGGCCACCCAGGCGATTGGGCTGCCTTCCATGGCCAGCGTCCCGCACAGCGTCAGAAAGTATTCCATCCACTTCGGCGTTTTGAATCCGCGATGCGTCAGCAACCGGTGATAGCCAATGCCGATGCCCAAACTGCCCGATACCCACCATAAAAACAGGGAAAGGAAAAAGGCCGTCCAGCTAAAATTGAACAGCGCAACCATCGCGCCCGCATGAACCGCAAGCAGAAATAGTGTGACGCCCCAGTTGAATCCGCCGCGCCGGAAATTGATCGTGGCTTCGTTTCGCATGCAACCTCTTTGCTGAAAAAATGGTTTGAAATGCAGGTTGAAAACGGCTGGATGCTAACACAGGCTTTAGTTATTCTCGACGCAGCTTGCCGGGCATTGACTCAATCAAGCAGGCCGGAGAAGTCGCAGCAGAGTGGACATTTTTATGACAATGGCGGGTTTGTTATAGTGTCCGCCGTCGCTGGATCATATCGGCATCGTGCCGTTCGGCTTTTCATTCGTCAGACTCAATGAACAAAAAGTGCATCCTGCTCATCGTCCTGGCTTGCCTTCCCATTCTCTTGGTTTGTTTGGCCATTGGTTGTGGGAAAGCGTCTCAGGCTCGCACCGGAAGCAAAAAACCGATGATGGTTTTGACTGCTGCTTCTGCTGAACCGGTGGATACTGATTCGGACGAAGATGGAATTCCTGATGCAGCAGAACTTCATTCGTTTGACGACCGCGCGAATTTTCGCCGTTGGTTTACGTCCATTGCCGAAATGCAGTTTTATGAATTCAGCGACACCTGGAGCAAGGAGCAGCGCGATTGCGCCGGGCTGGTGCGTTTTGCCTGGCGCGAAGCGTTGCGGCGTCACGATCGGATTTGGTTTCAGGGAATGGGGGCGAAATCCGGCGCTTATGAAGCGGTCGCGCCCGACGTAAAAGCGTATTCGCTGGAGAAAAGCCCGCTCGGCGAAAAGCTGTTTCGAACGGAGTTCGGCGCGTTTGAAAAGGAAGATTTGGCGAATGGGAAATTTTCAGAATTTGCCGATGCCCGGACGTTGAAAAACTACAACGTTGCGTTTCTGACGCGCGACCGGCAGCCGGGTGAAAAGCTGAGCTTGCCGCAACCGGGCGACCTGTTGTTTTTTCATCAACCCCAGGCGCGGAAGTTTCCTTATCACGTCATGATCTTTCTGGGCGTGGCGCGCGTGGCAGGCGAAGGCGCGAGCGATTGGGTGGTTTACCACACCGGTTCTTCGCCTGATGACAAGGGTGAAGTGAAGAAGGTTAGGCTGTCTGTGCTTGATCAACATCCGAACGTTCACTGGCGACCTGTCCAAAGTAATCAAAACTTTCTCGGCTTTTATCGGTTGAAGATTTTGGAATAAGGTCAGTGTCAATACCCCGACCGTGAGGGAGGGGATTTAAAGAGTCTGGTTATGAAAAAACTTCTCAGCGCAATCACCGTTTACGTTGTTGTGATTCTTGCAGCCTTGTCATTGGCGACCTGGAAATTGCAGGCGCAGGGCGAGCAAACCGGAGCGCAGGCGACTGCCACACCGCAGCTGCCACAGCCGGGTGCCAGCCCAGTGGCCACTCCCACGCCGGTCAAGCCGAACTTTTCGCTTTCGACCAACCGCGCATATGGTTCGCAGGAAAAGACGCGCATCTACGTCAACTATCAGGGCATTGATGCGCTGGACTTCCGCGTTTACAAAGTCAAAGACCCGTTCAAATTTTTCAAACAGCTTGCCAACCCGCATCAGATGGGCAAGGAAGACCGCGAATTCGTCAGCGAAGTGACCGAGACTCAACAGCGCAAGCCATCGTTTTTAGAAAAGCTGCGCTCATTCAAAAGCAGCATTGCCTACAGCTTCAAAGATTATTTCCGTTCACAACTCCGCCGCGATTCACGCGCCGCGTTCAACGACAAATTCCGTTCGGGCGAACGGTTGCCAATCAATGTTGCCAGCTACGCGCAGATGCCGCTGCTGAATCCGGATCAACTGGAAGACAGTTTCCGCCAGGTGCTGACGCCGTTGGACAAGCGCTGGGACACGCGAATGGTGACGCTGGGCCAGAAAGCGCCGGGCGTCTATCTGGTCGAAGCCGTGAATAACGGCATGCGCGCTTACACCATCGCGGTCGTCACTGACCTGACGATGATCAGCAAGATTTCGCGCAACGGCGAAGTGATGGTTTACACCGTGGATCGCAAGTCGGGCGAACCGCGCGACGATGCGACGGTTCAGATTGTCAAAGGCCGCAAGATTTGGGCGACCGGCAAGACAGACAAAAATGGATTGCTGCGCGTTGCCGTTAAGCCAGCCAAAGATGCCGACAACGCCGACGGCATCAATAACGCCGCCGAACCGCCGCCCGATCAGGATGTCAGCCCCAGCGATTACCTGATTCTGGTCAATCGCAAAGATGATTTTGCCGTCTCCGATCTGTCTTCCTATTTCTTCAGCAGCATGGGCGAAGGCGATGACGAAGGAGCGCCCGCAGGCAACCTGAGCAGTTACATCTATACCGACCGACCGGTATACCGGCCCGAACAAAAGGCTTATTTCAAAGGCATCCTGCGCCGGAAGGCTGACACTGGCTACCAGATGCTGGAATCGCGCATCGTTCACGTCACGGTCAGCAATCCCGAAGGCAATGAAATTTACCAACGCGACCTGACCCTCAGCCCGCGCGGCACATTCAGTGGTGAAGTAGACCTTGCAGCCAACGCACCGCTAGGCGGTTACAGCGTCGTCGTGCATTTGAATGGCGTCGAAGCCGCGCGCGGCTTTTTTGAAGTCGCCGAATACAAAAAGCCTGAATACAAGGTCAAAGTCTCAACGCCGAAAAACTTCGTCGCCGCTGGCGAAAAGACAAAGTACACCGTCGAAGCCAAATACTTTTTTGGCGCGCCGGTCAAAAACGCCGACGTCAAGTATTACATTTACCGTTCGACTTATTACCCCTGGTGGTGGGCCAACGACGATGACGAAACAGATTCAGAAGAGAGTGACGACAGCGAAGGCGGGTATGGCTTCGGCAATGACATGGTCAAAGAAGGCGAAGGCCGCCTGAACGAAAATGGCATTCTGGAAATTCCCTTCGATGTGCCGCAGCCGGGCAAGGACGAAACGCGCGATTTCAGCTACCGCATTGAAGTCACCGTCACCGATTCCGCCCGCCGCGAGATTGAAGGCAAGGCCAACTTCATCGGCACGCGCGGCAACGTCGTCATCAACGCGGAGGCGGAACGTTATGTCTATCTGGTCAACGACACTGCCCGCGTTAAGATCAAAGCCAGCGATTACGACGGCAAACCGGTTTCGACCAAAGTCAAACTGACCTTCCTGGAAGTGAAGTACGAAAAGAGCGAGGTCAAAGAAGACAACTACACGCGCACAAAGTGGGAACGCAAGACGCGCGAACTCTCCTCCGGCGAAGTGCAAACCAACAATCAGGGCGAAGCCAGTTACGATTACAAGGTCGCGACCGTCGGTTCAATCGCCATCGAAGCCATCGTCAATGAAAATGGCAAACAGGTGAAATCCGCCGCCGGCTCCATCTATGTTACTGACCGCAACAACGGCTGGGCGGATGCCGCTGTTCGCGATTCCGAAGCGATCAAACTGGTGCCGGACAAGAAGTCGTATAAACCTGGCGAGACGGCGCGCATTCTGGCAATGCTGCCGACGGACAAAGCCCATCTGCTGGTGACCACCGAACTCGACCGTGTGTTGGAAACGCGCCACATTTACTCCGAAGGCCGCACGGTAATGATTGATCTGCCGATTCAGGATTCCTTCGCGCCGAACATCTATCTGAGCGTTGCCTACGTTCGCAACGGCCAGATGTACGAACACAGCAAGAGCATTTCAGTTCCCGCGGCCAACAAATACCTGAACATCGAACTGATGCCCGACAAGCGCGAATACAAACCGCGCGATCCGGCGTCGTACACGGTGTTGGCCAAAAACGCTGACGGTTCGGCGGCGGCGGGCGTTGAAGTCAGCCTGGGGTTGGTGGATGAAGCGATTTACAGCGTGCGCGGCGATTCGTCGGGCGACATTCGCAAGGCATTTTATGGCCGCCGCTTCACCAGCGTTTCCACCAGTTTTTCTGCTGCCTTCCAATTCACGGGCTATTCCGGCGACAAGCGGATTGAACTGGCCCAACTGACGAAGAACAAACGCGCGTATCAACTGGCCGATTTCAAAAACGACAGCCAGTTGGTTGAGCCGAAGATTCGCAAGGACTTCAAAGACACGGCATTCTGGCAACCCGACGTGGTGACGGGCGCGGACGGCAAGGCGACGGTCAAGATCAATCTGCCGGACAACCTGACGACGTGGCGGGCAACGGCGCGTGCGGTGACGGCAGATTTGCGCGTCGGCGCAAAAGTGGATCGTGTGCTTTCGCGCAAGGATTTGATTTTGCGGTTGGAAACGCCGCGCTTCGCTACTGAAGGCGACATCGTGGCCATTTCCGGCATCGTTCATAACTACCTTAAAGAAGACAAAGTCACGCAGGTGGAACTGAAAGTTACGGGCGCGGATTTGATCGGCCAAGCGCAGCAGACCGTGACGATCCCGCAAAACGGCGAACAGCGCATTGACTGGCAAATTTCAGCCAAGCAGATGGGCAGCGTTACGTTGCTGGCCACGGCCAAGACCAATACCGAATCGGACGGCATTGAACTGCCAATGCCCATCGTCCCCGCCGGAACCAAAATCACCAAGGGCGAATCGCTGGCCATTGCCGAAGAGGCTTACGAAAAAACTTTGTCCCTAGCCCTGCCCGGCAACGCACACGCGCAAGCAAGAACATTGCGCATCGAAGCTTCGCCTTCGGTCGCGGGCGCGATGTTTGGCGCACTGGATTATCTGACGGGCTATCCGTATGGCTGTACGGAGCAGACAATGTCGCGCTTCCTGCCCAACATCATCGTTGCGCAGGCAGTGAAGGACGTGAAGACGGCTTCGATCAGCACGGGCAACGATCTGAATAAAAAGGTCAAGGCCGGGCTGGATCGTTTGTACGGCTTCCAGCACGAAGACGGCGGCTGGGGCTGGTGGAAGGATGACAAGACCGATCCGTTTATGACGGCTTACGTCATGGATGGCCTGGCGATGGCGCAGCGTGCGGGCTTCGGTGTGGAAACTCACGTCGTTGAACGCGGGCGTAACAAACTGAAAGCTCTGTTGGACACGGGCAAGATGGAAGACGGGACGCCTTTCGATCTGGAATCGCGTGCCTATTTGCTGTACGCCCAGCAGATCGGCGGTGGCGCGGACGCGCGCGCGCTGACGGACATGTACAACCGTCGCGGCGAACTGCAACCGTATGGCCGTGCGCTGCTGGCCTTGACGCTGAAGCAACGCAACGACAACCGCGCCGGGCTGGTGGCCAGCGACATTGAACGCTCTGCGCGCGTGACCGACTACGACGCCTACTGGCCGTCGAAGCGGCGGCTGATGCTGGATTTCAGCGAAGAGAACGATCTGGAAGCGACGGCGCTGTCACTGAAAGCATTGGCGCAGGTCAACTCAAACAACGGGCCGCAGAGCGAGCTAATGGCCAAATCAGCGCGCTGGCTGGTGGCGCATCGCCGCAATGGCTATTACTGGGATTCGACCAAACAGACGGCTTTCGCCCTGTATGGCTTGAGCGATTACCTGCGCGTCAGCCGCGAACTGTCCGCCGATTACAGTTTGGAAGTTTATTTGAACGGCGAACAGATCGCGTCGAAGCGCGTGACAGCAGCCGATGCTGCAAACGGCCAGCCTGTCGTCATCGAACGCAAAGGCGACAAGCTGGGTCCAATCAATCAAGTGCGCGTCGTCAAGCGTGGCGCGGGCGTGGCCTACGTTGCTGCGACGCTGGATTACTTCACGAAGGAAGAGCAATCGCCCCAGTCTGCTGGCGCGATGAACATCACGCGCGAATACTTGCGGTTGAGCGTGACCGAGAAAGACGGCAAGCCGAGTTGGCAGGTAGGGCCTTTAAGTGGCGACTTGCATTCGGGCGATCTGATCGTTTCGCGGCTGCGCGTGACGGGGACAAAAGCGCAATACCTGCTGATCGAAGACCCGATACCGGCGGGCTGCGAACAGATTGAAAATTTCAGCGGATTGAGCCTGAACTATTCGACAAATGGCTGGGGCGATTGGTACAGCCAGCGCGAATTCCGTGATCAACGCACCGCGTACTTCCTGAACTATTTTGACGGCGACGCGACGTTCCAATACGCGATGCGCGTGCAGGTGCCTGGGCAATTCCGCGTTGCTCCGGCACGCGCTGAACTGATGTACCAACCGAGCATCCGCGCCAACACGGCCAACGTCCGGTTGAATATTCTGGAGAAGAAGTGATGACCTTGGGTACGCATCGCTTCCAGCGTGCGCGTTCGGCTCAAGGCGCGTTGTTTTTACAGATTGCTCTTCGCCGAACGCGCACGCTGGAAGCGATGCGTACCCAGGAAAGGTGACACGATGATCAAAGACGTTTTTGCCTCAATTAGCGCGGCAGCGCGCAAACTCTTCACGAACTTTGGCGCGGTGCTGATCGCGCTATTGTTATACGCCGCACTGTGGCTGACGGGATATGCCTTCTTCAACACTGGGCTGGCGACGCAGTCGCAGGTCGCACTCAATCTGGCCATTCTGCCGCTGCTGGCGTTGATCCTGTTTTTTCTGTTGCAGGCGATCGGGCTGAGTTATGTTCGGATTGGCGTTGGCGCGGGGTATTTGTTGAAACGCGCGCTGAAAGACTTCTGGAAGCTGCTGGTCATCAGTGTGCCGCTGATTCTGCTGGCCTGGGCGCTGGTGAAGTTGTTTGGCTATTTGGATGGCAAGTTCATGGCCAGCGCGACGAAGCAAGTCAGCCGCTGGCCAGCAATGATCGTGGTGATTGCCCGTTGGCTGTTGCTGTACGGCTTGTTGCCGCTGTGGGCGATCCAGTTGTGGATGAGGGCCATCCGCGAAGGGCTGGCGGCAGCGTTCAAAGGCATGGGCCGCAGCCTGCTGGCCGCGCTTTCGCCGCGCTCCGTGTTGATTTATGTAATCGCGCTGGCTGTGCTGGGCGCGCTGGCCTACTTCGTCGCGTTTACCAAAACGCCGATTCAAAGCGACTGGGCCGAGTTATGGATCGTGGGCACTCGCTTTGCGCTGGCGTTGCTGTTGCCCTTCTTCGCCTGGATGCTGACGTTGGGCGCAATGGCAGAGATGGCGACGCGGCGAGCGTTGGGCGAGCTAGACGGTTAGGTTGTCCTATGAGCGTTCTGAGAGAGTATGAAAAAAAAGTTGTTCATTTGCTCGCATCTCGCGTGCTGTCTTCGCAGCAGCTTGACGCCGTAATTCAGGAAGGAAAGTTGGTCGAGTATGAGTACACGGGATGCGGGTACTTTCTCACGATAAAGCATCCATCTCTCCCTGCCGAGAGGGTTGTGTGCCACACGCCAACGTTGACTGGTAGTGCTGGGGGCATAAATTCCGGCTTCGTCATATTCATCGAGGACGGGGAGCTTACAATCGAGTGTCACTCGTGGGGGGACGTAGACGTTCCTGAATGGTTCAGAGATCGTGATGTCCAAATTGCCGTAACCTTATTGTAGCAGTGCGCTCGAATGACTGAGGCTGAGATGTACCATTCGTTACGCTTAATTATTTTATTCGCAGTCTTTTTACCTTCTTGCGATTCTCAATCGAAGCAAACTCAGTCCATTTTAGCGCGCGGCGAGATCAGAGCCGCCGAAGACATTTCAGATGAAACCCTGCAAAAAGGTGCCACTAAAGCCTTGGGCGACCGCGAAGGCGCAGTCATCGTCATTGATCCGCAGACCGGACGCTTGCGCGCCGTCGTTAATCCTCGCGTGGCATTTGAGCAGACCTTCCCGCCCGGTTCTGCAATCAAACCATTCACCGCATTGGCCGCCTTGCGCGCGGGGCTGCTTGAGCCGGAAACGAAGCGGCAATGCCAGAGCACTTATGCGCAAGGCGATTTCCAGATTATCTGTTCCCACCCGCGCAGCAACACGCCATTCAACCTAACGCAGGCGCTGGCGTATTCCTGCAACGATTACTTTGCACATGTTGGCGAACGGCTGAGCGAAGGAACGTTCAATGCGACGTTGAAGAGTTTTGGTTTTGGCCAGCGAACGGGCGCGGCGGCGAATGAATCCGCGGGCAGCCTTTCGCGCGGCGAATGGCATGTGCGGACGGCTCTGGGTGATGACGACAAGCTGCTGGTGACGCCGATTCAAATGCTGGCGGCATACGCCGCGCTGATCAACGGCGGCCATCTTTTCACGCCACGTCAAACCAGCGACCCGGCATTCACCCCGCAAGAAGCCGCGTTGTTGTCCATCTCACCTGCTCAACGAAAAGCTTTGATTGAAGGGATGCGCGGCGCGGTGAAGTACGGCACGGCGGAGAAAACGCAGTTGGGCAAGCTGCCGTTTTACGTCTTTGGCAAGACGGGCACATCAACGGCCAGCAATGGCTTTCGCACGCAAGGCTGGTTCGCTGGTTTCGCGGCGGAGACTCCGCAGACGGGCGTGCCCGCGCCGCAGCAGGTCAAGCTGGGCGTATTGGTTTTTTTGCGCCGCGCGCACGGAGCGCAAGCTGCGGAGGTTGCTCGCCCGATCTTTGATTGCGGATTGCGGATTGCGGATTGCGGATTGAGGAAAGCGGAGAACTGGTACGGTACAGGGAGCGGTAACGACCTGGTTGGCTCTGATGAACGTGACTTACGCGGCAACCCACTCGCTACCGCTCGCGGTACTGACTTGGCATTCAATCCGCAATCCGCAATCCGCAATCCGCAATCGGTAAGGGTTCGCTCCGTCAGCGAAAATGTAACGCGTGAACTGCTGCTGGAAGAGTATGTCGCAGGCGTGCTGGCGGGCGAAGCGAGCATTGAAAAGGAATTCGAAGCATTGAAGGCGCAGGCCGTCATCAGTCGTACGTTTGCGCTGAAAAATCTGGGACGCCACGCGCGCGAAGGCTACGATTTTTGCAGTACAACGCATTGCCAGCGATTTGTAGCATTGAATGAAAAGCTGCACATGTCAGCACGCCGAGCCGTAGCCGCCACGCGCGGCGAGGTTTTGCGCGACCGCAGCGGCGCGCCCATTGACGCATACTTCAGCGCGGCGTGTGGTGGCGTGACGGCAAACATCGAAAGTTTGTGGGGCGTGGAAGCGCCGGAATACTTGCGCGGCGTGCGCGATGATTACTGCGCCTCGATGCCGCATCGGCGCTGGGAACAGACGATCCCGGCAGCGGAGATTGCCAAAGCCTTGCAGAGCGATGAACGCACCAAGGTCGGCGCGCAATTGAAAAACATCACAGTCAGCAAGCGCGACGCGACAGGCCGGGCCGAATGGATGACGATTGAAGGCACGAGCCAAGTCAAAGTGCGCGGCTGGGATTTCAAACTGATCGTCGGGCGGGCGCTGGGCTGGCAGATGATCAAAAGCTCGCGGTTTGATGTGTCGCGCGCGGGCGATGGATTCACCTTTCGCGGCGGCGGCTTTGGGCACGGGCTGGGGCTTTGCCAGGAAGGCGCACGCGGCGCGGCGCGGCGCGGAATGAATTACCGGCAGATTGTCAGCTTCTACTTTCCGGGTGCGCGATTAACGCGCGATGTTGCGCAAACTGTTAGTTTGCGTGGTTGGCTCCAAACGGTTTCGGTAGAAACGACGCAAACTGACAGTTTGCGCAACACTGTCTCCGGAGATCATTTCCGCATCAGCTTCGGAGCAGGAAATACCCGTCGCGAAGTCGAATCCGCGTTGCGCATTCTGGAATCAACACGCGCGGATTTGCTGCGCCGATTGCAGCAAGCGTCAGTGCGGATGAATGAAGCAGCGCCGTTTGAAGTCATGATTCATTCAACGATGGCGGACTTCATTGCGGCGACGGGATTATCCGGCTGGGCGGCGGGGGCTACGCGCGGGCGGCGAATTGAACTGCAACCATTGAAGCTGCTGCAAAGACGCAATGCGATGACAACCACGTTGCAGCACGAACTGACGCATTCGTTTATTGAACTGCTCGCCAACGGACACGCGCCCAGATGGCTGGCCGAAGGTCTGTGCATGCATGTTTCCGGCGAAGGCCGCACGATGATGCGGATCAAGATTACCCAACAGCTCTCGCGCCAGGTGTTGGAGCGCAAACTATCGCAGCCAGCATCGGCAGCGGAAGCGAAAGAGCTTTACGCGCTGGCCTATCGCCGGGTGCAATCGCTTATTCGGGAAAAGGGCGAAGCGCACGTCTGGCGGTTGGTTGCGGGTGCCCATAAACAAAATTTATCGGGCTAGAGAAATTATAGAATTGACAGTATTGCGAACGTGCGTGTATAAGCCTTGCCAAGCTGCACGAGGTTGCAGCCCCCGTTTAGGAAAATGCTGAATACGAAACAAAACTGATTCATTACGTAGGAAAAAGAAATGGAAAACCAATCCAAAATCAGACGCTCCGTCTTTTCCGGGTTACCCATCAGTCGTAACTTCACAACCGCTTCGTTGATCGTCACACCTGCCTTCCTGCATACCTGCCGCATGCACTCCTCCAAAAAATCCTGTTGTTGTTGTTGTCGCTAACCTGACGACTCGCGAGTTTCGCGGTCAAATCCCTTTCATCCAAAACTAAATAAACTGCGGGCCGAACTGTATTCGGTTTCGGGGTTGAGCTTTTCGGCTGTACGCCCATTTCGCCACGAACACGCGAAGCGGTTTCGTCCTGCGGCTGGCTGACAGGCTTTGCTTAACGCTTTTGCGGAACAGGCGCGAAGTGCAGGCCTTCTGCTTTGCCACATCGCTTCATTGACGCCAGGCCGCGAATAACTCAAACAAGGAGAGCACTACCATGAGCGTGAAATTTGAGATTGCCGGTTGGAGCTTCGAACTTACCTGGAAAGAGCTGATCTGCCAGCCGATTGAAGACAAAAAGACCGGGGCCAGAACGCCGCAATGGAAGCAGGCGTTGACAGACGCGGCTGACGGCGAACTGCTGCCTGCCGAAAGTTTTTCCAGTAACTACGGGCGCGAGCAAGCTGTCAGCTTGTGATCGCTGAAACGAACGACAAACACACAAGGAGATTTGTAATGAGTTTGATTGCGCCGCATGGCGGCACATTGGTTGATCGCGAAGCGCGTGGCGCTGAACGTGAATCGCTGCTCCGCGCTTCGGTAGCGTTGCCGAGTGTCACTATCAACGCCCGCGCCGAAGCCGATCTGGAACTGATCGCGACCGGCGCGCTTTCCCCGCTCGAAGGTTTTTTGGGCGAAGCCGACTATCTGTCGGTGCGCGACAACCTGCGATTGGCAAATGGGTTGGTCTGGTCAATTCCGATTACGCTGTCGGCCACGGCAGAGGAGCGCACAAAGCTGAACGTCGGCAAAGATGTTGCACTGCGCACGCGCGACGGAAAGCTGGTTGCAGTGTTGCATCTGGCGGAAATTTACACCTACGACAAACAGCGCGAAGCCGAAGCCGTCTACGGCACAAGCGAAGACAAGCATCCCGGCGTGCAGGTGCTCTATTCGCAAGGGGAATATCTGCTGGGCGGCAAAGTCACTGTGCTGAATCATCCGAACGGCCACGAATTCAAAGAGTACCGCCACACGCCAGCGCAGACGCGCGCGTTGTTTGCTGAAAAGAAATGGACGCGGATTGTCGCCTTTCAAACGCGCAACCCCGTGCATCGCGCGCACGAATACATTCAGAAATGCGCGATGGAAACGGTGGATGGCTTATTGCTGCATCCGATTGTCGGCGAAACTAAAGCCGATGACATCCCGGCGACGGTGCGCCTGGGCGCATACGAAGCCATCCTGCAAAATTACTATCCGCTGGATCGCACGGTGCTGGCGGTACTGCCTGCGGCGATGCGATACGCAGGCCCGCGCGAAGCGATCTTTCATGCCACCATCCGTAAAAACCACGGCTGTTCGCATTTCATCGTTGGGCGTGACCACGCGGGCGTCGGCAATTATTACGGTACTTACGACGCGCAGAAGATCTTCGGCAAGTTTACGCCGGAAGAGATCGGCATCACGCCGATGTTCTTCGACAACACGTTTTATTGCCGCAAGTGCGACGGCATGGCTTCGCTGAAGACCTGCCCGCACGATCAATCGCACCACGTCAGTTTGAGCGGCACAAAGGTGCGCGAAATGCTGACCAGCGGCGAAATCCCGCCGATTGAATTCACGCGGCCTGAAGTCGCGCAGGTGTTGATCGAAGGGTTCAGGGAAACAGCCGCAAGCGCGAAAGCGTAAAACGGGTTCGAGGCGGCGTAGCCAAGTGGTAAGGCGAAGGTCTGCAAAACCTTTATTCACTGGTTCGATTCCAGTCGCCGCCTCCAAATTTTGAAAAGGAAAATAGGAAACAAACAATGGCACAAGGATTCACACTCTGGTTTACAGGCTTATCAGGCGCGGGCAAAACGACGCTGACTGAAGCTCTCGTTCCCCAATTGCGCGAACGCGGCGTCAAGGTCGAAGTACTGGACGGCGACGAAGTGCGCACCAACTTGAGCAAAGGCCTCGGCTTTTCAAAAGAAGATCGCGACACCAACATTCGTCGCATCGGTTATGTGGCGCGGTTGCTCGCGCGCAACGGCGTCGGCGTAATTGCGGCGGCGATTTCGCCCTACCGCGAAATCCGCGATGAAGTGCGTGCAAGCGTCGAAGGCGATGGCGCGAAGTTCGTGGAAGTCTTTGTTCATGCGTCTTTGGACACGCTGGTCGCGCGCGACGTCAAAGGCCTGTACAAGAAAGCCATCGCGGGCGAGATCAAACAATTCACGGGCGTTTCTGATCCTTATGAAGAACCGCTCAACCCGGAAGTCCTGGTCAGCAGCGATAACGAAACGGTGGAACAGAGCGCGGCGAAAATCATTGCCAAGCTGGAAGCGCTGGGACTGATCGCCAAAGTGCAAAAGGCAAAGGCGGCATAGATGAGATTCGGGCAAAACCGCAAAGGCAAGGTTTATCTGGTGGGTGCGGGGCCGGGCGATCCCGGCCTGCTCACCCTGAAGGCGCGCGATCTGATCGCGGCGGCCGATTGCGTGATCTACGACTATCTGGTCAATCCTGAAATCCTGAAGCACGCACAGGCCAAGGCGGAGTTGCTGTATGTCGGCAAACGCGGCTTTGGCGATTCGTGGACGCAAGGCGAAATAAACAATCTGCTGCTGGCCAAAGCCGATGAGCATGAATTGATCGTGCGGCTGAAAGGCGGCGATCCGTTTGTCTTTGGTCGCGGCGGCGAAGAGGCGCTGGCCCTGACCGGCGCCGGGATCGAATGGGAAGTCGTGCCGGGCGTGACCGCCGGTTCGTCGGTTGCGGCTTATGCGGGCATTCCAATCACGCATCGCGGCTTGAGCAGTTCCGTCACCTTCGTCACCGGCCACGAAGACCCGAACAAGCCGGAATCGGCAATCCGCTGGCAGCATCTGGCCAAAGGCGTGGACACGATTGTGTTTTTCATGGGCGTGGCGCGCATCAACGAAATTGCTTCGCAGTTGATCAAGCACGGCAGAAGCGCCGAAACGCCGGTGGCCGTCATCAGTTGGGGGACTTACGAAAAGCAGCAGACGGTCGTCAGTACGCTGGCTGAAATCGCCGATCAGGCTCGCCGCGAAAATGCCAAAGCGCCCGCGATGATCGTCGTCGGCGAAGTTGTGCGGCTGCGCGAAAAACTGCAATGGTTCGATCAGCCGGTCGAAGCGTTTCAAGTCGCAAATCACTACGCACCGAATCCGTTTTTTGAATTGCTGGCAAGCTGAGCCGGATCGCGGTCATTCTGTCCGCGTGTCGGTGAGCCAAAGACGCGCGGACAGAATGTCCGCGATCCTGGAATCAGATGCGCTATTACCCAATTTACCTCGACCTGAAAGATCGCGCCGTGCTGGTGGTTGGCGGCGGCGTGATCGCGGAAGGGAAAGCGTTGCAGCTTGTCGAAGCAGGCGCGCGCGTTCGATTGGTCAGCCCGGATTTGACGCCGCGTCTGACTGAACTGGTTGAAAGCGGCGACGTTGAATATCGCCAGGGCAAATTTGAGAGTGGAGATTTGAAAGGCGTCGTGCTGGTTATCAGCGCGACCAACGACCAGGCGGTGAACGAGGAAGTTGCGCGGCAGGCAGCGGACTTGGGGCTGCTTTTCAACGTGGTGGATCAACCGGCGCTGTGCAGCTTTATCACGCCGGCATTGGTGACGCGCGGCAATTTGCAGATCAGCGTTTCCAGCGGCGGCGGCAGTCCGTCAGTGATCCAACGGGTCAAACGCGAGATCGGCGAATTGATTGGCGACGAATACGGCGAATTGCTGGAAGTCGCCGCCGAAATGCGCGCCGAAGCCAAGCAGGCGCTGAAGACTTATGAGGCGCGCCGGCGGGTGCTTCAGGCCTTCGTTGAATCAGAGGCGATTGAGTTGCTGAGGGCAGGGAAGCGCGAAGAGGCGCGGCAATTGGCGTTCGAGCTGTTGCGGCGGGCGGTGAAAGTTCAAGACGAAGGAAAACTATGATTGCGATCGCGACAACGCAAATTTCAAATTTCGAATTTGAAATTAACGAACTGGCCGAGCGGTTTGAGACAGCCAAAATAGAAGAAGTTTTGGAATGGGCGGCGGACAGATTCGGGCCGCGGCTGGTCATGACATCGAACTTTGGCGCGGAAGGCGTAGTGCTGATGGATCATCTGGCCCGCGTCGCGCCGCGAACGCCGGTTGTTTATCTGAACACGGGCTTTCAGTTCAAGGCAACGGATGAACTGAAAGGGCGATTGAGCGAGCGCTACGGCCTGAACATTATTGAAGCAAAGGCGGAGTTATCCGTTGAAGAACAGGCTGCCCTTCACGGCGAACGATTGTATGAAAGCAATTCCGATCTGTGTTGCGGCATTCGCAAAGTTGAACCCTTGCAGCGGGCATTGAACGGGTACGATGCCTGGATCGCCGCACTGCGCCGAGACCAATCGCCGACGCGCGCGAATATCAAAGTCGTCGAATGGAACGCGCGCAACCGGATGGTCAAACTGCATCCGTTGGCAACGTGGACGCGCGCGCGCGTCTGGGATTACATCGTCAAACACAATCTGCCTTATAACCGGCTTTACGACGAAGGCTACACCAGCATTGGCTGTCAACCCTGCACGCGCCGCGTGGCGTCCGGGGCGCACGAACGCAGCGGGCGCTGGGATGGAAGCAAGAAGATGGAGTGTGGAATTCACCTCTAATCCAACGGCGAGAACTGACAATAAAGTCGGATTGACACATCTGCGGACAGGCGTGTATAACGCGCCTGTATTCACTACATTAATCAAACCAGTCAAGGATTTATTTTGCTCTTTTGTCGGACTTGTGCGGGCAGGTCTGACTTCCGGTCATCCCAGAAAGCGTCGTGCTTCTGACCGTCGTTCGCCCCAACCTCTTGAGCATTCTAAGAAGAGGCCAGAGAAGAGGCCTGTTAAAGAGGGAAGCTCATGCACCCAAGTTTCATCAGTGGTAATCCTCAATTGTCTGCACCCGAAGTGTATCGTTTGGATGGTTGAATAGATGATCAACTGTATGGTCTGGCAACCGAAAATCACGCCCCTGAAGTCCAATTTCCTTTTGGGCGCGTTGGCATTACTGTTGCTGACTTCCCTCTTTGCATTGACTGGATGTCGTCGTAAAGCCGGTGATAAAGAAGACGCGACAATCACACTTTACGGCTTCAGCGTGATCAAAGAGCCGCTGGAAAACGAAATCTTCCCGGCGTTTGAAAAACAATGGTTCGACAAGACCGGGCAACGGCTTCACTTCGCATCGTCTTATGCCGGTTCTGAAATCGTTACCAATCAGATCGTCAACGGCGTTGAAACCGACATTGCTATTTTGTCCATTGAACGGAACGCACAGCGGTTGCTGAAGCCGGAGGTTACCCGCAGCGATTGGCGCCAGTTGCCTTATGCCGGCATTGTCAACCGCACGCCGATGGTGATCGTTGTGCGGCAGGGAAATCCGAAACGCATTCGCGATTTCAGCGATCTGGCAAAACCGGGCGTCCGCGTCATTCATTGCGATCCAACATCGTCCGGCGCAGGGCAATGGTCATTACTGGCAATTTACGGTTCGGAATTGGTCAAGACAGAAAAGCGCAATGGGCGTGCCGATCATCAGGCCGCGCAAATGTTGTTGCGGCAAATTTGGAAGAATGTTGTTGCCACACCTGAATCGGCGCGTGCCGCGCGTACCCAGTTTGAACGCAATGAAGGGGACGCGCTGATCACCTACGAGATGGAAGCTTTGCAGATGAAGGAAAAGAAACAGGCGATAGAGATCGTCACCCCGCTGTCCACGATATTGTGTGAACATCCGGTGGTCATCGTGGATCATCTGCTGACCCCATCAAAATATGCGTTGATTGAATTGTTTGTCCGCACACTGTGGGATCGTCCCGCACAGCAGGCGTGGGCGCGCGCGGGCTTCCGTTCGATGCAGGAAGACCTGAATAGCAACTTTGCCAAAATCGAAATGCCTTTCAAGGCTGCTGACCTGGGCGGCTGGGCAAAGATTGATCAAGAGATTTTAGAAGGCGTTTGGAAACAGACGATTCAAAGTGGGAAGTGAGCAGGGAGAAATATGGGGACAGCAACTCACAACAGGATCTTGCCGGGACGCCGCGCTGATGTGGTGCGCCCACTGGGCATCAGTTTTATTCTGATGGCGATGATGCCGCTGGTTCTTCTGCCGTTGGCTTCCATCTTCTTTTATGGGTTCAGCAAAGGCCCGGTACATTTCTGGCAGGCATTGGTCACGCCAGCGGCCTGGTTTTCGCTGAAGCTGAGTTTGATTACCAGCAGCATCGCGACCTCCTGTAATGTCGTCTTCGGTTTGATCGCGGCCTACGTCATGAGCAAGTACGATTTCAAAGGCAGTTCGGCGCTCATGATTCTGATCAGCCTGCCAACCGCCATTCCGACGGCGGTCGCGGGCGTAGCGCTGTTGCTGGTGTGGGGCCGCAGCGGGATGTTGGGAGGGTTGCTGGAATACACCGATTATCAAGTGATGTTCACGACTGCGGCGATCATTCTGGCGAATATCTTCGTCACTTTTCCGCTGGCGTTCGGAGTCATGAAACCCGCGTTTGACAACCTGGACCGAAGCTTCGAAGACGCCGCTGAAACGATGGGCGCAACGCGCTGGCAGACTTTCCGGTTCGTCGTGTTGCCTTCCCTGCGCGGGGCAATCATCACAGGCGCGCTGCTTACCTTTGCGCGCTCCATCGGCGAATTCGGTTCGACCATTATGGTCAGCGGAAACAAGGCGATGAAGACGCAGACCGCGCCGCTGTATATTTACGCGAAGTTCAACGAAGGCGATGTCGAAGGAGCAAATGCAATCGCCGCCGTGCTGGCGATTCTCTCCTTCGCAATCTTTTCACTTATCATCTTCACCCAAAAACGACTGGAAAAATGATTCGATTGCGGCTTGTGATCGCGGATTGATGACTGGCAAAATCCGCAGTCCGCAATCCGCAATCACTGAAAGCGAGGTGCGCGATGGCACAAGTGATGTTTGACCGAAGAATACAAACCGAGACGCCAGCCGAACCGGCGGCGGAAAAAAAGATTGCGCTAGCTGTGCAGGGATTAAGTAAATGGTTCGGAGCAGACCAAATTCTGGACGATGTCAGTTTTTCAATTGCCGAAGGAGAGAGTCTGGTTTTGCTGGGGCCATCGGGCAGCGGCAAAAGCACAACCCTGCGGCTGATTGCCGGGTTGGATACTCCCGACAGCGGTGAAATTTATTTGCACGGGCGGCACGTTGAACATTTGCGCGCCCGCGAACGCAACGTCGGCGTGATCTTTCAACAATACGCTTTGTTTCCGCGAATGACTGTGGCCGACAACATCGGTTTCGGCTTGCGGATTCGCGGTGTCAAAAGAAAAGCTCGCAAAGCCAAAGTCGAAGAGTTACTCAGCTTGATTGGAATGAACGATCATCGCGACAAATACCCGTCGCACATTTCAGGCGGACAGCAGCAGCGCGTTGCCATTGCCCGCGCATTGGCCTATGAGCCGGAATTGTTATTGTTTGATGAGTCCTTCAGCGCGCTGGATCCGCAAACGCGCGTCGCCCTGCGCCGGGAGATTCGCAATCTGCTGCCGAAGCTGAAAATCCCCGCGCTCTTCATCACGCACGATCAGGACGAGGCGATGGAACTCGGCGACCAGATCGCCATCTTGAACAAAGGCCGCCTGGAACAGGTCGGCACGCCGCAGGAAGTTTACAACGAACCGCAGACCGAATTCGTCGCGTCGTTTCTGGGTTCAGCCAATGTCATTGAAGTTTGCAAGAACGATGGCATTGTCGCGCTTGACTGCCGCCAATGCGCTGAAAGCCCGCGCGCTCATTTGTGGGATGCACTGGAACGGACGCGAATTCTCTTCCGTCCCGAAGACGTGATTCTGGGGCCTGCTCCCGGATTGGCGGAAGAGCATCCGCACTTGGGACAGGGAGTTGTGTTGGATGTTTCGTTCACCGGCGCGGCCGAAGTGCTGCGCGTGAAACTGCCGCGTATGACGCGGTTTGGTTATTCTGCCGTCGTGGATTGTCCGCTCATCGGCGAGAACGCTCCCGCGCAGGCGAATGATCAGGCCTGCGACCTGATCATCAAAGTTCTGCGCACAAAGTGGGACGCACAGGCACTGCCCTTGCGCCGCGACGACAAAGTAGGCGTCTGGCTTCGCGACCATAGGATTCTGTCAGCTTATGAAAATTGATCTGCAAGCTTCCTCAGAAAAAAGTCTGACAAGCTGCCAGCTTGTCAGTGACTCGCTGATGCGCTCCAGCGAGAAACCACGACAAGCTGGCAGCTT
>JBBQVH010000038.1:0-56523 GCA_038211695.1 Blastocatellia bacterium | reverse complement strand
TATTCACGTGGCTTTCAGACATTTTATCAAAATCGCTCCTTCACCTGTTAAGTGAAGAGCCAAAGTCGGTAAAAAACGCCGCGAAGCCGATGAACATTGGTGAAATCAATCTAGCCCATTTCTTAACCGTGGATTTGGGCTTCAGTTTGTCGCGGTCTTAGAGCCACCGACAAACTTCAGTTTGTCGAACCTTTGTCGCCGAGTTCATCCAGGCATCAACTGCTCTGTCAATATTTGGGAGGGATTAAGTATGGAGTCGGAATCACGGGTGGCCATCTTCGCCGCAATTGCCGGCAATATTGCGATTGCAATCACGAAATTCATCGCGGCCTTTTTCAGCACAAGCTCCGCCATGTTTGCGGAGGGGATTCATTCATTGGTGGACACAGGCAATGGCGCATTGCTTCTATTCGGCATGCACAAAAGCCGCCAGGCGCCTGACCTGACGCACCCCTTTGGTTATGGCAAAGAACTCTATTTCTGGTCGCTGATCGTCGCCATCACGATTTTCGCGGTGGGCGGCGGATTGTCTTTGTACGAAGGCATCACCCACATCCTTCATCCTGAGCCGCTGGAAGATGCCTTCTGGAATTACATTGTCCTGGGCTGTGCGTTTGTGTTTGAAGGAACCACCTGGTTTTTTGGCTGGAAGGCCTTTCGCACGACAAAGGGGCGGCAGGGCATCATTGAAGCGATTCACAAGAGCAAAGACCCTGCGACATTTATCGTTGTGTTTGAAGATACCGGCGCGCTGATCGGGCTTGTGATTGCCTTCCTCGGCATTTTCCTTGGGCACTGGCTGAACAATCCCTACTTTGACGGCATTGCTTCAATTTTGATTGGGATCATGCTGGGGGCGATGTCAATCTTTCTCGCCTCCGAAAGCAAAGCGCTGTTGATCGGCGAAGGAGTCGAACCGGAAACACTGCGCCGCCTTCGGGATTTGATTGCGGCGGATGCGGCAGTTGACCGCGTGAATCATATGCTGACGATGTACTTCGGCCCGCACGAAGTCATGCTGACGCTGGATGTGAGATTCGACAGAAAGCTGACCGCAGCAGAAGTGAGAGAAGCGATTGCCCGTCTGACACGAAGCGTGAAGAAAACTCAGCCAGACATCACACGCATCTTCTTTGCCGCGGAATCTGTCTCGGAAGAAGAATCACAGGAGTTTATGGAAGAGTTGGAGCAGGCGTATGAATAAGGCACAGGCGCGGCGTGATGCGGGTTTACCAAAAGCCCGCTATCCGGTATTGCGCATGCCTGCGGCCACGCCGTTAATCGTCAGCAAAATGGCATAAAGCAATTTCTCCCGCTCACCCGGCGCATATTCGCATTGCGCTTCGTCGGTTTCGCATAACCGTTTGCGCGCCAGCAATTCCACTTGCAGATAACTCATCGGATCAACATAAGGGTTGCGCACTTCGATGGAACGTTGCAGCACGGGCGATTTATCGAGCAGATGTTTTTCCCCTGTGATCTGCAAAATCACGCGGCAGGTTCGCTCATACTCGTTTTCAAGCATCTTGAAAATTCGCGCGCCCAGATTGGGTTCAGGCAATCGTTCGGCGTATTGGCGCGCGATTTGGAAGTCGGCTTTGGCCAGCGTCATTTCGATATTCGAAACTGTGCTGTGGAAAAACCGCCAGTGTTCGTACATCTCGCGCAGCAAGGCCAGATTCTTTCGCGGGGCTTCGGCGATGAAATTTTCCAGCGACGTACCCACTGCCAGCCAGCCCGGCAGCAGGTGGCGGCTTTGCGTCCAACCGAATACCCACGGAATTGCGCGCAAGTCTTCCAGGCTTTTCGATCCCTGTTTCCGCTTTGCCGGACGCGAACCTATGCGCATGTGTTGAAGCTCTTCGACCGGCGTCGCCTGTGTGAAGTAATCGAAGAAGCCTTCGGTTTCGCGGACAAATCGCCCGTAAGTGGCAAAGGCGTCCGCCGAAATTTGCTCCATCGCGGATTGCCAGTGTTCCAACTCTGGCTGCTGTTTTTCTACCTGCGGCACACTGGCAGCAATGACCGCTGCCGTTGTTAGTTCCAGGCTGCGCATGGCGATTTCGGGCAGGCTGTATTTCGACGAAATGACTTCGCCCTGTTCGGTGATTTTGATGCGTCCGGCAACAGTGCCTGACGGCTGCGCCAGAATGGCTTCGTGGCTGGGGCCGCCGCCGCGACCGACGGTGCCGCCGCGACCGTGGAACAGGCGCAGTTCAACTCCGCTGGCGCGCGCCACCTGCCACAATCGCTCCTGCGCTTTGGACAGTTCCCAGCTTGACGTCAAATTGCCGCCATCTTTGCTGCTGTCGGAATACCCGATCATGACTTCCTGCAAATTGCCTTGCGCTTCCAGCAGGCGGCGATAAACAGGATTGTCGAACAAACGCTGCATCACTTCAGGCGCGCGCCGCAAATCGTCAATCGTTTCAAACAACGGAGCCACTGCGATTGCGGATTGCGAATTGCGGATTGCGGATTTTTTGGAAAGAGCGGATTTGCTTTGGTGAAGCGGCGGGTTTTGATTCGTGCTTGCATGAGCCAATCCGCAATCCGCAATCCGCAATCCGCAATCCATCAGGCCCGCCTGCTTCGCCAGCACCAGCACGGCCAGCAGATCACTAGCCTCCTGCGTCATGCTGACGATGTAGGTGCGAATCGCATTCGGGCTGATCTCTTCCAACGCTCGGCGGGCGACGCGAAAGACATTCAACGTTTCGGTGGTTTCTTCACTATATTGCGCGTCGGTAGCCACCAGAGGGCGCGGCGTCGCCAGTTCTTCGGTCAGCCAGGCAAGGCGTTCCTGTTCATTCATCTGCCCGTAATCCGTTGCCAAGTTCAACCCGCTGGTAATTTCAGTCAGCGCAGCCCGGTGCCGTTCGCTGTGCTGGCGCAGATCAAGCGTGGCCAGGTGCAGATCAAAGGTCGCGACCTGCCGCATCAACCGATCTACGGCGCGCGCAGCCAACTCTGCTTTGCCCGCACGCATGCTGTCGCGCACGATGCGCAAGTCTTCCCATAATTCCGTGCCGGTGCGATACACACTGGCGGTCATCGTGTCGGACTTCGTCAATGCCGCGATGATTGGCAGCGCCGGACGAATAGAGATAAGTTGGTTGGGCGTTTCAATGCGAAGGGCCGAGGCCAAATCCTGATTGCGCTTTTCGGTGTTTTCCAGGCGGCGGTAAATGAACGATAGCTTTTGCCGGTAAGGTTCCTGCGGATTGCGTTTGAAGACTTCTTCCGCGGTCTTCTTCATTTCTTTCGCGTCGCGTTCGATGGACGCCTTCAATTCATCGTTTGGCGATGCGAAGCGCACCGATTCGCTGGATCGCCGGGACAGTTCGCTGACGGCGGCTTTGTACTTACGCAAGATCAACCGCTGTTGCAGCCGCAGCGTTTCCCACGTGACATCGGGCGTGACGAACGGATTGCCGTCGCGATCTCCACCGACCCACGAACCAAAGCGCAGGGGAGCCGCGCCATCCCGCAACTCAACGTCGAAAGTCTCTTTCAGCCGATTCCCCAACTCTTCCAGTAATGCCGGAACCGAATCGAACAATGCAGCGTCGAAGTAATAGAGCACGTTATTGACTTCATCCAGCACGGTTGGCTGTGTGTGGCGAACTTCGTCGGTCTGCCAGATGGATTCAACTTCGGCGGCCAGTTCCGCTTGAAGTTCATCGCGGCGTCGCGGCGGCAGGTTATCGTCATCAAATGCCGTCAATAAATTGGCAATGCGGCGATGTTTTTCCAACAGGGAACGCCGCGCGGCTTCGGTTGGATGCGCCGTCATGACTGGCACAATCTCCAACCGCTCGACCACGTGTTCAATCCGCGAGCGCAATTCGCCATCACCCGCTTCCGAAATCTGCCGGAACGTGTCAGCGATTGAACCGCCCTGCGGTTTGTCAGGCGTGTGCAGTTCATAAAACCGTTTGCGGCGGATGCGATGATGCTGTTCGGCAATGTTGACCAGTTGGAAATAGACGGAAAAAGCGCGGATCAAACCGATGACATCATCCAGGCTCAAGCCATGCAAAAGCTCTTTCAACTCCCGTTCAGTTTCCGGCGCATGATCGCGCCGCAACTTTTTGCAGAGGTCGCGAACCTGCTCTTCGATATCGAAGAGCTTTTCGCCGCCCAGTCTTTTTAAGGTACCTCCCAGCAGATCGCCCAGCCGGCGAATGTCATTGCGCAGCGGCAAATCTTTGGCCGCCGCGTTCGTCGTCCTTGAAGGATTTTTTTCGCTCATAATATTTCTCGCGCGGCGATGATAGGCGAATCAGTGCCGTCAGCGGTAGCGAGCAAGCCTTTCACTCAAAAGATGTTGCTATAGACTTCAAGAAAAAGCTGTACAGCGGGCTGTCCAGCCCGCTGATGGCTTCATTAGCAGGCGCATTGAGTCCAAGGTTTTTCCAGCCACGCGACAGCGGGCTAGACAGCCCGCTGTACTTTTCTTTTTTTCGAAAGCTATATAATCCCCGCGACCGATTCAAAACGATAGACTTCAAGAAGAGGAATTCTTTGACATGAATGAGCACGAATTCTCACGAATTGCAAAGGGGACGCAATCAAGCGATTGCTTGCATAAATTCGTGTTGATTCGTGCACATTCGTGGCCAAACATTTTCTTGAAAGCTCTGCATTCAGTTGTTTCCTGGAGAGTTGTTTATGCGCTTGACCCATTGTTCCGCCAAGCTTGCAGCATTGTTATTACTTACACTGCTGATTCCGACGCAGCTATTTTCGCAGGCGCGCCAATCCGCACGGCAACGAAAGCCACAGCCCCGAACCGAACAGATTGCCACCGCCATCAACGAATTGCTCAAACAGAATCCGCTTCAGTTGAATCCGTCAGAGGATGACGCCGATGCCGCAGCAGGGAAAGATGGTAAAGAAGGAAACAAAGCGCCTGCCGATGACGCGCCGATCAAAGAGTTGATCGCTTACTGGCGCGACCACACGTTTCAGGATTCCGCCGATAGCAAAGCCAAACCGTCTGACAGGGTCCGCGCCCGTATTCTGGATGCCTGTGAAGACCGCCCGCATTTATTGCCGCGATTGCTTCATATGCTGCCGCAAAGTTCCGATGCATACGACCGCATCTATAAACTTGTTACTGAAGATGCGGATGAGAATGTGGCGTGGAAATCCGCCGCCCGCCAATGGCTGACATACAACAGTTCATATTTCCGCGAGAGCTTGATCGAACAAGCGCGCCAGTTGGCCCAGATCAGCGCCGTGGATATTTCTCCGGTTGGTGCCCTGGCGCGGTTGGACTGGGATGCAGCCAAACCCATAGTGCAGACAATTGCGAATGGAGCCAATCCATATCAAGCCGCGCAAGCCTTGGGGATCAGCTACGAACAAGCCAGCCGCAGTGGCGAGACCTCACAGACAGAATCGTTGCGCGCACGGTTGCAAGCGTTGGTGACCAATCGGCAGACGCCGGTTGCGATTCGCCAAAGCGCTTTTCAGGCATTGATGGCAACGGAATGGAACGGGCAGGAAGACTGGTATGTTTCGTTGTTCAACGACACATCGCTGAGCGGCGCGCAATTGGAAGAAAAACCGGAAGAGACAGACAAAACCACATCCGTTGGGATTCGGGCCAATACGCAAGGCAAAGGAGGCTTGGGTTTCAATTTCCTTTGGCTGCCCATGCAGGAAAACGCCGCCCGCTGGCTGCCGGTGGTGACGCGATTGGTTGGCAGCAGTGACCGCGCAGTTCATCTGGCGGCGGTCAATTGTCTGGTGGAGATTTTGGCCGTTGATGTCACCGCCAAAGATCAATTGCAGCAGGCCGCGCGCGCATTGTTGCCCTGGCTGACCGATCCAACATGGGGCAGCGAATTGGAGCGGTGGTCGTATCTTGGCAGTTTGTCCAAAATGGATTTGCCCGAAGCCGTGCCCGGGCTGATCTGGATTCTGGACAACGACGAAGGGGCCGAAAGCCGCGCGATCGCAGCAGAAGCCTTGATCCGAACCAAAAACCCGCAAGCCATCCAGCCGCTGCGCCGCGCGCTGAACCGCGAAAACGACGAACAATTGCGCGAAGCCCTGATCACCGCCATCATAAAACTGGGCGGGTTTTCAGACGACGAAGCCTCTTCATCCATCGAAGCTTACGCCCGCAAGGCCGTTACCCCGGAAGGCCTGAAAGAGATTGCCGAAATCAGCGGCGGCGATTCCAACAAATCGCTGCCGCTGCCCGTCAGCATTGGGCGTGTCTATGACCAAAATGAAGAAATTGAAATCACCGAAAGCCTGGCCGCCAAACTGTTCGACCGGGCAAAATCCCTGCGCTCCACCTTGCCGGATGTCGCTCGCCAGATTATGGCCATTGCTGAAAACGCCGACTTGATGATTGCGGACCTCAGCCTGGTGGAACGCATCAGCGAAGGCTGGGTTGATGTGGACGCCCTGAAACTGGCGCTGGAAGGGCGCGCCGCGATGCAAAAGCGCGGCGGCGATGAATTGGCCAAGCTTTTCAAACAAGGCGGCTATGCCGCCGGAGTCGCCGCCATTCTGCTCGACGACGAGAGCAATCGCCTGGACATTCTGAAAGGCAAAGATCAAAACGCACAACTGGCCTTGCTGGCTGCCGCGTGTTACACGCGAGAAAAACTTCCCGTCGAATCGGTCAGCAAGCTCTTCGCCAGCCCTACACTAGCCGCCGCCGCTGAAAGCTATCTGGAAGTGGAAGACAGCGCCGAAGCCAGAAAGATTATCTGGGCGAGACATCCGGGCGAAGCCAGGATTTTGGGCGAGCGCATCGGCGCGGAAGCCGCTCAAGGCGGGCCTCCTATCAGTAAGTGGGAAGAAGCGATGCGCATGGAAGTACGGGGCACAGGCGCACCTGAAGAAATTTACGCGCTCGTCCCGAACTACAATCCCGGTCTGTTTGGCAGCATCATCATCAAAGTCCGTAAAGGCAAAGCCGAAATTAGCTTGCAAAACGAAGAGGGTCGCCGCCGCGTGCGTTGGCTGACCAGCAGCGAATGGCAGGACGTTAAGGAATTCGTCGTACGCGAAGAGATCGAAAATCTTGGGCCGCACAGCCGCGCAAGTTATGGCGAACTTGAAGGCGACATTATGCGCTTTGAATACTTGCGGCTGGCCCCGAACGGCGGGCGCAGAATTATGGTTCCCTCTCCGGCTCCCACGCCCAAAAAAGACTCTACGCCGCACGAACAGCTTGCCGGAATGTTCTATCGGCTTAGCCACACGGGCGAATTCAAACTGCGTTACGCAATGGAGGATAAGATTCCGGGTTTGGAAGTCCTGCTAGCCGATGACAAACGTCGCGTTTTCACTGCCTGCCAGGAAGGCGGCCAGTTGCGGCTAATGGTCGAACCCGAACGCGCCGAGTCATTAAGTCCTGGTTCTGCTACCCGCCCACCGTTCTCTGTTGAATGGCGAACGCTGACGAATGGACAGTTGGGCGCGGCGGTAGAAGAACCAAAGCCATGCCGCTCTTACATCTTGATGTTGAATGCGCCGGAATGGGTGACAGATGTGCGCCAGCGATTCGGCGTGATGATGGATTGGCGCGCCCGGCTGGGCGATGCCTGGCTGGCCCCCGCCGTGATCGAGGGCGAATCTGGCATCTGGAAGTTTGAAGAAAATAAAAGCCCGGTCAAGATCGCTGAAGGAACCTATGTCAACATTGTCGTCACGCCGGACGGCAAATGGATTGTGGCAAAGAAAATTCTGCAATCCACAGACAAGTACGAGATGCAGATCACACGAATCAAATTGCAAGCAGGGCAACCGGGCCGTGAATTCCCAATGAGTACAGCGCAACTTTCAGCGCACTATCCCATCACGTTTATCCCCGCGCACAACAAAGTATTGCTGGGGCAAGGCCATTATCAATACGGGCGTGAATTTAACGGCGGCGTGTATTACCTGCTGGATGCGGAAACCGGCGCGGTGCAACAGGTCAAAGGCGAATTCCGCCCCTTGCAAGATCAATTCACGCGCGCGCTTCAGCCCACAGAAAAAACGAATGAGTTCTGGGCGGCGATCTACGATTTGCAGAAGAAGGTGACGGCCATTGGACGTTACGACGCGCGAAGCTTTGCGTTCACATCTGTGGTTGAAGTGCCGGAGATCAGGGTCAGCAGCGCGGATGTGTGGGTGGATGCGGCGGCTGGCAAAGTGTATCTGGCTTACCTGGGTCATCTGCTGCGCATGCCGCTGGCAAAGTGAAGTCGGCCTTGCTTCTTGTCGCCTGTCTGGCCTTCGCCGATAATCGCGACTCATATCGCAATATTTAACCCAAAGCAGGAAAAGTCACGAATGAAGCCACGCCTCGCAACCTTCTTCACGGGCGGCACCATTTCCATGCGGATTGATCCGGCAACGGGCGGCGCGATTCCGATGCTGTCCGGCGAAGAGATTATTGCCCAAGTGCCCGGCCTGAATGACATCGCCGATTTTGACCTGGTCAATTTTGACCGACTGCCGGGGCCGCACTGGACACCGCAACGAATGATGGAACTCGCTCAAGCAATCCGGGAAAAGCTTGATGATGACAGTATTGTTGGCGCGGTCGTCACCCACGGCACTGACACGCTGGAAGAGACGGCCTACTTTCTGGACCTGGTTCTGAAGTCGGACAAGCCCGTCGTGTTGATCGGCGCGATGCGCAACAGTTCGGAATTGAGTTGGGACGGGCCTGAAAATTTATGCGCGGCGGTGCGCGTGGCGATTGATTCGCAATCGCGCGGGCTGGGCGTAGTCGTGGCGATGAATTCGCAGATCATTTCAGCAACGGAAGCGATCAAGACGCACACTGAATCCACCGACACGTTTCAAAGCCGCGACTTCGGCCCCCTGGGGTTCGTGGACAAAGACCGGGTGATTGTCATACGCCGCCCCTCTGAACGTGAATACATCGCGACAGACAAGGTTGAAACGCGTGTGGATATCATCAAGATGTTTATTGGCGCGGATGGCCGCTTTATCAACTTTGCGATTGATGACGGCGCGCGCGCGTTGGTGATCGAAGGGCTGGGGCGAGGCAACGTGACCGTTGCGGCGCTGCCCGCCATACAGCGGGCGATTGATGCGGGATTGCCCGTGATCATCACATCGCGCTGTCCGCGCGGACGCGTGTTGGACACATACGCATACGAAGGGGCGGGTAAACAGCTTCGGCGGATGGGCGTCATTCTGGGCGGGATGCTGCCCAGCCACAAAGCGCGCATCAAGCTGATGCTGGCGCTGGGCGTGGGCTGGAGCCTTGAACAGATTCGCGAGTCGTTCGAGAGATGATGCAGATCGAGCGCAGTCAACAATCAAAGCCTGTTCAATGGGCGATCTTCGGCTTACTCCTGCCGATTCTTATTGCCTGGCTGGCGGTGTACCACGACGTGCTGCGGCGTTTGTTTGACGATTGGCGTGTGGATGAAAACTATTCGCACGGATTTTTAATTCCAATCGTCAGCGGATATGCAATCTGGGCGCAGCGGGAACAGATTTTCTCAACGCCTGCCGCTCCGCGCCGAGTGTTGGGCGGCGGATTGATGTTGATAGCGGCGCTGATGCTGTTTGCCGGAGTTTTGGGCGCTGAAAGCTACATCACGCGGCTGTCGCTGGTGCTGTCGCTTGCCAGTTTGACGATTTATTTCGGCGGATTGAACTGGTTGCGGCAACTGTTATTTCCAATTAGCCTGCTGCTTTTCGCGCTTCCCATTCCCAATATCCTCTTCAATCAAATTGCCTTCCCGCTTCAGTTGATCGCTTCGGATTACGCAACGCGCGCGATCAAATTGTTCGGCATTCCCGCCCTGCGCGAAGGCAATGTCATTGAGCTGGCGCAAATGAAGCTGCAAGTTGTCGAAGCATGCAGCGGCATTCGTTCATTGATGGCATTGGCGGCGCTGACGGTGGTCTATCTTTACTTCACTGAAACTCGATGGTGGCGGCGAATCGTGCTGATGGCGGCAGTTGCGCCAATTGCCGTGCTGGTCAATGCGGCACGCGTCGCGGGCACTGGACTGTTGGCCCATTATCGCGGCGCGCAGGCATCCGAAGGTTTTCTGCATAACTTTTCGGGATTGCTGATTTTTCTGGTTGCAGTGCTGTTGCTGTTGGCCGTAGCGCAATTGCTGAACGTGGCAGAACGATTCTGGCCAGACCGCAATCCATCGCTCGGTGCGGGCAGCCAATCTTGACTCTGACCGTTGTCATGACAAAAAAGCGTTTGAGCTACATCGCAATGTTGCTGTTTCTGTTGTTGACGGCGGCACTCACGCAATACCTGGGGCAGGCCCATGGAAGCGAATTCTCGCCGCCGCGAACGACGCTGGCCAAGTTCCCCTCTCAATTCGAAGATTGGCGGCAGATGGATGCGCAGGCGCTGGACGGCAGGACGCTGCGCGAACTAAAGGCCGATGATTATCTTTCCGCCATCTTCACGAATGATCGTGGCGCGATTGCCTATCTGTTCATTGCTTATTACGCCAGCCAGCGCCAACGGCAAACGATTCATTCGCCGCAAAACTGCATGCCGGGCGGCGGCTGGACGATGAGCAATCAACGTCGGCATTCGATTGCCGGGCGCGGCCAGATCAACGAATACCTGATTGAGAAAGACGACGTGAAGATGCTGGCGTTTTATTGGTACCAGGGACGCGGACGCATACAGGCCAGTGAATATTGGGCACGCGCGGCGACAATTAAAGACGCCATGTGGCTGGGACGCACCGATGGCGCGCTGGTGCGCGTGATTGTGCCAATTGGGAAGGGTGATGCGGCAGAACAAGCGGCGCGCGCAGCAGGTTTGGATTATTCGCAAAAGCTGTTGCCTGTGTTGCCCGGCTTCATTCCGAATTGAGTGGGGGCAGGCGATCATCGCGTTGTCACCGGATGCGACCTGGCAGTATGATGAAACAGATGATGATCGGCAGGAAAGAAATGCATGTGAGGTAGAGAGATGACCTTAACGATTGAATTGCCTGAGAAATTGAATCAGCAAATGCGCGAACGGCAGATTCCGGAAAAAGAGATCAATGCCGTTCTCCTGGCGGCTTTGGAAATCTGGCTTGCCGAACGGCAATCAACGGAAAATGGCCGCTTCACTAAAAGCGCCGTCCCATTTACCGAACGATTGATCGCTCAGAACCGCGAATTGTTTGAAAGATTGGCTCAGCGATAGTTGAGACAAAACGTCTATGGTGGATCAAGCGGATGAAATCGCCGACTTGCTCGTCCGGATATATGAAATTCACGAAAGCATCATTGCTAAAACCGGAGGCATATCAGCGTTGCGTGAGGCGACGATGTTGCATTCAGCCGTCGCACGGCCTTTTGCGACGTTTGCCGGCCAGGAACTCTACCCAACGGAGTTTGAGAAGGCCGGAGCTTTATTCCACTCGCTCATCAAAAGCCATCCGTTTATGGACGGGACCAAACGCACCGCCTTTGCCGCCGCACTCTACTTTCTCGAATGCTGTGGCCACTCCATTCCGGCGAAATTTCCACTTGATGAAGTGATTGATTTCTGCATTTCCATCGCGGAAGAAAACCTGCGCCAGTCACGAGGAGAACTTCTCGCCCCGCGAACAATTTCTGAGATTGCCGACTGGTTTCGACAGTTGCTGGAGTTTTCAACGGCTTAATCAATCGTGTTATCTTCGCGCATCCGTCGCAGTACAACTCATCTACAGAAGGTAAATACTTATGTTGTTAGAAGGCAAAACCGGTTTGATTGTCGGCGTGGCAAATAAACACAGCATTGCGTGGGCGATTGCCCAATCGGCGGCGCGCGAAGGCGCACGGCTGGCATTCAACTATCAGAGCGAACGTTTACAAGGCAACGTTGAAGAACTGGCCACAACGCTGGACGGCGCAAAGGCCTATCAATGCGATGTCGGCAACGACGGCGAAATCGCTGCGTTGATGGCGGGCGTCGAAGCCGATTTGGGCAAGCTCGATTTTCTGATTCATTCGGTGGCCTATGCCCCGCGCGAAGAATTGACCGGCGAATTCGTCAATACTTCGCGCGAAGGATTCAGGACGGCGCTGGATGTCAGCGCTTATTCGCTGGTGGCGATGACGCGCGCCGCGCTACCTTTGATGGCCGACGGCGGTTCGGTCGTCACGCTCAGCTATCTGGGCGCGGAGCGCGTGGTGCCGCATTACAACGTCATGGGCGTGGCCAAGGCGGCGCTGGAATCTTCAGTCCGCTACCTGGCGCACGACCTGGGGCCGCAGGGAATTCGCGTCAACGCCATTTCCGCCGGGCCGATCCGCACGCTGGCGGCGCGCGGCGTGTCGGGCATTACCAAAATGGTTGAGCATCACCGCCAGGTCGCGCCATTGCGCCGCGCCACGGAACAGGCCGAAGTCGGCGACACCGCGCTCTTTTTGATCAGTTCGCTGGGGCGCGGCATCACGGGCGAAATCATTTATGTGGACGGCGGGTATCACATCCTGGGCACCCTGGCCCCCATGGAATAAAGCGCCAAACAAAAACAGAGGTTGTTATGCCATTAGTCGGAGGCGTGGTTGTCACGCACGGAAATCTGGCGACCGAACTGGTCAACGCGGCGGAAACGATCAGCAATGAAGACATACGCCATATCACAGCCGTGTCCATTGGCTGGCACGATGATGTCGAAACGGCGCGGGAATTGATCGGCAAAGCGATTGAGCGCGTCAACGAAGGCGCGGGCGTGCTGGTGCTGACAGACATGTTCGGCGGCACGCCGACCAACCTGGCCTGCACGTTTTTGAGTAACACGGTCGAAGTCGTAACGGGCGTCAATCTGCCGATGATCATACGGCTGGCCGCTCAACAGCCGGAAGAGACGCTGGCCGTCATTGCGCGAGACGTTCGTGAACAGGGCCGGAAAACAATCTATCTGGCCAGCGAAGTTCTGGTGCCAGGCAAACCCGCGAGCCAATGAATTCCGGCTTGCGGCACTCCATCTTCTCAATGCAGCGGCAAACAATAGTCATTACAAATCGGTTGGGGCTGCACGCGCGCGCAGCGGCGAAGCTGGTCAAGCTGGCGAACGGTTTTGAAAGCAATATCTTTCTGGCGCGTTCGGAATCGCCGGAAAAGATGGTGGATGCCCGAAGCATCTTCAACGTGCTGCTGCTGGCGGCGGCGAAGAATGCCTCGATAGAGATTGTGGCGGATGGCGCGGATGAAGACGCCGCGCTGGAAGCTTTGTGCCGATTGGTAGCGAACAAATTCGGCGAGGAATAATGGTCTCCAAGTTTCAAATTTCATATTTGGGATAGGAAATTATTCGATGCGTGGATTGGTCAGGAAACTCCCCGAAGAACGATTCGAAGGCATAGGCGTTTGCCAGGGCGTAGCCATTGGCAAAGCCTTTCTGGTGGATGACCCTCACGGGCGCATCGTCCGCGTATTCATGCCGGAAGAACAGATCGAAGCCGAAGTTCTTCGCTTCCGCGACGCCGCGCGCACGGCTCAGCAACAGGTCAAAGAGGCCATTGAACGGTTGCGCCTGGTGCTTGGCTCCGATCACGCCTACATTTTGGAAGCCCACCTGCTGATGCTGGAAGACCGTTCGTTGGGCCGCCAGATCGAAGCTTTTATCCGCACCAATCATGCCAATGCCGAATGGGCCGTGCGCGACGTCACATCGCACTTGCTGGAAGCCTACGGTCAGGTCGAAGACAAATATCTGCGCGAACGCAGCAGCGACATCCTGGACATTGCGCAAAGGCTGATCAAGGTGCTGTCCGGCCACGAACAACGCGATCTGAGCGAGATGGCCAAGGATTCGATCATCGTCGCCGATGACCTGTTGCCTTCGGTCACGGCGGATTTGGACCCGCGCGGGGTAATGGGATTTGTGACCAACGCAGGCGGCTGGACATCGCACACTTCGATCATTGCGCGCAGCGTCAACATCCCGGCAGTGGTCGGCGTGCGCAATGTCACCGAACACGTTCGTTCTGGCCAGACAATCATCATTGATGGCACCACCGGCACGGTCATTCTGAACCCTTCGCCTGAAACGCTGCTGTTTTACACCGAACAGCGCCAGCGCCAGCAGCAGCAGGAACAGCACGATATTCAAGAGCGCGAATTACCCGCCATCACCCGCGATGGCTGCGAAATTAAACTGCGCGCCAACATTGAACTGATCGAAGAGATTGACACCTACCGCCGCTTTAACGCCGCCGGTGTGGGGCTGTACCGTTCGGAGTTTTTATACGCGCAGGCCGAGTCCGGCTTGCCAACAGAAGACGAACAATACGAAGCCTACAAATTTCTGGCCGGCACTGCAGGCACGGAAGGCGCCGTCATCCGCACCTTCGATCTGGGCGGCGACAAGTTGCATCTGGAAGGTTTCAAACCGGAGCGCAATCCGGCACTGGGCTTGCGCGCAATTCGTCTATCGCTGAAAGTTGAATCGGTGCTGCGTACGCAAGTCCGCGCCATCTTGCGCGCGGCAACCCACGGCAATTTGAAAATACTGCTCCCCTTTGTTTCCAACGTGGATGAAGTTCGTGCCGCCAAAGGCATCATCGCCGATGTCGAACGTGAGTTGCGCGCCGAACGCGTCGCGCACGAAGAAGACGTCGAGATCGGCGTGATGATCGAAGTTCCCGCCGCCGTCATGATGGCCGAAGCGCTGGCGCGCGAAGCCGATTTCTTCAGCCTGGGCACCAATGACCTGATCCAAAGCCTGCTAGCCGTGGATCGCGGCAACGAGAACGTCAGCCACTTGTTTGACCCGATGCATCCGGCAGTACTGCGCGCCATTAAAATGGTGGCCGACGCGGGAAACAAGATGCAGATTCGCGTCAACGTCTGCGGCGAGATGGGATCAAACCCGGCGCAGGTGATTATGCTGTTGGGATTGGGGCTGCGGGATTTGAGCATGACGCCCAGCGCCGTTCCCGCCATCCGCCGTCTGGTTCGGTCAATCAACCTGACGGACGCTGAAAAATTTGCGACTCATTCAATGTCACTCAACACGCCTGCCGAAGTCCACCATTACGTGCAAACTCATCTGTCTGACCTTGGCTCGGAATTCATGGCCGCCGCGCATTTTGGCTGAGCCGCGGATACGAGATTGTCTCCGTTCTATCCTTGTGCTTCGTCGGTATTGGCACCATTGCTATGCCAACAAGGAGGCGATCTGCACCGCGAGCTTTCAGCGATCTTCAAAATAAAAAATGCTATGATCCGCGCATCAAGCCCAAGAGAAGGAGATGGCGTTATGTCGCAAGCCGTCAGTGAGTTTGAGGAGGCCGGTTGAAGCCAACGCAAAGAAACAAAATCGGGAGACACAAGCGTGCGATGACAGGAAGGGGCTCTGCCGTCATTCACACCGTTGAACTGCCGCAAGCTGTACAGGATTACCTGCAAAAATTCCGCGAGTGGGAAGAAAGTTTCCCCAGCCCTGCCCGGCGCGGCAAATACATCAAGCAGGTTTGCGAACGCATTGCCGAACGCTACACCCCTGAAAAGATCATCCTCTTCGGCTCACACGCTTACGGGCAGCCGACGCCGGAATCAGATGTTGACCTGTTGGTAGTGATGGAGTTTGAAGGCAGCCCCATCCAACAAGCGATTAAGATCAGCCGTGAACTGGGGCTGGTTACGCCGCTGGATTTGCTGGTGCGCACTTCGGCGCAAGTTCGGGAGCGATTGCGGATCGAAGACCCGTTTATGCGCGAGATCGTGGAGCGCGGAAAGGTGATGTATGAAGCCAATCACGGCTGAATGGGTGCGCAAAGCTGAGGGCGATTGGGAAGCGGCCCAAAAGATGTATCGCGCTCGCAAAATTCCTGTCTACGATGTTGCCTGTTACTATTGCCAGCAATGCGCTGAAAAATACCTGAAAGCCAAATTGGTCGAAGCGGGCATCGCTTTCTCCAAAACTCACGACTTGCAGTCGTTGCTGAAGCTGATTCTGCCCGTTGAACCAAGTTGGTTGTCGCTGGACCCGCAACTTGATGCGTTGAACAAGTTCGCCGTGGTCTACCGCTATCCCGGCAACGATGCCACCAAAGCTGACGCAAAGCAGGCCATCACGGATTGTCACGAAGTGCGACGTACCATCCGCCAAGCGTTTGGTTTGCCGATTTAGACGGTGGGCAAGCAATTGAAACCCGATCTGTTGAGACTTCCCCAATGAACGAACAATTCAAATACGACGTTTTCATCAGCCACAGCGCCAAAGACAAACCCGCCGTGCGCGAATTGGCCGAACGGTTGCGCAAAGACGGCCTGCGCGTCTGGCCCGGCGTGTTTGAAGATGATTGGGAGGTCAAGCCGGGCGATGCGATCCTGCTCAAGATTCAAGAGGACTTGGAGCAATCGCGGACGCTCGTGCTGATGATGTCGCAGCACGCCTGCGGCGTCGGAATGGGTGACGTTTGAACGACACGCAGTGATGTTCCGCGACTCGACCAATCAGCAGCGCCGCTTCATCTTCCATGCTGCTGGACGAGGCCTAGGTTAAGGAAGTGCTATGGCAATCTGTTTGTACTCTACTGTAACTAAACTCGAACAGACAATATCTTGTTAAAACTGGAGGTTTGTAGAATGAATCAGGATTTCAAATATGACGTCTTTCTCAGTTACAGTCCCAAGGATAAATCAGTAGCTCGGGAGTTAGCCGAGCAACTACAAAGAGATGGTTTGCACATCTGGTTTGATGAATGGGAGCTTAAAGATTTCAAGCCCGCCGACTTAGAGCGTCATCGCGACGGCATAATTGACCTTGGTTTGAAAGACTCGCGTACTCTAGTGCTCTTAATGTCAAAGAATGCCTCCACCTTAGAGTGGATGACTTTTGATCGTCATATAGCCCCATTCCGCGACTTATCAGAAACTATCAATCGGCAGCGAAGTATTATCCCTTTGCGACTAGATAACACCGATATTAAGGATGCGCTAAAGCAGTTCGCTTATATTGATTGGCGGCGTGCTTCTGGAGAAGCATACGCACAATTACTTACGGCCTGCATGACACCGAAAATATTGGAGAGTAAGTCTAATAAACAAAAAAGCGAATTGACGGATAGTAAATCATCCAGACGCAGTATTATTAGTCGCCACATAGGAGGAGCTTTCGATGTAGCGGTGACATCTGATGGACGATGGGCTATTTCCGGCTCTGCGGATAGGAAGGTTCGCGTCTGGAATTTAGCATACGGCGAGTGTGTTGCTATTCTTGAAGGCTATGACAGCAAGATAATTGGGCTGGCAATAACATCCGATGGGCGGCGAGCTGTTTCCGGCTCTGATGACAATAAAGTTCGAGTATGGGACTTAGATGCAGGTAAGTGCCTTACCACCCTCGAAGGGCATAGTGGTGCCGTGTGGGCCGTAGCTGTGACACCTGACGGACTACGAGCAGTCTCTGGTTCTCAGGACACCATGGTTCGGGCTTGGGATATAGAGTCTGGCGAGTGTCTCGCCACGTTTACAGGGCATTATAGAAATGTGCTGAGAGTAGCTGTGACGCCAGACGGACAACGAGTCGTCTCTGGTTCTGAAGATTGTACAGTTCGAGTGTGGGATATAGGTTCTACCAAGTGCCTTGCTACTCTTGAGGGTCATAGCGGTGCGGTGTGGGGGGTAGCTGTGACACCCGATGGGCAATTGGCTGTCTCTGGCTCTGTGGATAAGACAGTTCGCGTGTGGAGGCCGGAGTTGGGTAAATGCTTAGCCACTCTTGAAGGGCATACGGGTGAAATCCTAGGAGTCGCTGTGACACCAGACGGACAACGAGCTATTTCTGGTTCTGATGACTGTACGGTTAGAGCCTGGGATCTGAGGTCTGGCAGATGTCTAACCACCCTTAGAGGGCATAATGGTGCCGTATGGGGAGTTACTATAACTCCTGATAGACAGCGAGCAATCTCGATCTCTAGGGATGCAACTGTACGAATGTGGGACTTACCGTCGGAGAGCAAAGATCCGATAACAGGAAACGATGTAGTTCGGTACACTAATGCAAAGGTTCTATTGGTAGGCGACAGTGGAGTGGGCAAATCAGGATTAGCCCTTCGCCTTACTAAAAATCGCTTTGAGCCTACAATCTCAACAGATGGTGCTAGCGCGACACAGATGGAATGGGCGACACAAATGTCGTTACCACAAGATGCTACATCGAGTAACTCCGAGCGAGAAATTTGGCTCTGGGATTTTGCTGGCCAAGCTGATTATCGAATGATACATCAGCTTTATATGGATGAAACTGCGTTAGCGGCTTTCGTTTTTAACCCACAAAACGAAAATCCTTTTGAGGGGCTTGGCCAATGGGATTCTGATCTTCAGAAAGCATCTCGCCGACCTTTCAAAAAGATTCTAGTCGCAGCCCGATGTGATCGCGGGGGATTGATAGTCAGCCGCGAAAGCGTTGATTACTTCCGCCAAGAGCGGGGCTTTGTCAATTATTTAGAAACCAGTGCTAAAACAGGAGTTGGTTGCTCAGAGCTACGCAACGCTATCATCAATCATATCCCCTGGGATGACATCCCTTGGACGGCATCTCCGCGTATCTTCAAACTTCTCAAAGAAGAAATCATAAAACTTAAAGATGAAGGTAAGATATTGCTTCGAATGGTCGAATTGAAACAACAGCTTTTAATACGCCTCGCCCAACAGTACTCAAATGAAAACGCAGTCCAAAGCAGTTGGATTCACAGCCTCCGACAAAAATTCACCGGAAATATTGAACAATCCCCTAAGACAGAGTCAGCCGAAAGTTTAGCTTTCACACTGGAAGATTTACGCGCTGTGGTAAGCTTACTTATCAGCCCTGGCCTCGTTTGGCAATTAGATTTTGGGAATTGGATACTGCTTCAGCCTGAATTCATAAACTCTTATGCTGCTGCTGTTATTCGCAAAGTCCGCGCGCATACAGAAGAGATTGGTTGCATCCTCGAACAAGATATCTTAGAGGGGAACCTAGATTATCAAGAGATGCAGCGCTTGCCGCATAATAAATCGAACAACGAAGAGGAAATTATTTTGCGCGCGATGCACCAGACTTTTATCGAGCGCGGGCTATGTTTGCGCGAAAATTCTGAAAAAGGGCCACTGCTTATCTTCCCATCCTACTTTCGGCGCGAACGACCAGATCTGGTAGATCATCCGGCAGCCTTCGTCACTTACCAATTCAGCGGGATGCTGGATGAAATCTACGCCACACTAGTCATCCGGCTGCACCACACGACAACATTTGAAAAAGACCAACTCTGGCGCTTTGCCGCCGATTTCAGAACAGTGGCTGGTAAGCGTGTCGGGTTGAAGATGACGAAAAAGCCAGAGGGCGCGGCCGAAATCACCGTCTATTTTGATGCCGATATCCCTGATGATACTAAAGTGACTTTCATTCGCTATGTCCACGATCATTTGAAGGCGAAAGACCCGAAGGTAAAGCGTGACCGCCACTACGTCTGTGGGCATTGCCATCTGCCTATTGAAAACCGCCGGGCTGTGCAGGAACGGCTGAGCCGGGGACTGAAAGACATCCTCTGCGTCAATTGCGAAAACCGCGTGCTGCTGTGGGATTTAATCGAAGAGAAATTCGCTTCGGAAGAAACGCAAGCGAAAGTCCGCGAGATGGACGAACAGGCCCGCCGCGCCATTGATAACGAGAGCCGAGAATTGATTCTGGTTGGCCACGCCTTTGCCATTGCGGGCGAGGCTGGACAAATCTTCCGCCCCGTAGCGAATTCCGATTGGGGCATTGACGGCGAAATTGAATTCAAAGACAACAACGGACAGGCGAGCGGGCGGCGCGTTTATTTGCAGTTGAAGTCGGGCGATTCGTATCTGGAATCGCGCAAAGATGGCAGCAATATTTTCAGGATCAAGAAAGAGCGCCACGCCGAATACTGGCAAGCGCACGAATACCCGGTGCTGCTGGTCATCCGCACTTCGGATGGGCAGATTCGCTGGATGAACGTGACCGAGTATCTGAAGAAACAGGGCAAGGTCGTGAAACAGATTGTCTTCGACGGCGAACCGTTCACGGCTGCGAGCGTGTGGCGAATGAGAGACAAGGTATTAGGCTGATCGTATGGTCTAACTATCCATTGACGAACTCGCCCAAATCGTCCGAGGCGGTCAGTCCGTGCTGATCTGCGTGATGGTCTTGATCGGCTGATTGATTTGTTGCGCTGAATGAACCCGCCAGCATTCGTCATCACGCTGCGGAAAGTCTTCGCGATAATGGCCGCCGCGGCTTTCTGCGCGCCACAGCGCGGCTTCGGCCATCAGACGAGCCAGCATTGCAAAATTGCGGGTGCGCTGGTTGACGTTCTCTTCCGTCATTCGCGTCAACTCTTCAACGGCGACCTTCAAATCTTCGGCGCGTCGAATCAGGCCGACTTTCCACCACATCAGCTCCTGCACGCGGGATTTTGTGCGCGGGTCTAATCGCCATTGGGACAGATCGAATTCCGCTGGTTCGGCTTCGGCTTTACCAGGCGAGGGCAAGGAATCTGCCAGTACCGCACAGCCAGCGCGCGCACCGAAAACCAAACCTTCTAACAGTGAATTGCTGGCCAGCCGGTTGGCGCCGTGAACGCCTGTGCAGGCCACTTCGCCCGCCGCGTACAAGCCCGGCAAGCTGGTACGCCCGTGCGTGTCGGTGCGGACGCCGCCCATCACGTAATGCACGGCGGGGCTGACCGGCATCAAGTCTTTCGATAAATCCAAATCGTAGCGCAGGCAAGTCTCGAAGATGCCTGGAAACCGTCCCCGCACAAATCCGGCGTCCAGATGCGTCAGATCCAGATACATCCAGCGCGCACCAGTCCGCTTCATCTCTGCCACTATCGCCCGCGCCACAATGTCTCGCGGAGCAAGTTCGCCGCGTTCATCGTAGTTTTTGGCAAAGGCTTCGCCATTGTGATTGCGCAGAATCGCGCCTTCGCCGCGCAGGGCTTCTGACAGCAGAAAGCGCGGCGCATCGGGCAGTGCCAACGCAGTCGGATGAAACTGGACGAATTCCAGATCGCTCATCTGGGCACCCGCCGCATACGCCATCGCCATTCCGTCGCCCGTCGCAACGCTGGGGTTGGTCGTCTGCGCAAACAACTGACCCGCGCCGCCCGTGGCCAGCACGACGGCGCGCGCAAACATTTCGCGGCGCACGCTTTCGTCCGGGTCAATGAACTGCACGCCGATGCAGCGCCCGTCTTCGACCGTCAAGCCGATCGTCGCCGCATGCGCGGTCAACTGAATGTTCGGATGTTTTTTGGCGGCGGCAATCAGGGCGCGAACGATTTCGCGCCCGGTGGAATCGCCGTGCGCGTGCAGGATGCGCCGCCGCGAATGGGCGGCTTCTCGCGTGAAGGCCAGTTCGCCGCCTTCACGGTCAAATTGCGCGCCCCATTCGATCAGTTCGGTGATGTAACGCGGCCCTTCTTCCACTAAAACACGAACGGCTTTTTCATCGCATAAGCCCGCGCCTGCAATCAGCGTGTCTTCGACGTGCAGATCAATCTCGTCATCGTCCGACAGCGCGACGGCGACGCCGCCCTGCGCGTATTCCGTGTTCGATTCGTCCAGCCGGTCTTTGGTCAAGACCGTGACGCGGCCTTCGCGAGCGAGTTCCAGCGCGGCGCGCAATCCGGCGACGCCGCTGCCGATGACAATAAAATCAGAGGATGAATTCATAAGGCAGGTGTTCCTGAAATCTACTTACCCCTGCGCCTGATGCCGCGCTGCCAGTTGTCCGCACGCCGCTGAAATGTCCTGCCCGCGTGGGCGGCGAATGAAGGCGGGCACGTCTTTGTCCACCAAAAATTTTTGAAACGCCAGAATGCGTTCCATCGGCGAAGCGTTGTATGGCAGTTCAGGCGCCGGGTTGTGCGGGATCAAGTTCACTTTGGCACGGATGCCGTTCAGTAATCGCACCAATCGTCGCGCGTCTTCGTCGCTGTCGTTGACTTCGCTGAGCATCACGTATTCAAACGTCAGCCGTTCGCGTTCCTCCAGCGGATATTCGCGGCAGGCTTCCATCAAATCGGCCAGCGTGTATTTACGGTTGATTGGCATCAGATCGTTGCGCTGCTCTTCGGTGGTGGACGAAAGCGAAATCGCCAGATGCGGGCGGATAGATTCATTCGCGAAATCGTAAATGCGCGGCACAATGCCGGAGGTTGAAACCGTGATCCGCTTCGGGCTGATGCCCAGCCCTTTGTCGTCGGCCATGACGCGAATGGAAGTCATCACTTCACTGTAATTCAGGAAGCTTTCGCCCATTCCCATAAAAACTAAGTTCGTGCCGTGCGGTGTTTCATTCCCTTCGCCATAGACTTCATTCAGCACGATGGTGACTTGAGATATGATCTCGCCTGCGGGCATGTTTCGTTTGATGCCAAGCTGCGCAGTCATACAAAACTTGCAGCCGACGGCGCAGCCGACCTGGCAACTGATGCAGATCGTGTCGCGGCGCTCTTCGGGCATAAAAACGGCTTCAGCTTCGCGCCCGTCGGCCAGACGCAACAGGTAACGGCGCGTGCCGTCGGTGGAATAAAAAACCCGTTCAATTTTGGTATTTGTCACCGAGGCGGTTTCAGCCAGCTTTTCGCGCAACGCTTTTGGCAGCTCGGTCATCTGCGCGAAATCCAGCGCGCGGCGTGCATACATCCATTGGTAAAGTTGCCGTCCGCGAAACGCTGGTTCGCCCAGTCCGGTGGCAAACTCGATCAGTTCTTGTTCTGTTTTTCCGAGCAGGGTTGTCATTTCCCAGGATTCTAGCGTTGCTGTTGGCGGCAGCGCAAAGCGCGCCGCAGTTTGGCGATCAATCCACCGGTGTGTTACAAAGCGCGCGCCTTTGGGAAAGCTTAAGTCCACTACAACAATAGGAAAGTCATATGAACCAAACAGCCGCGCTGCGGCGACCGAGCATGAGCGCCTTTTTCCCAGCCTACAACGACGAAGGTTCGATTGCCGAAATGGTCAACCGGACGCTCGCCCTGTTGCCGCGATTCGCCGACGATTTCGAAGTGATCGTGGTCAACGACGGCAGCCGCGATCACACCGCAGCAATTCTGGATGATCTGGCAAAACGTCACTCTCGCGTGCGAATCATTCATCACCCGCGCAATCGCGGATACGGTGGCGCGCTGCGCACGGGCTTTGCGGCAGCAACCAAAGACCTGGTCTTTTACACGGACGGCGATGGGCAATATGACGTGAATGAATTGGAGAAGCTGGTGCCGCTGATGACCAAAGACGTGGATGTGGTCAACGGCTTCAAGATCAAGCGTTCAGACAGCAAGCGGCGCGTCTTGCTGGGCGGCGTCTACAAACTTCTGGCGCGGATGTTATTCCATCTGCCCATTCGCGACGTGGATTGCGATTTCCGATTGATGCGGCGGCAGGCGATTCAGGGAATTGATTTGGTTTCGACCAGCGGCGTTGTCTGCACGGAAATGGTCTACAAGCTTCATCGGGCCGGATGCCGTTTTACTGAAACGCCCGTGAATCATTTTCCGCGGCTGCACGGCCAATCGCAGTTTTTCACGCTGCGGCGAGTGGGAAAAACTGCCTGGGACTTTTTTGCGTTGTGGATGAAGCTGGTGATTTGGCGGTCAAATCATTCGTCCTCTCATCCAGCTTCACAATCTTCCATGGAAATCGAAGGCTGAATCAGCGCGGCTTTCTGGCAATGCAAATCGCCGACAGCCCAAACGGGAATTTCGCCTGTGGATTGCGCAATCGCGTTGCTTCCCACGACAACGCAGCAATCAAAGCGCGATTGAGCCAGGCCAGATGCGGTGGCAATGGTTTGACGTCTGATCCACTGTCGGCCAGCCCCAGTTTTTTCAGCGCCAGCCTGCGAATGGCGGCAATCGGAAAGAGCAAGCTATTCGCGTAAGTCGCGCGCAACACTTCGAATCCGGCCATCCTCATCTTTTCGCATAACTCTTCAAGCTCGTATCGCCGCTGCGTCTCTAACGCTTCATCGTGGCCGCTGCGCATCCAGGAATAGGCAGCGCAGCGCACAAACGCAATTCCGTCCGGACGCAGCACCCGCCACATTTCGCGCATTGCCAGTTCGTCTGTGCCTTCGCCCGGAATCTGCACCAGCACATCGAAGCTGGTGACCAAGTCGAAGGATTGATCAGCAAACGGCAGAACTGTGGCCGAAGCATGCACCAGTTCGCGATGCCCGCGCTGGCCGCAAAAATCCAGCGCCGTCGAAACGAAATCCATGCCAACCACGCGCCCCTGCCCGGCATATCGCGCCAACCATTCCAAATTCCCGCCCGTGCCGCACCCAGCATCTAGAATCGCACGGTCGCGCGTGGGCAGCAGCGGGTCAAGCAGGCTGGCCGTAATCTCTCGCATCCCGGCAAACCACCAGAACTCTTCTTCCAGGCGATACATATCTTCGTAATCTTCAGTCCGCATAAACTTTCGATTTGTTGACGGGCCGCGTCTTTCACTCCCAGGCAACCTCAGGGAATATAAAGCTCCAACCACAGGGCGTAATTAAGCAATCCCCACAAGGCGCGACCGTGATCGCGCTTGCCCGTCAAATGTTCGTCAATCAACAACTGCACGGCTTTCGGGTTAAAGAGGCCCCGTTCGGCCAATCGCGCAGGCGACAAATGATGAAGCAAGGTTTCTTTCAACTCCCGCTTGAACCAGCGCGAATAGGGCATCTCCAAACCAACCTTCTTTTTATTCAGGACGGCTTGCGGCAATGATCCGTTCATTGCGCGGCGCATCAGATTTTTTTTGCGCAAACCGGGCAGCTTCAATCGTGCGGGCACGCTGGCCATAAAGTTCATCAGATCGGGATCAGTGAACGGCACACGCGCTTCCAGTGAATGCGCCATGCTCATACGGTCGTTTTTGATCATCAGGTCGTCAGGCAAAAAGACCGCCGAATCTATGTGCATCAATCGCGACAGCGTTTCCGTCGCATTCGATTGATCGAAGACCTCAGTGAAATGGCGAACTGAATCACGTGGTTCGAATTGCTTGAATAGCTGCGGTGCCAGCAGTTCATGCTTCTGGGCTTCGGTCAGCACCACACGCCACCACAGATGCGCTTCGGCGGGGGATAAATCCTGACCGCCCAAAAATCGCTTCATCTTGAATTCCAGGCTCAGCTTTTTGTCCGAAACGGGCAAACTATTGACCATGGGCGCAATCAGCCGTTGCCGGACGAAGCGCGGGATTTGTTTGAACCACTGCGAAGCTTTGTAGGCGGCATAGGTATCGTAGCCGGCAAAAACTTCGTCGCCGCCTTCGCCTGACAAGACGACGACGACTTCGTCTTTGGCGATCTGGCAAACACAATAAGTCGGGATGGCTGAACCGTCGCCGTATGGTTCGTCAATGAAGCGCAGGTATTCCGGCAGCAAGTCACGAACGATGTTGGGCGTGACAACCACTTCGCGTTGAATGGCGTTGAACTGTTTGGCGACGATGCGGGCGTAGGGCAGTTCGTTGAAGCTGGCGTCTTCAAAACCGACGGAGTAGGTATGAATTGGTTCCACTGTGTGGCGCGACATCAGCGCAACCAAAGTGCTGGAATCCATTCCGCCCGACAGCAACACGCCGACAGGCACATCGGCGACAAGCTGGCGCTCCACTGACTTGTCCATCAATTCGTACGCGCGCTGGGTGGCCGTCTGTTCATCGAGCGACTCATCCAGTTTCCATGACAAATCCCAATACCGTTCGAGCGTCGTGTTGCCGGAAGCGTCCACGCTTAAGCAATGGGCAGGCGGAATTTCGTAAATGCCTTCGAACGCGGTCTGTGCGCCGGGCACATAATCAAACGTCAAAAAGTCGTAGAGCGCTTGTAAAGAGGGACGACGCGGGACGCGCGGGTCAGTCAGAATCGCTTTGATCTCTGAACCAAAGCGGAAGTGGTTTTTGTCCTGCTGGTAAAAAAGCGGTTTGATGCCGATGTGATCGCGGATCAGATGAAGCGTTCCCGTGCGCCCGTCCCAGATCGCAATCGCGAACATTCCATTCAGATGGCGCACCATCTCGACGCCAAGCTCTTCGTACAAATGCAACAGGACTTCAGTGTCGGTGCGCGAATGGAACGTGTACCGCTCCGCCAGCTTGAACTGCTCTTTCAATTCGCGAAAGTTGTACAGCTCGCCGTTATAGACAATCCGCACCGAACCATCTTCATTCGCCATCGGCATGTGGCCAGCGCTGGAAAGATCAATCACCGACAACCGGCGGCTGCCCAAACTGATGCGGCCATCTGACCATGTGCCGCGATCATTCGGGCCGCGATGCGCCAGCGAATCGGTCATAAGATCAAGCTGGCGATCAAGCTGTGATTGTTCAATTTTTTCGGCGTCAGGATTGATTCGCAGGACGCCACAGATGCCGCACATATTCAGAGTTCTTTATCGGAATGTACTTCGGCCACAACCACTGCGCGCGAAACAGCCATTGGACGGCTATGCCACGCAATGCGCCGCACCACACCGTCCGCCACCATTCCGATCAATAAAAATTGCAGGCCAGTCAGCAGCAGCAAGATCGCCGAAGTCGAAACAACAGGCGTGTACAAGATTGACCATTCATTTTCAGGATGGCGCAGGAACGATGCCGCCACATCGTAGATCAGCTTGATGAAACCCAGCCCGCCGAAGGTCAGGGCCGCTGGCAAAAAAACTTTCAACGGTTGAAAGAGCATCGCCATTCGCAAGACCAGAATGATGAAATCCATAAAGTGACGCGGAACGATCTTCGATTGGCCGACGCGGGCGTAATAATCAATCGGGTGATAAACGACGTGATAATCGTCTGCCAGCAGCGCCAGCGTGATCGTCGTCGTAAATGAAAACTTGTTCGATAAAACGGGGAAGTATTGCAACGCCAGTTCACGGCGAAAGATGCGCAAGCCCGAATTCAGATCAGGGATTTGCTGCCCTGCGATGCGTTCAGCCAGCCAACGCAACATCCATTTGCCTGGCCTGCGAATGAGCGGAATGTTGACGTTCGCGCCAGTGCGCGCGCCAACAGCCATATCCGCCGTTTTCAGAATTTCGAGCAGCGCAGGAATCTGTTCCGAAGGATAAGTTCCATCGGCATCGGTGATCGCAATAGTCTCGTACTTCGCAGCGGCAATGCCGGTTTTGATCGCCGCACCGTAGCCGCGATTTTTCAGATGGCGCAGCACGCGGGCGTTGGCGCGAATGGCTTCTTCGGTTGTGCCATCCTGCGATCCATCATCCACCACAATCACTTCGTGCGTGATGCCGCGCTGCTGCAAAGCCTGGCGCACCGCAGTCACCTGCGCACCGACGGCAGCCCGTTCGTTGTAAGCAGGGATGACTATGGAAACTGATGCAGCGCTTTCGATCATTGCAGTTGATGGGTGACAGATTAACGGGCTGGGCTGGGCGGCGGACTGCCCCAAATGGGTCGCGATGATGGCGGCCCCAAATCCACAACGCGCAGATTCAATTCGCCACGCTGGCGGTAAAGCGTTTTGTACGCTGCTTCTGCCGCATCGTTAGCCACAGGACGCAGAGCATATTGAGTGCGCACCAGATAACGCACGCCCAATTGATTCCACGTCTCCCAATACTTGGTGGGATTATCGCTGCCAACTGTTTTGCGGCCAGTCAGCAGATAAACAAGTGGTGGATTGGATGTCGCAATCGCCCCGTCATTAGGCACACGATCACGCACCCATTTCAATAGTTCTTCATTCTCTTCAAAGATGCGGATCGTGGTGGGTCGTTCCAATGGCGAGTCCGACAGTTTCAGCAGATATATCGCATTACCGTAAAGGTTGATCGCCAGAATCACACCAACCAGCGCGGCCATTGCCTTTAACCGGACAGCGGGAACGGCCAGCGCTTTCAGGCCAGGATAAAATCCGTGAATGGCTTCGACGCTCAGCACCAGATAAAAAAGTAGGAAGGGCAGAAAGGGCAGCACCTGCCGGAACAATTCGCCCGGCCAGATGACGATCAGCAAAAACGAAAAGAAGATCACAAACTCTGCCAATGTCGCCTCCCGCCGCGCGGCATGCAGAAAGCCGATGATCGTCAGCAGGCTCAGCATCAGCGACAGGATCAACCCTGCGTTGCCTGTCTGCTCGATCCAGTTCTGCGTCGCCGTCAACGCTTCAAACACCGGCGCGATAAACATGCGCCCGAAGTCCGTGCCGAATATCTCCCACGCTTTGCCCAGCGTGCGCGCGGGAAGCTGGCCTGCCGTGGTTTCGCCATACACTTCAAAGCCGGCGATGTTCTGCCAGAACTGTTTGGTGTAGGGAACTACGATGTAGTTGTTGACCTCTGCCATCTGCGTCGGCGTCGGCGCATGCATTCGCGAATAGATCATCCAAGGGGCAACAATTGCGCTGACAACTATGACAAAGATAATGGCCGGTTTGATCAATCGTTTTTTCAGCAGGTACAGCACCACTGCCGCCAGCATCGCGATGGCCGCGGAACGAGTCAGGAAAGCAATCGCGGCGAAAACCGATCCCGGCAACAGATAACGAACCAGGTTCTGTTCCAATCCCCGCTGTATGCCGCGTTCAATCAGCATGACCGCCAACACCAGGCAGAGCAGAAACAAGCATTCCGACATCACCGCCGAAGTCGCCAGAAAAACCAGCGAGGGACAGAAAACGCTGGCAGCAGCAATGCCCATTGCCAGCAGCGGCGACTGACGCCGTTCGCGCATCAGGTAAGAATAGATGGCCCAGCCCGCCACCAACATCGCCACGACCGAAAGCGATTTCAACAGCCACAGGTTTTCGGGAAATTGTGGAAAGAGGCGGTAGAGCAGCGAAAGCAAAAACGGAAACGCGGGCGGATAGATCGGCACAATCCCCGCAGTCGGCGAATTGACCAGCGTATACCCTTGCCCAGTTGCCAGCGACTTGGCCAAGACCAGATACCACGCGTCGTCCAGCATCATCCCAAACACCTTGTCCAGCCGCAGCCAATAGATGGCCATAAAGAGCACAACACAAATAACAGCGGTGGGCTTCAGCCACTGATTGCCACCGGGGTTCTCGGTTTGTTGTCCCTGCTCGGCAGACTCGCCTTCCTGATTCAAGTCCGGCGCAGCTTGTTCGTTAATTGGCTTGCTCGGCTCCATAAGGCAACGTTAGCTCCCTGCTTTCTCCTTGATGATTTCGACAAGCGGTTTGGGAAAGACGCCTTCGACGCTTTGAGGATTGCGTTTGATCTCACTTTTGCCGAGGTAGTTTGTAATCGTGAATCGCTTCTTCTCGATGGCGGCAAGGCGAACCACGCCCTCGTCAATCAGCGAACCGCCCTCATAGATTTTGATCCAGGCATAAAATTTGGGAAACGCGATGCCCGTCTGCGTTGGCCCCTTGCGCAACAACTCATAGTCCACCCGCACATCTTTTTTCAGAGATTCCTTGAAATATGCCTGCAGGTCTCGAATCAGAAAATTTCTAAAATCTTTTTCGTCGGGCACGTTCCCTTTGATGTGTGATTCCGCAATGGACTCGATTACTCCTTGCCCGTATCCAACTGAAGACATCGCGATTGTAGAAAGAAGAAGTAAGAATGAGATTCGAAGAATAGCGACCATCATAACCTCCTTGAAAGATGAAGAACCGGCAGTCACTCAATTCCTGGGCAGATTGCCGACCACTCCCCAAGCAGCCCGCGTCGAGGCTGGGCCAAAATCCACTACGCGCAAATTCAATGCGCCCGGCGCGCGGTACAGGACGGCCATTCCACGCTCATCTGGATCGGTCGGCGGCAGGACGAAGCTGGCGGTGCGGATCAGGTAACGCACATTCAACTGTTTCCATCTATCCCAATTGCGCGCCGGATCGTGAAAGGCGACGGTCTTGTTGCCGGTGTACAAATACACCAAGCCAGGGTTGCTGGTGGCGATGGCTTCGTTACGTAGCAGATGATCGCGCGCCCACAGGAACATCTTTTCGTTTTCGTCAAACGCGCTCAGGAATGCCGGTTGAGTGCCGCCCAACTTCCTGCCCAGATAGACCACGTTGCCATACAGATTGACGGCCAAAATACTGGCGACTGCAATGCTCAGGACCGTGGGGCTGGTGTGCAGCTCATGCTGACGCATCTTTTGATGAAGACGATGAACTGCCGCAATTCCCTTCAGCACATAAAAGATCAACAGCGGCGACAGCGGCAACAGAAAACGAAACGGCTCCCACGGCCATACCAGGGTGATGCCAAAGGTAAAAATTACGATGATCTCAGCAACCGTCGTCCGTTCGCGCATGGTCAGGATGAATCCGGCCAACGCCAGCAGCGCGACAATCAGCGACATGGTTGCCGTAATGCCGCCCGGCATCTCGTACCCATCCTGTTGCCGCCATGCTTCGGCGGCCTGCATTGACCTTAGAAATTCGTAGAACGGTGCGGCAACCACACGCAGCGTGTCGCGAAAGGCGATCTGCAAAATGTTGTTCCAAACGCGCGCGGGCAGATCCGTGGTCTCGATTGTGCCGGACGCAATGTTGCCCGCCTGCCGCTGCCAGAACTGTTTGGAGTAATCTTCGACAATGTGCCCGGCCTGCTCCTGCCATTGTTCCGGCGTCGGCGCGTGCAACCGCGAATAGATCACCCACGGCCCTACCAGCAGCGCCACAGTCGCCGCAAAGATCAATGCCGCGCGCATCATTAGCTTTTTGAACTGGTTCTGTTTGAGCAGATAAACGAATATCGCCGCCGCGACCACAAACGCGACTGATCGCGTCAGAAAGCAGAGCGCGCCCATCACTCCCATCAACACGCTGTAGCGCAATACCACCTTTGCTCCGTCCAGTTGGATGGCCTGCACGCTGCGCTCGACAACTAAAATTGTTGCCATAAAGATCGCCACGAAGACGCATTCGGACATCAGCGTTGAAGTTGCCAGCAAAACCAGTGGCGGACTTAAAGTCATCGCAGCAGCAATGCCCAGCGCGACGTAGGAATATTGCCGCCGTTCACGCGTGAAATAGACGAAGGCCAGCGCGCCCGCGACCATCATCGAAGCAACCGAAAGTGATTTCAGTAACCAGACATTTTTCGGAAACTGAGGCGACAGGCGGTAAAGCAGCGAAAGCAGAAACGGGAAGACGGGCGGGTAAAGCGGCGTGATGCCGGGCGTGGGCGCGTTGATCAATGAATACCCCTGGCCGGTCGCCAATCCCTTGGCCAGCATCAAGTACCAGGCATCGTCCACAAACAGGCCGACCGCGCGATCCATCCGCAGAACGTAAATCAATAGGCAACCAGCGAATCCAACTATCACGCCAAGCTTCACCCAACCTGCCGGGCTGTCTTCAGCGATGGCTTCTCCCTGCGTACGAGAGTTTGCCTTGGACTCGATCATGACTTGTTCATCTGGGCGCTCGGACATAGCAGTTCACCTTGGTGAAGGAATTACTGAATCAACTTGCTGGATGTTCATAATGAGCCAGGCGTAGGAAAGAAAGTTGGTGCGATACTCCTGCGGCATATTTCGCCAATGAAAGGAAGCACGGCAACAATGTGAGATTTTCAAGCGGGGAAGAAAAGGCTCCAAGACTTATGACTATGTGCTGAAGCTGTGTGCAAAGACGCCCCATGCCCACCAAGGATCGCGGTGCGATGGCGATAATCACATCTTTAGGCTCAAAACTTTGAGCCAGCTTGAATTCTTGGGAGTGAGGAGCAGACAAGACCGGGGAGGCAGGCGCTCCCCCGGTCTTTGACTAAAAGGGTCTACTTCTTTGCGCTGGCATTTTTCACGGATGCGCCCTTGCTTACGGCATGCGTACGCGTATCGCGTTCGCGGATGCGCGCAGCTTTGCCACGCAGATCACGCAGGTAATACAGCTTGGCGCGGCGGACACGACCACGTTTGACAACTTCGATGTGGTCAATAATCGTCGCATTCAACGGGAAGATGCGTTCGACCCCAATGCCGAAGGAAGTCTTTCGCACGGTGATGCTTTCGGCAACGCCGCCATTTTTACGCGCGATGACTACGCCTTCGAAAGCTTGCAGACGCTCTTTGTTTTCGCCTTCCTTGATTCGCACGTGAACCCGGACGGTATCGCCCGGGATAAAATCAGGAATGCTCGTTTTCAAATATTCCTTTTCAACACTGTCCAGACTATTCATAACAAATCACCTCTTTTTGAATCTCAAATCTCAATTTCTTTATCAGCCTCGGCCAGCCATCGCCGTTCTTCGTCGGTCAACGGCACGCCTTCAAGCAAATCCGGCCTTCGCTGCAATGTCTTCAACAAGGCCGCCCGGCGTCTCCATTTGGCAACTTCGCCGTGATGGCCACCAATCAAAACTTCCGGCACCTGCCAGCCGCGAAACTCCGCCGGACGCGTGTAATGCGGATAATCCAGCAGCCCGCCCGATGAAACACTGAACGAATCGTGAACTGCGGAAGTCTCGCTGCCCAAAACGTTCGGCAGCAACCGCGTTACCGCATCCACGACCACCATCGCCGGAATCTCGCCCCCAGTCAGAATGTAATCGCCAATGGAGATTTCATCCGTCACCAAGTGTTCGATGATGCGTTCATCCACGCCTTCGTAGCGCCCGCACAACAGAATCATTCGCGAGCATTCGCCTGCAAATTTTTCCGCTTCGGCCTGACTGAAGCGTTTTCCCTGCGGAGACATCAGCACCACTGCCGTGCGCTTTTGCACTTCGTCCGGCATCACGCTTTCCAGCAATGTTTCCACCGCGCGAAATATCGGCTCCGGTTTCAGCACCATCCCATCACCACCGCCGAACGGGCGGTCATCCACAATGTGATGTTTATCGAATGTGAAAGAACGTAAGTCGTGGATGTTGACTTCAATCAACCCTTGCTGACGCGCCCGGCGAATCATGCCGAAATCGAATGGACCGGCGAAAAACTCCGGAAAGATGGTCAGCAAGTCGAAGCGCATACGACCTACAATTCAAGCAAGCCTTCCGGCGGATCAATGACAACTCGTTTATTCGCGATGTCCACTTCCAGGCAGATACCGGACACAAGCGGGATCAGATGCTCGCGTTCGCCATTGCCGACCGCCAGCAAAGGAGATGCGCCAAAGTGCCGGACGCCAGTAACGCAACCAACCGGCCCGCCACTGACAGTCACAACGTCACAACCAATCAGGTCGAATTCGTAATAAGAGTCTTCAGGCAGTTTGACCAGTTGATCCGGCGCGATGATCACCCGTGCACCGCGCAAACCCTCAGCCGCGTCCATCGTATCGTACCCGGCAAATTTCAGAAGGATACGTCCCTTGTGAGGCCGGTGGTTTTCAAGCCGTAAGTTCACCAGATCGCCATTTGCTTTTTTGACTTGCGCGGTTTCCAGACGGGCAAACCGTTCGGGAAAATCCGTCAGCAGATCAGCGATGACTTCACCGCGAATGCCCTGTGGGCGGGCGATGCGCGCGATGGTAATAAAATCATCGCCTTCCTGCCCGGCATTCATATCAACATCTGGCAGATCATCGTCTGGCATTATTCCAATATCTCCAGCACATACCGCTTTTTCAGCTTTGTGCCGGAAGCATTAAGTACGGCTCGAATGGCACGCGCCGTGCGGCCTTGTTTGCCAATGACCTTGCCCAGATCGCCATCGCCCACGCGAAGTTCCAGCAGGGTCGCCTGATTGCCCTCGATCTCTTTGACCTTTACGTCATCCGGGTTATCAACCAGTGCGCGTGCGATCAACTCAACCAATTCCTTCATTGCTCTCTCCGAATCAACTAAACACCATATCGGTAGCGCAGCCAGCAGGTTTAGTTGCCGGGTTCGCTGCCTGCGACAACCTCGGCGCTCTGCTTTTCGCTTTTGCGAATCAGGTTGCGGACTGTGTCGCTCGGCTGCGCGCCACACTTCATCCAGTAGCTGATGCGCTCGTGATTGAGCTTCAACTCCACTGGTTCGCGGCACGGGTTGTAATGACCGACGATTTCAACGAAACCGCCATCGCGCTTTGATCGTTTCTCAGCGACGATTATGCGATAGAAGGGCTTCTTCTTTGCCCCTTGTCTTGTCAGTCTAATTGCTAACAAAGTCTGATACCTCCAAAAACATGATTTAAAGCTTGTGGATTATAGATGACGGGTGGCCGGTTGTCAGTGAAGCAACCGGGCGCGCCTATCGCCTCTTCTTTTTTCTCTTGTCTTTTCTCTTGCGCGAGCCAATGCCAGACAGCTTGCGTACAACTTTGCCACGCACGCCGCCGAACATTCCCTCGCCTCCCATCATCTGCTGCATGACCATCTTCATTTCGACATACTGCTTCAGCAGATTGTCAACATCCTTGGCCTTGCTGCCACTGCCCATTGCAATGCGGCGGCGGCGGGACTGGTTGATAAGAAGATGATTTTCGCGCTCTTTCATCGTCATCGAATTGATGATCGCTTCGGTGCGCTTCATCTCGCGTTCCATCTGCGCCGTCATTTCCGGCGTCATCTTCGGCATGCCTTTGAACATATCACCGGGCAGCATGCTCAGGATGCTTTCAAGCGAGCCGAGTTTTTTCATCTGCCCAAGCTGGTCGCGAAAATCTTCCAGCGTGAAAGCATCCCGCTCCATCTTGTCTTGCAGTTCGGCGGCCTTATCTTCGTCAACTTCGGATTGAACCTTTTCGATCAGCGAAATCACGTCGCCCATTCCAAGAATGCGCGAAACGATGCGATCCGGATAAAAAGGATCAAGCGCGTCGTACTTTTCGCCGACGCCGACAAACTTGATCGGCTGTCCGATCACTTCCTTGATCGAAAGCGCCGCGCCGCCGCGCGTATCGCCATCCATCTTGGTCAGGATCAGACCGGTAATGCCAATCTTGTCGTGAAACTCTTTGGCGCTGCGGACGGCGTCCTGACCGGTCATTGCATCAGCAACGAAAAGCGTCTCAACCGGCTGCATCTCCGCCTTGATACGCTGCAGCTCGTCCATCAACGTTTCGTCAATGTGTAGGCGGCCCGCCGTGTCAATCATCAGCGTATCGAAACCAACTTGTTCGCAATGCAGCCGCGCGGCCTTGACCAGTTCCAGCGGATCGTTGATGCCCTCTCCCTCAAAAACCGGAATGTTGATGGCCTTGCCAATGACAGACAATTGATTGCGCGCTGCCGGGCGATAAACGTCCACCGACAGCAGCAACGGATTGCGATTCTGATTTTTATAAAGCCACTTGGAAAGCTTGCCGGTCGAAGTTGTCTTGCCGGAGCCTTGCAAGCCGACGATCATCACCGAATTCGGACGGCGCGATGTAAAGAGCAACCGGCTGGACGTGCCGCCAAGCATCGAAACCATCTCGTCATAAACAATCTTGACGACCTGTTCCCCCGGCGTTAACTTCTGTAAAACTTCCTGCCCGATGGCCGTTGCTTTAACGCGCTCAATGAAATCTTTGACGACTTTGAAATTAACGTCGGCTTCCAGCAGGGCAATACGAATCTCGCGCATTGCCAAATCCAGATGCTCCGGCGACAGGCGGCTTTCACCGCGCAGGTCTTTAAGAACCTTCTTGAGTTTGTCTGAAAGTGCGTCAAACATGGTGATTATTGACAGGGCGGCAATCTGCCGCTAAACGAAAGCGCAGAGGATACGGGCAGCCGGAAACAGTGTCAAGGCAGGCAAAAAGAGCGCGAATGTATTCCCAGCTTAGAAATCCATTTGGCGAGCGCCAAATCGCCAGTTGACAATCATCGCATTTCAAATTACGAACTCAGCCTGTTGCCGCGTGTGAAAGCGCGATCGGTGCCTGATTGAACGCTATGTCTTTTACCAATCTCATCGGAAATGACCGCAATAAACAAATCATCCAACGCCTGTTGGAACGTGGGCGCGTTTCGGCGACGTTGATCTTTGCCGGCCCGGATGGCGTGGGCAAGCGCCAGTTCGCGCTGACAATGGCCAAGGCGGCGAATTGCCAGAAAGCTCCGGCGGATGGATTCAATATTGATAGCTGCGACGAGTGCCCAGCGTGCAGGCGCATTGATGCGGGGACTTATGGTGACGTGACAACGATTCAGCCGGATGGCCAGTTCATCAAGATCGCGCAAACGCGCGCATTGGCCGCGGAGGTGTACAGCTATCCGCGCGAAGGCCGCCAGCGTTTCTTTCTGATTGATGAAGCGGACCGCTTGCGCGAAGAGGCTGCGAATTCATTGCTCAAGACATTGGAAGAACCGCCGCCAACGTCAACACTTCTATTACTGACATCACGTCCGGATTCATTGCTGATAACAATCCGTTCGCGCGCGCAGAGACTGAACTTCACGCCGCTCTCCGTCGCAGAGATGGAGAGGTTTTTGACCGCAAACTACCCGCGTCCCGATGCCGACACGCAGTTGTTAGCCCGTGTTACGGGAGGCCGCATCGGCCAGGCCACGGCTTTCGATCTTTCCGAGTACAGGCAAGAGCGCCGCACGTTAATCGAACTGCTGGAATTACTGGCCACAGGACAGAGCCGCTTCCGCCTTCTCAAAGCCGCCGAATATATCGGCAAGAAAGAGCGTGACGTATTTGAGAAAGAATTGGACCTGCTGACTTCGCTTCTGCGCGATCTGTTGCTACTGGCATCCGGAACCGCACATGAGGGAATAATCAACATTGATGTCGCCGATCGGTTGGAACAAATCGCCGCCAAAGTCGGATTAGGCCGGGTCATGACCTGGAGCGAAAAGTTCAACCAGGTGCGCAAGCGGCTGCGAATCAACATCAATCGTCAAATCGCCATGGAAGAAGCTCTGCTTGGCCTCATGCCCGGCCTAAGTGGTTGACTTTGCCCAGCAAACCAAGCTTAATACTTTGCTACTATTCCCCTTGCAGAAATCCATCTATAACGCGGTTTAAAGCTCCATATGAATTACAATTTCGAACTTATTAAGCGTTACGGCAAGGTGCTGATGGGCGGTGTAACATCGCCGGTGATTCTGAACATTCTGATCACTTCGGTCTGCGACATGCGTTGCGTGCATTGTTTCTTCACGGAAGAACTGGACGACAAGCCGCGCAAGAAGCTGCAAATGACGACCGAAAACCTAGTCCGCATCAGCGAAACGCTCGGCGGCAAACTGCCGATTCTGATCATCGCTGGCGGCGAACCTTTCACGCGCAAAGACCTGCCTGAAGTCGTCCGTGCTTTTTACGAAAACAACCAGCTTGAATCGGTCTACCTGATGTCGAATGGCGGCATTCAGCAGCGCATTATGCCGGACGTGCAACGCATCCTGGATGAATGCCCGAATCTGAACGTCACCGTCGCGCTGGGAATTGACGGGTTGAAAGAAGACCACGAAAAGATTCGCGGCAAAGCAGGAAGCTGGGACAAGGCCATCGGCACAGCGCGCCAGCTTCAAGAGATTCAAAAACAAATCCCGCGGCTGGACGTACAGACCTGCACCTGCTTTATGAATTCAAACCAGGATCGCATCTTCGAGTGGTACGACTTCCTGCGCTACGAACTGAAGCCGGACAAGATCAACTTCAATTACATTCGTCCACCTTCGGCCAAAGCGGAAGAGTTGAACATTGACACTAACCGGTATCGCAAACTGTCACAGATGATTGATTCGGACTCTCAGAGTGGCGTGATCAAGAACCATTACACCGGCAAAGACGGTTACTTCAAGGCGGCAGTGGACATTTACATGCACGAACTGATCGCCCGCACCGAAGAGCAACAGAAAGCTCAGTTGCGTTGCCACGCGGGCACGACTGGCGGCGTGATTTATGACGAAGGGACTGTCTCAAGCTGCGAAAACCTTGATCCCATTGGCAACCTGCGCGATTACGATTGGAACTTCTGGTCGCTATGGAATTCGCCGGAAATGAAGGTGCGCCGCGAGCATGTCAAAAACGGCTGTTACTGCACGCACGAATCGAACTGCTATTACCCGTCGCTGGCCTTCAACCCAAAACACTTGATCCAGATCAAGAAACTTGAACGGCAATTGAAAAAATCGCATGCGGCGGAAGAATCGGGAGTGCTTGAGCCACGAACGGCTTAAAAGAGGTTCAACCATGAATGACATCGCTAAAGATGATTTCGTGAACATTGATCCGGAAATCCTGCACGGGACGCCTGTCTTCAAGGGGACTCGCGTTCCGATAGACACACTGTTTGACTATTTGGCTACCGGCGACTCGCTGGATGAATTCCTGGAAGACTTCCCTTCGGTAAAGCGCGGGCAGGCAGAGATGGCGATTAACTACGCCAGACGGATGGCGGCTTAACAGCGATGAGAATTCTGCTGGATGAAAATACCCCGAAGAAATTGAAGCACGCATTTCCCGGACACGCAGTTGCGCACGTGACCGAAATGGGTTGGGCAGGAACCAGGAACGGCGCGTTGCTCGCGAAGGCTGAAGGAATCTTTGACGCCTTCATCACCGTGGACAAAAGTATTCAATATCAAAATAACTTCACCGGCAGGCAAATCATTTTGGTTACGCTGATAGTCAAACATAACAAGCTTGAGTTTCTGCTGCCGCTTGTCCCCAAGGCCCTACAAGCGTTGCAAACCGCTGCACCAGGCCAAATCATCAACATTACGTGAAATCATCACTTGGTAAGACACCAGTGGAAATAAAGATGCCCGACGACTCCTCGAAAAAGTTTCTGATCATCACTTCTGATACCGGTGGTGGCCATACCAGCGCCGCCACCGCCATCGCTGATGGATTGAAGCGCTTCGGCGCGGCGGATTGCCTGGTCAATATCGCCCGCGCCATCGAAGAGTCGCATTATCTGGCGCAGAAGTGCGCCGATTTCTACAATTACCTGCTGCGTTACCATCAGCCGCTGATGAAGTATTACTACTGGGCGATTGAACGCTTCCGCCCAAACGAATCAAACTTTTTATATCGGGTGACTTCACGGTATGTGAAGCAGTTGTTTGAAAAATATTGCCCGCAGGTCGTTGTTTCGGTTCATCCGATGACACAGCATTTTTTCGCCCGGGCGTTGCGGGAACTTGGACTGCTTGACCGTATTCCGATGGTCACGGTTGTCACCGATCCATGCTACGGATTCTGGCGCGGATGGGCGTGCGAAGATGTCAGCCTGTATCTGGTCGCGACGGAAGAAGCGCGCCAACAGTTGCTGGATTACGGCATCAGCGAAGAGAAAATCAAAATTTGCGGCATCCCGATTCACCCAAAGTTTCAATTCCAAAGCGATGATCAAAAGCTCGCCGCGCGGGCTGAACTCGGGCTGGAGCCGGAACGCTTCACCATGTTCATCAATGCGGGCTGGGTCGGAGGCGGCAACATCCCGCAGATATTTGAGCAGATGGTCGAACACGGCGAGCACCTCAAAAACACTCAAGCCATCTTTCTGGCTGGGCGCAACAACAAGCTGTGCGAACAAGTGCGCAAACTGGCCAAACGCGCGCCTTTTCCAACTCACGTCATCGGCTATACAAACGCGATGGAGAAGCTGATGAGCGCGGCGGACGTGATGGTTTCAAAGCTTGGCGGGCTGACAACGTTTGAAGCGCTGGCTTCGCGGTTACCAATCATTGCCGATATCACAACACCGCCGATGCCACAGGAATCGCAGACCGCGAATTTACTTTCTCGTTACAGCGCAGGCGTTCTGCTGAATCACGCGGGCGACATCGTGCCCATCGTGCGGCGGCTGATTCACGATCCTGCCGAACTGGCGACCATGCGCATGGCGGCTTCAGCCATTGCCATTCCCGATGCGACAAAGCGGATCGTGAAAGAGTTGATGCGCAAAGTCGAAGATCAGGTCGCGCCTCACAACCAGACGGTCGAAGCAAACAGTGCGATTGTCTATCCGATTGCAAGCTGAGATCAGCCGCATTCGTTTTAGACCGTAAATCCAAATCCTTTTTTATATCACTTATGGGACTGCTTGACGGAAAGAAGGCAATAATTACCGGCGGTTCGCGCGGGATTGGCCGCGCATTGTGCGAGGTCTTTGCCCGTGAAGGTGCCGACATCGCGTTCAATTATCATTCGCGCGAAGACAAGGCCAACGAAGTTGTCGCCAGTATTCAAGCAATGGGCCGTCGCGCACTGGCATACAAGGTTTCTGTCACTGACCGCCCGGCCATCAACAAGATGGTGCGCGAGATTCATCATGAATTTGGCCGCATTGACATCCTGGTCAACAATGCAGCCATCAATCGTGCCGATAACTTTGCCACCATGACCGAACACGCCTGGCACCAGGTGGTTGATACCAACGTTCACAGCCTCTTTAACGTTACCAAGCCGGTCTACAAACATATGTTGCGCCAGCGATCCGGCAATATTTTGAATATCAGCAGCATCGGCGCAGTGCGTGCGTTGCCGACTGCCGTTCATTACGCGACATCAAAGGCCGCCGTCATTGGCTTCACCAAATGCCTGTCGCGCGAAGCCGCTCAATTCAATGTCGTGGTCAACGCGATCGCCGCCGGCATCTTTGATACGGAACTGGCGGCAATGCTGCCAGAGCGGCTGCTGGACATGCACAATCTTTGGGTGGCAAAAGGCCGCAGCGGCAAACCTGAGGAGTTGGCGGAATTCGCGGCGTTTATGGTTTCAGACAGGAACAGTTATATGGTCGGCGAAGTTGTTACGGTGGATGGCGGAAGCATTACATAGCCGTCGGACAAACGATCAGAATCAAAAACCGGCCACGTAGTTTATTGCTACGTGGCCGGTTTTCTTTGTTGTTCAACTTGGCGCGGCGTTAAAACTCAAGACGCAGCGCAAATTGTTGTTGGCGTGGTTGCCCCTGAATCCCGGTGAACTTGCCCCAGGTTGACGGCGGCGTCAGGCCCAGATTCGGGTCTTGCGGGATTGAGATGCTGGAAATGCCGGTGAAATGTTGCGTGTTCGTGACGTTGAACACTTCCCATCGGAAAGTCAGTTTCCGTCCTTCACCAGGCAGCTTGAAGGATTTATACAATCCGGCATCCAGCCCGATGAAGCCCGGATAACGAAGCGTATTGCGGTCGCCGACTTCGCCCGGATAGGCATTCCGGTAGCTTTGGTAAGCATAGGTAGGATCACTGAACAGATTCGGATCCCCCGTCCGCGTCGGCGAAGTCTCCAGCGGGCGAACGAGCAAGGCATTCGATTGCACATTCCAGTTGGTCGCCCAACGCCCATCATCAGACGGCACCGGTGACGGGAAGCCGGAATTGAAACGGAAAATTCCGGTCAAATCCCATCCGCCGATCAATGCATCAGCAACCCGGCCAACGCCACCGAAGAACTTCTTGCCGCTGCCAACCGGCAACGTCCAGATGTAATTCGCGTTGATCAGGTGCCGCACATCGAAGCTGGAGTTGCCACGATTGGTCTTCAGATCATACGGATTGAGGATGGAAATCCCGGTGATACTACCGGAGGATTCACTGGCGGAAGCAAGATCCAGCGAATGACTGAACGTGTAATTGAAATCGAAGGACAGGTCTTTGCTGAATCGCTTCCTGACACTGACCTGCGCCGAATGATAATCCGATGTGGCCAGCGTGCCGTAGGCCGAGAAGGTCGCGTACTGCGGTTGGACAAAAGCGCGATTGACGTTGGCTATCGGAGTATTGTTCCAGAGCGTCTGGATGAATGTATAGTCGGTCGTGTTACGTCCATCTATAGTTCTCTTCTGGCAAGTACCATTAGGGTTCACTAGCCCATCTTCGCATCTTTGCGCCACTCGCCGATAAGCTGACTGGGTTGCCGTTAAAGCCGAGCTTTGGCCATTCACGCTAAAGGTGCCAGCCAGACCAGGAAAGAGATTCTCGAAATAAGGGATTGATTGCACCGTAGTGATCGCCGCGTTCTGATAACGCAATCCGATGAGCTGGCGCATTGCCGTGTAGAAATCCACTCCTGATTTCGGGTCTTTCAGATTGTTGAACTGCAACACATCGCGCGAAGACAACAGATTACGCGCCACACGTCCAACGTAACTCATTTCCACCGAAAAGCCTTTGCCCAGATCACGCCCGTAAGAGAGATTGAAGTTGTAGTGAACCGGCGTCGTCAACCTGTCATCAAGCGACTGTTCAATGCGTTGCCCCCCATCGGCTGGCGTTTGTAGTGGGAACTTCAGCGATGAATTGATAATCAGCTTCGGCAAGGCGCGGAAGTCCTGATTGTAGCCGGTAAAGAGCGGCCCCAGACGAGTGCTCACATTGTAGGTATTGACGGGAATGTCGCTCAACGAAGTAAAACCCAGCTTAGCGAGTTGGTCAAAAGAGACCGCGAGTGCGCTGCCAATACGGTCGTAGACCATGCGGAAACCGCCGCGGAAGGTGCTCTTGCCTTCGCCGAAGACATGGGTCAGATACTTGTTCTTGAAATTGGGTGAATACGCGAAGGAAACGGAAGGCGCGAAATTGTTCCAGTCCTGACTGTAGTAACCACCACGATTGTTCGCCTTGCCTGCCAAATCCACCGTGATCAGATCATTGAAGGGCGTGCCAGCCAACGCGCCCGCTACACGTTTGTCGAAGTATTCGCCAAGGCTTTGCGTCGGTTTCACTTGAAGGCCATTGGCTTCATAGACCGGCGTCGAGGTAGACCAGCGCAGGCCATAACTGAGCGTCAGGTTTTGCCGCACACGCCAACTGTCCTGCCCGTAAAACTCATACTCCTGAGTCTTGAAAGTGCGGCCGATGCCAGTTCCAGCAGGAAGAACGCTTCCATCCAGCTTGTAATTAATGCTGGCCCCATAGCCTGAGTAGCGGCCAATCGCGGTCGTCAGCGCGTCACGCAACGTGGTCGTGGAACTGGAAGCAACATTGGGAAAGATCGCACTGTTGGAGTCGCTGATATAAACCACTGTACCGGAGGAATCGTAACCCGACGGGTTAAAGGTGCCGTTATCGTAGGATGTGCCATACGAGAAGCGGTTGTTCGAGATGAGGCGGACATTGGTGCCGTACTGCATGGCGTGAGCACCCTTCGTCCACGACAAATCATCCACAATGTTATGCACCGGCGTCGTGCGGCTGGCTCCGCGGTTGAAAGTCACGGGTTGATAGATGAAGCGGAAAACAATGGAGTTCTGATCAGAATCGCCGCCGTTGGTAAACGCCTCGCGGGTCAGGCCATAGGTAAAATTATTGACCAGCGAGTTCGAGATGGCCCATGAGTGATTGGCTGCTAGTCCAACGGGATGACGCCAAGCCACGGGCGCAGGTGTATCCGGGAAACGGGGAGTAGTGTTGGGGACGAGCGAATTGTCCTTCTGATAGTTCAGACGCAGGTAGGCATTTTGCTTCTCATTGATCTTGCCATCGAACCTTCCAATGTAGGTATTCTGTTTCACCGGGTCGCCGGCATTGAAACGATAACCGCCAGTGTTCAAGCCGTCGCCGGTGGTGGTGTCGTTTGCAGGGTAACGAGCAGCCGCACCAGCCAGAATCGCGAAGACCGCTGAATTCGTTCCGGGATCAATGCCATTGGCCGCCAGATACGCCGCGCTGACTTGCGCGCGCGTTAGACAAGCCACGCCAGAGGGAGTGCCCGCCGGACAGGAAGCGTCGCTGGCTCCATTGGCCGTTTTGTAGCGGATGATGCCCTGACCGTAGGTTGCCAATGGCACCTGACGCACCACACTTGTTCCTTTGGTTTCGCGGAAGCCTTCGTAGGTGAAGAAGAAAAATATCCGATCTTTTTTGATCGGGCCGCCAACTGATCCACCGAAATTGTTACGGATAAGTTGTGGGCGCGCGACCCCGGATTTGTTGTTGAACCAGCTATTGGCCGTCCCAACGGTATTGCGATGATATTCGAAGAGTGAGCCGTGAAGTTGATTCGTGCCCGACTTGGTAACCAGCGCGATTTGCGCCCCTGACGAACGGCCAACATTGGCGTTGGGGTTGGTGGTCGTAACGCGAAACTCCTGCAGGGCATCCGGCGTCGTGCGCAGCACGCTGAAGAATGCCGTGCCACCCTGCTGTTCGTTGACGTCTACACCATCCAGCGTCACATTGGCTGTATCGGAACGGCCTCCGTTGACATTACCGCCAGCAGTTACGCCCGGTTGCAGCGAAAGCAATCCAACCACGTTGCGCGAAAGCAGAGGCAGTTGTTTGATCTGCGTTTCATTGAAGGTGTTGCCGATGGTCGCATCGGTGGTGTTGAGCACCGATTCGCCGCCGCCGCTGATCGTCACGGTTTCGTTGACGCCGCCGACGTCTTTGAGGTTGACGCTGACAGTCAGGGGAGTGCTGACCTGCACCTGAACATCTTCAAGCACTACGGTTTTAAAGCCGATTGCTTCCGTACGAATTTTGTATGTCCCAGGGGGTAATTGCGAAAGTTGGAAGGTACCTTCCTTGGTACTCATCGTTGCGCGGGTCGCGCCCGTTACGACATTTGTTGCCGTGATCGCTGCTCCGGCAACTACGTTGCCTTGCGGATCCAGGACGGTGCCTGAAAGTGAAGAGGCTTGACCAAAGGCTTGATTCGCACCAATGAAGATAAACATCAACACTAACGCGATGCTCCAGGGAGAGCGTGGGTGGTTCATAAATCCTCCTGTTATTTTTCTCGTTGTGGAACTGAATTGAGCAGAAGACCTCTCAGACTACATAGGTCGTATGTTCAAAATTGTGATGGTCGGTGTTCTAGAAACAGAACTGATGAAAATTTCGGAGCAATAATAAAAAGCAAGAACCATTCCTACACGCGCTAAACCGAAGCCTACAGATTTGTCAGATGTATTGATAAAGCAAGCCAATGAGTAAAGTCAGGTTAACCTACAACCCAAAACGTTGGCGACAATTTTGTTAGCTGACTACCGTTAAGCCAATATGAAATTTTGGATTAAATCTAAATTTTCAAACTTGCCGAGGCTGACCCAACATGCTGAAAGTTCTGACTGGCAATGAACAGAGAAAAGGCTGGCTCGACAATGCAACTTGTCGAGCCAGCCTTTTCTCACAAACTTCTGTTCGCTTGTAACTAGAACTGATACCGCAAGGCAAACTGCATAACACGCGGGCTGCCCTGAATGCCAGTGAAGTTGCCAAATGCGGGCAGCGGCGAACCGCCAGCGTTTGGATCAAGTCCGACGCTGAAATCGCCCAGCCCGGTGAAGTGTTGCGTGTTGGTGGCATTGAAGACTTCCCAACGGAACTGGACGTTGTGAGACTCTTTGTAGGGCATCTTGAAGACTTTGTAGAGTCCGAAATCAAGAGCCACATAGCCAGGGTAGCGAATCGCGCCGTTGCGGTCTCCGGTTTCGCCCGCGCGCGGGCTGCGGTAACTTTGGTACGCGGCCTTCGTATCCGCAAACAGATTCGGGGCTGCTGAACCCGATCCGCGCGTCGCGGAGGCCTTCAAATCGCGAACCAACACGCCAAAGCTGCGAACGTTCCAATTCGTTGCCCAGCCAACTGAGTCGAAAGGCGCGCCGACCGGAAGTCCGCTGTTCCAACGGTAGATCGAACTAAGTTGCCAACCGCCGATGACGGCATCAACAACCTTGTTGGAGTTTCCAAAGAGCCATTTGCCCTTGCCAACCGGCAGGTCCCAAACGGAGTTGAAATTTACGATATGGCGAATATCGAAGTCTGATACTGAATAATTGTCGCGCTGGCGCAGCGCATTTAGAATGAACGCTGAACCGAACACGCCGCTGGTCTGCAATCCGGACGCATCGTCAAAGGATTTCGAGAACGTGTAGTTAAAATCCCACAGCAGCCCTTTATAACGCTGGCGGATGCTTAAAGTCGCCCCGTGGTAATTGGAACTGCCAATCGTTCCGTAGGCCGACAACGCGCCATACTGACGGTTGTAGAAGAGCGCACTGCCCGATCCGAGGTCCAGTGCGTCCTGCAGCGAAGTCCAGTCCGTGCCGAATTCGCCGCAACCGCCCAGTGCGGTGCATCCGGGAACGCCGACCGCCATCATCGCATACGCTGCCTGGGTATTGGTCAAGCCAGCCCCAACGAAATCGGTGCCGACGTAATCATCCACCGCAAAAGCGACTTTGCCTTTGCCATACAGGTTATCGAAAAACGGCAGGTTGGGAATCTGCGAGATCGGCGTGTTCTTCAACCGTAGGTCTTGCAAGATACCCGCCGCCGTATACCAATCCTGGCCCGATTTCGGATCAGTGATGTTGTTAATCGCCATCGCGTCGCGCGAAGCCAGCAGATTGTGGGCAATGCGGCCAATGTAGGACGCTTCGACCGCCACTCCGCCCGGAAGCAGACGGCTGTAGGTGAAGTTCCAAACATAGTTGATGGGCGAGCGGAGATTGCTGTCCAGCGAACCTTCAATACGCCGACGATCATCCAGCGGCTGTTTCAACGGGAACTTCAGATCACCGGGAACGACGATTCCGGGCAAAGTGCGAATGCTCTGGCCAAGCCCGGTGAACAGCGGAGCCGGGTTCGTGGTTACGTTGTAGGTATTGGCCGAAATCGTTTGATTGGAGGAAAAACCGAGCGTGTTGTTCGCATCGAAATTGACCGCCAGTGCCTGCCCAAAATAATCATTGGTGATTGCAAACCCGCCGCGGAAAGTCGAGGCCCCGTCCTTGCCAAAAACTTTGCCCAGGAAACTACTTTCTTTGAACTTCGGGTTCCAGGCAGCAGCGATACGAGGCTGGAAATTATTCTTGTCAAGACTGTAGTAGCCCGGCGCATTGTTGGCAGGACCAGCCAATATGACTTGCAAAGGATCAGTAAAATTCTGACCCAGTTTCGATGCGGCAATTCGCTTGTTCAGATAATCTTCCAGGCCCACGTTTGGCTTGGCTTGGAAACCTTTCGTTTCATAAACCGGGCGGCTCAACCCGTAACGCAGACCCATCGTCAACGTCAGGTTTGAGCGCAACCGCCAGACATCCTGCCCGTAAACATCGTACTCTTCAGTCGCCAGTTCACGGACATTCGGGCTACCAGCAGGTAAAGGCTTCCCATCTACTCCGAAGTTGAAAAGACCGCTGTATTGAGACAACCGGCCAATCACTGCTGCCAGTCCAGTTCTTGCCGAACGGACAAAATCTGAGCGGATCGTCGTGCCCGCTGGCAGAGTGGGAAAGAGCGTCGTCAGCGAAGCGTTAACTGGGTTGGTTAAGACCGCCCCGGCACTGGCGTAAAACGATTGATTGGTAACGCCGTTTTCAAACGCCTTCGCAAAATCGGTTCGCTGATTGCGAATGATGCGGATATTGGTTCCGAAATCCCAACTATGACTGCCGGACGGACGCCAGTTGACGTTGTCTGTGAAATTATGGGTCGGCGTCACGCGACTGAACGTGCGGTTATAAGCCTTATCAGAGAACACATCACGAAAAGTTACGGCATTGACGGCGGAATCGCCTTGATTGCTGAAAGCATCGCGCGTCAAGCCATACCGAAAATCGTTGATGAGGGTCGGCTTGACCGTCCAGATGTAACCAACGGCAATCGCCTTCGGGTGGCTCCAGGTTGAAAGCGGGGCAGTATCTGTAAATTGCGCCCCCGTGACCGCCGTGTCGTTCTGGTAGTTACCGCGCACGAAGAGTGAGTGAGCATCACTCACTTTGAAATCGAATCGGGCCGTATGCGCCCCCAGCTTCACTGGTTGGGGAGCGTTGAAGCGGAAGCCTCCCGTATTCTGGCCATCGCCAATTTCGAAATTGTTTGCCGGGTAACGTTGCGCTGCCGCAGCCAACACCGCTAGTCCTACCGGATTGACATCAACCACAGCCGCGCCGCTTGCGGTTCCATTGCTGGTTAAGCCATTGATCTGCGCCGCCGTCAGCGTAATCAGTTGATTGTTGGTAGCGAAGAATTTCACTTCGCCGCGGCCCAGACTTGCCAGCGGAACGGTTCTATTCACACTGGTCTGTTTGGCATCACGACGACCTTCGTAATTGTAGAAGAAGAAAATTTTGTCTTTGATGATCGGGCCGCCTAGGCTGCCGCCGAACAGGTTGCGGATCAGCTTTGGACGTGCGATACCGCTGCGGTTGTTGAAAAAGTCATTAGCGGTGGTCACCGTGTTGCGGTGATATTCGTATAAATTGCCGTGGAAAGTGTTTGAGCCGCTTTTGGTAATGAAGCCGACCTGCGCGCCGGACGAACGGCCTTGCGTCGAATTTGCGTTGACTGTTGTCACGCGAAACTCTTCGATCGTGTCCGGGCTGACGCGAATGACCGGGCTGAACGCCGTGCCGTCCTGTTGGTCGTTGGCATCCACTCCGTCAATCGTCAGATTGGCTTGATCGCTGCGGCTTCCGGCAACATACCCCGCCGAAGTTACGCCCGGTTGCAGGCTGAGCAGGTTGCCGACGTTGCGCGCATTCAGCGGCAGTTGAATGATCTGCTGTGAAACGAAATTGTTGCCAATGCTGGCGTCTTGCGTATTGATGATATTTTCCGCCGCCGAGGCCGAGACGGTGACAACTTCCGTGATCTGGCCGGGATCCAGCGCAATGTTTTGTGTGACACGATTGTCCACCAATGCTCGGACTTCGTTCAGCACTGCTTTCTTGAATCCCTTGGCTTCAACCTCGATCGTATAGATGCCCGGTGGGATCACGTTGAAAACATAGTTTCCATCGTTGTCGCTATTTGCCGTGCGGCTGAAATTCTTTCCGGGGTTTTTCAGGCTCACAGTTGCACCAATGATGGACTTTCCTTCGCCGTCAACAACCGTTCCGCTCACGGTGGATGAGCCGGTTTGTGCAAAGCCGCTTCCCCAGGCAACCGTCAGGAAAAGCAGGACAGCTCCGATTCGCAACGCCAAGCCTTTCGAAAGAGTGTTCAAGTTGTACATTTATCCTCCTGAGTGATTGCCGTCGCCTCTCAACTGCTTTTTCAGATTCAATAACTCCCTCAAACGAGGTCGAATCGAAGCGGGATGAGTTGAAAAAGTTCAGTTCCGGCCTAACAGCAAATTTTGATTGTTGTTGTTTATCTTAAAGATATGACAAACGAAAGATAAGTTGCAGACTATCCAAAAGGCAAGCTTTGTTCCAGCGTGATCGAACGTTTGGTTGGATCGTTTGATGAAAATGCGGGAAAAGTAAGACGGTGATTGTAGCGGACTTAAGATTTCACTCAAATTCCGGATGTAAGTTGGCAGAGGCTCGCAACAAAGGAATGGATATGAATTTTCGGATCAAATCCAGATTTTTGAATAAGAGGAAGTTGGTGGTTCGAAACTAGAAACGCCGCGCAGCAAACGCTGAAAGACGATTCCTTCAGCCCCCTTTACATTTGCTACGCGGCGTTTATTCCCATCTCAACCTGCGAGTGGTTGCCGGGAAAAGGAACGGACGCGCGTTGGAAAATTTCAAAGTCACGCAGACGCTCTGCGGCTCCGAAATACCCCCTTGCTCTCCTCGGCGCGCCGAACTTGTAAAGAACTTTTGACCTGTTCAATCGAAGGTCATTAAAACTTTGTCCGGCGGTATTCGCATCGTCACCCGATTTCGCCTTCTCTCCTCTCTCCCTCACTCCTGCCGATTCCTTCTTGCCGGACACACTACCCCTAAACAAGCCATGTGCCACGACGTGACAAGGCTGGGTTGCGATAAGTAAGACTATGACTCAGTGTGGGTTCTGGCTTTACAGGCAGTTGGGCTTTATGGCTGAACGGGCAGAAGCAGCTTCTTGCTCATACCAATCGGTGAGGAGCCGGTGACGTTTTGGTGCGGCGAACTTGTGTTGAGTGGGCAGAGAGAAAAGCGGATGAATCAATCTGCATTTTTCAGCACAATAAAGGTGGCCAGGGTTTTGGCGATCAGCCGACCCGTATCGGTTTTGATCTCGGCTTCAACCACAATGCTGGTGCGGCCTTTGTGGATGACGCGCGCTTCGGCCACGCAGTCTTCGTCATGCAACGCCGCGATGTAGTTGATCTTCATTTCGAGCGTCGCGCATCGTTCGTCGGATTCAAGCGTTGAGTAGGCCGCCCAGCCGGAAGCGTGATCGGCCAGACTGAAGATCGCACCGCCATGCACGCGCCCCAGCGATTGCAACAGGCTTTTGGAAAACGGCAGCCGCAACCGCACCTGACCCGGCTCTTGACTGATCGGCTCCAGGCCCAGCACTTCACCAAAAGGCGATCCCATGACGCGATGCATCGGGTTTTCATAATCCGGTTCGGCCAAGTTTTCTCCCTCGCTTTAGTTGTTGAACTCTTCTTTCAGCTTGTTGACGCGACGACTCAGTTCGGCACGGATTTCGGCTTTAAGCGCGCCCCAGGTCGTTGGATGTTCCGGCTGGCCTTCGTAATAAAAAGGGCACGGCGCGGGCGCGACTTCGCGCTGAACTTCGGCCAGATCGCGCGGATCAATCGGAAAGACAACGCATCCATCCGGCGCGTGCTTTTCCGACGTGTAGATCGTGCAGGCAGTCGTCTGCGCGTCTTCGTGAAAGAAAGGGCAGCGGAAAACGATTTTGCAACAAAGCCCGCATCGGTTGCACCCGCCGCGTTGATAGGGCTTCCAGCGATAGAGGACTTTGTCTGGCAGCACCTTCGGCAACAACCAGCGGCGCGTCGCTCCCCAGGAATGTTTGGTATAAACGAAGCCAATTACTTTACGAAACCCGATGTAGGCCTTTTTGCGAAAGACAACGCTTTCGGTCAGGGTGGGAAGCCGTATATCAAGCGGCGAAGATGGCGTATTTTTTTCCAATGGCTCAATCTGGACAAGCCGCACCGGCGGTGAATCGTTATGCTGCATTCAAATCTCCGTATTGATTAAGATGACGACCCGCCGGTGACCATCACCAGTTTCTGGTGTTCCCGGCGCGCAGCAAGTCTCAGTTCAGGACGAGCACAGGCTGCGTTGTTCGATTGGATGTCTATTGGGTGCGGCAAAAGATAGCTTATCAAGTCCGGTCAGTCCACAGCTTGAATCGAATGCCAGGCCGCTTTCGATCAACTCGTATCCGTGAGACGATAAATCAGCAGGCGAGCAATCGCTGCAGATTCCAACCAGAACTAACCAGAACCAAAATGATCGAATCGTCATTGGCGCGCGCGCTGCTTTATACCCCGGCGAAGCTTTATGAGCTTGCCGTGAGCGCGCGGATAGCAGCCTACGAACGCGGGTTTCTCAAAACTTATCGCTTGAATGCGCCGGTCATCAGCGTTGGCAATTTGACAGTCGGCGGCACGGGCAAAACACCGTGCGTGGCCTTTATTGCGCGGGCATTGCGAGACGCCGGGCATCGCGTCGCCATTCTTAGCCGTGGCTACAAACGCGAAACTCGCGGGCGCGTCGAGGTTTCAACCGAAAATGAGATTCTATGTTCGCCGCGCGAAGCAGGCGACGAACCTTATCTGCTCGCGCAATCCTGTCCCGGCGTGCGCGTCGTCGTTGATGAAGATCGTTACGCCGCCGGGCAATGGCTGGAAGGGCAAGCGCCGGTTTCAGTCTTTCTTCTGGATGACGCTTTTCAGCATCTGCGGCTGGCGCGCGATCTGAATTTACTGTTGGTGGATGCAACCGAAGCCCTGGCCAAGGCGAAGATGCTTCCATTCGGCAGGTTGCGCGAACCGCTGGCGGGTTTGCGGCGAGCGGATGCCGTGATTTGTACACGCAGCGATCAGCCTTTTGACCGTGCCCCGTTGGTGGAAACGATTGAAAATTATGCTCGGCCAAATACGCCGGTCTGCTTTGCCCATCACGAAATGACGGGGCTGCGGCTGCTCGGCGGTCAACAGATTGTAAGCCTGGCTGAATTCGCGCCGAAGCGGGTGGTCGCTGTTTCCGGCATCGCCAAACCGGATCGGTTCAATCAAGATTTGCAGAGGGCGGGAATGCAGATCGTCCTGCGCCAGGACTTTGAAGATCACCATCGGTACACAGCGGAAGAGTTCACCCGCATCCGCCGCGACGCGCAATCAGCAAAGGCTGAAGCCATCATTGTTACGGAAAAAGACGCCGCGAACTTATCCACCGAGACGATCCGGCAATCGCTGTTGCCAATATACGCAGCCCAAATTGAGTTTCGTTGTTCGGAAGACGCTCAGTTAAAAAAGATGCTGCTGGACGCTGCGGTCCGAATCACGGGAACAGATGCCGCCCAAGCCGGCGTGCTATCATAACTGCACATTTATGACAGTTTTATTTGTTCGACTTGTTGGAGGATAGCAAGTGCAGAAACAGGTTGACGATTTTATGCAGCATCTGAAGTACGAGAGGAATTCTTCTGCCCACACGCTGCGAAATTACGAGAGTGATTTGATCCAGTTTTACGATTACGTCGCGCCGCCCGACAAAGAGGGCCAGCGCCGCGCGGTCAATGTTCGTGATATTGATCATCTGACCATCCGCGAATACATGGCCTCGCTCTACGAAAAGAAGAAGAAGAAAAGCTCCATCCATCGAAAGGTCGCCACGCTGCGCACATTCTTCCGCTATCTCTGCCGCGAAGGCGTGATGGAATCGAACCCGGCCCAGCTTGTCTCCAGCCCGCGCGTCGAACGCACGCTGCCGAATCATCTGACCATCGAACAGATGATCAAATTCATTGAATCGCCTGACCTGGATACGCTGCTTGGTAAACGCGACCGCGCGATTCTGGAATTGCTGTATGCCAGCGGCTTACGTGTGTCTGAAATGGTTGGCTTGAACCTGACTGACATTGACTTCACCAACCAGACGGTGCGCGTCAAAGGCAAAGGGCGAAAGGAACGCATCGTGCCGTTTGGCAATCATGCCCTGAAGGCATTGCAGGATTATCTGGCCGTGCGCGGCGAATTATTGATCGAAGCCGACCCGGATAAGCTGGATCCGAAAGCAGTGTTTATGAATTATCAGGGGACACGCATCACGACGCGGTCGGTGGGCAGGATGGTGGACAAGTACGTCAAAATTTGCGCCGACGTGCATCACATCAGCCCGCATAGTCTGCGCCATTCGTTTGCCACGCACCTGTTGAATGCGGGCGCGGATTTGCGGGTGATTCAGGAATTGCTAGGCCACGTGCGGCTTTCCACCACACAGCAATACACGCATGTTTCAACGGATAAATTGATGGAAGTGTATGACAAGGCGCATCCGAAGGCGTAAGAAGCCGCATGATTTGTGCGGCTATGCGGTCTGCGCGGCCAATAGCGCAGCGCCAATAACTCCGGCTTCCGCGCCAATCTCCGCCGCCACGATTCGGCAATCTTTGAAGGCTTGCACTGAGGCGCGATTGCCCGCTTCTGTTTCAATTGCGGCAACCAGCAATTGCCGTCCGGCGGGAGCCCCTCCAACAGCGATCATTTCCAGATTCAGCAAACTGATGATGTCAGCAATGGCCAGCGCGATGAACGTCCCCGTGCGGTTGAGCATCAGTTTGGCCAGATCGTCGCCACGATGCGCCTGTTCAATAATGTCGTCATAGGTAAAGCCACCCATCGCCCCCAATCGTGACAGCGATGAGGTGCGGTCGCGTTTGAGCCGTTCGCGCGTACGGCGGACAATACTTTCGGCGGAAGCCATCGTCTCCAGACGAACCAATTCGCCCAGGTGCTCAGCGTAAATATTCATCTCTCCGATATCGCCTGCCAAGCCGGATTTTCCGCGCTGCAATCTCCCGCCCAGCACCAGTCCCGCGCTGACATTCGAACCGATGTGCAGATAAAGAAAATCATTCACGCCCCGCGCAATGCCATTCTTCAATTCGGCAAACGCCGCCGCATTAGCATTGTTGTCAAAGTAGACCGGAACGCCAAAGCTGTCCGCAAATTCCGCTCGCAAATCTGATTCATTCAAGCGCGGCAAGTGCGGCAGGGAAACGATGCGCTGAGACGGATGACTGACCAACCCTGGAAAGGCAACTCCGACGGCCTTGACCGGCGAGGCAGACGCTTGCTCATCAATCATCTGTTTGATGACGGATGACACCTGCTCGCCCAGCAGGCGCCCGCTGGCCAGCGAAGAGTCCGGATACGGTTCGCGACGAAAGGCCAGAACATTACCCTGAGGATCAACCGTGCCCAGGCGGATGTGGTTCGTCCCCAAATCTACACCAAGCAAAACGGATGCTGAAGAAAACTCACTGCCAATGCTGCCAGTGCTGCCAGTGCTAGAGGATTGTGTTTGTGTCATAACGTTCACCTGACATCGGACTATAACTTCCGGCCCTGAAAACTGTCAATTTTCAGGTTTTAATGGAGTTGCGCGGATCAGGTAAGCGACCCGCAAGTCTTCTTGCGCTGTCTGGTACCTTCAAGTATCTTTACGCCGCAAATCGGGCGGCGCGCTGTATTCGGGCTTAAACTGTGCGCACGCAAAAGCGGAAAGAGACCGCTGACCTATCACTCACATTGGCACATTGATTGGCACATCGGCACATTGGCATTTCGGACTCCGCTTATCGAAAGCGCCGACTGTAACTTTGGCAATGGCAAATGAAGATTCGAGCAGACACCTTGCTGCTTTCAGCCCTTGCCGGACTTTATCAAACCTTGACTGATGCTAATCGAAGATTTGATCAGAGAATATGGTCTATGGGCGGTCTTCTTCGGCGTGATGATCGAGGGGGATCTGACTTTGCTATTTGCCGGCGTACTGGCGCATTACGGATTGTTCAGTTTTGGCGAAGCGCTGATCACCAGCACGCTGGGCGGCTTCGTCGGCGACTTCATCAGCTATCTGGTTGGCTATCGCGGCAAAGAACGGATCAAGCACAGCAAGTTTTACGAACGCACACAACCCCGGCTGGAAAAGCTCTGTGCACGTTTCGGCATCTACTCAATCTTCCTGGTCAAATACGTTTATGGCCTGCGCACGGCCAGCGCTGTGTTCTGGGGTTTCGCGCACATGCGGGTGCGGCGCTTTGTACCCCTGACGCTGCTTAGTTGCGGCGCGTGGGCGCTGGTTTTAATCGGGTTGGGCTATTCGTTCAGCGGTGCGATTGGCGTCATCATTGGCCGAGTCCAACGCGCCGGGATTATTTTGCTCATTGCCCTGGCCATTGCTTGCGCGATTGCATTAACGCTGTACCTGCTGGAATTTTATGTCGTCGGGCGCAGAGTGCCGGAGATGGAGCCGATAGACCCGCCGCTGATCCACGAAAAATTCCATGAAGCCATTGATACGGTGAAGCGCGAGAAGGATTCATCCAAAGAAGAAAAGCCAGAGAATGAAGTCAGTCCCCCCGAAAAACGCCGATCAAAACAGATTGGCTCCCATCAGTTTTAACCACCATCAACTAATAGGCAGGAGCTTTTTCCCCTTTGATTATTGATTCCCAGGCACCCACTCGAATTGATTTGGCCGGCGGCACGATTGACCTTTGGCCGCTCTACTTGTTTCACGACAATGCCCAGACCATCAACTTCGCGATTGACCAATATGCGCGGTGCAGACTTGAAACTCGCGACGACGGCAAATTCATCGTCGAATCGAAGGATCGCGGCGCCCGCGTCGAAGCAAGCTCGCTGGAAGAGTTGCGCGGTGATGACGAACTGTCTTTGATTTCGAAGTTGATCTATCACTTTAAGCCCGACACCGGATTGAATGTCACGACCGATTGCATGGCTCCGGCGGGCGCGGGACTGGCCGGATCGTCGGCACTGAACATCGCCGTCTGCGGCGCGCTGAATAAATTGACCGGCGAGCCTTACCCAACGGAACGCCTGCCCTTCATTGCCATCAATGTCGAAACGCAGGTGCTGAAAGTGCCCGCCGGTTATCAGGATTATTTTCCGGCGGTCTATGGGCGGGTTTCGCGCGTCAAGCTGGATGTCGAAGGCGTTCGCCGCGAAGAAGTCGAAACGGATTTGGACGAATTGGAAAGCCGCGTTGCGCTTTGTTTTACCGGCGCGCCGCGCAACTCCGGCATCAATAACTGGGAGATGTATAAGAAACACATTGATGGCGACGCTGATCTCATCCGCCGCTTTGATCGAATTCGTGATACGGCATTGAAAATTGACCAAGCACTATCGCATCGCGCCTTTGATCAAGTGGGCGCAATCTTCGCTGAAGAATGGGCCAGTCGCCGCGAGCTTGTCCCGACGATCACGACGCCCTTCATTGATGAATTGATCGAGATCGCCAAACGGCACGGGGCAGAGGCTGCGAAAGTCTGTGGCGCAGGTGGGGGCGGTTGCGTGGCTTTCTATTGCCAGCCCGGACGCAAGGCCAATGTCGAAGCGGCCCTGAATCAAGCTGGCGGGCAAGTCATCAACTATCGTATCGCACGCGAAGGGCTGACCGTGACGCAACAATAACCAGGATTATTTGATGATGACATTTTCCAATCGCCAAAAGCCGATCCCCACAATCAACGTGGCTTGAATCTTGTCTCCCTTCTTCAATCTGTCGAGCATTTTTTCATCCTTCATTGGGAATGGCATGGTCATCGCTTCCATGTAACCTTTGACCTCTTCGTGCTCGACCATCACCTGTTTCATTTCGCGCTCGATGGAGACGACTTTGCCAGTCAGCGTGTAGCGGCGTTCAGCTTCGGCAACTGGCGCTGATCGAGGTGACGGTAATGTTTTCGCCGTCACCGTTGATTTGTCTTCAGCCGAATTAAGCTGCCGGACAAACAATGCAATCTGCCAGATGGCGTTATCGCTGATTCGCCCCTTAATAGCAGGCATCCCACTGGTTTTGATCCCGTCGCTGACCAATGAGTAGAGCTCACCTTCAGT
>JBBQVH010000037.1:0-58469 GCA_038211695.1 Blastocatellia bacterium | reverse complement strand
AGGCGAATGACTTGGCCCCAATTGCTCATCAGCGAGCGTAGACGTTTGTCCTGTGAGAGCAATTCATCAGCGGTGCGTAAGATGCCTTTCAGGTTGGTCAACTGCCCGACGGCGTTTTCGTACATCCGCGTGTACTGGTTGACCGTCTCAATCCAGCGATTGATTTCCTGCACTTGCTTTTTTAGCTGAAGGCCGTAGTTCGTCGGATCAAAGACCGTCCACTGCGCTTGCACAGAAACAGGCATCAAAAGGGCGGCGATGAGCACGCCGATGATGATTGGGTTGAGTATGACTTGGCGATTCATTTTCTCCCTCCTTCTTCAGTCGAGCAGCGTTTCATCAATCTTCACCAGCCCCGCGCCGGTGAGTCCCTGCGGATACGCTTTCGCCAGCCACGCGATGACTTTCGCCAATGACCATTCGGCTTTGAGCGTTCGCACGCGGGCGCGGGCGTTCCGTTCATCGGGATTGGTTGTGAAAGTCCACAGTTCGGTCGGTGACACATCACACTGCGCCATCTGTACGATCTTGTCTTCGCCCGAACCGATCACGAGCAGGAACTGCGCGTGCGATCCGGGGACGTTGTGAATCACGCTGATGGCCGCCGCCGCCTGCAGCGACAGTTCGCTGTCTTCAACCAGCGTCGAGTAATCGCCGATCTGTTTGCCGATGATTTTGACGCCAGCGGTTTTGGCAATGTCGGGCAGGCCGGATAAATCTTCATAGGCTTGCGTCGCCAGAATCGTCACGACGTTCTCTTTCCCACCGGTGCGTGCGCCGCGTTTGATGACATCGAGAATGCGCGGGTACTTGTCCTTGATCTTCCAGACTTCGTCAAAGACGAGCAGCGTGGGCGGGCGCGTCCCGTCTTGATTGAGCTTGCCGATGGCGCGCAGGACACGGGCGGCGGCGCGGTAGGCGAGCGATTCACACACTCGCTCCGGGAATTTCTCCAGGCTTTGGCGCAGCAGTCAAAGATTGGAAGGATTGGGGAATGACAAGGCTTTAAAGAATGACTAATATCCATTGCTGCAAATGTTGCGACGTTATCGCAATCATCATTGCTCATGGTCAACAAACATTCGTAACCGAAACAACCATAATGCCGGTATCGTTCACACTCATCACCGAAACAACCATAATGCCGGTATCGTTCACACTCATCAGCTTATACGCCATCGCCAAAACTGCACTCACCGGATGGGTAAAAGTGAAAGGTGCAGATTTCGTTAAAGACAAAGCGACCGGCTTTGCCGGAGACAAGGCGAAAGAATTCGGCAAAATCCAACTGACTCAATTCCGCGAGAACGCCAAGCTTCACCTGCGCCAGCCCGACCAATCTATTCCGAAAGCGTTACGCCTCGCCTATCTGCAAGCCACTTTGCAAGTGTGCGCTCTGCGCAGCGATGAACTCGGCGCGAATGTCACGTCCTATTCGCAACATCTCGCGGGCAAAATCCTGCAATGGAAGAAACGCTACAACGAACCATTCGGTGTTTTTGCCCAAGCCGAAGTGCAATGGCTCGACAGCTTGCACAAATGGCTACGAGTGGAGATGGAGAAAGCGAAAGGGGACAAGATGCCGCCGCTCGAAATCACCGAGCAGGATTTCGCCGACCTCGTTCAATTCGATGATGACGGCGATGCTGAAGCACTGAGGCAACGGCTCACCGAACATTTAATCACGGAGCTTGAAAAGGCTTGTCCCGGAATGCCGGACAAGTTTCGCTCATTGTTGGCCGACGGTTGGTCCCAATTCGACGCGTACGAGCAGGCACAGCGCCAAACCTGGTTCGATTGTTTTTGCGTTTGCTTCCAACAGGCGCTGGTCAAAGACCCGCAAGCGCGAGAGTTCTTTCAAACCAAGCTGCTAGCCAACGTCGCGCACCAACAACAACTTCTTGATTTCGAGCAGTTCGCCGCCGCGTTGCGGCAGTTGAACGAACAACTCGCCGCGCAGGATGTTTCGTCGTATTTCGATGACCTCTCGTCGCAATTGGGCAATGGCTTTGACGCGCTTCACCAACATTTGGATCAACTGGCCAACGCGACCAAAGGTTACGTCGAAGATGCCAAAACTGAAATCCTAACCTCGCAAGTTCAACTTGAATCCAAGCTTGATGAGATTCTCTCTGAGAATAAAGGAAAAAGAGGCGAGCGCACACCTGAAGATGAATTTTCCTATTACACCGCGCAGGCATTGCAGACGATTAACAATAAGCTGAGCGGGTTTGAAGACAGCCTTCCGCGACCTGAAATCTCCTGGATCGAAGAGCAATGGCAATTGGGTAAGGCGGTTCTGCTTTCTGGCGAATCTGGTACTGGCAAAAGCGGCATCGCAGCGGCTCTTGCCAGCCAAACAAACAAGCTCGCGTTGCTGCTCGATGCACGCAATGTTGCGCATTTGAGTGATGAGCCTTCCTTACGGCGATACTTCAATTCGACGGCTCCCTTGAGTCAGACTATTGCAAGCTTGGCTCAGGGCAATGGATTCAGATTGATTATTGACCAGTTAGATAATCTGATCGGCAAGGAATCGGCCAACCTGATCGTCAATCTTGCTCTGGAGTGTGCGGAAGAGGGGAATGTAGAAGTCGTAGTTATTTCCAGAAATCGGGAGGCGCACGAAGCACGTTTGCTGCGTCGTCTGACTGACGCCGGGTTTGTTTCTATTGAGAGCCGTGAATTGCGGGTGATAGATGTCGCAATAGTGCTGGCAATACTGCGAATCAACTCTCCGCCACAGGAATTGGTGCGATTGGGCCAGAACTTGCTCAATCTTGAAATCATCTGCTCGATTCGACGACAACGGCCTGCCTTCGATTTTTCGGTGATCGGCAATGAAACAACGCTGTGGGAACAATATCTGGAAATCCTGCAGGAACGCGAATCAGTTGCTAACACCATTGATCACACGGAACTACTGATCGCTACAGCCACTAGACTTGCGCGCGCAAGTTTGCAAAGTGGAAGCCCGACTTTTGTACTCGATCTGCCGATCAAACCAGCTGAGCGCAGGCTGAATAGCTGGGGAATTATCGTTTGCCAGGAAGGGCGCATCTATCGCTTTGGTCACGAGAAGTTTCAGGATTACCTGTATGCCCAGGATATGTGCGATCAAGGCAAGCTGCCGAGTGATGTCAAAGCAGAGGTCAGACATCATCGGATGCGCAATGTGCTGCCATTGATGGAGGCCATCTATATCACGAGAAACTCGCCCTATCTGCTGCCATTCTTACGAGAGGTTTTTGATGTCAACTGAGATTCCTTTCTTTTCGCAAACAGCGGTTCTTGAACGCTATATTCGCTCGTCCAATCCAGCGGAAAACCCAGCAGCGTTGGCTCTTATCATCGAAGTTTTGCGGACAAAACCTGACCTGCGTAAATGGTTCTTTGTCAATCGTCCGCATCCTAGCTGGGCAGAAGTACTGCTTCAACACGGCTTCCTTGATGCAGCACCAGAGCCAGTAGCCACTGAGCGCGGCTTTTTGTTGCCGCGTTGGGATGTTCAGGACTATCTGATTTTAGTTGCCAGCGAAGTACCTGATGTTGTCCTGGCTCATTTTGAGCGGATACGAACAAACAGAAACTACCTATCCGGCGCGGTGGCTGCCCTATGTGCCATCCCAATTGAGCCGGCAGCTCGTATGATACCGAAGGTGGTTGAGTGTCTTAATGATCCGGCATCAGCTTTTACAATTGCAGAACAAACCTGCGAACTGATGAAGAAACTGGCACAAGCTGGTTTCGTTGATTCAGCTTTTGCACTTTGTGAGGTGCTCACTAATCCGCAGCCATCACCACAAGCTAAAAAGAGCGAAGACGAAGTTCTTGGAGGCTATGTCTTTAATGGAGAAGCTATTTCCTTCCTGCCGACCGATGAGTATCACAGAGGGCATCTTTGGAAACCGGGGTTGGAGGAACTAGCCAGACTTGATCTCAAACGGTTAGTCGCTTTACTTGAAAAACAGTTCATTCAGGCACTACTAGTGGAAGCTAAAACCAGAGGGTGGCTGAATGAAAAACTGGAGCATTCATTCTGGCGTATTGCCATAGAAGTCACCGGACAAGATTTATTCGATGACTATAAAAGTCTTCTCCTTGATCTAGTACGCGAGTTTTTAGAAAGACTTGCTGAGGAAAAACCAGATGAAGCGGCAGTAGTAATTGATGATTATCTCAGTCGAAATCACGAAATCCTGAAACGTTTAGGTATTCACTTATTGGGAAAGTACCCACAATCTTATCCTCATCAAGTGAGCAATATCCTGTTAAATGTCGAAAATATGGATGATGTGTGGATTCACCACGAATATTTCAAGCTATTAGAGCAAGGCTATCCGCATCTCGAATGTGATGACCAGCACCGGCTTGAAGAAATGATTATGGCAGGGCCAGTTACTGAGAAAGTGGTTGAGGTTGCGACTTGGGCTGATAATGAACGCGGTCAAGACCCAGAGGAGTATACGCGTGTCTACTCAGAATGCTGGAAGCGAGACCGGCTATGCATGGTTCGCAACCATTTGCAGGGAGAGGCAGCAACCATGCTGCAAGATTTGATAGCAGAGTTTGGAGAACCAGAACACCCAGACTTTACAAGTTGGAGCGATGGTGCTCATTTTGTAGCAACAGTCAGCCCAACCAATACAAATGAATTAAGCGCTATGCCGCTTCAGGAATTACTGAAATACCTACGTGAGTGGAAGCCAGGCGACAGAATGCACCAATTCGAGGAAGAGAAATACGGTGCATTGGGCCAAGTCGTAGCTCAGGTTGTCTTTTCCAACTATGAAAAATATGGCGGTCATCTCGGCGTCATTGCACGACTCAACCCCGAGTATGCAACGAGTTTTATCAATCACCCACCGAGCATCGCTTTTTCTTCTGACGAGATGCTGCGAATCAAATTGTCATTGAGTGAAGAATTGTTGGAAGACGAAACCATTAGGACTGATAACAGCCGGGGTTATGAAGGCGGCTGGATCGGCTTTCGATTTGCGGTGGTTAATTACCTGGAGAAATTCTTCGATAAAGGTAGTCCGGTGATTCCAGTTGATGAATTGCCGCGTGTCAGAGACTTGCTTATCCTATTGACCAATGATCCAGACCCTGTCCCCGATGCAGATCAACCAGCCGAAGGGTGGTTCGGCCACAAAGATCCGGCGACAGTGGCCATCAACCACGTTCGCCCTGAAGCTTTAAGCACATTGATTTGCTATGCCAGCTATAAATCTCACCTCGACATAGCCGACGATCGTCGCGGCTTTGGGCCGAAACGGCTGGAACTGGAAGTTGAGCAAACCTTGACGAGAAAGGTCAATTACCTTCTCGACAGAAGCACAGCGCTGCATTCAATCTTTGGTAAGCATTTCAATCTGCTTTGCTGGCTTGACTGGGATTGGGCTGTTGAACACTTAAATGAAGTATTTCCTGAAGGCGATGACGAGATGTCGTTCGGGTTCTTTGCCGCCGCTTGGGATTCATTCGTTGTTTTCAATCCTCAAATTTATACAACGGTGTTCTCTTTATTGTTTAATAAATATGAGCGCGCGATTGAGATCCATAAGAAGGGATTCAATACCCAAACGCATCTTGATCCTGTCGGACACTTCGCTTCGCATCTGGCGGTTAATTATCTTTACGCTGACTACAGCTTGAGCTCGCCTGAAGGCCAAACCAGTTTGCTCGTCCGATTCCTTAAAGAAACTCCCGCGCAATCGCGCGGTACTGCAGCACGCGCTGTCGTTGAAGTGTTCAGCAATATTTCAAAAAATGAAGATAGTGGTGACCGCTTCTGGCAGCGCATTCGTACGCTTTGGCAATGGCGATTGGAGGAAGCTGCCAGCCGCAATTACCCATCCGATTTCGATGGCGAGATGCAATCTTTTAGCCGATTGCTAAGCAGCGCAGCCAACCGTGAAAGTGCGGTCTCATTATGGCCCTTGATTGAGGGAATGCTGCATTATATTGCACGTTCCGAACACAGAGACTTTGTCTGGTGGAACTTTGAGGATTATTTGTTACTTGAGATCGAACGTGATCCGGTTAAGGCAATCCAGATTTTCCACCTAATGCACGATCAGATTGAAGCCCCGCATTTCTATTACAGGGACGAGGCTCGCAAACTCATCGAGATTGGTGTTCAGCGCGCAGAATCGCGTCATGAAACGCTTCTACTCATTGAACAGATTGCTAGATCAGGCAACTATTCATTCAAGCATGTCTACGATCAATATGTGAATGGTTGAGAGGCCATGCTCCTGCAGTCTTTTGCCCGCGGCCACGCGCACATCCCGCGCTTCGGTGAAATCGGCGTGCGCGATCAAGCGCACTGGCCAGTAGTCATGTTGTTCTCAAACGACCAGCGTCACGACCTGTCTTCACCGATGCGTTCGCGTTGCCTTTACAGTTGGCTTCACCCTGCTGGGGGGAGGCTTCGGAAGAAAGCCCCGAGCATTCGACTTGTCATCTGGCAATGTTCGGCCCGCCGCGTTCCGGCAAATCATCCACGTTTTTCATCACTTGGCAGCGCGCGTGGGCAGGCAGTGGTTCGGTGATCGTGCTTGACCCGAAAGGTGAACTCTACGACCAGACGGCCTATCTCTTCCGCAATGTCTACCGGATTGATTTACAAAAGCCGGAGCGGACGGATCGCTGGAACTTCCTGCCCGCCTGCAAGAACAACGCGGAATACGCGCACAAAGTCGCGACGATGATTCTGGATTCCGAGCAAAGCCGGCGTTCGACGGCTGATCCGTTTTGGAAGGAAGCGGAGAAAGCGGCGCTGACGGCAATCCTGCTGCAATTGAATCAACTACACGCGCGACCGGCGCCGCATATGATTCAGGAGTTGATCTCGACACTGTCGCTTCAGCAACTCAACGAACAGATGATGAAATCCCCCGACCCGAAAGTACCGCTCTATTGGGGGATGTTCAGTAAGGTCGAGCCGAAACTTCAAGCCGGTGTGCTGATTGGCTTGGGGGTGGCGTGCGCGGATTTCTCCACGCCGAATATGATGGTCATCTCTTCGCCGATCACGAATCCGATGGCCGCGCGCGGGGTAAGATTCGTTGACTTCACCGAACTCCGGCAAGCTGGCACGGCGATCTTTATGATCGTGCCCGAAGGCGATGCGGATCGTTACAAGCGAGTGCTGTCGACATTCTTCGGTCTTGCCAACGATTGTTTGCGGAATGGCGAGCTAAGCGAGAAAGACCACGGAAATGAAAAGTAGGGCGGTCGGCAGTGCGGTGGATTAAGGAAAATGAGCAGTCTTTGAGAGAAATGAAGGGGTTACGTGTGAGGTTATGGTACTTACGATTTGATTGGCGAATACGTCACCGAAGGGAAAAGGGAGCCGCTTGGGCTGCCCTAAGCGACTGATAGTTATAGTTGGGATGGCAGGATTCGAACCCACGGCCTTTTGCCCGCGAGCAAGCGCGCAGTGCTACATTGCTGTTGATCTTAATGTAAGCAGGCAGTTTTGATCAGGCTGGGAAGAGCAAGTCGGGCAGGGCCATCTGATGCCGTCCGAATTTTTGATGACTGTTGAGAAAAATCCATTTTCACGTTCGTAAAGCAAATAACCCTCTGAAATTTTCACGAGAATATGAAGCCTCCTTCCACTTTCAGAAATTGCCTTGGATTGAAGAAAGATATCCGGTTCTGATTTTCTTTGCGAAAGTGTCGCTAAAAGCGTCGTAAAAACAGAAAAGGCTTCCAGATGGAAGCCTTAAGTTATTGATTCTGAAAATCGGGGCGAGAGGATTCGAACCTCCGACCTCTCGGTCCCAAACCGAGCGCACTACCAGGCTGTGCTACGCCCCGAAACGACTCGCGCATTATACATGCTGAGCCGCTTTGTTCAACGGCTCGGATTTTTTGATCCCAACCCAATTGGAACTGGGGCTGATTTCCTCGTGAAGTTTTATCACGAGAAGGCGTTCAACCCGGTGATGTGCCGGCCAATGGTCAGCAGATGCACTTCGTTTGTGCCTTCGTAGGTGTAGACCGATTCCAGATTGCACATGTGCCGCATGATCGGGTAATCGCCCGTGATGCCGTTCGCGCCCAGAATGCCGCGCGACGTCCGAGCGCATTCCAACGCCAGCGCGACGTTGTTCATCTTCGCCATTGAGACATGCACCGGCTCCATCGTGCCCGCATCCTTCATTCGTCCAAGCTGCAAACAGAGCAATTGTGCCTTGGTGATCTCGGTGAACATCTCAACCAGTTTCTTTTGGGTCAACTGAAATCCGGCAATCGGGCGGTCGAACTGCGTGCGCTGCTTCGCGTAATCCAGCGCAGTTTGATAACAATCAATCGCCGCGCCAATCGCGCCCCAGGCAATGCCATAACGCGCCTGCGTCAAACACATCAGCGGACTTTTCAGTCCCTTGCTTTCCGGCAGGATGTTTTCTTCAGGAATGAGGCAATCCTGAAACGCAAGCTCCGATGTGATCGAAGCGCGCAGACTCAGCTTGTGTTTGACCTCGCTGGCGGTGAAGCCTTTTGTGCCCTTTTCGATCAGGAAGCCGCGAATGGTTTCGTTGTCATCATCCCCCCCTGATGTCTTGGCCCAGATGATGGCGATGTCGGCGATGTTGCCGTTGGTGATCCAGGCTTTGCTGCCATTCAACAGCCAACCGTCTTTCGTTCGCACGGCGCGCGTTCGCATGCTGGCCGGGTCAGAGCCGGAGTTCGGTTCAGTCAATCCGAAACAACCGATGACCTTGCCCGCCGCCATTTGTGGCAGCCATTTCTGGCGTTGCGCTTCGCTGCCGAAGGCGTAGATCGGGTACATGCACAGCGAGCTTTGCACGGAAGCAAAACTGCGCAAGCCGCTGTCGCCCGCTTCCAGTTCCTGCGTGGTCAGGCCATAAGTAACGTTGTTGACTCCCGCGCAGCCGTATTTTTCCGGCAGGTTTGCGCCCAGCAATCCCAGATCGGCCATCTCTGGGATCAATTCCATGGGGAATTTCCCTTCTTCAAAACAGCGCGTGATGATTGGTTTGACGCGCTCCTGCACAAAGGTCCTGACGGATTGCCGTGCAAGCTTCTCTTCATCAGACAACAACAAATCGAGTTTGAAAAAATCTACTTCTGCGGTGCTCATTGCATAACTCCTTGGAAAAGCCTGGTACGCCCGTGTCCTCGCAGGCAGTCGGCTAGCGAACACTGCCCGCGAGGACGCGGGCGTAACCAGGCTTAGTTTGCCGCCATCTTCTTGTCATAAACTTTTACGACGGGCAGCAAAACGCGTGATGGATAGGCACGGCTGTGATGAATCGTATTGTTTGCGACGCGGGTTTCGCCGTCGGCGCGCATCGGCTTGCCCGTGTTTGGATTCGGATCGAAGCGCGGATCGTTGGAACTGGAAATGTGAATGGCGATGCGGTGGCCTTTGTTGAAGATCAGGCTGGTTGACCACAGATCAATCTTAAACTTGTAGACCTCGCCCTTCTTCATCAAAACTTCGTGATCGAAGCCTTCGCGGAAGCGCGCGCGCAGGGCTGAATCCAGCACCAAACGTTCCGTGCCATCGGGATAAACATCCACCAGTTTCGCCGTCCAGTCGGTATCGGGGCAGTCGGATTCGGCCCACAGTTCGACTTCGACCTTGCCGGTCACTTCAACCGGCGCGTCCAGCGCGGCAGTTTGGAACTTCAGCACATCTTTGCGCTCGCCGATGGGGCGCTGATCCAAAGGGCCTTTCTTGCCAAACAGCAACGCGCCGCCAACTGTCGGGACGGGATTCTTTGGATCGTATTTGTATGTGTCGCTACTCTGGGCTTCGGTAACGATGCCCTCGCTCAGCTTGCCGTTGGCTTGCATGAAGTAAGGTGTGATCTTCGATTGCGGCGGCCAGGATTGTGCCGTACGCCATTCGTTGCCGGGCGCTTTGGGATCGGTCGCATCGCCCATCACGTAATACTTGACTGGCGGCTCTTCCAGAATTCCGTTATTGACGCCTTTCAACCAGTAATCGAACCAGCGGACAGGCTCTTTCTGATCAGGCACGGAGTTCATCGGATATTTCACTGCCTCGACTTGCCCGTGTCCCCACGGCCCCATCATCAATTTTTGATTGCCCAGCGCCAATCCGCCGCCGCGCGATTGCAGGCCGACGAAGTTGTCAATGTTGCCCTGCTCAAAAATGTCATACCAGCCGCCCCAGTTATAGACAGGCACCTGCACCTGCTGCCAATGCTTGCTGCCTTCGCGAATGTCCACGTAGCCGTCGTCTTTGTAATGCTGAAAGGTCAGATCAAGCACGTCGGTTGCATTCTGGCTTTTCAGCCATTGCTCGTTCATTTCTTTGCGAAAGACGCCGCCCGTGTATATCGCGTGCTGATAGGCGCTGGCCGGCGCGACCATCACATACATTGCGACCAGATGCGGCGGAGCCATGATCGAAGCTTGATTCGCCGTAATGCCCATTGCCGACGCGCCGATCATTCCGACTTTGCCATTCGACCAGCCTTGTTTCGCCGACCATTCAACAGTGTCGTAGCCGTCCAGATGATCATCCATAAACGGAAAGTATTTGCCTTCGCTTTTGAATCTGCCCCGGCAATCCTGGACGACGAAAACATAGCCGTTGTCCGTCCATTGTTTTGATTGCGCGCCCATCGTGGCTTTGTTGTAGGGCGTGCGCATCAGCACCACCGGCCAGGGGCCTTTGCCCTTCTCTGAAGCTGGCAGGAAAACATCCGTGGCCAGCTTCACGCCATCGCGCATCGCGACCATCTCGGTGGCGCGGTTTTGCCCTGTTTGCAGCGGTGAAGCTTGCGTTTGCGCGGGGGCGGTCTGCGAATAGCTGGTTTGCGTAAACCCAGCAAAGCTCAGCGCAAAGAAAAGTGAAAGGAACAGATGCTTAGCCGTCTTGGAAATCATCGTGGATCGCTCCTTGAATGTAATTGTTTCGTAATACCCACAGTTGAAAAGCGTTTCCGCTCGATTCAGAGTTGTTGCCGCTGACAGAGGCACTTAAGATCGCTTCGCTTCAAGCATTCGCGCTTCGTGCGCTAACCCCTCACGAACGACAACCCAATTGACTCTTTGGAGAAATTTGAATGAAGTACGATTCAAACGTCATCAAATCTACTGCCGCTGCACCAAGCTGGCAAGACCTCATCAAAAAATACCAAACGCCGGAAATCGGGCGCAGCGTCTGGCAAATGGTCACTTCGATCACGCCATACATCGCGCTGTGGGTGTTGATGTATTACAGCCTGTCGGTTTCCTATTGGCTGACGTTGCCACTGGCCCTGATCGCCGCCGGCTTTGTCATGCGCACATTCATCATTCAGCACGACTGCGGTCACGGATCATTTTTCAAATCCTCCAGGGCCAACGAAGTCGTTGGCACGATTTGCGGCTTTCTGACGATGGTTTCCTATCATCAATGGCAGCACGAACACGCCGTCCATCACGCAACCTCAGGCGATCTGAGCAGACGCGGCGTTGGTGACATCACGACGCTGACAATCAAAGAGTATCAGGCGCTGTCGCTGTGGGGCCGTGTTCAATACCGGTTTTATCGTAGTATGTTTGTGCTGTTGTTAATCGGCCCGTTTTACACCTTCGTGTTTGCGCCTCGCTTTGCTCGCAAAGATTCACGGCCCAGGGCACGCAACAATATCCGTCTGACGAACGTCGTGCTTCTGGCGATATACGGCAGCTTATGCCTGACGATTGGCGTCAAAGCGTTCCTGATGATCTGGCTGCCGATTACGATGTTTTCGGGCGCGATCGGCGTTTGGCTGTTTTACGTTCAGCATCAGTACGAGGAGACGTACTGGCGCGCTGGCGAAGAGTGGAATTATGTGACCTCAGCAGTCATGGGCAGTTCGTTCTACAAACTGCCGCGCATCGTTCAATGGTTTTCGGGCAACATCGGCTTTCACCACATTCACCATCTCAGCCCGAAGATTCCCAACTACAAGCTGGAAACTTGCCACAAAGAGACACCGATGTTTCAAGAAGCCAAAGTCCTGGGGTTGCGCGAGAGCCTGAAATCGGCTTCGCTGCGTCTGTGGGACGAAGATCAGAAAAAGTTGGTGGGATTCAGCGCCATCAAATAATCGCTGGGTACGCATCGCCTCCGGCGTGCAGTGTGCAGATAGCCTGCACGCCGGAGGCGGTGCGTACCCAGGCTAATCATTCAGCACACCCCGAATCAACATCGCCAACAGATGCGGTTCCGCCAGAAAGCCATCGTGGCCGTGATCGGAAACAATCTCCGCATAATCCGCACTGACGCCTGCCTCGCGCATTCGCTCACTAAACGCTTTCACCTCCGATGCCGGAAACAACCAGTCCGATGAAATCCCGACCAGTAGCGTTTGCGCCCGGATGCGTGCCAGCGCCGCCCGCTCCGATTCATACCCCAGCGCCGGATGAAAGTTGTCCATCGCTTTGCTGATGATCAGGTAGGAGTTCGCATCGAAGCGGCGCGTGAAAAGTTCGCCTTGATAATCCAGATACCCGCCAATGTCGTAGCGCGTCGTCAATGAACGAAGCGGGTCTTCGCCGTTGCGGTTCGGGTTGCGCGCAAAGCGTTCAGCAAACAACGCCTCAGATTTGTATGACAACATCGCGATGGCTCGCGCGGTGGCCAGCCCGCCGGTTGGATCGTTCAAAATGACTTGCCGTTGCAGATGATTCAGCGCCAGTCCCATTGCCGTCAGCGGCGCAGCGCCAATGGCCACGCATCGCGGTGCGCGATGCGGAAAGTCAATTGCCCATTGAATCGCCTGCATCCCGCCAATCGAACCGCCCACCACCGCGTGCAGCGTTTTAATGCCCAAGTGATCAAGCAGCAGCGCCTGTGACCGCACCCAGTCACGAACTGTTACCAGCGGGAAGCCCACACCGAAAGGCTTGCCCGTCGCCGCGTTGATCGCTCCCGGCCCGGTTGAACCATAACAGGAGCCGATTACATTGACGCAAATCACACAATCCCGGCTGAGATCAAATACGCCGTCCGGGTTGTCCGGTGTCAGAAACAATTGCGGCCACCAATCGCCCGCACGCGCCGAACCGGATAACGCGTGGCAAACCAGAATCGCGTTATCGCGCCGCGCGTTCAATTCCCCGTAGATTGCGTAATGCAGCGTGACCGGTTGCAGCGAATCGCCGGAAAAAAGTTGGAAAGGCTGATCAATGGCGAAGGTAAAATCGCCTTCGGAGGTTGGCTCAAGCTGAGTAATGATCGCGGTTGAGGCCATACAGAAATCAAATGGACGAGCTTCTCAATTGACCGATGCCGCCTTCGCAAATCATTAACCACTTACTATTCGAAATTGCCCATTATCAGGCAGGAGGAAGTCGCTTTCCTGCCTGATAATGGCTAATCGTGAATGGCGAACTGGTTAATGCGCGACTTTAGCGCGTTGCCACTTTCAGCGCCGAATCAATATCGGCAACGATGTCGCGAACATCTTCGATGCCGATGGACAGGCGCACCAGACCGGGCGTCACACCAGTCGAAGCCTGCTCTTCTTCGCTCAACTGCGAATGTGTCGTTGAAGCCGGGTGGATGACCAGCGACTTTGCGTCGCCGATGTTCGCCAGCAAGCTGATTAGCTTGACCGAATTGATGAACTTCTTGCCCGCTTCCAATCCGCCGCGAATATTGAACGTGATCAATGCGCCCGCACCCGTCGGCATATACTTTTTGGTTCGTTCAAAGAACGGGCTGGATTCCAGGCCCGGATAATTGACCGACTCCACCTGCGGATGGCTTTGCAGGAACTTCGCCACTTCCATAGCATTTTCCGAATGACGCTCCAATCGCAGATGCAAAGTCTCCGCGCCTTGCAGAATCAGGAAGGCGTTGAACGGCGAGATGCACGCGCCAATATCGCGCAGGCTTTGTACGCGGGCTTTCAGGATAAACGCCAGCGGGCCGAACGCGTCCGTGTAAACCAGGCCGTGATACGAAGGGTCAGGCGTCGTGAAATCAGGGAAGCGGCCCGAAGCTTTCCAATCGAACTTGCCCGCGTCCACGATAATTCCGCCGATGGATGTGCCATGTCCGCCGATGAACTTAGTCAGCGAATGAATGACAAGGTCCGCGCCATGTTCAATCGGGCGGCATAAGGCAGGCGACGGCGTGGTGTTGTCAATAATCAGCGGCAGCCTGTTTTCGTGGGCAATGGCAGCCAGCTTTTCGATGTCCACGATGTCCAGCTTTGGGTTGCCGACAGTTTCGGTGTAGATGGCTTTGGTTTTGTCATTGATCGCGGCGCGCAAAGCCCGTTCGTCTTCCGCATCCACGAAGCGCACGGTGATGCCCAGTTTCGGCAGCGTGTAGTGAAACAAATTATACGTGCCGCCATACAGCGATGTGGTCGAGATAATTTCATCGCCCGCATTGGCCAACGTCAGAATTGCCAGCGTTTCGGCGGCTTGCCCTGACGAAAATGCCAATGCAGCCATGCCGCCTTCGAGCGCAGCCACGCGCTTTTCCAGCACGTCCTGCGTCGGGTTCATGATGCGCGAATAAATGTTGCCGAACTCCTGCAGGCCAAACAGGCTGGCGGCATGTTCCGCACTGTCGAATAAGTAAGAGGTTGTCTGATAGATCGGCACCGCGCGCGAATGCGTCGCCGGATCGCCATCGTGTCCGCCATGAACCGCCAGGGTATTGAAATGATAATTGGGAGTCTGTTCGTCAGCCATTGGTCTTCTCCTTCTTTTGCCTTAGTTGATTGGGTTGAGATCGAATGTGGGGGGAGTGGCAAAAGTATCAAGATCACGCTTGATGCCTTGCCAGCCCGCTACACGCAAAAACCCCGGCGCAAAAGCAACGCCAGGGTTTCCAAAGATAAAGATGATGATAACGTGTACGCTCTTTAGCCGTTTTTTTTAAGTGAGGCAAGTCGCTTAAATCGCCACATCATTGTTATCAAACTGTGTTATCAAACTGTCGTCAAAGCCATCGGAATAAAGCCATCAACGACCGGCGCAGTCTAGGCCATCGTTCGTATTTCTGTCAAAGCTGAAGGCTCTTTGGCAAGTAATGTTTGCTTGCCTTTTCATTCCCTCACTTCTACACTCTCGCCCTCGTTCCAAAGACTTCCAAATCACAAATCATCACGAGGCATTTATGAAGATTCACGAGTATCAAGGGAAAGAATTGTTGCGCCGTTTTGACGTCAAAGTCCCGCGCGGCTTTGTGGCGCGCACCGTTGCCGAAGCCGAAGCTGCGGCAAAAGAGTTGGGCTTGCCCGTCGTCATTAAAGCGCAGATTCATGCCGGCGGGCGCGGCAAGGGCGGCGGCGTCAAACTGGCCAAAACCGCTGAAGACGTGCAGACCATTGCCAAACAAATCCTGGGTATGAATCTGGTCACGCATCAGACCGGCCCCGAAGGCCGCACCGTGCACACACTGTTGATTGAAGAAGGCTTGAAGATCAAGCAGGAGTTCTATCTGGGCATGCTGCTGGACCGCGCGGAATCGAAGCTGGTCTTTATGGCGTCGTCGGCAGGTGGCATGGACATCGAAGAAGTCGCCGCTCACACGCCCGAAAAGATCATGAAGGAACACATTGACCCGGCAGTTGGGATGCAGGCATTCCAGGCGCGCAAGCTGGCCTTCGGATTGGGGCTGGCACCGGAGATGATCGGCAAGGCGACGAAGTTCATGCTGGCGCTCTATCGGTCTTTTGTTGAGTCGGACGCTTCATTGCTTGAGATCAATCCGTTTCTGCTGACCGAAGACGGCGAATTGTACGCCCTGGACGCGAAAGTTACTTTCGATGACAACGCGCTCTTCCGTCACAAAGAGTTCAATGAATTGCGCGACTTGAATGAAGAAGCGCCGCTTGAAATCGAAGCCTCAAAGTTCGACCTGAATTACATCAAGCTGGACGGCAACATCGCCTGCATGGTCAACGGCGCGGGCTTGGCGATGGCCACGATGGACATCATCAAACTGGCCGGCGGCGAACCGGCGAATTTCCTGGACGTCGGCGGCGGCGCTTCGCAGGAGCGCGTCGAAAACGCCTTCCGCATTCTGCTGGCTGACCCGAATGTGCAAGCCGTGCTGATCAACATCTTCGGCGGCATCGTCCGCTGCGACATGGTCGCGCGCGGTGTCGTGGAAGCGGCCCGCAATCTTGGTGTGACGACCCCAATTGTCGTCCGCCTGGAAGGCACCAACGTCGAAGAAGGCCAGCGCGTCCTACAAGAATCAGGCTTGAACTTCATCGTCGCTAAAGGAATGAAAGATGCGGCGGAGAAAGCCGTAGCGGCGGCGGGTTAGGCGCTTAAAGATTGCTCGACAAAACGTATTGCGGCGGATCGCAATTAAAAAAGAGGCCGGTCAGGTGACCGGCCTCAGTAATTTTTGGGATGCTTCTTTGGGTTAGCAATTCGGTGGGAAGACAGGAATCAGCACGCTGGAACTGGGTGACAATTTCAGCTTATGCAGGTTATGGCCGTAATTGAAGGCCGTTGGTGATGCCCCGGCTCCCGGATTCAGGTTGATCACGGCACCCAGCAAGGGAGCGCCGCTGTAGTTGAAGAACTTCATCCAACCGCTGCGGCCGCTGGGAACCACCGTGGTGAAACGTGGTGCGGTGCGCGGCGTCGTATTGTTGATGCTGAATTTGACCTGACACTGACTGGAGCTGAAGCTGAAGCTATAAGCGTTCTCTTGATCGTTGTAGAGAAGACCGGTAACTGCGCCCAGTGCATCCGCGCCGATGCCTAAGTTACCCGAAACGCGGTTCAGGATCAGCAAGGTATCGTTGTTATCCACGCGGCTGGCGATGTTATCGAGCGCCAGGGTTTGCGGCAATTGATCGTACTGCACGCCATTGAAGTTCAGGGTCGCAGTCGTATCCGTGTCGTTACAAACAGGCACGCTTTTGGCCGCGACTGATTCCGCCTGCAAATTCGCGGCGTGGCCGGACGCGAACTTGACGTATTCATCACCAATCAGAGCGTTATGAATCGCCGGGCAGCCGTTGCCATCAATCGCGACAGCGACGATGTAACCCATGGTACCCGGATCGAAGTCAGAAGCGCGGAAGACCGAAGTCTGGCGCGGCGTCAAACAAACGATGCTGTCCGCAGGACTGCAGGTAGCGCCATCAATGAAGAAGAGATGCACGGAGGCGGCGCGCGAGTCTGAAACATTGGTGATGCTGATGCGGGTGTTTTCCGACGCTGGGCTGGTCGGACTTGAGATATAAACGTTGTAGATCAAAATCGAGCCTGCTTTTTGATCGTTGACCGCCCCGTCAACCGGAAACGGGATGCCCGGATCAGCGGCGAATGCATTCGTGGCCATCACCAGAAAGGCGGCCACTGCAAGTAACAGTGAGGAGAAACAGCGTGAGGTTCGCATTACGTACATACTCCTTTTACAACAATTGTTTCCAACAATTGGATTAGTTATCAATTCTTATTCCAGATGTAACGACTTCGGCGGATCATTGAGGATCACCTTCGAAGCCAATGAACAGTTGCTCGCTGAAGGGCACAGGTGACGACCTGCGGGCTTTGCCGCCTCAAACAGGCGAACAGGCGAGTCACGATATAAATATTCAATCGTTGATTGATGAGCGTTGATGTTTCAAGCAAGTCCAGTGATGAAAAAAGCGCGTATAGAGTTTGCCTGCTTGAACATTAAAGTGCGGCGTTTGTTTGGGGTACCGCTTTGTTGGCTCAGACGAGTGGCAGCTTCTATCAACGCTGCGGTAACGGGGATGGCAGGGCGTCAAATGCGAGGCATATATTTCAAATCAACTGCTGCTCACTTCGGTGAGGTGAGCCAACCACGCGGCGCAGTCTATGCGAGAGGGGGGGGAGTGTCAACACATTATTGCTTTGAGAAACCAAGATTAATGTTTGTGCCCATTGAGTTTGTCGCTGATCATCAGTTTGTCATCAAGTGGTGACAAACGTTCATTGAGAGTGCAAACAATAGGTGTCAGATGAGCGGCAATTTGTGTAGCCGAAGCCTCAAATTTCCAAGACCACCGGAATAATCATTGGGCGGCGACCTGTCTCGCGTTGAATGTAGCGTTTGAGTTCAAGCCTGATTTTCTCTTTGATTACCGCCCAGTCCACACGCTCTTCGTGACTGGCCCTTGCAATGGTTTGTCCGATAATCACGCGAGCCTTGGCTAGAAACTCCGTCCCATCGTCGCTCAGGGCCAAGCCACGCTGCACAATCTCAGGTGCAGATTCCAATTCACCAGACGTCTTGTTGATGGCTACGATCGGCAGCACGATGCCGTCATAAGCCAGATGCTTGCGGTCGCGCAGTACCAACTCATCAATCCGACCTGAGCCGGAATCGTCAATCAATGTGCGGCCCACGGTGATCTTGTCGCCCACGCCTGCGCTGTTTTCATCAAGCTCAATGACATCGCCGCTCTCTGCCATCACGATGCGGTCGTGCGCCACGCCCCATCTGCGAGCGGCCTCGGCGTGGCGATAAAGCTGGCGTGTTTCCCCATGAATGGGAACCAGAAATTTCGGACGCACAGCCTCATACATAATCTTCAAATCGCCTTCGCGCCCATGGCCGGAAACGTGAATGCGAGCGATGCCCGAATCAATCACGCGCGCGCCTTTCTTGAACAGATGATTCATCATTCGCGAAATGGACTTTTCATTGCCAGGAATCTGCCGCGCTGAGATGACCACCGTATCGCCCGCAACAACGCTGGCGTCTCTGTGCGAATCCACGGACATTCGCGCCAGCGCTGACATCGGTTCGCCCTGACTGCCCGTCACCATCAGGCAGACTTCGTCAGGTGACATTCTTTTGGCTTGGGACGGACTGACCAGGCGATTGTCATCCACATCCAGATAACCGTGCCGCATCGCCACTTCGACGTTACGAATCATGCTGCGGCCCACCAGCGCGACCGCGCGCTTGGTCTCCGCCGCCAGATCAAAAATAATCTGGAGACGATGAATACTGGTCGAGAAGCACGACACGATCACGCGGCCTTGCGCGTCATCGAAAATCTTTTCGAACGCCGGGATGACAACTTTTTCGGAACCAGTGCGCCCTTCGCGCTCAACGTTGGTTGAATCCGACAGCAGCGCCAGCACGCCTTTATCGCCAAGCTGATTCAGCCGCTTCAAATCAATTGGCTCGCCCATCACCGGCGTCTCGTCCACTTTGAAATCGCCTGTATGCACGATGACGCCGACCGGCGTATGAATGGCCAGCGCCACGCAATCCACCAGTGAATGCGAGACGCCAACAAATTCAATTTCGAATGGGCCGAGTTTGAAAGGCTGCTTCGTGCTGATCGTGTGCGTTTTAACTTTATCAGTCAGGCCAAACTCTTGCAGCTTGCCTTCAATTAAACCCAGCGTAAAGCGGGTTCCATAAACCGGCACGTTGACCAATTGCAGCACGAAGGGAAGCGCGCCGACGTGATCTTCGTGCGCGTGCGTCAACACAATGGCGAGGAGTTCTTCGCGGTGTTCTTCGATGTAAGTTAGGTCGGGAATGGCGATGTCAACGCCAAGCAGGTCTTCGTCCGGGAACATCATTCCGCAATCCACGATGATCATCTGATCGCCGTAGCGGAAGACCGTCATATTCATTCCAAACTGTCCTAACCCGCCGAGTGGTGTAATCTGAAGTTTGCCTGTTGTCATTATTCTTTATCGTCTCTTTCTAATTTTGATGGGGCAGTATAGCCCAACTCGCCAGGTTGTGAGACATGCGGCAGGAATTCCTCCCGGCTTGAGATGGAATTTGCCAGTCCTGCCAGGTCCACAATTGAAAGCGTCTCGGCTCGCCGTTGTGGATCAAGACCTGCCACAGTCAGCACTTGATTGATTTGTTCCGTGCCCGTCAATCCAACTCGCCCCGCTCCCGAACGCAGATTGTTGAAGATCGTCTTGCGGCGCTGTGAAAACAACGTTTTCGCCAGTTCAAGAAAGAGCGCTTCGTTGTGTACTTCGGCGGCGGGTTGCGTGCGAACTTTTAATCGCAAAACGCTGGACGTCACCTTGGGGATTGGGCGAAATGCGCTGGGCGGAACATCGAAAAGATGTTCCGCTTCGCAATAAAGCTGCACCAGCACAGACAAGTAGCCGCGCTCTTTGCCGCCAGGTTCGGCAACAATGCGATCAACGACTTCGCGCTGCAACATCAGGGTCATCTCGCTCAGACAGTGCCGCTGTTCGATCAATCGCTGCAAGATCGGGGTTGAGATGTTGTAAGGCAGGTTGGCAACCACACGAGCGCTGCCGGCGGGCGCGATCGCATCACGGAAATTTATTTTCAGCGCGTCGGCTTCGACCAGGTTGAAATTGCCAAAATCCGCAAAGCCGCTCTTGAGCATCGGGATCAACCCACGGTCAAGTTCAATCGCGACAATACGCGCGCCGCTTGCCACCAGCAATTCAGTCAGAGCGCCCTGCCCCGGCCCGATCTCGATGATCGTCTCACCGGCTTGTGGCCTGACCGAATCAACAATTTGTGTCGAGTATTGCGATTTGACCAGGAAGTTTTGTCCGAAGCTGCGTTTTGCTTTCATCTCTGGGCTTGTCCAGTGGCTACAAGCGTAGCTGGAATCAGTCATTCTTCTTGGCTCAATTTGAGATGGAGGAGAAATTCTGTGGGTAAGTAAACTGGCAATGGCGAGTTCTTAAAATCCTTCAGGTCGCGCGTAACGATGGCATCAAGATTACTGAACATTGCGCAAGCGACTTGGACAGCATCTTCGTAATCGGCAAAATCCAAAATCTCTGCTGCTAAAAGTGATTGGCGGTCAAGCGAACAAACTTGCAGCATCTCCAACATCTTCGAGACATATTCACGCGCCAATACCGCGCCGTTCAACTTACGCGCGATGTAAAAGATGTTAACCGGCGTGATAGCGGCGATGAATGCTTCTATTTCCCCGCGCGCATTTATATCCCAAATAGCTGAAGCGTCTTCGGCAAAGCCTTCGCGGTCCAGCAGCAAGTCCAAGATGACGTTGGTGTCGAGTAGGACTCGCATTATTTGTACTTCTCCATCAAGTACTCCGTGTATGCCTCTTTGACCTCTTCATCTGTTGGCGCCAGGCTGTCTGTTTTTAACACACCACGCAACTCACTGGACGGAATGCTACGGCGATTTCTCGGCACATCAGAGTTGCCGAGGCTCTGCGCCAAGGCTTTCAGGATTGTCATTCGTTCATCAAACGAAAGCATCGGGATCGTGGCAACAATTTCCTGCACAGTCATAACGCCCCCTATTCGAACAATCCTTCGACGTAAACGCGCGGATCGAAGACTACCAGATCATCTGCTTTCTCGCCGATGCCGCAGTAGCGAATTGGCAAGTTCAATTCTTTGGCAATCGCCACGGCGATGCCGCCTTTTGCCGTGCCGTCCAGTTTGGTCAATACCAGACCTGTAATGTCCGCCACCTTCATAAACTCGCGCGCCTGGCTCAACCCGTTCTGGCCGGTAACGGCATCCACTACCAGCAGGACTTCGTGCGGTGCGCCCGGGACTTCGCGATTGGCGATGCGCTTCATCTTTTCCAGTTCGGCCATCAGGTTGGCTTTGTTATGCAGGCGGCCTGCGGTATCCACGATCAGCACGTCGGCGTTGCGGGCCTTTGCGGCTTTCAACGAATCGAACAAGACTGCCGCCGGGTCGGTTCCCTGCTTCTGCTGAATCAGCGGGACGCCTGCGCGATCGGCCCAGATAGCCAATTGATCTGACGCCGCCGCGCGAAAAGTATCTGCCGCACAGATCAGAATCTCGTTGCCTTCGGCTTTGATGCGCTGCGCCAGCTTGCCAATCGTTGTGGTTTTGCCGACGCCGTTGACGCCGACGATCATCATCACGTAAGGCCGCACGTTGTCAGGCACGGACGTTTCCGAAGCGACACCGCGTGATCTTTCGGCGCGTTCCAGGATGTCTATCAGATGCTGTTTGATGACTCGCTTCAGTTCATCAACGTCCTGCAAAGCATGGCGGTCAACCTGCTGGCGGACGTTTTCGATAATCTCCATTGTCGTCTGCACGCCGATGTCCGCGCCGATCAGGGCTTCTTCCAGTTCTTCCAGCGTCGTTGCGTCAATCTGCTTCTTGCCTTTGACAGCGTCTTCAATGCGCGTGGATATATTTTCACGCGTTGAAGAAATCGCTTTGCGGAACCGCTTCATGAAACCTTCGTCTTCCGGTGCTTCTTCGACAACCGGCGCAATTGGCGCGGCGGGCGGTTGCGGTTTCACAACCGGCGATGACGGTGGCGTAAAAACCGGCGCTGTCCTCACAACTTCAGGCTGCCTGGCCACAAGCGCAGCGGGCTGCTCTTCAACACTCTGTATCCGCACTGGCGCTGGTGGCGTTACCGGTTCAACAGATTTCGCTTTCTGCTCTTCAGCAATCGGCTCGGCGGCCTGTTCCACAACAGGCTCATCAAACGAACTCAGGTTCAGCGAGATAAAATCGTTCTTTTTTCGTTTCCAAAACATAACTTCTAAAACCCAGTCTCAAATTTCAAATCTCGAATTCTCAATCGCCCATCGTCCCCACTGCCATTGCCTCGCGCACGTGGATGCGCGCGACGATTTCGTCTTTCGGATAGCGCCACAGCAGCGCGCCCGAAATCAACGGCAGGAAGGAGACGGCAAACAGCGCGGGGAAAAAGCCAATGCGATCGCTAAGCAATCCGACCAGGGGCGCCAGCAGCGCGCCTGCGCCCCAGGCAAATCCCATCATCAATGCCGACACCGTGCTCGCCCCTCCCGGAACCAGCCGCTGCGCCATCACGACGCTGACCGGAATCGGCAGGTTCAGCATCGTCCCGCCCGCCATCAACAGCAAGTAACTAGGCAGGCCGTGCACGGAAAAAGCTGCGATCATCAAAGGTGTCGCCAGCAACATCGCCGCCATTGTGACACGCCGAGCGCCAAACCGGTCGGCCAATGCGCCGCCGAAAAATCCACCGATGCCGCCAAACAGGATAAAGCCTGCCAGCACCCAACTTCGTTCGTTGTCCGTCAAGCCGCCGCGCTGCAATGCGAAGGGCAAAAACGTCTGGACGCTGACCGATACCGCCGAGCGCAGCACGACGGCAAAATACAACAGCGTTAGCGGCTGCCACACCGCGCGCAGCGAATCCTTCAACCTTGGGGAATCAGCGGTTCGTTCGATTCGTTCCAGCGACGGGCAGTAGAAATACATCAGCGCCGACATCGCCACGCCCCAGCCCATCGTGTACCAGCTATGTTCCAGGCCAAACACGCTGACGGCAGCAGCAATTAAAATCGGCCCCAGCGCATACCCAACCGTGCCCGACGACGAAAAGACGGACATCACCATTCCCTGGTGTTTTCCCATCCCATCTGCTGAAGCCGTGCGTGAGGCCAACGCCGCTCCCTGTGGATGAAACGCGCCAACACCCACGCCGCCCACCACAACAAACATCATCAGCATCGGCAGGCTGGTCGCCGTTCCCAACAACGATAGAAAGATTGCCGCCACCAGCGGGCCGAACACCACCATTGAACGTTTCAGATAGCGATCCGAAATCATTCCGTACACCGGTTGCATCAACGACGAACTGATCATCAGCAATGGCGTCAACAATCCGGCGTGTGCTGGCCGCAGTCCCAGCCGCACAGTCATCAGCGGCAAAAGCTGAAACAGAAAGCTCGAATACGAATCGAGCACGGCGTGCGCCGTCGAAAGCAGCGCGATGGTGGTTTTGGCTTTCCTATCCATAAATCTCTACCGCTTGCTACCGGTCTCGGTGCTGAACTGAAGCTTCGATGAATTTGCCGAAGATCGCTTGTGACAGCCGGTCGCGCTGCCATCCGATTTCAGGATGCCATTGCACGCCCAGCACAAACCGGTCAGCGCGCGTATCCACAATGGCTTCGACCACGCCATCCGCCGCGCTCGCAATCACGCGCAGATTGCGTCCGACGTTCTTGACCGCCTGATGATGGCTGCTGTTGACACGTACGGTTCTGGCGTCGGCAAGCTGCGCCAGGATGGAGTTGCTCTCAATCTCAATTTGATGCGAGGGGCGATTACGAACTTCCCCCTGTTCGTGTTTGATCGGATTGACGACTTGCGTTTCGATGTCCTGCACCAGCGACCCGCCGCGCGCGACGTTCAGCGATTGCATCCCGAAGCAGATGCCCAGGACCGGCATCGCGCGCGCTTCGGCGATTTCCAGCAGCATCAAATCCACGTCGTCCCGTTCGGGAACAACCGGCCCCAGCTTCGGGTGAGGCTCTTCGCCATAAAACACCGGATCAAGGTCGCTGTTGCTGCCGGATAAAACCAGCCCGTCCAGACGCTCGCACAGCGGTGTCAAGTATTCACGATTCGGAATCAGCGGGATATGAACCGGAATGCCGCCAGCAGCTTCCACCGCCTCGGCGTAATACCGGCGCAGATAGAAACTATCTTCGGCATTCAGCCGTTCCGAAATGCCAATCAATGGGCGTTGGGAAGAATTCGGGCGAGACAAGTTGGGAGTAACTCCTTACAGCGAGGCGGCGACGTTGGTCAGTAAGCCGGAAGTGTATGCGGCGGTCCTGAGGCTTGTCAAAAACTGAGATTTTGACTTTTGGCGTGCACAAGTTCTCCTAAAAACCGAAAGGCGAGCCATCTCTAGCTCGCCTTTCGGTTTGTATCAGCCAGCCAAACCGGATTAGCAGTTCGGTGGGAAGACAGGGATGATGTACTGCGCGGAAGGAGTCAGCGTCAGTTTGTGCAGGTTATGACCACCGTTGAATGCGCCAGCACTGGTGCCCGCATTGGCGTTCAGGTTGATCGCCGCACCCAGAATGCCAATGTCGCTCAGGCTGTAAACTTTGAACCAGCCAGTGCGACCCGCCGGAATGAACGTCTCGAAGCGAGGCGTCAAGCGCGGAGTCGTGTTCGACAGCGAGCCGCGGAATTGGCTGCTACCTGTAATGGAAAAGCTCAGCACATTCTCTGAATCGTCGTAGAACAAGCCGAACAATGTGCCCAGCGTTGAAGAGCCAACCGCAAGGTTGCCGCCGACTCGGTCGATGATGACCAGCGTGTCGTTGCCATCTGCACGGCTCGGAACGGCGTCGTCTGCCAGCACACGCGGCGCACGGTTATAGCTGCCAACACCGCCGACCACGCCATTGAAGTTGATTTCTGCTGTCGTCGAGTTACTGTCGCAGCCTGCCGATGTACCGAAATACAAGGCCGCGAACGCTTCAGCTCCTAGATTGGCGGCGTGGCCGGTAGTAAATTTGACATACAGATCGCCGATCAGCCAGTTGAAAGCTGTTGGGCAACCATTGGCATCAGTTGCAACCGCGACGATGTAGCCAGTGACCCCAGGATCAAGGTCCGACGTCATGAAGGTCGCCGTCTGGGTCGCCGTCAAGCAGATGAAGGCATCAGCGATTGAGCAACCTTCTGAGAGGAAGAAAAGGTGAACAGCAGCGCCCGACGAGGTGCTGGTGTTGGTCAGGTTGATGCGTGTGTTCTGGGTGGTGCCACTGGTCGCGCCCGACGTGTAAATGTTGTAGATCAACACTGAGCCAGCTTTCTGGTCGCTGACTTCCGAGGTCGGAGGGTAAGTCGCCCCAGGATCTGCCGCCAGTGCGAAGGACGCCATAACGACGAGTGCAAATACCGCGAGTAGCGCATGTGAAAGTTTGCGTGAGATTCGCATTGTGAGTTTTCTCCTTTTGAAATTGTGAGTGGTTGTGCAAGTAAGCGTCTGCGGATCGGCATTTCACCTGAATCCTTCAAACGGCTTGTAACAGGTTGATTTTGCTCTTCGCGAAACCTGGTAACGCCAGCCCAATTCAAACATAATCTGAATACGTTATTTGACTAGCACTAACAGCGGGATCGTTCGCAGGCTTTCTTGGTGTGAGACCTAAATGTGAGGAAAGCCCGTCATCGCGGCGTAATCTACGACGACCCTGCCTGGAATGTCAACGAGTCGAAATGACATCCGCATTGACGATCAGATACTTCACCCGCTTTTCGCCTTCTTATGCTGACGCGCCGCCGCCAGAAAGATCAATCCGATGCCGATCCAGAAGAACATCCTGATTTTGCGAATGATGGCCAGCGCGACACCAAACGATCCATCGAAGCCCAGAACCTTCGCCAGTTCGCGCGTGCCCAGCTCATCCACCCCAACCATCGCGGGCACAAAAACAAAGGCAATGTTCAGCGCGCGATTGACCGATTCCATCAGAAACGCCGTGGCAAAGCTGAGGCGCGCGCCAATCAGATTCATCGTCACGTAAATTTCGACGACTCCCGCAAAGTGAAACGCCATCTGACACAGGATGACCAGAAAGAAGTCCACCGGACGTTTGGCAAAGAAGTCGAAGATGTAATCTTCAAGCTGGCTGAGCTGCGCAATCTTGCCTGCAATCTTGCTGCGCACATCGTCATCGCGAATGACAATGCCGCTGAGCAGCGTGGCGATGCCGGAACCCAGCTTCCATCGCCGCCCGATGACGATCACAGAACCGGCAACGACGATCATCACGGCCACCAGCGACGCCAGCATCGCGGTGCGCAGAGAACCTTTCAGCCCGAAGCTGGCGAGCAATGCAATCGCGCCCGCCATCACCATGACGCAGCTTGAAACGGTATAGCAGATGTTTTCGACCGCCAGCGACGACACGCCCGATGTCAGCGACAGCTTATCGCCTAACACGACCAACCGCAGCGGCTCCGCGACCATTGGCCCAAAGGTCAAATCGCCAATCGCTTCTCCGGCCAGCCGTGCGCGCCACAACGTCCAGAAGCCAATCTTGCGCTCGTCCGGCGTCATACATCGCAGCCACGACATACTGCGCGTCAAATAACGCGATGCTGAAATCAGCAGAATCAGCAGTGAGCCTGCCCCCAATTGGCGCAGCCGTTCGCCAATTTCAGACAAACCAGTCTGTTTTAGAACGTAGATAAAGAGGGACAGTCCAATGATGGCGGAAAGAATGGCGAGCAGGCGGGATTTCATTCGTAGCTCAGAGCATCTACCGGATCCTGGCTGGCGGCGCGCAATGCCGGATAAAGCGCTCCCAGCAGGCCGCTAATCAAACCAGCGCCCGCGGCATACAAAATCGCGCCCGGCTCCAGTTCGATCTTCCAGCCCAATCCGTGCACCAGCAGAAAGCGCGCGACGATGGCAAATAACAGGCCGCCCCCAATGCCCAACAGACTGATCAGCAACGCTTCTTTTTCAAACGTCCACGCGATCCACCATTTTGACGCGCCCAGGGATTTTAGAATGCCGATCTGCCGCGTGCGTTCGGAAACCGTCGTGTACATCGTCAGCAAAATAACCAGCAGGCTGATGACTGTCGCCAATCCTTTGACGACATCTAAAAACACATTGAAAGCTGAAAAGCCACTGGCCATCAGTTGCGGCAATTCGCGCGTGAAAAGGGGAACGTAATCGGGATGTTTTTCGATGATGCGGCGGGCAACCTCTTCCTGTTGGTTCGGGTCTTCGCATTTGACGAAGATCATTGAGCATTTGCCGCGCGTCCCCATCGCATCCTGCATTGTCGCCAATGGGATTTTGATACGCGCGCCCGCTTCGGGTTCGTAAATCCCAACGATCACCAGTTCGCGGTTTTGCCATTTGATCTTGTCGCCAAGCTTGGTTTTCCGATCCGTCGCGTACTTCACATCCACGATGGCAACGTCACCGGATGAAGGCAGCGGTTGCCCATTGACGATGCGCAGCTTGCTGGCACGGGTGAAGCTGTCGAATTCAATCCCATCCAATTGCTGAATGCCCAGGCCGCCACTGCCGCCCATTTGCAAGTTCTGCCCAACCGGCGTCGCGACAGCCACACCCGGCACGGCGCTCACCTCCGCGACACCGTCCACGGGAATTGTCATATCTGCGGAGGTCAGCGTAATTCCCTGCCCGCCTTGCCGCAGCATGATCTCAACGCCGATATTGGCATCACGCTGCCCACGGTCACGCAATGCGCCGCGCACCAGACCGACAGTCAAGACCACCAGCACCACACCAACGCCGACGCCAAAGATGCTGACGACGGTGCGGCCAGGATGATGGGTTAAGTTGGAAGCAACAAGGTTGTTCATTTATTGATCTCGGCCAAGAGCTGCTCGGCGCGCACTTGGTTATATATTTTCTTGAGCGCGTGATACTCATTCATCGCGGACTGTTTGTCGCCGAGCCTTAAATAAGCGATACCAAGACCATAGTGCGAAGGAGGAGCCAAAGGGCCGTCTTCAAGTTCGATGCATTGTTTGTACACATCAATCGCTTCCTTGAACCGGTTTAGTTTCAGGTAAGTGTCGCCAAGCGAAAACAGCGCCGAAGAGCTTGGTTTGATGGCGACACTCTCTTTCAACGCAATAATCGCCGCTTCGTAATCGCCCTTGTCGATCAACACTGATCCCAGAAAAACACGAACGTCGGCCATATGCTTTTCAAGCTCGGCAACTTTTCTGAAGTGGCTGATCGCTTCGTCGTATCTGCCAAGATACCATTTGGCTATGCCGAGACAGATCGTTGCGTTTTCATAAATCATATCTTGTTCGCCGTCCCGCTTTAATTCTTTAGTGCGAATCTTCAGCGCCTGTTCACAAGACTTCACAGCTTCTTCACTACGTTTGATTGAAAAGTAAGCCATCCCCAGATTGTAGTATGCCCAGGCGTAATCAGGCTTGATGCGCAATGCAGCCTGGTACTTCACAATCGCCTCATCGTACTGTCCTTCTTTCCCTAGTTCATCGGCTTGCTCACAAAGCTCTTCAGCCGGATCAGACTTCGGCTCTCGCTTGGATGCCGGAGAGTCAGCGCTGTCCTGGAGAGCGAAATTGAAGGTAAGAACGCCTCTGACTTTGACTGGCTTGCCGGAAAGTGTCGTCGGCTTGAATTCCCATTTGCGAGCGGCTGTCAACGCGGCTTCGCGAAGCAAAGGATGCCCGGAAAGAATTTTTGCCGAGATGACTTTTCCCACCTCGTCAATTGTTATTTCGACTTTGACTTGACCGGAAGCGCGCGTGGCTTTGGCAATCGGAGGATATTGAGCTTGAGGTTTGCTGATGGCTTCCCGCTCCAAGGTATCACCTGCCTTGCGTACTTCATTCTTGACTAGTTGCGCACTCTTCGACTCAGGGATTTGAGCGAGTGAAGCAGAGACCAGCAATAGAACAATCAGCAGAATCGCTGCTCCGAACGATTTGCAGATGTCCTGAATTGACTTCGGCATTACAACACCTCTTTTCCCACTGGCGGGCCCAATGAGATTTCAGGATGAATGTTCTCTTCAGTAATCCCATCAAGCAAGTCTTCAAGCGTCAGCCGCTGAACGTAATCTGCCATGCCAGCTTCCGCCAACTTGCGATCATCATCCTCAAACTCAGCATAAAGTTCTTTCAGGTTTGAATTACTCACGTCTTGCGGGTCCATACGCTTTATTCCTCATTGACCGGTTTAACTTCAACCTGCCAGCATCTTTTCAATCACCTGCGGCGCGGCCTTCAACGCTTCATCCAGTTTACCCGCTTCGACGCCGCCTTCGGCCAGATCGGCTTTGCCGCCGCCGCGTGCGCCGGGCAGCGATTTGATGATCTTGCCCGCTTGTATTTTGCCGGTCGCGTCCGTCGAAACCATGACCAGCACCGAAGACTTGCCATCAACGACATCGCCAATGACCACTACACCCGGCGCGATCTTGCGCGATAGAGAATCGCCCAGTTGGCGGCGTCCGTCAGAGCCAAGCCCTTCGACTTTGCGCACCAGAATTTTCAGGCCGTTAATTTCAGTCACTTGATCCTCTGCGCCGCCGCCGCCCTGCGCCAGCTTCAGTTTCAGGCGTTCGATTTCTTTCTGTTGATCGCGCAGTTGCAATTGCAACCGCTCAAGATCACTCGGCAGTTTGTCAGGCGCAGTGTTCAAGCGGCCTGCCGCTTCCGCCAGCAAATGTTCCGCGTGTTGAAAACGTTCAAACGCGCCCTTGCCCGTAACCGCGCGAATTCGTCGCGTGCCCGAAGCAATCGCTTCATCGCTGGTGATTTTGAAAGAACCGATGTCGCCGGTTGCTCTGACGTGCGTGCCACCACAAAGTTCTTTGGAAAAAATTCCTTCCACTCCGTTGACCGTCAACACACGCACTTTCTCGCCGTACTTCTCGCCAAACAAAGCCATCGCGCCTGTGCGCATCGCGTCTTCAATCGCCAACTCATCAGTTTGCACCGTCTCGTTACGCAGGATGTGGGTATTGACCAGGTTTTCGACATCTTCAACTTCGGCGTTTGTCAGCGGCTGATAGTGCGAAAAATCAAAGCGCAGATAATCCGGCGCGACAATCGAACCTGCCTGCTTGACGTGTGTACCCAATACTTCGCGCAGCGCCGCGTGCATCAGATGGGTTGCGGTGTGGTTCCGCCGAGTCGCATCACGCTTTTCAATATCCACTTGCGCGATCACTTCATCACCAACGTTGAGACTTCCCTTTTCGACTTTGACTTTGTGAACGCGCAAATCCTGCACGGGAGAAGTGGTGTTCAAAACCGTTGCGCTCAGGTTCTCGCCCAGTAACTGGCCAATGTCGCCCACCTGTCCACCGCTTTCGGCATAAAATGGGGTTTGATTCAGCACGACTTCACCCTCATCGCCTTCGTTTAAGGCTTTGACTTCATTCTCGCCTTTGATGAGAGCAATAATTTTTGCATCATCAACTTTCGTCGTTTCGTAGCCCTTGAACTCTGACTTGGTGTCGTGGCGGCGTGATAAGGCGACGTAAGTAGGTTTGGTTTTCTCACCTTGTTTTACTTGTCCTGAATGACCTTGCTTCTGAATTTCTTTAAGTTCAGCTTCAATAATCTCCCGGAATTCTTCCTCGCTAAGATCATTGAGATTTATGAAGTTTCTTTTTAATCCATCATCTGAGAAGGGATAGTTTTCGGGAGCATGATCATTATCAGGCAATGATTCAATCAAATGATCTGGGTAAGGTTCCCTCGCAATTGCATCACCTTGTTCTCTGATTAGCGTCCAGGCAGTTTCCCAATCAGTAGTAGAACTATCCGCTGGAGATGATGTTCTTAGAACCACATACATCAGATCAACAGGTGTTCCGAAGGTGTCGTACAATCGCGCAAGATCAGCAATAACAATGTACCCAGGTGAAGCATGCTTGTATGGATCAAAACCGGAGACGAACTTACCATTTTTTTCTATCAACTCGTGAAGCTTCTTCAGCCCAACAGTCATCGTTGTCCCAAACCGCTCTTCTTCCAGCCGCACCATCTTCTCAATATAACTGCGCTGCGCGGCAAGTTCTGGATAGACATCTTGCATCTGCTCGACGACAAACTCGCAAACTTTATAAAAGAAGGCTCCGCCAATCCCCAGCGTATTGCGCCCGTGGTAAATCGCGCGGCGCATGATCTTGCGCAAGACGTAATTGCGCCCTTCATTGCTGGGCAATATGCCGTCCGCGATGGCAAAGGCAGTGGCGCGCGCGTGGTCGGCAACAACGCGCATGGCAAAGCCTTCCTGCGTATCAGCTTTGTACTCTTTGCCCGCGAGCTGCGCAGTAAAGTTGATGATCGGTTTGATCAGATCGGTGTCGTAATTCGTCTTGACGCCCTGCAAAACTGCTGACACGCGTTCCAATCCCATTCCGGTATCCACCGAAGGCGCGGGCAGCGGATCGAGTTTGTATTGGCCGGGCGCGACTTCGCTGCGGTTGTATTGCATGAAGACGAGATTCCAAATCTCGATCGTGTCGTCGCCGTGGCCGTTGACGTATGCGGCTTTGTTGAAGGTGGGGTCTTCGGGGTGGTCCCCCATGTAGTAATGAATTTCGGAGCACGGCCCGCACGGCCCTGTTTCGCCCATCTGCCAGAAATTGTCTTTGCGGTTGAATTTCAGAACGCGTTCGCGGGGCGCGCCAACCTTGACCCAAAGCTCGACCGCTTCGTCGTCGGCGGGCACTTCAGCGTCGCCTTCAAAGACCGAAAACCACAGACGGGTGGGATCGAGCTTGTATTCATCTACCAGCAATTCCCACGCGAACTTGATGGCGTCTTCCTTGAAATAGTCGCCGAAGCTGAAGTTGCCGAGCATCTCGAAAAACGTGTGATGGCGCGCCGTCTTGCCGACTTCGTCCAGATCGTTGTGTTTGCCGCCTGCGCGAATGCACTTCTGCGACGACGTAGCGCGTTTGTAATCGCGCGTTTCAGCGCCGATAAAGACGTCTTTGAACTGATTCATTCCCGCGTTGGTAAACAGCAACGTCGGATCGTTGGCGGGCAGCAAAGGCGATGATTTGACGATTTTGTGCCCATGCTTGGCAAAATATTCCAGAAAAATGCTTCGTACTTCGTTTCCGGTCATAACAGTATTGGCCCTGATAGATGGTATTGTTTGGGTCGGATTTGAGAAAGTTTGAACTGTACTGACGGCATTTTGCTTTGTCAAACTTTGAAAGCTGACTGATTCGCGGCGGCAACGTCCCGGTTATCTTGTATCTACGGAGCATCTTTGCTTCAATTTTCCTGACCGCTTGGGCGCGGAAACCTGGCGGTCGGTTAGTTCACTTTCCGATGTAATCAAGGAGGATTCATGCCAAACAAAGATGCATTTACCGAACGCGAGCGCAGTATTGAAGAGGCCTATTTCAAGAAGAGAGATCACGAATTGCTTGATCAGATACACCAGCAAAAGGCGCTGGAAGCAGAACGCCAGCAAATGGCTGAGGTGATCGGCGTCAAAGATCAAGACTTGCTGGGAGCATTACAAGTCCTGGGGTTTCACCTGGATACGGTGCAGTTGCTACACATTGTTCCGTTGGTCCAGGTCGCCTGGGCGCAAGATGGCGTCGCCGATATTGAACGCGAACGAATTCTAAAGTTCGCGCACATTCAAGGCATTAACCCCGGCAGCAAAGCCTATGAACAACTCACGCAATGGCTGACCGTGAAACCACCAGAAGCATTTTTTGAAAACACCCTGCACGCCATCGGTTTGGTGATGGCCACATTGCCGCCTGCTGAACGCGAAGCCAGTCAGAAAGACCTGATCAATTACTGCACCCAGATTGCCTCTTCGGTCGGCAGAAGGCTGTTAGGCTTACCGGAAACTACGAAAGAAGAGCGGGAAGTCATCAAGTATATCGCCGAAGAAATTGGGCAGGGTCGGCAGGAAAAAGTACGGCAGGTAATTGGCGGCTAATTTATTACGCCAGCTTGCAACGAAGGCTCAAGGATAAATCCCTGAGCCTTCGTTGCCTGAGTCTTCGTTGTAACACGTTTAGACCAGCTTGGTTTTGCGGATCGGCAGTTCGCGGATGCGTTTGCCTGTCGCGGCAAAGATCGCATTGCAGATTGCCGGTGCAATCGGCGGCACGCCCGGTTCACCCACACCAGCCGGCGGCGCATCACTGGGAATGATGTGGATATGCGTCTCCATTGGCGATTCCTGAATGCGAGCGACCAGGTAATCGTCGAAATTTCCCTGCTGAATCTCGCCCTTCGACGCCGTGATCTCGCTCATCATCGCGATGCTGGTGCCGAAAACCGCCGCGCCTTCAAACTGCGACCTGACGCGGTCAGGATTGATGACGGTGCCAACATCCACGGCCATATCCACACGCGGAATGCGAACCTTGCCGTTATTATCCACTTCGACTTCGACCACTACCGCAACGTAGCTCAAAAAGCTGCGATGCGCGGCAATGCCCAATGCGCGGCCTTTCGCGGGCTTTTTATTCGCCCAGCCTGACCGTTCGGCTGCCACTTCGATCACGCGGCGCAAGCGTCCAATATCCAGCGGGAACTTTTCGGCCATTGGGCCTTTGGCTCCCAAATCCACGTTGCGCGACGGGCCTAACAGTTCAAGCAGATATTCCACCGAATCGCGCTTGGCCATCTGCGCCAGTTCGTCCGCGAACGAATGCACGGCAAAGGCGTGATAGATGTTCGACACCGAACGCAACCAGCCGATGCGCACGGGGTTTTTCGCCGGGCCATTTTCCGCCCGATGATTCGGCAGGTTGAAGGGCACATCCGTCCATCCCATATCCATCTCGAAGCCCTGTCCGTAATTGGCCGCCGGGTTGAAGGTTGAACCGATGCTGGGGAAGGCGCTGCGTTGCAGCCACGCAGTCGGCTTGCCTTTGTCGTCAACCGCCGCCTTCATATACATCGCCGCCACCGAGTGGTAGTAATCGAAACGGATGTCGTCTTCGCGGCTCCATGTCACCTTGACCGGCTTGCCAATGCTCTTCGAAAGGATCGCCGCTTCCGCCACGTAATCCGGTTTGGACTTTCGCCCGAACCCGCCGCCCAGCAGCGTGACGTGACATTCGACGTTCTTCTTATCAATGCCCAAGGCGGCGGCTACTGTGTCTTGCACAGCCTGCGGATTCTGCGTCGCCGCGTAAATCACAGCCTTGCCGTCCTTGAATTCGGCGACGGCTGCCGGCGGTTCCATCGGCGCATGAGACAGCATCGGGACGTAATATTCCGCCTCGATGATCTTGCCGCCTTTGGCGAATTCGGCATCCACATCGCCGATGTTGCGCACAGACTTCTGCGGCTTGCGGACGGTTTCCTGCAACGCCTTTTTGTAAGCTTCCGATTCGTACGACGCATTTGCGCCCGCGTCCCAATCCACCTTCAGCTTCTCGCGCCCTTTCATCGCGGCCCAGGTGCTGTTGGCGATGACGGCCACGCCACCCAATGCCTGAAAAAGGTGCGGGCCTTTGAAGTCAGGAATCACGACCGTTTGCTGCACGCCGCGTACTGCTTTCGCTTCCTTGTCGTCGAAGCTTTTCATCTTGCCGCCGAACACCGGTGAGCGCTCGATGGAAGCGAAGACCATTCCCGGCATCTTCGCGTCAATGCCGAACGTGCCTTTGCCCGCGCACAAATCGTCGCGGTCAATGGTCGCGAGTTCTTTGCCGATGTAGCGAAACTCAGCAGGCGATTTGAATTTCAAGTCTTCTTTCTTCGGCACGGTTTGCGCGGCAGCCAGCGTCGCCAATTCGCCGTAGCCCAACTTGCGATTGCTGGCCGTGTGTACAACCTGATGATTTTGCGCTTTGCATTCCGACGCCGTGACGCCCCATTTGGCCGCCGCCGCGCCGACCAGCATCATTCGCGCGCTGGCGCCAGCCTGGCGCATCGCATCGTAAAAATCGCGGATCGAACACGAACCGTCCGTGTTCTGCGAACCATACTTCGTATCGCCCAACGCCTGTTCAATCTTGACGCGCTTCCAATCGGCGTCCAGCTCATCGGCCACAACCGTCGGCAACACACTGCGAATGCCCGTGCCCATCTCCGACCGGTGCGTCACGATGATGACAGTGCCGTCCGGTTCCAAGCCCAAATACACGCTGGGCTGCCATGCGGCCTTAGCTGCGGTCGCTTCCCCGGCTTCGCCAGCTTCCGCCGCCAGCGCATCAATGGGAAGGACGCGCGCCGCAATCACCAGCGCACCGGCAGAAAACATATTGCCCAAAAAAGTCCGACGATTAACCAGTTCGATTTGATTCATTTCTTGGCACCTCCGTTGGAAGCTGGCCCGTTGGCTGCCAGATGAATTGCCTGACGAATGCGCTGATATGTTCCACAGCGGCAGATATTGCCCTTCATTGCTGTATCAATATCTGCGTCTGTTGGCTTTGGCTTCTGTTTCAGCAGCGCCGCCGCCTGCATAATTTGCCCGCTCTGACAATACCCGCATTGCGGCACGTTGGTCTGCCGCCAGGCTTGCTGCACTGGATGCTGCGCGGTTGCGCTCAGGCCTTCGATGGTCACGATGTCTTTGCCAGCGGCGCTCTGCAACGACGTTTGGCAACTGCGCACCGCCGCGCCATTCGCGTGCACCGTGCAAGCGCCGCACAGCCCTGCGCCGCAGCCATACTTCGTGCCGGTCATCTGCAACTCATCGCGCAGATACCATAACAGCGGCATTTCGGGATCGCCATCGAATTGGCGGCTTGCCCCATTCACTTTCAATTTGATCATTTGTGTTCTCCCGGAATAATCAATCTAGCGAAAAAGTTGAGTGTTAGTTCAGGATCAGTTGGTGCGTAAAGAGTAATGCTACAAGTTGTGTGATCTTCACCGCAGAGGCGCAGCGAAAGCAGAGACTTCACAGAGAAGAAAAGAGAGCAAAGAACCTGCTGGCCATCTTCTCTGTGCTTTCTCTGTGCTTTCTGCGCCTCTGCGGTGAATTCAGCATTACATTTCCAGCAAAACTTACGATCCAGTGATGTACTGCTTGGCTCGTTCGAAACTTGTCGGTTCGGAAGGGTGATGAAGCTCGACGCCGAAATTCGGCGTGGTCAAAACCCACCACAGATGCTGTCTGACTGATTCTTGAAAGAACGCCCGCCTTTCCAGCGGAACGGTTGAATCAGTGATGCCCATCCCTTCCATTTGAGTCCGTTCATTGTAAGCGCGCACGATCGCCAGGTACACGGCGAAACGGGCGACGTACACGCGCGGCGGCGGATTTTTGCCGACAGCGCCAGCGCGGGCGACGATGCCGATGGAGCGATCCGCCGCGCCGTTCAGCACAGACGGGCCATTCAAATATTGGGCGATGATGAGCGGGATTTTGATGTCCTGCAGGTCTTGCCCACCCGACGCCCGATCAACGTTGTGCGCGTTATTCAACCAATGGGCCAGCATCCCGGCAGTATGCTTTCTTAGTTCGGCGTTTTGTATTCTGTCCAATTTATCGAAACAGTCGTTGTACATCTGTTGCCAGTAGTTGGTCGGCGTTTCGAATCGTTCCTGCGCGCCGCTCGGAGGCTTGGGGCTGACCAATTGCCAAAGCCCGCTGGCCGAACTGAGCGTGCTGTTGGCGGTTCTGAATGAAGTTTCGACCGCAGCCAGCGCCACAGCGGCGTCGGTGGGAAGCATTCGTGCCGCCCCTCCCCATGAGGTATTGATCGCGTCCCAGGTACCTTTAAACGCCTCCATCCCTGGCTTCGTATAAAGCGTGTCGGTCTGTAACAGATCAAGCCCCCTGAAGATGATTTGAATCTTCCCAACCAATTCGTTCATCCCGCCTAATTCGAGTTTCACGGAATCCAGCAGCGGGCCAACACGCTCCAGAGCGTCCAACTCTTCCAGACTGGCACTGACTGGCAGATGAATGTCTTCGGCCTGACGTAACACTTGCGCGTGTTCTTGACGAAGAGTGTCATCCCCCGGCGCACATCCCCATCCACCAACACTTGCGAAGATGACAACCCAAAGCCAGGCTTTTCTCCCAGATGATCCCGCGGAAAAACATTCTGTCTTTCCAGATCGGTTATTAAATAAGTTGACTCTTGAAGCCAGAAAAACGCGTTGAATCAGAGTTACGAATTTCATCAGTACTACTACACTTCTGTTCTGCAATGTCTGGTTGAAGCGCCGATCCTTCAACGAATAAGAGCGCCAGATTTATCAAGCTTAAATTTTCCACTCGGTAGGTTTTTCATCTTCCACTCGCAATCGTACATACCAACGTTTGCTTCAGTCGCCGACTCGTCTGTCAAAGAGCCTAACCCTTTGCGCAGCTTCGGACAGTTGAAATTAAGCTTCGACCTGTCTGGGTAATGCACTTTTCCGTCAATACCAACAGGCGAAATTCTGTCTTGTTCAACCAACTGAACGTGAGGGTCAGAAGCAAGCCTACGCGCTGACGTCTCGCTGCCTGTCAACAAGGCCGTCTGGATTTGCCCGCCTATCAGGAGGCCGTCTTTTCTGACGCGCATTCCATATCGCCTGGCAAGATCATAAACAACCGTCTTCGCCCGCTTCGCAGTAACAGTTGGTGCAAGCTGAACCATCCACGAATCCGGAATACCTATCGAAGGTGACGAAGCCAAAGAGAGCTTTTGCTGAGAATGAACAATTGGGGAAAGCAGCAGGAACAAGGCTAGAAAAACAATCAATCTGATTTTCATAAAGGAATCCTCGACAAGATAGGGAATGACTCCCCATCCTTCTCATCTTTTAATCCCTTCTCAGGCCAGCACCTTCTCCACCAACTCTCCATGCACATCCGTCAACCGGAAATTTCGCCCCTGGAATTTATACGTCAGCCGTTTATGGTCAATGCCCAGCAGATGCAGGATCGTCGCTTGCAGGTCATGCACGTGAACCGGATCGGCGGTGATGTTGTAACTGAAATCATCCGTCTCGCCCAGGCTGAAGCCTTTCTTCAAACCGCCACCCGCCATCCACATCGCAAAGTTGCGCGGGTGATGGTCGCGCCCGTAATTGGCTTCGGTCAGTTTGCCCTGGCAATAGACCGTGCGCCCGAATTCGCCGCCCCAGACAATCAACGTGTCGTCCAACAAGCCACGCTGTTTCAGATCAGCGACCAGCGCTGCTGTCGGTTGATCAGTGCCGCGGCATTGCAGCGCCAGATCGCGCGGCAGTTCGCCGTGTTGATCCCAGCCGCGATGGTAAAGCTGAATGAAGCGCACGCCGCGTTCGGCCAGCCGCCGCGCCAGCAGGCAATTCGCCGCGTAGGTTCCCGGCTTGCGCGATTCGGGGCCGTACATCTCAAATGTCTTTTCCGGCTCCTTCGATAAATCCATCAGGTCGGGCACGCTGGTCTGCATTCGATAGGCCATCTCGTACTGCGCGACGCGCGTTTCGATTTCCGGATCGCCGTAATCGTCGTGCTTCATCTTGTTCAGCTTTCCAACCGCGTCCAGCATCTGCCGGCGCGACGTTTTGTCCACGCCCGGCGGATCGTTCAGATAAAGCACCGGCGTTGAGCCGCCGCGAAACCGCACGCCTTGATACGACGACGGAAGATAGCCGCTCGACCAAAGACGCGAAAACAGCGGCTGGTCGGTGTTCAACGCGTGCGCCTGAGACAGCAGCACGACGAAGGCGGGCAGGTTTTGATTTTCGCTGCCCAACCCATAACTAGCCCACGAACCGAAGCTGGGCCGGCCCGGCTGTTGAGAGCCGGTTTGAAAAAACGTGATTGCCGGATCGTGATTGATGGCGTCGGTGTTCATTGATTTGATGACGGTCAATTCATCAATCACTTTGGCCGTGTGCGGCAGCAGTTCGCTGACGTGAATGCCGGACTTGCCGTGCTGCGCGAACTTGAACATGGACTTGACGCAAGGGAACGCCGTCTGGCCGGAAGTCATGCCCGTAATGCGCTGGCCGTTACGAATGGATTCGGGTAGTTCCGTACCGTGCAGCTTTTCCAATGCCGGTTTGTAATCGAAGGTTTCAAGCTGCGACGGCCCGCCCGACTGATGCAGAAAGATCACGCGCTTCACCTTCGGCGCAAAATGCGGCAGACCAACCAAGCCGCCGGTCTTCGGGTCTTTTGCGGCTTCGTCAAATGCCAATCCGTCCAGCTTTAGTAATGACGCCAGCGCAGCCAGGCCGATGCCTTTGGCTCCCAGTCCGAAGAGTTGGCGGCGCGTCAAGTGCAGATCAAGTTCTTGTCGCAAGTTCATATCGTCCATACCTTTTCAATCGCTGTCAGTTAACGGCCTTTTGGCGGTGGGCTATATTCAGTTGACAGGCTGACGTTGTTGCAGCCAAATCTCCAACTCGGCCAGAGCGCCGAAATCAAGCACTGCTTCACCCAGTTCTTCCACTTGCTCGGTGGATAACTGACCGACCTGTTGCTGCAGGGCGTCGGGCAAACTGCCAAACTTCTTCTGCAGCAGGCGCAAGGTCATCGAAGCCAGCCCGTCGTGCCAGCCTTCCAAACGGCCCTGCTGTATCCAAACATCAAAGAATGAATCCATTTTGTCTCCTTCGGAGTGAATAGACGTCTGGGTGAGCGCCTCCTTGACATCTTCCGTCGTAACCCGATCAGCCGCGTTTTTCAGATAAATCATGATTGTTTTCAAGTGTTCCACCAGCGTTTGCCGCGGCTCGCCGCTCAGTTGCTGGAAGATGTCCGGCAAGCGCCGTTTCAGTTCCCGATTGAAGATGTGCCGGAACAGCAACAAACCGGCGCGCAGGTAGGGCGCTCCTTGCAATGCATCTTCATCGAGCGCCGCCAAGTCAACCAAATGATACTCGAACTCAGGAACATGTTTGAGCAATGGCGAATCTTCATCAATCGCCACCAGCGCGCGAAAGTTCGGCGCGGCATTCCAGCGCGCCCGGCCATGATAGAAAACGACCGGGTAAATCGGCGGCAATTCTTTTGCGCCCGCCGCCAGCAGCATCTCCCAAATGCGCACCAGATAGCGCAGCAACTGGAACGCGACGCCAATCTCCGGCGCACTCTTGTGTTCAAACAGCACGTAAACGAAGGCCTCCGGCCCCTCGCGCAGCCGCACGCGATAGAGCAGATCGGAGAGATGCTGCTGCAGTTCGGGATCAACAAATCCGTCCTTCAGCGGCTCCGGCGCGCTCACGTCGAGCACAGCCACCACGTCCGCCGGCAGATAGTAGCGCAGGAAGTCCGCCACGATCTGCGGCTGGCCAAACAGTTCCTTGAAAAAGCGGTCGTGAGGGTTGGTGATCTCAGACATAAGCTCTTCGCTTTTCACCGATAGACCGCCTCGGCGCGTTCATGCCTTTGCCTTGGCAGTTTTCTTGTGACGGTGTGCCTTCGCTTTGGCAATGTATTCAGCGGCATCGGGCGTCTTGCAGCCTGTTTCGCCGTGGTCTACTTCGACCTTGCCGATCTTCCTGGCAACAGCCACAGCCTTCTTTTCCAGCGTCTCATTGCGCAGCCCGATGGCGATCAGCGCGCCATTCATTTCGTACCGGACGCGGTTCTTCTGCTGGTGAATGCTGGCGGCGATCAGTTCCAAGAATGGGTCAAAATATTCATCCGGCAATTGCGGATTATCCATTGCCAGATATGCAATTACCCCCCAACCGGTGCTGGCGATCCATTCGTCTTTGGCCTTATGCCACTTCTCGGCCTTCTTCTGCCCGATGGGCGATTTCGCCATCATTCGGCTAAACATTCCAGCCATCGTGTAGTTACTAAAATCTTTCACCCAGGCTTCGGCCTGTTTGTCGGCGATGGCTTGCGGATCGGCAATCATCGTCGCCAGCACTCGTGCGTCGTGATTGCCCGTGGCCCAAAGCTGCGCGGCCAATGCGTGATCCACTTTGATCTGCTTGCGCAGCTTTTCAAGTGTCGCGAAGCTAACGCCGAACATGTTTTCCCTGATGCCGTGGCGCGCCCAAGTCTTGCGATACTGCGCCGTGCCAGCAGCTTCCAATTCTTTCATTGCTTGATCGAAGTTCATCGTCGGCTACTCCTTTACGGCATCAGCGTCACAACACTCTTCGTTGCTTTGTTGACAGCCACGCTGCCGAACGGGAAGACGCGCGGAGTGACCTTGCGCCAATCTTCAAGTTGATCTTTGTAATGCGCACTCTGCGGATTGCCCGATTCGCCCAGCGTGATGCCGTGTTGTGTGTTGTCCCAATTCGATGGGTCTGCAATCAGCCGCATCGAAACCGTCGGGCCGACGTTCACGGTTGGCCCAAGCCCGCCCACATAACCGTTGCCGTTCTGCGGAAACGGTTCGATCTTGAATTGATTGCCCACCAATGGAGCCGATGCCAATGGATGATTGAACTTTGCCTGCACGTCGTTGCCGAACGTCCATTTCGATTCGTCATCGCCCAGGCGTTTGGCCAGGTTGGCGCGCGCGGCATCGTGACAGGATTTGACGAAGTCCGGCCAGTTGGCCCTTTCTGCTGTTTCTGAATACGATTTCGGCAGCCAGGCCGCAGGCCATTCCACAACGATTTTGTCTATCAACAAGTGGCGATTCGTCCAGCGATACTGTTTGGCCATTTCCTCGCCAATGGCCGCAGCCACCACGCGCGTCGCAAAAATGTCGCGCATTTCATTCACCAGCAATGCCGCCCGCGAATCCGGCGTCACCCTGCCATCCCAATTTGCCAACAGCTTTAACGATTCTTTCAGATTGCCATTCACATTCGCGTTGCCAGCGAAAAGCTTGACGACGGCCTGGGCAAATGTCGAACCGCCGATGGCGAACACATCGGCCTGCACAGTGCGAAAATCTTCAATCGTCAGTTTGCTCTTCGCGGTGAGCAGATCGTTGATTCGTTTTTGGCGGTAGGGCACAGACCAGGTATGCGTCAAATGATACGGATAATCCTTGCCGACCACGCGAGCATTGGCGGTGGCAATGATGCCCGAAGCCGGATCAAGCACATGAGGCAGTTTGTCGAATGGGATATAGCCTGTCCATTCGCCATCATCCGTTGAACCCTCGTACGGCACGCTGCCATCACCGCTTTTGCGCATGGGAATGTAGCCTGCGCCGTAATATCCAATGTGACCATCCACGTCGGCATATACATAATTCTGGGTTGGGCCGGCATAACTGCTGATGGCGTCGGTGAAGTCGCGCCAATTGCGCGCCCGCGCCAGTTTATGAAATGTGGTTACCATCTCTCGCGTCGTATCCAGCGCCGTCCAGCGCAACGCATATTTCTCGTCACCTTTTTGCAAAATAATTGGGCCGTGCCGCGTTACCGTTACTTCGTGCGTCACGGTTTCGGTTTCGGGGCCGGCGGCGGATTTGCGCACCTTGATCTCTTCGCGGCGAACTTCGGCGTTCATCCAACCGGAAGGCGTTTTGTAGCGGTTCGGATTCGCTGAGTCGAACTTTTCCAGGTACACATCCTGCACGTCAGGATCAAGGTTGGTCATGCCCCAGGCAATGCGGTCGTTGTGACCCAGGATGACGCCATTCGTCCCCGGAATCGTCACGCCCGCCACACGCACGCCCGGCGCGCTCAGATGAATCAGGTACCAGATCGAAGGCACGGACGGCGACAGATGCGGGTCATTCGCCAGCAGCGGTTTGCCCGACGCCGTGCGTTTGCCACTGACTACCCAATTGTTCGACGCAGCAAAGTTTTCCGCGTGCAATCCCAACCGTTCGGCGGAGCGTTGGCGCACATCTTCATCAGCCATGGCCAGCTTCAAAATTTCGTCGCTGACTTTCACCGGCGCGGTTGCGGCTTTCATCCCAACAGCTTTTGCTTTGACCCTGTCGCTGCCAACGACCGGCGTATCAAGATTTGAAAACTCCATCAACAGCGCATCGCGCTTTTCGCCTGGGAGCTGTGCCATCGCCCCCCGCATCAGGTCCGTTCGCCACGAACCCGAAAGACTTTCGTGCAGCAGCAATCCAATCGCCACCGAATCCGCCGCTGTCCAGGCGCGCGGCTTGTACTTCAAGATGCGGAATTCAACTGGCAACGTTCTGTCATCGCACGAAGCAATGAACGCATTGATGCCGCCAACAACTGCATCCAGCGACGCTTTGGCATCGCCGGTCACATTCGCTGCAATCTTTTCCGACGCCTGAATGAAGCCGTACGTGCGACGGCGCTTGTCTTCTTCCAGCGCGACGCGGCCAAAGATTTCCGCCACTTCGCCGCGCGCCGAACGCCGCAGCAGGTCCATCTGCCACAGCCGGTCGCTGGCCACGACGTAGCCCTGCGCAAAATACAAATCGTGTTCATTCGCGGCTTCGATGTAGGGGATGCCACGCTCATCGCGGCGCACAATGACCTTGTCTTTCAGCCCGATGACTTTCAGCGATTGTTCGCCAGATTGAGCCATGGCTGGGCGCGAAGTCGAAAAGTGGTTCAGCGCAATTGCGCAAACAGCGGCAGCAATCAAAAGGCAAAGCAGTTTCAGCCTCGTGGTCATTGATGGTTTCTCCTGATGTTATTTACTGGTGATAGCGAAGATGCCGCACGCGCCGCCGTTTCGTGATCGGCAAAAATCCGCTGCCAATCCGCGAGGGGAATCAACTTTTCGCGCGCATCGTCATCGCCCCGAAACACCCACTCCTGCAACTCCTCAGCAAGGTCTTTTAACTCCGCAACTTCTTCTTGTTCGATGAACCCTAAGAGAGCCTCAGAAGGTTGCGGGTATCGCAATACAGCGCGCCATAACTCGTACTCCAATCCGATCATCCATCCGGCGCAGAAGTATTCCTGGCTGATCTCTCTCATCAAAGAAAGCAGCCGCTTTCGCAGTGAGCGCCTGATGCTATCTTTCATCACGATATTCCTTATTGCTAACTCAGCAGCTTCTCTTCAAAGGCTCGCATTCCCACCTCGCACGCGCCATTTTCCGCCTTCCGCAATCATTTCATCCATTCTGCCAGTTGCCGACGAACCATTTCGGTGTGGGGTGATTCAATCTCTTTATAAATCTTCAGCGCAGTTTCAGCAGAAGCAATAGCGTGTTCGCGTTGACCGAGTTTGCCCAACGCCAATGCCATATTCCACGATGAGGTCCCCTCGCCTCGGCGGTCGCCGATCTCACGGGCGATGACAAGACGCTGTTCATAAAATTCGATGGCGCGACGTAATTCACCCAGGCTCGTGTAAGCAGTGCCCAGATTATCCATCGCATTGCCTTCTCCCTGTTGGTCACCGATCTCGCGGGCGATAGTGAGGTGTTGTTCGTAAAATTGGACGGCGCGACGCAGTTGGCCCAAATCTTTATAGACAGTTCCTATATTGCCGAGCACATTGCCTTCACTGCGCCGGTCGCCGATCTCACGAGCGATGGCCAACGCTTGCTCATAGAACTCGATAGCGCGGTCAAGCTCGCCCAAATCCGCATAAGTATTGCCTAGATTACTCAATGCTGTGCCTTCGCCTCGACGGTTGCCGATCTGGCGGCGAATAGCTAAGTCTTGCTCATGAAATTTGACGGCCTGATGGGGTTCACCCAAGTCCAAATAGATATTACCTAAATTACCAAATGCATTGCTTTCGATTAAGCGGTCGTCAATTTCTTGCCCAATAGCAAGAGATTGTTCGTAAAACTCAATCGCGCGGCGAGGCTCACCCAGATTCTTGTAAGTAACCCCCAGATTACCCAACACGATGCCTTCACCGCGACGGTCACCGATCTGGTGAAGGAGCGTCAGACACTTCTCGTAAAACCCGATGGCGCGGCGAGGTTCCCCCAAAGCGGCATAGGCATTACCCAAACCAGCCAGTGCGCTTTCGCCTTGCTGGTCGCCGGTCTGACGAGCAATGGCAAGAGCTTGCTCAAAGTACGCTATGGCCTCTTTGATATTACCCAAGTCAAGACTGACATTTCCCAGATAATCAAGATCGGCTTCTTCTAATTGCCTCAACCCGGCCTGTTGTAACAAAGCGAGAGCTTCTTGCAATGCTTTAATTGCCTCCTTATTTCTTCCCAGCACATTCAGGCATCGTCCCAAATTCATCAGCGTCTGCCCGATGCTCTCCGCATCACCACCAAAGCGCCTTTTCAAATCAAGCGATTGTTCATACAGCGAGGCGGCTTCGCGCCATTGATGACGCGCCATCAATCCCTCTCCGGCGCGATGCAGCATCTTGGCCAACGCCAACTCCTTGCCAGGCTGGCCGCGCAACTTCTCCGCCTCGCGCAAAGCAAGTTCGGGATCAGGCATTGATCCTCCGTCCCCAAGACCGTGCTGCGGAAAATTGGTTGAAGTATCGGGAACGGATTGGGGTTGAATGTTGACGACCAGCGTACGCACAGACCACAGATCGGGCGCCATCTCGCGCAGCGCCTCTTGCAGCCATGGCGCGCCGGCAAAGATCAACGTGGCGTTAATTCGATTGCGCAGCGGGTTGCGGAATTGGTTGAGGCGGGCGACGCCTTCACGCCAAGCCGCTTTCCACTTCTCCTCTTCGCTCATGCTTTGATACGCCAACGCCGCCACCCAGACTGCGCCCGTCCCGTCCGGCAATTTCAAATCGAGCAGTTTTCCGGCCAACGGTTTCAGGTCGTCGGGAGTTTCAAGCGGGAGGTGCAAAATCGTTTTGCCGCTTTGCGCCAGATGCTGGGCCAGCGATTCTCGGCAAATCGTCGCGCCATCGGCGTCGGGAACTAACAGGACGATGAAATTGAAGCCTTCCGCAGCCAGATCGAAATGGCGCAGCAGCTTCCGCCATTCGACCGACTCGCCAAGGTTGTAACGGCTGGCGAGCGAAGAGAGCGAATTGTTGACGACTTCGGTCATTTTCGTTTTTTAGCGGCCTTGGTTTTTTGAGCCGCCTCCTGCTCCTGTGTCCTGACTTCCTGAAGCCGTTCGACAATGATCCCTACTTCTTCGCGGATCAAAGGGTGGATGTCATACCACTCTTTGCCGTTAGTCAGGTAGAGCACGAAGTGTGTGTCCAGCAGGCGCGTCAGGCGGCCGACGTCTTCTGGCCCGGTACTCGGTAGGACTGAAGTGCGGAGTTTTTCAATTTGATCCAGCCAGAGAGCATCCGTGATCGCAATCGGCAGAAAGTTGCTTCGCACAGCCTGGATGGCGTTTTGAATTGCGTCGTCCGCCACCGGCAATGACTTGGCGCGCAGAATCGTATCGCGCAACAATTGCAGCAAATCGCGAAAATGCCCGCCACAAACGGCGATCAATTGGTCGGCGTTGCCAGTCTGTCCGAAGAATTCCTTGAAGTCTGCATCTCCAAACCGCCTTTGGGCCAACGCCCGCAGCGAATCCCAGCCCGGTTGATAGGGCGTACGCTGACCATCATTGTCCCACTGCCTGACGCTGGGCAGGATGGTGATTTGCGCGACGTTGGGCATGACAAACTGCAACCACGGCGGCACGGTGTAGACCGTGTGAAGATAAGGCAGTTCGAGCTTCGCCAAATGATTGGCGAAGATTGTTCGGACGCTGTGGATCACATCCCGTTCGTTGAGCAGCGAGCCGCGCACCTGTTCGAGTGAGTCAAAGATGAAAACGATGCGGGCATCTTCGCCGCGCGCTTTTCTGATTGCCTTGACGCCGTCTTCAATGAATTTGTCCAGTTGATTTTTCAGTTCGCCGATGCGATTGGAGAGCACTTCCTGAAGCTTCCGCCGGAAGGACGGCGTGCTGCTCAATGCCAACTTCAGATCCGCCCCGGCTTTGATTCCGCCGAACCAGTTTGTCGCCGGGCTGCTGACTTCGGTTTTGGCGGCGATCTCTTTCAGTTCGACATTGGTTTTGGCCAGGTAATTGAAAAGCCGCGTCCAGTACCACTCTCCGCTAATGCTAATTCCTTGCTGTTCTTCAAGGGCATCGCTGAAAGCCCCCGCCAGCACAACGAGCAAGTCGGAGATGTCAATCGGCTCTGACGGATTGAGATAAGAAAGCGCGTCCCCGTAGAGCACCACATAGCCGAGTTTTTCCAAGCTGCCTTTGAGCCGGAAAAGCTCAGTCGTTTTGCCTGAGCCGCGAAAGCCGGAGAACAGTTGCAGGCTTTCAGGACCACTGAACTTGATATGCCGCTGCATCAAATCTACAGGGTCTTCACTGCCAGGACTCTGATAAACAGGTTGGTACAGTGGATCGTCCGGGCTAAGCGGTCTGTCGTTCAAATTTTGGTAAACCCGCTCAAGCATCGCCCATTGCTCAGTAGTCAATGGCATCTTCACTCCTTGGTAATCGTCTCGTCCAGATTCAGGATTGCGCTCACTACCATCGTCCAGGCGGCCAGTTCAGTTTGATCAAGCTTGGCGTCCGCCACGGATTCGCCGATCTTCAAAAATTCACTGGCCGCTTTTTTGTCGCTGCGGTAACGCACCAATTGCTGATTCAGTAATTCACGCAGCACACGAGCTTCTTCAACCGATGGTTTGCGCGCTGTTGCCGCGCGGAAGGCGTAGGCCAATCTGGCATTCACGTCCTTGCCGCCTTCTACCAAAGTTCGTACGGCCAGCACGCGCGACGCTTCAATGTAGGTCGGGTCATTCATCAGCACCAGGGCTTGCAACGGCGTGTTGGTCGTCAACCGGCGGACAAGGCATTTTTCGCGGTCGGGCGCGTCGAAGGCCACCATTTGCGCGGGCGCGGCGGTGCGCTTCCAGAAGGTGTACATCGAACGGCGATACAAATCCGCGCCGTGGCTTTGGACATAGGTCTGTTCGCTGAAGCCGTCGCCGAAGGCCAGTTCCTCCCACAGTCCGGCGGGCTGATATGGTTTGACGCTCTTGCCGCCGATGCGCGTGTCCAGCAATCCGCTAATCGCCAGCGCATTGTCGCGAATGGATTCCGCTTGCAGCCGCCCGCGCGGGCCGCGGGCCAGCAGGCGATTTTCCGGGTCTTTTTCAAGCAACTGCGGTGTGACCTTTGACGATTGGCGGTAGGTCGCCGAAGTAACGATTAGGCGCTGCATCGCTTTTACCTCCCAGCCTGCGCGAACGAATTCGGTCGCCAGCCAATCCAGCAGTTCGGGATTCGAGGGCATTTCGCCTTGCACGCCAAAATCTTCTGATGTTTTGACCAGCCCAAGTCCAAAGTACATCTGCCAGTACCGATTGACGGCCACGCGAGCGGTCAGGGGATGATTCGGATTGACCAACCATCGCGCCAGCGTCAGACGGTTGTTTTCGCCCAGGCCTTTGGGCAATGGCGGCAAGACAGCAGGCACGCCGGGCGAAACCTTATCGGTTTTGTTGCGATAATCGCCGCGCGCCAGCACAAACGTATCTCGCGGTTTGCCCAGTTCCATCATGACCATTACACTGAGGATGGATTTATCCACGTCGGCCTTCTGCTTTTTCAGGGCTTTCAGTTCGGCGTTTTGCTGTTTGACCTTGTCGGCTGCAATTTCGGTCAGGAAGTATTCGCGCAACCGTTCGCTTTCTTCCTTGCTGCGTTTGCCGCTGATGCCGGAAAGAATGGTTTGAATTGGGTAGCGCAGGCCTAGCTGTTCAATGTCGCTGGCATTCAGCACGCAATCGTACAGCCGCAGATCATCCAGCCCGCCGCTGTAAGCACGCCCCGTCTCTTTGCTACCAATCCGCAGTTCGCCTTCGTTTTTTGTCGAACCCGTCATGGCGTCTCGAATGATTTCTACCTCCGCCGGGTTGCCGTTCAGAAAAACTTTGATGCCGGACGCCTTGCCGCTTCCGTCGTAGGCAATGGCCAGATGCTTGGATTCGCCATTGTTGAAGGACTCTTTGGTGCGGACTTGTATGGCGTTGTCCGGCCAGTTGGCGGTCAGGCGAATCGTCAGTGGGGCGCCATACCGCTGAATGTCAATCAAGTGCGTCTCTTCAAAGATCAACTCGAAGCCACGGCGTGACTTTTCATCCGCGATCTTTTGAAGCGCGTAGTTGCCAACTTTCCCCAACCCCGGACGCATCCAGACGGCGAGGGTGAAGGGCTGGCCCGTGTCGAATACGCCGACATTGCCGAAACTCAATTCAGTCTGACCATCCAGCGAAACCATGCGACTGACAATGCCGGGAACAAACGCCGGATCGCCATTGATCGTACGCCCCTGCTGATAGCGGCCCGATGAATCGGCCAGACTGCCGTCCAGTTCGTAATGCGCCACGATATTTTTTGTTGGCGCAACGGCCACTTTCCCCAGCAACGGCTTTTCCCAGGCTTCCTGCAATGGCGCGATGTTCTTGTCACCCAAATCGTCTTCCAGATAGCGAATGGCTTTTGCCAGTTCCTGCTGTTTGGCTTTTTGTTCGTCCGTCGGCAGCGGCATAAAGGGCATGGCATTGCCGCGATTTCCGTCCAGCCCTTTTTCCGGCACGCTGTTGAAGAAAGCGTAAAATTGATAGAACTCTTTATGCGAGATCGGATCGAACTTATGACTGTGGCAGCGCGCGCAGCCCATCGTCATTCCCATCCACGCGACTGAAGTCGTTTCGACACGATCCACCAGGTATTCGTTCAGATACTCTTCGGGAATCGCGCCGCCTTCGAAGTTGATCATGTGGTTGCGATTGAAAGCCGACGCGATTTTCTGGTCCGTTGTGGCTTCCGGTAATAGGTCGCCCGCCAGTTGCTCCACAGTGAATTGATCGAAGCGTTTGTTTTCGTTGAAGGCTTTGATGACCCAGTCGCGCCACGGCCACATCTCGCGATGACTGTCTATGTGATAGCCGTGCGTGTCGGCGTACCGCGCAATGTCCAGCCAGTGCATCGCCATCTTTTCGCCGTATCGCGGCGAAGCCAACAAACGATTCACGACCTTTTCATAAGCATCCGAAGTTTTGTCGGCAACGAACGCATCCACGTCCGCAGGCGTCGGCGGCAAGCCGGTCAAATCCAGCGAAACGCGCCGTAGCAAGGTTGCGCGATCTGCTTCAGGCGAAGGCTTCAGCCCTTCTTTTTCCAGCCGCGCCAGCACAAAAGCATCAATAGGGTTTCGCACCCAAGCTTGGTTCGTCACCTGTGGAAGCTGAGCACGCTTGGGCATTAGATAGGCCCAGTGTTCGTTCCATTGCGCACCTTCGTCAATCCAGCGCTTGAGCAACTCGAGTTGTTTTTCTGTCAGCTTGTGGCCGGAATCAGGCGGCGGCATGACGGCATTCGGGTCTTTTGACGTGATGCGTTTGATCAAGCGCGATTCCGCTGACTTGCCCGCGACGATGACGCCTGGTTTGGCAAATGCGCCTTCTTTCGTATCAAAGCGCAGCTTGGATTTGCGCTGATTTTCGTCCGGCCCGTGACAGGCAAAACAGGTATCAGACAGAATCGGGCGAATTTCGCGATTGAAGTCCACGGGTTTTGCCCCATCGGCGGAAACAGTCCGCAGCGATGCAGCAGGCAACAAGCGCGAGAACGTATCCGTGCCCACCCAACAGATCGCGGCAATGACGATAACCAGATGAATCCTACGCTTCACTTCTCTGCCCTCCGGCCAGTAATAGCTTAGTTGATGATTGGTGAACATGTGCAAAAAGGGCCGAATCAGTAGAACTGATTGGTTTGACGAAACGGCAGGATCATACGCTGAGATTGGCGCAATCGCCAACTTCACTGAACATCAAAATGCTATCTGCCCGGCGCCAAACGGCACAGAGCAGATGGCATTTTGAAAGTAACAGACGGTTATTGCTAGACGGCTTGTTTGATGGCAATCTTGATTGCATTTGAAGTGCGCCAATTACCGGGGCCACCTAAAACCTCGCCGCTGCCAATCAGGCTGCAATGCGGTGCGGGCCAACGAAGCCCGCGCCGACGAGTGCAGTCTTCACGGTTCGCATGTCAGTGCAAATCTCCCTTGCAGACTGATGCAAGTCAGATTTTTAGAAGTGATTTTTCGTCGGCGTTTGATTGCCGATGAAGCGGGCGTCTCTTCATCGGTCACGGAAAGAGTGTCTAGCTTCTGGCAAGATATGCTGGCGTACCCGTTCGGGCTGAAGAAGCTGCTGAATGAAAGGCTCAAGCGCGGGAACAGATCGAATGATTGGTACGCCACGATCATGAAAAGTTTCGAGGAGCGTTACATCCGCAGCATGAAAACCTGCGCCCTGGTCATCAGCCTGCTGATGGTCATCGTGCTGAACGCCAATCCGTTCGGCATCTACCGACAGATTTCCGGCAACGACCAGATGCGCGACCAATTGGTCAACGCCGGTCAGCAGATTTCACAAAAGCTTGATGCGCAACGCGCCGCCGGGCAAACCGGCACCGCGCAAACCGATGCAACCATCAAACAAGTGGCTGATGAATCCGTCAAAGACATTCAGGAAAACGTTGCGGTCTACACTTCATTCGGCTTTGAAGGGCCACGCTGGATTGCGGGGGTATGGAAGAACCCGACCGGCCTGTGGTCGCGGGGAACGGCGGAAACCATTCTCGGCTGGCTGGTGATGACCGCGCTGCTCAGCGTCGGCGCGCCCTTCTGGCAGGATGTGCTGGCGTCCCTGTTTGGGCTGAAGAACCTATTGAATAAGCCGCCTCCACATAGCGAAACGAAATAGGAAAGACATTATCAAAAAGTGGAAAGGCAAATCCCGGCGCTTACCACTAGATTTCTACTCTCCTGGAATGCGTGATTGCATTGTCTCTGGTAATAGGTGGCAGGTCTTTCATGATGGCAGTGGCAGTGATTGCCTCATCGAAAATGTCGTTGTTGAAATTACAGTTTCGCGCTTCCGCAATGATCGCCGCATCCAGCGGCACACAATCGAAGCAGAATTGGGCGAATAGATCGCGCGGCCACTCTTCATAAGATCTGCTGAGCCTGACCTGACCGATACGTTCCAGGATTGAAACTTCCCACAACGCCAGAGCTAGAACCAGAATCAATGCCTTCCCGTTTTCGGCCTGCTCAGAAGCCTTCCCAAGCGCAGCACTAAAGCTGGCGCTGATTCCGGTTGGTGTAATGACCGATGCACGGGTGTTAATGGCGATTGTGCATAAATGCTGATGTTCCTGCTTGCATCAATCTCATGGATTAGTTAAGGATGACTGATTCCGATAATGAGCCTTTGTACGATATTTTTGTCACAGTACCTGCCATACCTACTGCCCAGGCTTTACCATTGGGAAGTGCTTGAACACTTAACAAAGAATCTTTTATATCGTTTTTTAAGCTTGACCATTTTGAACCACCGTTTGAAGTATAAAGGATGATACTTTCATCTGGACTATTTCTATTTAGATCATAGTTAGTATGGCTAGAGCCTACAGCCCACCCTTCTTCTAGAGTTACAAATGATAGCGATGAATATGATGATCCTTTAGGCGATGAAGTTACTTGTCTATCCCATTGATTACCACCATCTAGCGTTTGAATGATAAGACCATCTGTCCCACAGGCCCAGCCATGTGTAGAGTCAAAGAAAGTAATGTACAACAAATCGGCCGTTGTCGGAGAAGCTAACTTCTGACCCCGAAACGACTGTCCACCATCAGCCGTATAAGACAGTCTTGTCAATCCTCCTGCTATCCAAGCCTGAGCAGGAGAAAAAGCATAGATACTCTTCGCTATTAGCATCGTGCCAGATTTAGCGCTTTCCCAAGTGCGTCCTCCATCACTTGTTTTATATACAGAATTAAGTCCAGCTCCCCAACCTTGCTGCTGATCAGTGAAAGAAATACTGTTAAACTGTTCAAGTATTTGAGGTTTGATGTCAATCTTTTCCCATTCTGTGGAGTTCGCCTTGCCAATAACGATGCCTGTATCACTACGGATGATTGCTAGGTCTTTACTAGCCCAGGCAATCAATCCTGTGTCCCGAACTGCTGCTGTAGCTGTATATAAGGATGGAGAGCCAATCACAATTGGTTGCTTTTTCCATGTATTACCCCCATCTTTGGTAAAAAATACTCCTCTATATCCAGCTATCCAGCCATGCTGATAATCAGTAAATCGAACAGAGCGAAAAGCTGGCTTCTTAATAGAAATAAAATCATCCTTCAGGTACAACTCTAAGTCCTTGCCCATTTGTTCTTGCCCAGCCCTAGTAACTAAGGCAGTATTACAGGCGGCAGTTGATAGACAGGAGAGTAGCACGATCATTACGGGGAAAATAAAAAATATGCGCATAATTCCTCACTTAAAACAATTATCAAATACTAGCTGAGAATTTTTCTGGCTCTGCTTAGTGTCATTCTGATCATTCAAAATAGAGCTACCAAATCCAGGTATAAAGCTAGCAACATGGCCAAGTTCATGAAGTATTGTGATCGCTCGATTAGTTGCATCGTCCACCCCAAATCTTTGACCATATCCATTTAAGAATGGGGAGTTGGGGTTACTATTAATCACAATATTAGCACCAGTGAATGTGCTTACTCTAGTACCATCAGGTCGCATAATTGCTCCCAAAATAGGTGTTGTCTGGGCGGCAGCAATCGTTCCATCAGTTTTTATCCCTCCTGTATCCTTAAAAGAGATACCACCCAGCCCACTATCTCCATTGACTAGGGCGGTTAAAAAGTTGGCAGCGTCTCCTAGCTCCGAAGGAACATTAAATAATGCGGCACATTCAGGCTTTGAAAATAATGCTTGAGTGGCAGTCAAAACTGCGCTTGATAAAAGCTCTTCCAGTAATTTTTGTACTGCGGATGAATCAAGTCCTCCCCCTAATGGAAACTGTGTGCCTTCTCCATCTTTGTTGGTCGCAATACGCCGCGCATTGTTGTAGGCATCAAGCCCTGAAACCGCACCATCACCACTAGACGCTCCAGCCCTCTTATACGGAGCGGAAGTGTATAGTTTGATCGTGAATGGTTCGTCATCCAATCCGGTAGGATCAACAAAGTTCACTGGATCATTATGTGTATAGGAATAACGGTTAAGCGTCTCAGGTCTTCTTGTATTCGCACTTCCAAGTCCTTTGGTGTCAGGCGTCATAAACCTCCCACGCCCGTTGTTATACATCCGTGCATTAGCGTAATCCAGCCCCGTCGCATTATCCCGCTCGTAGCCCGTAAACTTCTTCGTGTTCAGATTGTTGTTTCCTGAGGATGACCACTCGTTCAGTGCCTGCCCATACGGATCGAACTGTCCCTTGTATGTTAAGTTCCCGTTCGCATCCGTCATCGCGCGGGAGTTGCCCAAGTGGTTTGTATGCATCCAGTAGAGTTGCCCATCCGTCGCCTGCATTGCTGTCAGCTTACCATTCGCATACACATACGCCCGTAGCACGCCTGTGCTGTTGACTTCCATCGCCGTGTTCTTCAGTGCGCTTGATTGGACGTAGTAAGTCGTCGCCCCACCTTCGATCTTCTTCACACGCATCCCGTCGCCATCGTATCCATAAGTGCTCGTACTGCCGTTCGCTGTCTTGAGCCGGTTCGCGCCGTCGTAGGCATAGCTCTGCCCCATCCCCGCCGTCATATTCCCCGCTTCGTCGTAACTGTAGATGCCTCCCACACCATCGCTCTGGATCCGGTTCGTCGCGGGCGCGCCGTAAGCATTCGTCGCGTAGTTCAGCGTCAGCGCCGAGAAGTCCTTGATGTTCCCAAACGGATCATACTGGTAGTATCGGAAGTACGTTCCCGCCTGTGCGTGCGCCAGGCGGTTGTAATCATCGTACAGATAATCGGTCGTCCACTCAGGGCTAATGTTATCCACGATCCGGCGGATACGATTGTTATTGACGCTCGCGCCCGTTTCCGGGTCGGTCATGTAGTATTCGTAGCTGTAATCAATGATCTTGTCGGCGGAGTTATTCGTCCGGTCTACCTTCATCGAGATCGGCTGGCTGCGGTTGTCGTTGTACCCCATCGTCAGGCGACGCCCGTTGCCATAGTTCAGACTCCTCAGCGCGCCGCTCGCGCGAAACGCAACCGTGTTGAGGACGTTACTGGTGTTACTCGCATCCGTCCCGATCAGGTTTGTCCCGACGCCCGACAATGCCCCGACCGCATTGTAGGCATAATTCACCGTCTTGCTGTAAATCGTCTGCACCGGCGGCAGCGCAGTGAAGTCCGCGTTCGCCCAGCTTTTTTGCAAGTTCTGGTAGGTGATACTCTGCGGGTTGAAGACGTATCCCGACAGGCTCGGCGTCAGCGTGTAGGTCTGGTTCCTCAACTCTTCGAAGCTGAACTGCCCGACCGGAGGCTGTTCCTTGCCCCCGCTGGAACTTGTGGCCGGGTCGTCGCCCGTGATCGCCACTGTCACGCCGCCGATACCCGCGCCGCTCTGATTCCTCACCGTTCCGGTCAGGCTGTAAGGATATTGTTGAGTCGCGCCAAAGTGGTTATACGTAACCGGTGCCCCCGGAACTGAGCCTGTCGTAATCAGGTAATTGACAGACCTTACCTGATCTGCCTGATTGTAGCTATAGTTGAGCACGTAGTTATTCCCGACCAGTCCCGTGAACGTCCGCGTTTCGCTCTGCAACTGGCGGTAGCTGTTATAACTGTAACTCGCCGTCCCTTCGCCGTCCGTCACCGAACTGCGCGCGCCGTAACTGTCGTAGTTATAGACCACCGTCGGAGTGCCATCGGAGTAACTGACATTCGTTGGCAGGTTCCGGTTGTTATAAACATACGCCGATGAAATGTTGCGGCCATCGCTTCTGGTTGCGACTTGGTCGTTCGCCGTGTAGCTGTAAGTAACAACGCCGCCTTCGGGCGTGTTTTCGCTGGCCAGCCTGCCGTAGCCGTCGTAGCTGAAGTAACGAAACTGCGTCGGCACGGCGCCCGTGTTCGGGTTGTACCCGCCGCGATGCTGAATCTGCGTCAGCCGATCCAGCGCGTCGTAGACATATGTCGCTTTGCTGTAGATGCCGTCCGTCGCGCTCGCGTTCGGCTCGATGGCTTCAATCAAGCGGCTCAGCGCATCGGTCTTGGTAATGGTTTGATGGCCGAGTTCGTCCGACACGCGCGTTTCAGAATTCCCCGCGCAGCCGCAGCCCGTGAAGTCATAGCTTCGGCTGTTACCGTCCGGCAGCGTGACAATCTTCAACCGCGATAACTCATCGCGTGTCAGGTGCGTGAACAGGAAACTCTTGCCTTGATCCTCGAAGGTCGGGATCCAACTGCCGTCCACCGCCAGCACGTTCGAGCTATCCGTCACTTGCCCGACCTTGTCGTAGACCGTGATCTGGCCGGAGTATTTTCCGGCGATGCCATCCGGATGGTCGCTCGCTTTTTTGATCGCGCGGCCCGCGCCATCCGACAGTTCGAACTTGTACCGCACCTGCCCGCTGTCTACTTGTTGCGATGTTGCTCCGCCTAGCCAGTTATCCCAGTAACTGGTTTTGACCCAGCCGCCATCGGGCCGGTTGGTTTGCAGCGGGCGGTCGGCGAAATCGTAGCTGGTTGTGACTGCCTGCTGTTCGGTGTTACTTCCGGATAACAAAGTGAAGCTTTTGATCGTCTGCCCGGTGAAATAGTTCCACTGCGCTCCGGCGCGAAAGCCCGTCGGGTCTGCCGTCGTATAGGGGTAAACGCAGGTGGCTCCAACGCTGGCGGGTTTGTTTGAATAGTTATCCGCATACTCGACTTGTTTGCGATTTCCGGCGGCGTCTGTTTCAGCGCGGACATTGCCATTCGTGTCGTAGGTTACCCGTTTGGTGATGCGCGATCCACTGACCGCGCCGCCCACGACGGAAGCTTGCGTGACACTGGTCAGATTGCCGCGCGTAGTGAAGCCGAAACCGTAATTCGTGTTGTCGTGTTGAATCGCCCCATCCGCCGTCGCGTTCTTGAAGTATTCGGCGGTCTGCCCGTTCGAATCCGTGAAGGTACTCGTCTCGTCATAATTGTTACTGACGCGCGTCAACAATGTTCCGCCTGTATAAACCGAAACCTGCTGCGGCAAACCGAGAATGTACTGCGCCGGATAGCTGGTATATTCCATCACCGTTCGGCGGTACCCATAATTCTCACTCTTTTCCGCAGGCAGCCACATCCCATCACGCTGAAGGTAGGTGAAGCTGGTCGTCTTGATCTGGTATCCGTTGCCCGTCAGCGCCGTACTTTTAGTTTCTGTGACTCGCAGGTTCGCTAGGTAACTGACGCCGCTGTCGGAGGTATACGTTGCTTCGTCCTTCTTCGTCCAGTTATCGCTGCCCTGCGCCACAATGGCCACCGATTGCGTCATTCCGTTGGTTAGCACGCGGAAGCGCCGTCCGGTCGGATCAATGATTTCGTGGCCGTACGCGTTGCCGTAGGTGTATTGATAATTCTGCGTCTGGCCGCCCTGCCAGTTCTCCGCCCATTCGGTGCGGAACCCCATTTTTGGCAGGCCGCCCAGCGGATTGCAGTAATTGGGGCTGTTTTCCGGCGCGTTCAAATCAATGCAATGCGCCATCGGAAAACCGGATTGCGCGACGGCGCGTTCGCCACCCTGCCCGGCAATGGCAGGCGCGACTTTGACAATGGACGAAATCTGGCCGTAGCTGGTGTAGCCGAACTGGTAATTGGCTCCGGTGGGATAAGTAACCCGCGTCGGGAAATAAACCTGCGTGTTATTGATGTTACTCGGATCGGCAGTGAGCGAACCGGCAAAACGCGTCTTCATCGTTACCGCGGAGTAATCCAGCCGAACGTAATAAAAAACATTTCCGCCGCGATCCTGACTGATCGAAGTCAGGCGGTTGTTCTGGTAATTGAAATCTATCCTGCGCCCGGCGGTGTCCGTAACATAATCAATAACCTTCTTTACTCCAACAGAAGTAGTCAGGTCTTTGTAGCTGATGGTAATGAAGTTGCCGTTGCGGTCTTTGATTTCGACGGGCAGTGCCTGAAAATCGCGAACGTTCACATCGTAGGAAAACACGCCATATTTCACCTGCGTGCCGTTGGGGAAGTACATGACCAGGTTATTGGCGTTAAAGGTGAGGTAACTGGAATCGTAGCTTTTCCAGATTCCCGTACCATAATCAAGCGCCAGATCGTGACGCGTGCCATCGGGCGCCAGGTAGAGAATGGAGACCTTGCCGGTCACACTGTTGGCATATCCGCCATTCGAATCCTTGATCTGAATCGCGCCAAAGCCCAATCGCCAGCCGGGCGCGGGGAAGCCGCGGTCGCCATTGAAGACCATCGTGTTTGTGCTGGCATCTCTTGTCCAGACGTTGCTGTTGTAGCTCAGCGCCAGACTAACGTTCATCCCGGGGTGTAATTTCGTCCTGATGTAGCGATAACTGTAATATCTGCAATAAAATCGGCCCTCCATAAAACGAGAGACTACCTCGTTTGTAGCTTGTCGAGAGCATCAGGAGGACCGAAAATGAAAGCTAGCATAGGCGTCAACGCCGTGACAAACGAATTGACCATCACAATTCA